>NZ_JAUSOO010000096.1 GCF_030656115.1 Hydrogenophaga sp.
GGGTTGCGCCACGTAGGCGGGAAAGGTGAAACCGTCGGCGGAAGTGAGTTCAACGAACTGGCCCATGCAATGCTCCTGTGTGTTGGTTTTTGAAATGGAAACTCAGGCCGCCAAGCGGCGCTCAACGAAATCGAGCCGGTCCTGGCCCCAGAAAATCTCGCCTTCCACGACGTAGCTTGGCGCACCAAACACCCCGGCGTCAACCGCCTCGCGGGTGTGCTGCGCATACAGCGCCCGGTTGTCAGCGTCCTGGGCCTGCGCCAGCCGCTGGGCGTCCAGCCCACAGTCGGCCAGCACAGCGGCCAGTTCGGCGGCGTCGGCCATGTGGCGCTCTTGCGCCCAGATGGCCTGCCCGATGGCGCCCGTGAGCCGCATGGCAGCGGCTGCGCCGTCGTGCGTGGCCACCGCCGTGATGAGCAGGGCTGCAGGGTCGCCGGACAACGGAAAGTGGCGCGGCTGCGGGTTCAAAGGCACGCCCAGCGCTTCGCTGAAACGGCGCAACTCCACCAGCCGGTAGGCCTGGCGCTGCGGGGCACGCTGCGGCAAGGGCAGACCGCCCGACACCGCAAATACCTGCCCAAAGTCCACCGGGCGCACGCGCACCTCGGTGTCCGTGCGCTGCAGCAATTCGGTCAGCCGGGCATGTCCCAGGTACATCCAGGGGCTTTGGGGGGCGAAGTAATAGTCGAGTGTGCGACGCATGGGTGTCTCCTGGCGCTGTTGTAATGATGGAATTCTGTGAGCCCGTGTTGTAAGCGATGCCACCCTTTTTTGCAGGAGATCGGTGATGAACCCCGTGCTTTTGATCACAGGCGCCAGCCGCGGCATCGGTGCCGCCACCGCCTGGCTGGCCGCGCAGCAGGGCTGGGCGGTGGCGGTGAATTACACCGCCAACTCGCTGGCGGCCGACGAGGTGGTGCGCCGCATCCGCGCCGGCGGCGGCACCGCCATGGCGGTGCAGGCCGACGTGGCCAACGAGGCCCAGGTGCTGGCCATGTTTGCCCGCGTGGACGCCAAGCTCGGGCCGCTGAGCGGTCTGGTGAACAACGCCGGCGTGGTGGACGTGAGCGCGCGCGTGGACGAGATGGACATGGCCCGCTGGCGCCGCATGTTTGACATCAACGTGCTGGGCTCCATGTTGTGCGCCCGCGAGGCCGTGCGGCGCATGAGCACCCGGCATGGCGGCAGCGGAGGCGCCATCGTCAACGTGTCCAGCGCGGCATCGCGCCTGGGCTCGCCGGGCCAGTACGTGGATTACGCGGCAGCCAAGGGCGCCATCGACGCCTTCACCATCGGGCTGGCCAAGGAAGTGGCCGCCGAGGGCATTCGCGTCAACGCGGTGCGCCCGGGCCTGATCGAGACCGAGATTCACGCCTCGGGCGGCCTGCCCAACCGGGTGCAAGACCTGAAGCACCTGGTGCCCATGCAGCGCGGCGGCACGGCCGACGAGGTGGCGCAGGCCATTGTCTGGCTGTTGTCACCCGCAGCCAGTTACACCACCATGAGCCTGCTGGATGTGTCCGGTGGCCGCTGATTCAGAAAGAACCCCATGACCGCCACCACCCCCGAACAAAGCCCGCACATCAAGATCTGGTGGGAAGACCTGGAGATCGGCCAGGTCCGTGACCTGGGCAGCGTCTCGCCGACGAAGGAACAGATCATCGCGTTTGCCAGCCAGTTCGACCCGCAACCGTTTCACCTGAGCGAAGAAGGCGGCCAGGCTTCCGTGTTTGGCGCCTTGAGTGCCAGCGGCTGGCACACCTGTGCCATGGCCATGCGGCTGATGGTGACGAACTTTTTGCATGAAACGTCCAGCCTGGGTTCGCCCGGTCTGGAAAGCCTGAAATGGACCCAACCGGTCTATCCTGGCGATGTGCTGCGGCTGCAGCACACCATCACCGAAAAGCGCGCCATGAGCAAACGGCTTGATGTGGGCCTGGTGCGCACGGTCTGGGAAATGTTCAACCAGCATGGCGTCAAGGTGCTGCACATGGAGGGTTACGGCATGTTCCGCAGACGCACGCCCGGTGCTCCAGGCAACGCATGAATGCACCCTGAAAGGTGCTGATGCGGTGCGTTGGCGCGCTTCCTGCCCCACAATCCGCCCCATGGATTTCAAACCCCTCATCACCTTGCTGGCCATCGTCAACCCGCTGGCCATCGTTCCGTTTTTCATCCACTACACGCAGGGCTTCACGTCGGCGCAGCGCAAGCGCACCATCCTGATCTCGTCCGTCAGCGCGTTTGCGGTCATCGCCACCTGCGCCATTGTCGGCCTGCAGATTCTGGAGTTTTTCGGCATTTCGCTGGCCAGCTTTCAGGTCGGCGGCGGCATGCTGCTGCTCACCTCGGCGCTGTCGATGCTGAACGCCCAGCCGGCGGAAGCCAAGACCACGCAGGGCGAGGTGGACGACGCCTCGGCCCGCGCCTCCATTGCGGTGGTGCCGCTCACCATTCCCCTGCTCACCGGCCCGGCCACCATGTCCACCGTGGTGATTTACGCCGACCAGGCCAAGACCTTCTTCCAGCATGCCGCGCTGGTCGGCTACGGCGTGGTGATCGCGCTGGCCACCGCCGTGTGCTTTGCGTTGGCACGGCCCATTGCGCGCCTCATGGGCCAGACGGGCATCAACGTCATGACCCGGCTGATGGGCCTGATCCTGGCCGCGCTGGCGGTGGAGGTGATGGCGGCCGGGTTGGTGAAGCTGTTTCCGGCGTTGGCTGGCTGAAGAACCCGGCACAACGGCCGTGCCGCCGCCAGCAACGGCGGTTCAAACCCGCCTGCGCAGGCCGTGCGGACACCGCGTGGTTTTATTTCAGTTTCTGCGTCTCGGCCCGGAACTCGGCCAGCACCGCGCGGGCGTTCTTCAGACCGCGCCCTTCCGCCGCCGCCACCCAGCGGTCTTCCAGCGCGGCCTGTTTGGCCTTGACATCGTCCACAAACGCCGCGCTCGCCATCTGGCGCTGCACACCGGTCTGCTTTTGAATGTCGCGGGAAGCGGCGTCGGTGCGGTCCCACCCGGCGGCAAACAAGCGGGCCGCCGCTTCGCCCGACACCTTGTCGATCACGGCGCGCTCTTCGGGCTTGAGGCTGTTGTACTTGGCCGGGTTCATCATGAAGACGAAGCTGGTGTTGTAGAGCCCTCCCGGGAAGGTGGTGGCGTACTTGACCATGGACAGCCGCATGGACTGCAGCGACTCGTCGGGGAAAAAAGTGCCGTCCATCACGCCGGTGGACAGCAACTCGAACGAATCGGTGGCGGGCTTGAGTGTGGTGTTCCAGCCCATCAATTTGGACAACTCATTGATGTTGCCACCACCGATGCGGAACTTGAGCTTGCCCGCTTCAGCAGCACTGGTCACGGGCTGTTTGACCGTGAAGATGATGCCCGGGCCGTGCGTGAACACGGCCAGCGTCTTCACGCCGCGGTGCTCACCCAGCGGGGCAAAGTACTTGTCGTAAATGCGTTGGTAAGCCACGGTGGTGGCGGTAGACGAATCGCCCAGAAAGGGGAACTCGGCCACCTGGGTGAACACGAAGCGCCCGGGCGTGTAGCCGTCCACCGTGTAGGACACGTCGGCCAGGCCATCGCGCACGGCGTCGAAGGTGCCCGGCGGCGCGGAAACCGGCTTGGCGAGCAGGTTGCATTTGACACTGCCGCTGGTGCCTTTCTCCACCGCTTCGCACCACTGGTTTTGCGCCACGGTGGCGCCGTGCGAAGGCGGCAGCCAGGTCGACACCTGCAGCACGGTCTGCGCCTGTGCGGCGTTGGCCGCGAAACAGGCCACGGCGATCGGGGCCCAGCGAAAGAAGGTCTTTGTCATGGTGTCTCCTGGTGGTGATGGGGCAAAGGGAACGGGGAAATCCGAACGGAAAAACATCAGCCTGGGGCGTGCGCTCTGGCCTGGTGCTCGGCCGCCACACGGGTTTCAAGCAGGCGACGGAACTGGATCAGCGCCGCGTCCATGGCCAGCGGCAGCATGGGCCGCGTGGGGTCCAGCGCGATGTTGCGGTGCTGCGCGGTGATCATGTCTCGGTCTTCGTTGAAGGCACCGAGCAGGCTGTTGTAAATGCTCTCGGTCACGCTCTCATCGCCTTCGTCCGCCCGATGCGACTGCTGAAAAAAGTAGTGCGTGCTGGTTTCGGTTTCGGGCGTGAGCGTCTGGCAGCTGTGCAGCCGCACCGAGGGGCCGGGCGCGTCGGGCGCGGCGCCGGTGGGGCGACCGCCCGAGTGCATGAGCAGCGTGGCCGGCAGCAGGAAGTCGTAGACGAACCAGCGGTCGAGGTTGGTGTCGAAGCGGCGGAAGCGCTGGTAGAACGGTGGCGCCGGCACATCGTTCACGTGGCGCGAGACCTGGATGCCCATTTGCGGCCAGTCGGGGGTGGCGCCGGGCACCGGCTCGATGGTGGGCCGGGCCTGCGCGATGCGGGTGGAGCCGCCCAGGCTTTTTTCGTGCACGTAGCTCAGGTGCGAAAAGTCGAGCAGGTTGTCGCAGATCAGCAGGTAGGGCGTGCCGTAGTGCAGGTAGCCCGGCTGGTGTTTCCAGTCGGGGCTCTCGCACGAAAAGTTGTCGGGCAGCAGCGCGGTGTCGGCCAGCGCCGGGTCGCCCATCCACACAAACACCCAGTTGTTCTTCTGCACCACCGGGTAGCTGCGCACACAGGCCTTGGGGGGCACCACGTCCAGCCCCGGAATCTCGATGCAGCGGCCCGAGGGTTCGAACTTCATGCCGTGGTAGCCACAGCGCACGTTGTCGCCTTCGCGGCGCCCCACCGACAGTGGGGCGTGGCGGTGGCAACAGCGGTCTTCCAGCGCCACCAGCCCGCCGTCCGCTGTGCGGTAGACCAGCACCGGCTCGCCGAGCACGGTGCGGGTGAAGAGTTGGGGCGCGTCAGCAGTGGGAATCTCGTGCCCCCAGGCGATGACGTACCAGCAGTTGCGTAGCCACATGGGCGGTCTCCTTGGTCGGTGTTGCTGTGCGTCTCCATGCTAGGCGCAGTGAACACACGCCTTGTCCCCGTCGAGGGGGACAGACAGGGGCTTTGCAGCGCCCCCGGGCAGGATCACCCCAACAACCGAGCCAACCCGAAACGCTGCGCCGGCAGACCGGCCTCTGCCAGCTTCTGGTAGGCGCGTTTGCGCAGCGTGATCACGGTGGACGGCGCCACGTCCAGATCGGCAGCGATGCCGTCGGCGCTGAACCCCAGCGCGATGCGTGCGCACACGGCGCGCTCGCGTGGCGACAGCGAAGGCGCCAGCCGCTGCAGGCGCCGCTCACCCTCGGTAAGACGGTGCTCGCGCCCCAACTGCGCGGCCACACCGGTGCGCCAGCCTGCCGCGTGCGCCTGGCGCAGCAGCGGGGCCAGACCCAGCAGGCACTCAACCTCCTGCGGCATGAAGCAACCCTGGCGTTCGTCGCGGTAGAGGTGGATCACCTGCACCTGGCCCGGCGCGGGCGCGTGCATGAGGGTGAAACGGTCGGTCAACCGCTCGCGCTCGTAGATGTCGGCGCGCCAGCCGGCGTCAGGCAGTTGGTCGGCCCGGCAATGCAGGGCCACGCCCTCGCGTCCGGGCCGCCCCGTGAGCTGGTGCGCCAACGGCAAGATGGCGTCGCGCCGGTAATAGTGCCGTCGGTAAATGCCAAAACAGTGCGCCACCACCGAGCGCTCCTGCGGGCGCGACGCACTGCCTTCCACCAGCTCGGGCTGGTTGCTGCACAGGCGCACCAGCGAGAGGTAGTCCACCGGCACCACCGTCTGTACCGCCTGCAGCAGGGCGTCGGCGCTGGACGGCGACAAGGCCACATTGAGCAGGGCCGCGACCGCACGCGACGGCACCGCCGCGTCGGTGTGGGGGGTGGGCAGATCCCAGATGGGTGACATGAAGCGATTCTGGGGGGCCGGCAACCACCCGTCTACCGGGCTTTCCCGCCATGTTCAGGCCGCCAAGCCCAGCTCGGCGCCCGACGGCTGCGCTGGCGGCGGGTGGTTCGCCGCCTGTTGCACCAGGATGTCACAGGTCAACCGGATGTGTGCCTCCAGCGCCAGCGCGGCGCGCGCTTCCTGGCGCGCGATGGCGGCGGTGTAAATGCGGGCGTGCTCGTCGTGCACGTCCCGGTGCACCGCCTGCGTGGCGCCCATGCGAATGGCGACATGCCGGTAGCGCTCGCCATGGCGGTAGAGAAGGCCCAGCAGGTGTTTGCTCCAGGGCGATCGGTGCGCAGAAATCAAGGCTTCGTGAAAGCGCTTGTTGGCCACCTCCCAGCGCTGATGCTCCAGACCGCCCGGCTGCTGCTCGGCGTCGGTCAGGGCCGCAAAGGCCTGCGTCAGGTCGCTCTCCCAGCGCGCGTCACCGAGGCGGATCGACTGGCGCAGGGCTTCGGTTTCCAGCATCACGCGGGTGTCGGTCAGGTCTTTCAGGTCGGCCAGCGAGATCTCGGCCACGCGGTAGCCGCGCTGGCCTTCGACCGTGACCAGCGCATCGGACACCAACAGCGCCAACGCTTCGCGCAGCGTGCCGGCGCCGACGGCGTAACGGTCTTTCAGGTGTTCGACACGCAGGCGCTCGCCCGGCGCGAGGCGCCCCTGCACGATGTCCTGCCGCACCGCCAGGTACGCCCGCTCGGACAGGGTGCGCGGCGATTCGCTGGCCGAGCGCAGCAGGTGGTCGGTGAACGTCTGGTTGGGCAGCATAGGGTTGGTCCCGGTCACGGTTTTCAAGGCGATTCATCATCGAGCTGCTGGCGCTTGAGCCGGTAGGCCAGCTGCGGCCGCGTCAGGCCCAGCAGGCGCGCAGCGCCCGACAGGTTGCCGCCGCTGCGCTCGACCGCCAGCGCCAGCACCCGCGCTTCCAGCTGTTCGAGCGGCAGGCCGCTGCTCACAATGCGCTCGCAGAGTTCGCTCTCGCCCGCAGGCAAGACCCGGGCCAGCCGCCCTCGGGGGTCCACCCCGTCCTGGCGCGCGCCGGGCTGGTTCGGAAACAGGTGCTCCAGTTCCACCGTGCCGCCCTGGGCGGCAAGAATCACGCCGCGCTCCACCAGGTTTTCCAGCTCGCGCACATTGCCCGGCCAGTCGTGCCGCATCAGCGCCTGCAGGGCCCGGTCGCCCAGACCGCTCAGGCGCTTGTTGTGCAGCGCCATGAAGCGTGCGAGCAGGTGGCGCGCCAGCGGCTCGATGTCGGCGCTGCGTTCGCGCAGCGGCGGGATGCAGATCGGGTAGACATTGAGGCGGTACAGCAGATCGCGCCGGAACCGGCCCTGCGCCACGGCGGCCTCCAGGTCCACGTTGGTCGCGGTGACCATGCGCACATTGACCTTGCGCGTGGACTCGGCCCCCAGACGCTCGATCTCGCCCTCCTGCAACACCCGCAGCAGCTTGGCCTGCGCCGCCAGCGGCAGGTCGCCGACCTCGTCGAGGAACAGCGTTCCGCCCTCGGCGCGCTCGAAACGCCCGGCGCGCGCCGCATGCGCCCCGGTGTACGCCCCCTTCTCCACCCCGAACAGCTCGGACTCGATCAACTCAGCGGGCAGTGCCGCGCAGTTCACCGCCACAAAGGGGCCCGTGGCGCGGTCGGAATGCTCGTGCAGGGCCCGCGCGAAACGCTCCTTGCCCACCCCGGTCTCGCCGGTCAGCAGCACCGTCACCTGGGTGCACGCAGCACGCTGCATGAGATCGTGGGCATGCTGGAACGCCGGTGAGGCGCCGATCAGCATGCCGCCCGAGGTGGTGGGCTCCAGCGTGGTCTTCAACGCCTGCACCTGCTGGCTCAGCACGTCCAGCTTGTGCAGCAGCGAGTCGTCTTCAAAGTACTGGCGGTAGGCCGCGCCGTCGGGCCATTCGTCGATGGGCTTGCCCACGATGTGGCAGTGGTCGTCGCCGCAGGCGCCGCATTGGATCTCCTTGAACAGGATCAGCTTGCCCATGAAGGCGCTGGTGTACCCGCTGGCGTAGCCCAGCAGGATCCAGCAGGCGGGCTCGTCCACCACGCCATAGGCCAGCCGGTGGGCGTGGGCCTCCCAGGAATCGTCCCAGCGGAACTCGCCCTCGAACAGCCCGGTGACCGCATCCATCTTCAGGTGCAGCGGCGTCACCCGTGCCGCACCTTCGAGCATGTGCAGCTGCGGACCCACCAGAAACATTTCTTCCAGGCTGCGACTGCCCCGGGTTTTGTGGGCAAAACCGGCATCGTGCAAACCGCTGGCGTAGCCCATGCGCGTGAGCAGGCGGCGGGTGTGGTCGGTGCCGACCGAGGTGATGAGGTCGCGGCGCAGCGCACTCAGCGCCGCCGTGTGCAGCAGCACCATGCGGCGCTCGCCCAGCCAGATCGCCCCGCTGTCGGGTTCAAAGCGCAACAGATTCCTCAAGTCGGTGTCGGGGGGGTAGTTCAGATGGGGATCCAAGGCGTCTCCTGTGCATCGGGCTGTGTTCGCCTGAATTCTCGATATTTTTACCCATCCCACCCCACGGGGCAAGCCTGTTCGGGTTGGGGGTGACTTTCACCATTTCATCAAAACCCACCCAAGCCGTCGATGATTTCGTCAATCCGTTCGGCTTTTAAAGGCACCTATCCGTGCCGAACCACCCCGACGCGCCCCGTTCATCCGGGAAAACCCGACGGCTTGACGTTGCCATTTTTAGGGGTTTTCCCTTAAATATCGAGATTTTTGGTGCATGGAGCCCTTTCGGGCACACCCCGTGCAAGAGCAGCCGTGTCCAACCACCGCTCAACCATGAACACCGCCACCGCAACCGACCCCCTCAGCCTGCCCAGCGTGGACCTGAACCGCCGCTTCGTGCGCGTGCTGGAGAGACGCAGCGATGGCCAGGTCAGCTTCGAGTTTTCCATCGGCTGGCCCGAGTTGGCGGTGGAACTGATGCTGCCCACGGCGGCGTTCGACGAGTTCTGCGCCAGACACCAGGTGATCTGGCGAGACAACTGAAGCCCGGCGCACAGCCCCCACAACTCCAGGAGACAAGACCCCCATGAACATCGACCTGCAGGCGCGCGAGATCACCCCGCTGCGCAACACCTTCGACCACGTCGCCCGCCACATCGGCGACAAGGTGGCCTCGCGCTACCAGGAGGCCACCTATGGCGCGCAGCCGATGGTGAACTTCCACTACCGCCCCACCTGGGACCCGGCCCATGCGCTGTTCGACGCCAGCCGGTCCCAGATCGTGCTGGCCGACTGGTACGTGCTCAAAGACCCGCGCCAGTTCTACTACGCCACCTGGACCATGACCCGCGCCAGGCAGCAAGACGCGATGGAATCGAACTTCCAGTTCGTCGAGCAGCGCGGCATGTTGTCCATGATGTCCGACGCCCTGCGCGAAAAAACGCTGGACGTTCTGATGCCGCTGCGCCACGCGGCCTGGGGCGCCAACATGAACAACGCGTCCATCTGCGCCTACGGCTACGGCACGGCCTTCACCGCCCCGGCCATGTTCCATGCCATGGACAACCTGGGTGTGGCGCAGTACCTGACGCGCCTGGGCCTCGCGATGGGCGATGCGCAGACGCTGGACGACGGCAAGCAGCGCTGGCTGGATGCGCCCGAGTGGCAAGGCCTGCGCCGCCTGGTCGAAGACACGCTGGTGGTCCAGGACCCGTTCGAGCTGTTCGTCGCCCAGAACCTGGCCATCGACGGCCTGCTGTATCCGCTGGTCTACGGCGCCTTTGTGGACGACCACGTCGCGCTGCAAGGCGGCACAGCGGTGGCCATGCTGACCAGCTTCATGCCCGAGTGGCATGCCGAAACGGCGCGCTGGGTCGACGCACTGGTGAAGGCGGCGGCGGCCGAGTCCGACGCCAACCGCGCTCTGATCTCGCAGTGGGCCGCCCACTGGTCGGACCGCGCACAAGCCGCGCTGACACCGGTGGCCGAACGCGCGCTGGGTGCCCAAGGCCCTGCCGCGCTGAGCGACGGGGTGGAGCAGTTCCAGGCGCGCTGCAAAAAAGCCGGTCTCGCGCTCTGACCCCCACCCACCAGGAAGCCCCATGTCCAACGTATTCATCGCCTTTCAGCACAACGAAGAGTCCCGCCCGGTGATCGACGCGATCGTGGCCGACAACCCCGGCGCCCAGGTCGTGCACTCGCCCGGCCTGGTCAAGATCGACGCGCCCAACAGCCTGACGATCCGCCGCTCGACCATCGAGGAACAGACCGGCCAGCCGTACGACCTGCAGGCCATCCACATCAACCTCGTCACGCTCTCGGGCCACATCGACGAAGACGACGACCAGCTCACCCTGAGCTGGAGGCACTGAAAAAAACCACCCAGGAGACACCATGGACACCCGCGTCACCAAGAAAAAACTCGGCCTCAAAGACCGCTACGCCGCCATGACCCGCGGCCTCGGCTGGGAAACCACGTACCAGCCGATGGACAAGGTTTTTCCGTACGACAAGTACGAAGGCATCCAGATCCACGACTGGAACAAATGGGAAGACCCGTTCCGCCTGACCATGGATGCGTACTGGAAGTACCAGGGCGAGAAGGAGAAAAAGCTCTACGCCGTGATCGAAGCGTTTGCGCAGAACAACGGCCAGCTCGGTGTGAGCGATGCGCGCTACATCAACGCGCTCAAGCTCTTCATCCAGGGCGTGACGCCGCTGGAGTACTACGCCCACCGCGGCTTCGCGCACGTCGGCCGCCAGTTCACCGGCGAGGGCGCACGGGTCGCAGCCCAGATGCAGAGCGTGGACGAACTGCGCCACTACCAGACCGAAACCCACGCCATCAGCCACTACAACAAGTACTTCAACGGCATGCACCAGTCCAATCACTGGTTCGACCGCGTGTGGTACCTGTCGGTGCCCAAGAGCTTTTTCGAAGACGCCATCACCGGTGGCCCGTTCGAATTCCTGGTGGCCGTGAGCTTCTCGTTCGAGTACGTGCTGACCAACCTGCTGTTCGTGCCGTTCATGAGCGGCGCGGCGCACAACGGCGACATGTCCACCGTCACCTTCGGTTTCAGCGCGCAGAGCGACGAGAGCCGCCACATGACGCTGGGCATCGAATGCATCAAGTTCCTGTTGGAGCAAGACCCGGCCAACGTGCCGATCGTGCAGGGCTGGATCGACAAATGGTTCTGGCGCGGCTACCGCCTGCTCACCCTGGTGGCCATGATGCAGGACTACATGCTGCCCAAGCGCGTGATGAGCTGGAAGGAAGCCTGGGAGATGTACGCCGAAGAAAACGGCGGCGCCCTGTTCAAGGACCTGGCGCGCTACGGCATCCGCGAGCCCAAGGGCTGGAAGGACGCCTGCGAAGGCAAGGACCACATCAGCCACCAGGCCTGGAACACCTTCTACAACTACAACGCGGCCGCGCCCTTCCACACCTGGGTGCCCAGCGACGAAGAAATGCAGTGGCTTTCGGAGAAGTACCCCGACACCTTCGACACGTACTACCGCCCGCGCCTGGAGCATTACCGCGAACAGCAGCAAGCGGGCAAGCGCTTCTACAACAAAACGCTGCCCATGCTGTGCACCACCTGCCAGATTCCGATGCTGTTCACCGAGCCCCGTGACGCCAGCCAGATCTGCTACCGCGACAGCGACTACCTCGGCAACAAGTACCACTTCTGCTCGGACCACTGCAAAGGCATCTTCGACCACGAACCCGAGAAATACGTGCAGAGCTGGTTGCCGGTGCACCAGATCTACCAGGGCCACTGTTTCAAGCCCGGCACCGACCCGACCGTGGAAGGCTTCGATCCGCTGATGGCCGTGCTGGACTACTACGAGATGAATGTGGGCCGGGACAACTTCGATTTTGAAGGCTCGGAAGACCAGAAAAACTTTGCCGCCTGGCGCGGTGAGACCGCGAAGGGAGCAGCGAAATGAGCGTGACAGCGATTGGTACGTACGACTTCCCCATGAAGGACGTGCGCGAGAACTTTCCGGCACCCCTGCTCTACATCGGTTGGGAAAACCACCTGATGTTCTGCGCCCCCTTCTGCCTCCCACTGCCGCCCGACACCCCGTTCGGCGCGTTGTCGGCCGCCGTGTTGCCCGGCATCTACGGCGAGCACCCCGACTTCGCCAAGATCGACTGGAACCAGGCCGAATGGAAGAAGAACGGCCAGCCCTGGGTGCCCGACCCGGCCAAGTCGCTGGCCGACAACGGCCTGACACACAAGGACGCGATTCGCTTTCGCACGCCCGGCCTGACCGGCATCAAGGGCAGCGGGAGTTGACTCCCCCCGCGCCGCCTTCGGCGTCACCCCCCCAGGGGGCGCCGCTGGCGGCCCGGCAAAGCCGGTTCCGCTGCGGCCTGGACGAAATGCCTTCTCTCCAACCACTCTGCATCCCATGTACCAACTGACGATTGAACCCCTGGGCGCGACCATCGAGGTCGAAGACGGGCAAACCGTGCTCGACGCGGCACTGCGCCAGGGCATCTACCTGCCGCACGCCTGTGGACACGGCTTGTGCGGCAGCTGCAAGGTGCAGGTCTGCGATGGCGAGGTGGACCACGGCGCGGCGAACCCGTTTGCGCTGATGGACTTTGAGCGCGACGAAGGCAAGACGCTGGCCTGCTGCTGCACGCTGCAGAGCGACACCACCATCGAGGCCGACATCGACGACGAGCCCGACGCCGAGACCATTCCGGTGAAGGACTTCGCCGCCACCGCCACCCGCATCGAAGACCTGACGCCGACCATCAAGGCGCTCCACCTGGCGCTGGACAAGCCCCTGCACTTTCAGGCCGGGCAGTACGTGCAGCTGGACATTCCGGGGCTGGGCGAGAGCCGCGCCTTCTCGATTGCCAACGCGCCGTCCACCGTGCAGCGCGACCACACGATCGAACTGCATGTGCGCCGCGTGCCCGGCGGCGCGGGCACCGGCTGGCTGCACGAGCAACTCAAGACCGGTGACCGGTTGCGCCTGAGCGGTCCCTATGGGCGTTTCTTTGTGCGCCAGTCCGCGCAAATGCCCATGGTGTTCATGGCCGGAGGCTCGGGTCTGTCCAGCCCGCGCTCGATGATCCTGGACTTGCTCGAACACGGCTGCACGCTGCCGATCACCCTGGTCTATGGACAACGCAGCCTTGAGGAGCTGTACCACCACGACCAGTTTCTGGCGCTGGCCAGCCAGCACCAGAATTTCACCTATGTGCCGGTGCTGTCCAACGAGCCCGAAGGCTCGGACTGGGTCGGCGCACGCGGCTTCGTGCACGACGCGGCCAAGGCGCACTTCGGCGGCAACTTCGCGGGCCACAAGGCCTACCTCTGCGGACCGCCGCCCATGGTCGAAGCCTGCATCGGCACGCTGATGCAAGGCCGCCTGTTCGAGCGCGACATCTACACCGAGAAGTTCCTCTCGGCGGCCGACGCCAACGCCACGCGCAGCCCCTTGTTTCGCAAGGTCTGACGCATGAGCCTGTTTGACACCCGATCCAAAGTGGCTGTTCACGTTGCGCAAACCGGTGAGCAGTACCCCTGCGCCAGCAACGAGAGCCTGCTCACCGGCATGTTGCGCCTGGGTCGAAAAGGCATACCGGTGGGCTGCGTCAACGGCGGCTGCGGCGTCTGCAAGGTGCGCATCCTGAATGGCGACATCAAAGCACTCGGCCCGATCAGCCGTGCCCACGTCACCGTGGACGAAGAAGCCCAGGGCTACACGCTGGCCTGCCGCGTGGCCCCCACCACGCCGGTTCACCTGGAAGTGGCCGGCAAGCTGAACAAACCGTTTTCAAAAGGGCGGGCAGAGTCTGCGACTGCAAGCCCCCTTTCTCAACAGCAGTAACCCAACCAAAGGAGACAAATCATGGGTGTGATGCGAATCGGGCACGCGAGCCTGAACGTGATGGACATGGACGCTGCGGTGAAGCACTACGAAAACGTGCTCGGCCTCAAGACCACCATGAAGGACAAGGCCGGCAACGTCTACCTCAAGTGCTGGGACGAATGGGACAAGTTCTCGCTGATCCTGACCCCGTCGGACCAGGCCGGCCTGAACCACGTGGCCTACAAGGTTGAGAAAGACAGCGACCTTGACGAGCTGCAAATCAAGATCGAAGCCTGGGGCGTGAAGACCACCGTGCTGCCCGAAGGCACACTGCCGTCCACGGGCCGCATGCTGCAGTTCAACCTGCCCAGCGGCCACGAAATGCGCCTGTACGCCATGAAAGAGTACGTGGGCACGGAAGTCGGCATCACCAACCCCGACCCGTGGCCCGACGGCCTCAAAGGTGCGGGCGCGCACTGGCTGGACCACCTGCTGCTGATGTGCGAGATGAACCCGCCCGAGGGCATCAACACCGTGGCCGACAACACGCGTTTCATGACCGAGGCGCTGGACTTCTTCCTGACCGAGCAGGTGCTGGTGGGCCCCGAAGGCAATATGCAGGCCGCCACCTGGATGAGCCGCACCACCACGCCGCACGACATCGCCTTCGTGGGTGGTCCGCGCAGCGGCCTGCACCACATTGCGTTCTTCCTGGACTCGTGGCACGACGTGCTCAAGGCCGCCGACGTGATGGCCAAGAACAAAACCAAGATCGACGTGGCACCCACCCGCCACGGCATCACGCGCGGCGAAACGATCTACTTCTTCGACCCCAGCGGCAACCGCAACGAGACCTTCGCCGGCCTGGGCTACCTGGCCCAACGCGACCGCCCGGTGACCACCTGGACAGAAGACCAACTCTGGAGCGGCATCTTCTACCACACGGGTGAAGCGGTGCCATCGTTCACCGACGTCTATACCTGATCGCCCCCCTGCGCCGCTGACGCGGCTTCCCCCCTCTCTGGCGCGCCTGCGGCGCTTGGAGGGGGGACGGCACCTGTGGCCCGGCAGAGCCGGTTCCACGGTGCCCCTGGATAGAAGTCACCTCCCGCCAACACCTCGTCTTCTTTTCATGTCACTCGCTCTCTCAGTTCCCTCTTCAGTCATCACTGCACCAGCGGCCTCGCTGGCGTGCCAGGCCGCGATTGCGCACGCAGAGGCATTGGGCATACGCATCAACGTGGCCGTGACCGATGCCTCGGGCATCCTCGCTGCCTTCTTGCGCATGCCCCATGCGTTTCTGCACTCCATCGACATCGCGATCGACAAGGCCTACACAGCGGCCAGTTTCGGCTTCCCCACCAGCCAATGGCCTCAAATTTTGGCGAGCGACGAAGCCTTGCGCCTGGGCCTGCCGCAGCGCCCGCGCCTGGTGGTGTTCGGCGGCGGCCTGCCCATCGCCTCCAACGGCGTGCGCCTGGGTGGCATTGGCGTCTCCGGTGGATCCGCCGAACAAGACGAAGCCTGCGCCCGCGCCGGTCTGCAAGCCCTGGGCCTGTGACGCAACGTGTTTACAAAACCACCCAACAAGCTTTTTCCAACTTCCGCACCGCTCCCATGAAACAGTTCCACAACTTCATCAACGGCGAATTTGTCGCCACCGGCAACACCTTTGAGAACCGCAACCCGGCCACCAACGCCGTGGTGGGCCTGGTCCATGAAGCCGGACAGGCCGAAGTCGATGCAGCGGTCGCTGCGGGCCATGCCGCACTCAAGGGCGACTGGGGTCGCATGAGCGTGGTCCAGCGCACCGAGCTGCTGCACGCCGTGGCCGACGAGATCACCCGCCGCTTCGACGATTTTCTGGAAGCCGAACTGGCCGACACCGGCAAGCCGCGCTCGCTGGCCAGCCACATCGACATACCGCGCGGCGCGGCCAACTTCAAGGTGTTTGCCGACATCGTGAAAAACGTGCCGACCGAGAGCTTTCAAATGACCACGCCCGACGGCGGCACCGCCGTGAGCTACGCCCTGCGCTCGCCGCTGGGTGTCGTCGGTGTGATCTGCCCCTGGAACCTGCCGCTGTTGCTCATGACCTGGAAGGTCGGCCCGGCCTTGGCCTGCGGCAACACCGTGATCGTCAAGCCCTCAGAAGAAACCCCCGCCACCGCCACGCTGCTGGGCGAGGTGATGAACGCCGTGGGCGTGCCCAAGGGCGTGTACCAGGTGCTGCACGGTTTCGGCCCCGGCTCGGCAGGCGAGTTCATCACGAAACACCCGCGCGTCAACGGCATCACCTTCACCGGCGAAACCCGCACCGGCGAGGCCATCATGGCCGCTGCCGCCAAGGGCGTGCGCCCCGTGTCTTTTGAGCTGGGCGGCAAAAACGCCGGCATTGTGTTTGCCGATGCCGACTTCGACAAGGCCGTCGCGGGCATCACCCGCAGCGCCTTCGAAAACTGCGGCCAGGTGTGCCTGGGCACCGAGCGCGTCTATGTGCAGCGCCCGATCTTTGACAAGTTCGTGGCCGCGCTGAAGACCAGCGCCGAGGGTCTGAAGGTGGGCCCGTCCGACGAACCCGGCGTGAACCTGGGCCCGCTGATTTCCGCTGAACACAAACAGAAGGTGCTGGGCTACTACGCCAAGGCCCAGGCCGAAGGCGCCACGGTGGTCACCGGGGGTGGCGCGCCCACCATGCAAGGCGCATTCGCCAACGGCCACTTTGTGCAGCCCACCATCTGGACCGGCCTGCCCGAGAGCGCCAGCGTGGTCCGCGAAGAAATCTTCGGCCCCTGCTGCCACATCGCCCCGTTCGACACCGAAGAAGAAGCCATTGCCCTGGCCAACGCCACCGAATACGGCCTGGCCACCACCGTGTGGACGCAAAACCTGGGCACCGCGCACCGCATGGCCGCCGCGATTGAGGTGGGCCTGTGCTGGATCAACAGCTGGTTCCTGCGCGACCTGCGCACCGCGTTTGGCGGCGCAAAAGCCAGCGGCATTGGCCGCGAAGGCGGCGTGCATTCGCTGGAGTTCTATACGGAATTGCGCAACGTGATGGTGAAGCTGTGAACGCCCCGCACAACCCCGAAATAGCCCGCAGCGTGCGCACCGGCGCGTTCAACAGCAACGTGCACGACCTCGGCGCCTCCAAACCGGGCCAGCCGCCGGTGCTGTTCATCCACGGCTCCGGCCCTGGCGTGAGCGCGTGGGCCAACTGGCGCCTGGCGATGCCCGTCATCTCGCAAGACCGCCGCGTCATCGCCCCCGACATGGTGGGCTTTGGCTACACCGACCGCCCGGCCAACATCGCCTACTCCATGGACACCTGGGTGCAGCAGGCGCTGGATCTGCTGGACGCGCTGGAGATTGAACAGGCCGACGTGGTGGGCAACAGTTTTGGCGGTGCGCTCTCGCTGGCGCTGGCCATCCGCGCACCGCAGCGCGTGCGCCGCCTGGTGCTCATGGGCTCGGTCGGTGTGCCGTTTCCCATCACGCCGGGCCTGGATGCGGTGTGGGGCTACCAGCCCTCGCTGGAAGCCATGAAGGACCTGCTCGACATCTTTGCCCACAGCCGCGCCTTGGTTACCGACGAGCTGGCGCAATTGCGCTACCAGGCCAGCATCCGCCCGGGCTTCCAGGAATCGTTCTCGGCCATGTTCCCCGCCCCGCGCCAGCGCTGGGTGGACGCGATGGCCAGCCCCGAAACCGCCATCCGGGCGCTGCCGCACGAAACGCTGGTCGTGCATGGCCGCGAAGACCAGGTGATTCCGCTGCAAACCTCGCTCACGCTGAGCCAGTGGATTCCCAACAGCCAGTTGCACGTGTTTGGCCACTGCGGGCACTGGACGCAGATTGAACACGCGGCGCGTTTTGCGCAGCTGGTCGCCAACTTCCTGGCTGAAGCCGACAACAACCCTCCACACCCCTGACACCATGATCTCCATCGACACCCTCGGCGACGAGCTCTACACCGCCCTGCGCGGCCGCCACACCATCGAACCCCTCTCGGACCGGCACCCCGAACTGACCATCGAGCAGGCCTACCGCATCCAGGAGCGCATGATGCTGCGCCGCCGGCAAGACGGCGAGCGCATCGTCGGCAAAAAGATCGGCGTGACCTCTGCCGCCGTGATGAACATGCTGGGCGTGCACCAGCCCGACTTTGGCTGGCTCACCGACGCCATGATCGTCAACCAGGGCGAGGCCATCGACACGGCCACCCTGATCCAGCCCAAGGCCGAGGGCGAAATCGCTTTTCTCTTGAAGCGCGACCTGATGGGGCCGGGCGTGGGTGTGGCCGATGTGCTGGCCGCCACCGAGTGCGTGATGCCCTGCTTTGAGATCGTCGATTCGCGCATCCGCGACTGGAAGATCAAGATCACCGACACCGTGGCCGACAACGCCTCGTGCGGCGTGTTCGTGCTGGGCGACCGCGCCGTCAGCCCCCTGGACATCGACCTGCACACCTGCGGCATGGTGCTGGAGAAAAACGGCGAAATTGTGGCCACCGGCGCGGGCGCTGCCGCCCTGGGCTCGCCGCTGAACGCCGTGGCCTGGCTGGCCAACACCATGGGCCGCCTGGGCATTGGCCTGAAGGCCGGTGACGTGATCCTCTCGGGCGCGCTCGCCGCCATGTTTCCGGCGCAAAAGGGCGACCACTTCCGCGTGTCCATTGGCGGCCTGGGCGAGTGCTCGGTGCGCTTCAACTGATTTTCCACCGCTCCAAACCCCACACCATGACCCTCGACACCCCCACCATCGACGCCCTGGCAGAACGGCTGGAAAACTGCCAGTTGCAGGTGCACGACACGCACAAAATCACCGACGACTTTCCCGGCATGGACTGGGAAGACGCCTACGCCATCCAGGCCGCCATACTGGCGCGCAAACTCGCCCGCGGGCAGCGCCTCATGGGCCTCAAGGCGGGGCTCACCTCGTTTGCCAAGATGAAGCAAATGGGGGTCAATTCCCCGGTGTTTGGCTTCATGACCGACGACTACGCCGTGCCCCACGGCGGTGAAGCCAAGATGGCCGAACTGATCCACCCCAAGGTGGAGCCAGAAATTGCCTTTGTCACCCAAAAAGCCCTGCGCGGCCCGGGTTGCCACATCGGCACGGTGCTCGACGCCACCGACTTCGTGTTGCCCGGCATCGAAGTGATCGACAGCCGCTACCGCGACTTCAAGTTCGACCTGAAAAGCGTGATCGCCGACAACACCTCGGCCGCACGCTTCGTGGTCGGCGGCAGCCCGGCGCGTGTGAGCGGCCTGGACCTGCGCACCGTGGGCATCGTGCTGGAAAAGAACGGCCTGCCGGTGGCCTTTGGCGCGGGCGCGGCCGTGCTCGGGCACCCCGCCACGGCCATTGCCATGCTGGCCAACCACCTGGGCGCACGCGGGCAAGAAATTCCGGCGGGCACGCTGATTCTTTCGGGCGGCATCACCGAAGCGGTGGCTGTGGCGGCGGGCGACCACGTGAGCCTGCGTGTGCAAGGCATGGGCAGCACCAGCCTGCGTTTCATCTGACTTTTTAAGGAGCATTTCACCCATGCCGTTTGCACAGATTTACATGATCGAAGGCCGTACCGAAGACATGAAACGCGCCGTGATCGAAAAGGTCAGCGCCGCGCTGGTGGAGGCCACCCACGCACCGAAAGAAACGGTGCGCGTCTGGATCACCGAAGTGCCCAAGACCAACTGGGGCATTGCCGGCGTCACCGTAAAAGACCTGGGCCGCTGAGCCACACAAGGACATTGACCATGAGCAAGAAAATCAAATGCGCCCTGATCGGGCCAGGCAACATCGGCACCGACCTGCTGGCCAAGCTGCAACGCAGCCCGGTGCTGGAACCGGTGTGGATGGTCGGCATCGACCCGAATTCCGACGGCCTGAAACGCGCCCGCGAAATGGGCATCAAAACCACCGCCGACGGCGTGGACGGGCTGATCCCGCACATGAAGGCCGACGGCGTGCAGATCGTGTTTGACGCCACCAGCGCCTATGTGCACGCCGAAAACTCGCGCAAAGTCAACGAGCAAGGCGCGATGATGATCGACCTCACGCCCGCCGCCATCGGGCCTTATTGCGTGCCGCCGGTCAACCTGAAACAGCATGTGGGCCAGCGCGAAATGAACGTCAACATGGTCACCTGCGGCGGGCAGGCCACCATCCCCATGGTGTTCGCGGTGAGCCGCGTGCAGCCGGTCGCCTACGGCGAAATCGTTGCCACCGTGTCCAGCAAATCGGTCGGCCCCGGCACGCGCAAAAACATCGACGAATTCACCCGCACCACGGCGGGCGCGGTCGAAAAAGTGGGCGGTGCCAAGAAAGGCAAGGCCATCATCGTCATCAACCCCGCCGAGCCGCCGCTGATCATGCGCGACACGGTGCATTGCCTGGTGGACGAAGCCGCCGGTGCGCCCGACCAGGCCGCGATCACGCAGTCGGTGCACGACATGATCAAAGAGGTGCAGAAGTACGTGCCGGGCTACCGGCTGGTCAACGGCCCGGTGTTCGACGGCCAGCGCGTGAGCGTGTTCATGGAGGTGGAGGGCCTGGGCGACTACCTGCCCAAATACGCGGGCAATCTGGACATCATGACCGCCGCCGCCGCGCGCACCGCCGAGATGTTTGCCGAAGAAATATTGAACGGCTCGCTGCAACTCGACGCCGTCACCGCCTGAAGGAGAAGCCATGAAAAAGATCACCCTGCACGACATGACCCTGCGCGACGGCATGCACCCCAAGCGCCACCTGATGACGCTGGACCAGATGAAAAGCATCGCCTGCGGCCTGGACGCCGCCGGTGTGCCGCTGATTGAAGTGACCCACGGCGACGGCCTGGGCGGCTCCAGCGTCAATTACGGCTTCCCCGCCCACACCGACGAGGAATACCTGGGCACCGTGATCCCGCTGATGAAGCAGGCCAAAGTGTCCGCCCTGCTGCTGCCGGGCATCGGCACCGTCGACCATTTGAAAATGGCCCACGGCCTGGGCGTGCACACCATCCGCGTGGCCACCCACTGCACCGAGGCCGACGTGTCCGAGCAACACATCAGCTACGCACGCGGGCTGGACATGGACACCGTGGGCTTTCTGATGATGGCCCACATGAACAGCCCCGAGGGCCTGGTGAAACAAGCCAAGCTGATGGAAGGTTACGGCGCCAACTGCATCTACATCACCGACTCGGCGGGCTACATGCTGCCGGGCGACGTGAAGGCGCGGCTGCAGGCGGTGCGCGACGCGCTCAAGCCCGAGACCGAGCTGGGCTTTCACGGCCACCACAACCTGGCCATGGGCATCGCCAACAGCATCGCCGCCATCGAATGCGGCGCCACCCGCATCGACGCCGCCGCAGCAGGCCTGGGCGCGGGCGCGGGCAACACGCCCATGGAAGTGCTGGTCGCCGTGCTCGACCGCATGGGCCCGAGCCTTGGAGTAACCACCGGCGTGGACGTGTGGAAGATCCAGGACGTGGCCGAAGACCTGGTGGTGCCGATCATGGACTTCCCGATCCGCATCGACCGCGACGCACTCACGCTGGGCTACGCCGGTGTGTACGGCAGCTTCCTGCTGTTCGCCAAACGCGCCGCCGTGAAATACGGCCTGTCGGCCCGCGACATCCTGGTCGAACTGGGCCGCAAGAAAATGGTCGGCGGGCAGGAAGACATGATCGAAGACACGGCCATGACGATGGTGCGGGAGCGGAACCAGGTGTGCCAGCAACGTTCCGCCTGATCCGTCGATTCAGTGCATTGACTCTTGCGGATGAACGTTCTTCCGCACACCTGCGCCACTTGGCAGACTGGACGCCTGAAAACAAGGGCGCAGGGTCTTTGAAGGAGACAGAACATGACCGACCCGATCCGCACCACCCTGCATCGCGACCTCAGTCGCCGCCGACTGCTGACTTCGGCGGTCGCGGCGACCAGCCTCCAATGGATGAGCAGACCCACACATGCAGCCAACGATCAGGTGATCAAAGTCGCCTGGGTCAGCCCCCAGACCGGCACCCTCTCCTCGTTCGGAGTCACTGATCAGTTCGCGCATCAGCTGCTCGCCCCCGTGCTGACAGCCGGCCTCGACGGACCGGGTGGCGTGCGCCGCCGCATCGAGGTCACGCTGCATGACGCGGCATCCACATCCGCAAGGGCGCAGACACTGACCCGCGACCTTGTGAATGCTGGCGTCCATATGGTGCTGGCCACGGCCACACCCGAGATCGTCAATCCGGTCTCCGACGTGTGCGAGCAGGCCGGCGTGCCCTGCGTGTCGAGCATCGTGCCGTGGCAGGCATGGTTCCTGGCACGCGGGGGCGATCCGGTCAAAGGGTTCAACTGGACCTACCACTTCTTTGCCGGACTGGAGGACTTTGCCGATGTGTACAGCTCACTCCAGTCGAATGCCAAGTTGGGCAACCGCTCCGGGGGCCTCTTTGGTGACGATATCGACGCAGACGCCTTTCTCAACGCATTTCCACCTGCTTTCGCCAAGAGAGGCATCGAACTGGTGGTGCCACGACGCGTCAGCCTGGCAAACCCGGATTGGGAAAGCGTGGCGGTCAAGCTGAGGGATACCGGGATTCGGATGGTGACAGGTGTATTGCCTCCGCCAGTGACCGTTGCCTTCTTCAAGGCCGCCGAAAAGGTGGGCTACCGCCCGGAGATGGCGTCCATCGCCAAGGCCTTCCCTTTTCACGAGACCGTCGAGCAAGTACACCGGAAAGGCCTGACCCTGACGAACGAGGTGTGGTGGTCGCCGGCCTGGCCATTCAAGTCGTCATTGACAGGAACCACTGCTGCGGCGCTTGTCAGGCAATATGAGGCACACACCGGCAGACCATGGTTGCAGACGTTGGGGTTCTCCCACGCGTTGATGGAAGTGGCTGCGGAAGTAGGTCGGTCCGCCGAGCAACCAGATCGGGCCGCCATCCGGAATGCCCTGCGCAGGATGCGCGTCCACACTGTTGTTGGCCCTGTCAACTGGCGCGACCGCCATCCGAACCAGAATGTCTGCACAACACCCGCCGTGGGTGGGCAATGGACGCACTCCCCCCAAGGGCGCTGGAACCTCGAAGTGGTTGACAACGCCCGCTCTCCGTTCATACCTCAGACCGCCCGCCTGACAACGTCCTGATTTCACCGTCTTTCCCAACCGACAGCGTCCACGCCATGCCCTTTGCACAAATCTACATGCTTGAAGGCCGCACCCCGGAACAGAAGAAGGCCGTGATTGAACAAGTCACCCAGGCGCCGCACGAGGCCACGGACGCGAAGAGGGAGACCATTCGTGTCTGGATACATGAGATGCCCAAGGAAAACTGGGGCATCGCCGGGGTCAGCGCCGAAGACCTGGGGCGCTAGGGGCCGCGCCATGACCGTGCCCAGCGCCGTGGCCCAGTCCGCCGAAGCGATCTGGGCTGCCCGCCAAGCCGGGCTCACCCTGGACGCCGAGGCCACCATCGGCTCGCCCGAACTCGCCACCGCCTACGCCATCCAGCTCGCGCTGCTCGCGCTGCGCCTCGCCGCCGGCGAGCGCGTGGTCGGCTGGAAGCTGGGCTACACGGCCGAGGTGATGCGCCGCCAGATGGGCATCGACCGGCCCAACATCGGGCCGCTGACCGACTGGATGCTGCTCAAGTCAGAAGACCTGGTGTCGGATCGGTTCGTGCAGCCCCGGGTCGAACCCGAGATCGGGCTGCGCCTGCACACCGCCCTCGACGCGCGGCGCGCGCCCGTTGACCGCCACACCGTGGCCGCCGCCGTGGAAGGCGCGTACGCCTGCCTCGAAGTCGTGCACTCCACCTGGACCGGCTACCGCTTCAACCTCGCGCAGAACACCGCCGACAACGCCTCGGCCGGCCAGGTCGTTGTCGGGCCGCGCCTGCCCGTGACGGACCTGATGGCGCTCGACACCGTGAGCGTCCGGTTGTCCGACGGAGCGCAGACGCTGGACCATGGCGTGGGCGCTGACGCGGATGGCCACCCACTGGACGCGCTCGTTCGCCTCGCCAGAGAACTGGCGCGCATCGACCGACGGCTTGAGCCCGGCGACCTGGTCATCACCGGTGGGCTCACAGCGGCTCACCCTCTGGCGCCTGGCGATCGTCTGTTGGCCCGGTTCTCGGCCGGCGACACCGGGTCGATCAACGTGTCTGTCCGCCGAAGGAGCGATGGCTCCTGGCAGTGGTTTCCTTGCTTCTACCCCTCACCCGATACAACCCGTCCATGACACCTCTGTTCGCGGAATCTGATCAATACCTGGTCGGCTCGGTCGCGCTCCACCAGACGGACACGCTTCAATCGCAGCGGGAGAAACTCGCCCGCATCGTCCTGGACTCGATGTACCAGTTCGTCGGTCTGCTCGATGCCAACGGGCGGACGCTGGAAATCAACCGGGCCGCGCTCGAAGGCGCCGGCGTGTCGCTCGCCGACATCCGTGGCAAACCTTTCTGGGAAGCGCGCTGGTTCCAGGTGTCGCGCGAGACGACCGAGTTGCAGCGCGACTTCATCCGCCGCGCCCGGGGCGGCGAGTTCATTCGCTGCGACCTTGAGGTCTATGGCCAGGCGGCAGGCGACGAGACCATCGTGGTCGACTTTTCGCTGCTGCCCGTGAAGGACGAGCGGGGCGAGGTGGTCTTCCTGCTCGCCGAGGGTCGCAACATCACCGCAAAGAAACGCGCCGAGGACGAGATTGCGCGAAAGAACGCCGAACTCGAAAGCCTGCTCGAGCGCATCCGCCTGCTCGACCAGCAGAAGAACGACTTCTTCGCGAACGTCAGCCATGAACTGCGCACGCCGCTGGCCCTGATCCTCGGGCCCGCCGAAGAGCTGCTGGCCTCGGGCGCCAACCTGTCGGCGCAGCAGCGGCGCCAGCTTGGCGTGATCCAGCGCAACGCCACCGCGTTGCTCAAGCATGTGAACGATCTGCTGGATCTCGCCAGGCTCGACGCCCAGCGGATGGACCTGCACCACACCCGCATCGATCTGGCGGCGCTGGTGCGCGAACACGCCGAGCAGTTTCATGCGGTGGCGCCACAGCTGGACCTGAGCTATGTGATCGCCACGCCCCCGTCGCTGCACGCCACCCTTGACCAGGACAAGACCGAGCGCATCCTGCAAAACCTGCTGTCCAACGCCTTCAAGTTCACGCCACCGGGTGGGCGGGTGCGCTGCGCGCTCGAGAGAACCGGCAACAACCGCTGCCTGATCACGGTGCAGGACTCCGGGCCGGGCGTGGCGCCTGAGATGCGACAGCTGATCTTCGAGCGCTTTCGCCAGGGACAGACCGGCACCACCCGCAACTTCGGCGGTACCGGCCTGGGGCTGGCGATTGCCAAGGAGTTCACCGAGCTGATGCACGGCTCCATCACGGTCACGGCCGCCGCCGGTGGCGGCTCGCTGTTCCAGGTCGAGCTGCCCCTGGAACCACCCGGCGAAGTCGCGCTGCACGCGGCGGTTTCACCGGCGCGCGCGCTCCCGAAGCCTGCCCTCAACACCGCGCTGGCCGAGCTCACCCCGCCCAACGAAGCAGGTCCGATGGACCGGGCACCCGCCGGCGCGCCGCGCATCCTGGTGGTGGAGGACAACCCCGAGATGCGGCGTTTCGTCTGCGATGCGCTGAGCACCGAATTCAACGTCGTCGCGGCGCCCGACGGCGAGGCCGCCCTCGAGATCGCGCTGGCCTGCCCTCCCGACCTGCTGGTGACCGACCTGATGATGCCGCGCCTGGGCGGCGACAGGCTGGTGGATGCCCTGCATGCCACACCGGGGCTGAAAGACCTGCCCGTGCTGGTGCTGTCCGCCAAGGACGATGCGACCCTGCGGGCGCGCCTGCTCGCCAGCGCGGCGCAGGACTACGTGACCAAACCGTTCTCGTCCCAGGAGCTGCGTGCGCGTGTGCGCAACCTGACCACCATGAAGCTGGCCCGCGACGGTCTGCAGCGCGAGTTGCTGTCTCAGAGCAGCGACCTGGCCGGACTGACCCGCAGCCTGATCGAGAACCGACGCGCCCTGCAGGCCTCCGAGCACCGCTGGTGGGCGATTTACGAGCATGCGCCGGTGGGCATCGCCCTGATCGATGCCGGTGGCGGCTTCCAGGCGGCCAACCCGGCGTTTCGCACGATGGTGGGCTACACCGGCGACGAGCTGATGGCGCTCCATCTGTCACGGGTCACGCCGGTGGAAGACCGCGCCGCCGCCCTGCGCCGTCTGGCGGGCCTGCTCAACGGCGAGGTCGACACCCACCACGTGCAGCGGCGGTTCCAGCGCAAGGACGGCGCCATGGTGTGGGCCGTCACCAGCGTGTCGCTGGTGCCGGGCGCCCCCGGTGATGAGCGCTTGCTGGTGCTGGTGGCCGCCGACATCACCGAGCAGCGGCACGCCGAACAGTCGCTGACCCGGGCGCGTGGTGAGCTGGCCCGGTTCGCTCGGGTGAGCACGCTGGGCGAGCTCACCGCTTCGATCGCGCACGAAGTCAATCAGCCCCTGGCCGCCATCGTGGCCAACGGCCATGCCAGCCTGCGCTGGCTCGAAGCGGCTCCGCCCAACGAGCCCGAAGCCAAGGCCGCTCTGGGCCGCATCGTCCGGGACGCCAACCGCGCGGGTGACGTGATCACCCGCATCCGGCGCTTCGTGCAACGCCACGAAACCCAGCACACGGCGCTCGACATCAACGAAGCAATCCGTGACGTGCTGGAACTGGTGCGCAGCGAAGCGCAGGCGCGACACATCGACATCGTGCACTTGGACACGGCCCCGTTGCCCGAGGTGTTGGCCGACCGCATCCAGCTGCAGCAGGTGATCCTGAACCTGGTGATGAACGGCCTGGAGGCCATGGCCTGCGGTGGTGGCGGCCACCAAGGCACACTTCAGATCGTGGCCCACCTGGAAGCCAACGGGGTGCAGGTGGACGTGATCGACAGCGGCAGCGGCATCGCCCCGGCCATCAAGGACAAGTTGCTCGACGCCTTCCAGACCACCAAGGCCGGCGGCATGGGCATGGGCTTGGCCATCAGCCGCTCGATCGTCGAATCGCACGGTGGCAGCCTCTGGTACACGCCCAACCCCGGGCCGGGCGTGACCTTCAGTTTCAGTCTACCCGTGGCGTCGCAGGACAGCGCATGGTGAGTCCACGCAACGCCCTGGTGCACGTGGTCGATGACGACCTGTCGATGCGCGAGGCGGTCAGCAGCCTGCTGCGCTCGTTCGGTCTGCGCGTGGAGACCTACGCCCTGGCCACCGACTTCCTGAACCACTATGTGCGCTCGAAGCGCGAGCCCGAGTGCCTGGTGCTGGACGTGCGCATGCCGGGTCTGAGCGGGCTGGAGCTGCAGCGCCAGTTGCAGCCTCTGCATCACCACCTGCCCATCGTCTTCATCACCGCTCACGGCGACATCCCCATGACCGTGCGCGCGATGAAGGCCGGTGCCATGGAGTTTCTGCCCAAGCCCTTTCGCGACGAAGACCTGCTGAACGCCATCGAGGCCTCGCTGGAGCGCTCCCAAGCCGCGCTGCGCGAACATGATTCCATCCAGGTGCTCAAGGACCGGCATGCCTCCTTGACACCGCGCGAACACGAAGTGCTCACCCTGCTCGCGCAGGGCCTGCGCAACAAGCAGACCGCCGACCGCATGGGCATCAGCGAGGTTACGGTGAAGGTGCACCGCCACAACCTCATGGAGAAGATGCAGGCCACTTCGGTGCCCATGCTGATCGGCATGCTGGAGCGTCTGCGCAGCGCGGCTGGAGAGCTCCCGGAGACGGCGGTCCGAGGGAATTCCCTAGGCGCCAAATAAACCAAAGTCCAATGGTGCAAGAGCGGTGTGCTCCCTACAGTTGCTGATGTGACAGCGGCCTTCTGTCCCGCAAGCGGACCGGCCCTGAAAGCACCCACTTCAACAACGACTGGAGACAAACCATGGCCTTGCTGGAACGCAGCGAGTGGTACGACATTGCGCGCACCACCAACTGGACGCCGACCTACGTCAGCGATTCCGAACTCTTCCCCGACCTCATGACCGGTGCGATGGGCGTACCGATGGAACAGTGGACGTCGTACGACGAACCCTACAAGACGTCCTACCCCGAGTACGTCAAGATCCAGCGCGAGAAGGACGCGGGAGCCTACTCGGTCAAGGCAGCGCTGGAGCGCAGCCGGATGTTCGAAGAGGCCGATCCGGGCTGGCTCTCGATCCTGAAATCGCACTACGGTGCGATCGCACTGGGCGAGTACGCTGCCATGAGCGCCGAGGCCCGCATGTGCCGTTTCGGCCGTGCCCCGGGCATGCGCAACATGGCCACCTTCGGCATGATGGACGAGAACCGCCACGCGCAGATCCAGCTGTATTTCCCGCACAGCTATTGCGCCAAAGACCGGCAGTTCGACTGGGCCCACAAGGCGTACCACACCAACGAGTGGGGTGCCATCGCCGCCCGCCACGCCTTTGACGATCTTTTCCTCTCGCGCAGCGCCACCGACATCGCGGTGATGCTGACCTTCGCGTTCGAGACCGGCTTCACCAACATGCAGTTCCTGGGTCTGGCGGCCGACGCGGCCGAGGCCGGTGACTTCACCTTCTCCAGCCTGATCTCGAGCATCCAGACCGACGAGTCGCGCCACGCGCAGATCGGCGGGCCCGCGCTGCAGATCCTGATCGCCAACGGCCGCAAGGAAGAGGCGCAGAAACTGGTCGACATCGCGATAGCGCGCGCCTGGCGGCTGTTCAGCCTGCTGACCGGCACCGCCATGGACTACGCCACGCCGCTGCACCACCGCAAGCAGTCGTTCAAGGAGTTCATGCGCGAGTGGATCGTGGGCCAGTTCGAACGCTCGCTGCTCGACATGGGCCTGGACCTGCCCTGGTACTGGGACCAGATGATCAACGAGTTCGACTACCAGCACCACGCCTACCAGATGGGCATCTGGTTCTGGCGCCCCACGCTGTGGTGGAACGTCGCCGCCGGCGTCACGCCCGACTGCCGCGACTGGCTCGAAGAAAAGTACCCCGGCTGGAACGACAGCTTCGGCCAGGCCTGGGACGTGATCATCGACAACCTGCTGGCCGGCCGCACCGAGCTGACCTACCCGGAGACGCTGCCCATCGTCTGCAACATGAGCCAGATCCCGATCTGCGCCATCCCCGGCAAGGGCTGGAACGTCAAGGACTACCCGCTGGACTACAAGGGCCGCACCTACCACTTCAACTCCGAGATCGACCGCTGGGTGTTCCAGCAGGACCCGGTGCGCTACCGCGACCACCTCTCGCTGGTCGACCGCTTCCTGGCCGGCCACATCCAGCCGCCGAATCTGGGCGGGGCACTGCAGTACATGAGCCTCGCCCCCGGCGAGATCGGCGACGACGCGCACCAGTACGCCTGGGTCGCGGCCTACCGCGACAAATGGGCCGAGAAAAAGGCCGCCTGAACCCACCGAACCCGGAGACACCCATGGCCCTCTTTCCCGTGATTTCCAACTTCCAGTACGACTTCGTGCTGCAGCTCGTTCCGGTGGACACCGAGAACACCATGGACGAAGTGGCTGCTGCCGCCGCCCACCACTCGGTGGGGCGGCGCGTGGCACCGCGGCCCGACAAGGTGGTGCGCGTGCGCCGCCAGGGCAGCGACAGTTTCTACCCGCGCCAGGCCAAGCTCAGCGAGACCGACATCAAGCCGATGGAGGCCCTTGAGTTCATCTTCTGCGACAGCTGAAGGGACCACACATGACGTTCCACAAAGTCTGCACGCTCGACGACGTCTGGGAAGGCGAGATGACCGAGGTCGAGATCGGTGAACACGAGGTGCTGCTGGTCGGCGTGGAGGGCGGCGAGGTGCGCGCTTTCCAGTCCGTCTGCCCGCACCAGGACATTCCCCTGTGCGAAGGCAAGTTCGACGGCAAGGTGCTGACCTGCCGCGCGCACCAGTGGACCTTCGACGCCCGCACCGGCCAGGGCCTGAACCCCGGCGACTGCAAGCTGGCGACCTACCCGGTGCGCATCGAAGGCAACGACGTGCTGGTGCAGGTCGAGGGCATGACGCCGCTGTTCGCCCATTCCTGAAGCCCCCATTCCTGAAAGACACCCCATGAGCGATACCACCACCGCCGAGGCCTACCGCAACAACCGCGTCGGCCCCGTGCTGCGCGCCAGCCCGCTGACCGCCGCCGTGATCGAGGCGGCCGAAGAAGACAACCCCGACAAGACCATCCGCGTCGACGACAAGGTCGCCTATGTGCGCATCGACTGCGAAGGCGAGCTGATCCTGCGCCGCGAGACGCTGGAGCGCGCGCTGGGTCGGCCCTTCCGCATGTCTGAGCTCGAGGTCGAACTCGGCTCGTTCGCCGGCCGCATCGAGACCACCGAAGAGCAGGTGCGCTTCTATTTCAACAAGACGTTCTGACCGGAGACACACCATGTCGCAACCCGAAGTCCTCAAGCCGCTCAAGACCTGGAGCCACCTGGCCGGTCGCCGCCGCAAGCCCAGCGAATACGAGATCGTTTCCACCAACCTGCATTTCTCGACCGACAACCCCGACGCACCGTTCGAGCTCGACCCGAACTTTGCGATGGCGTTGTGGTTCAAGCAGCACCGCAACGCCTCGCCGCTGAAACACCCCGACTGGGACGCCTTCCGCGACCCGGACGAGATGGTCTACCGCACCTACAACCTGCAGCAGGACGGGCAGGAGACCTATGTGCAGGGCCTGTTCGACCAGTTCTCCGCGCGTGGGCACGACGCCATGCTCGACAAGACCTGGGCCGGCAGCCTCGCCCGCCTCTACACCCCTGCGCGCTACCTGTTCCACACGCTGCAGATGGCCTCGGCCTACCTGACGCAGATGGCGCCGGCCTCGACGATCTCCAACTGCGCCACCTACCAGGCCGCCGACTCGCTGCGCTGGCTGACCCACACCGCCTACCGCACCGCCGAGCTGGCCAAGACCTTCCCCGGCATCGGCCTGGGCACGGGCGAACGCGCCTTCTGGGAAACCGACCCGGCCTGGCAGGGCTGGCGCAAGCTGGTCGAGACCGCCCTGGTGGCCTGGGACTGGGCCGAGAGCTTCACCGCCTTCAGCCTGGTGATCCGCCCGGCCGTCGAAGAAGGCCTGCTGCGCACCCTGGGCGACGCCGGCCGCCACAACGGCGACACCCTGCTCGGCCTGCTGGTCGACGCCCAGTTGCTGGACGCGCAGCGCCACCGTCGCTGGGCCTCAGCCCTGGTGCGCATGGCGCTGGAACAGCCGGAGAACCGCGCGGTGCTGCAGAGCTGGGTCGCCAAATGGGAGCCGCTGGCCGACGCCGCCATCGACACCTACTGCGCCGCCCTGCCCGACGCCGCCGGTGCGGCCGCCCGCGCCCGATCTGCCACCCGCGAGTTCCGTCGCGGGCTGGGCCTGTGAGCGGGCCGACCGCCGCACTGCTCCAGCCCACCCGCATCGAAATCGACAACGGCCCGAGCTTCCAGCCCGGGCCGCAAGAGGACACCCTGCTCCGGGCCGCGCTGCGCGCGGGCCTGGCCTTCCCCTACGAATGCAGCGTGGGCGGTTGCGGTGCCTGTCGTTTCGAGCTGCTGGAGGGCGTGGTGCAGACGCTGTGGGAAGGCGCACCCGGCCTGTCGGAACGCGACCGCAAGCGCGGCAAGCGCCTGGCCTGCCAGTCGCGCCCGCAGGGCGATGCGCGCATCCGGGTGCGGCTGGGCGGCGAGGCCGAACAGCCCGCCGTGCCGCCGCAACGCGTGACCGCCACGCTGACCGATCGCCGCACGATAAGCGACGACATGGTCGAGCTGCGCCTGACGCTGCCGCGTTCACCGGGCTTCCTGGCGGGGCAGTACGCCCTGCTCTACCCGCCGGGCGCCGACGGCGCGCGCGCCTACTCCATGTCGAACCTGGACGACGGCAGCGGCGACTGGCGCTTCATCGTTCGCCGCACCCCCGGCGGGCGCGGCAGCGCCGTGATGTGCGCCGAGCTGCCGGTGGGCGCGACGGTGGACATCGACGGCCCCTATGGCCACGCCTGGCTGCGGCCTTCGCCGCGCGACGTGGTGTGCGTGGCCGGCGGCTCCGGCCTGGGGCCGATGCTGTCGATCGCGCGCGGCGTGCTGGCCGAGCAGAGCGCCCGGCGGGTGCACTTCTTCCTCGGGCTGCGCCACGAGGGCGACCTCGGCGCCGCCAACCAGCTGCTCGCGCTGGCCGGCGAACGGCTGTCGGCCACGGTGGTCCTGTCCAGCCCGACCAACCCATCGGCCTGGGCCGGCGCCACCGGCTTCGTGCACGCCGAGGTTCAGCGCCAGCTCGCGCCGCACCTCGGCGAATTCGACCACTACATGGCCGGTCCGCCGCCCATGATCGAAGCGATGCAAGACCTGCTGATGGCGCGGCACCAGGTGCCCTTCGGGCAGATCCGCTTCGACCGTTTTGTCTGACATACAACGAGGAGACACCCCCATGAAGAACACCAAGACCGCCCTGGCCGCCTGCGCGCTGTGCCTCAGCGCCGGCGCCGCGAGCGCCGCCGACACCTCGCCCTGGACCGTTCGCCTTGGCCCGGCCCACGTCGGCTTCAGCACCCAAGCCGATGTGAGCGTCGGCGGCAACCCGGTGCCCGGCGGCGACGCCTCGGCCAGCGGCAGCACCACGCTGGGCATCGAGCTCGCCTATGACGTGTCGGACCGCCTGACCGCCCGCTTCCTGGCCGGCATTCCGCCCGAGACCACGCTCAGCGGCAAGGGCGCCCTGGCCAGCGCCGGCCAGCTGGGCAAGGTGACCTACGCCCCGGCCGTGTTATCACTCACCTGGAAGCTGCTGGACGACGGCCCGGTGCGCCCCTATGTGGGCGCCGGCATCAACTACACCATCGTCACCCGCAACCGCGACGCCTTCATCAAGGACCTCGACACCCGCAGCGCCTGGGGCACGGTGCTGCAGGCCGGCGTGGAGTTCCCCATCGACCCGACCTGGTCGGTGTCGCTCGACGCGCGAAAGATCTATTTGAAGACCAAGGCGACGGGCGTGCTGCCGGCCTTCGGCGGCGCCCCAACGCGGGCCGATGTGCGACTCAACCCGCTGGTGGTGTCCCTGTCGGTCGGACGGCGCTTCTGACGCCTGTCGGGCGGCCTTCGCCACGGCCCCAACAAGCGGGTTCAAAGGGCTACCATGACTGCCCCGCCCAGGTTCACGACCGGACAGAGCGAGAACGGAGACCGCATGACCCCCCACCTGAAGTGGCGCGCTGTGCCGAAGCGATCTGGTCGGCGCGCCAGGCCGGGCGCACGCTCGACGCCGAGGCCACCATCGGCTCGCCCGAACTCGCCACCGCCTACGCCATCCAGCGCGCACTGCTCGCCCTGCGCATTGCCGCCGGTGAACGGGTGATCGGGTGGAAGCTGGGCTACACGGCCCAGGTGATGCACCGCCAGATGGGCATTGACCGGCCCAACGTCGGCCCGCTGACCGACTGGATGCTGCTCGGTTCGGACGACGCGGTATCCGACCGCCTGGTGCAGCCGCGCGTGGAACCCGAGATCGGGCTGCGCCTGCACACCGCCCTCGACGCGCGGCTCGCGCCCGTCGACCGCCACACCGTAGCCGCCGCCGTGGAAGGTGCGTACGCCTGCCTCGAAGTCGTGCACTCGACCTGGACCTGATGGCGCTCGACACCGTGGCGGTGCGCCTGAGCGACGGCCACCGCACGCTGGGCCAGGGCGTGGGCGCTGACGCGGATGACCACCCACTGGACGCGGTGGCGCGGCTGGCGCGGGAACTGGCTGTTTTTGGTCAACGGCTGGAAGCGGGTGATCTGGTGATCACGGGTGGACTGACGGCGGCTTGTGCGCTGGGGGTGGGTGGACGGTTGGTGGGGGTGTTTTCGTGCGGCAACGCCCGAGCGCAGGAAGTGACGGTGCGTCGGCGCGCGGCATCCTGATCCAAGCTCTCGACCCAAACCGAGATAAGTGTTTTCGTTGTCTTGACGATGTTTTCAAACCTGATTTCGTTGTGATAAAAACAAATCCACCTATAATATTGTCATGCTTCGCGCCACCCCTGCCCCCCGCAGCACCCCACCCGCCCGCTCTGCCCCCGTGATGGTGAGCGGCGCGCTGCAAGACCTGGGCGTGAGGCTCACGCTGGCCCGCAAACTGCGCGGGCTGACGCAGGAACAGCTGGGCCATCTGGCCGACGTCTCCACGTCCACCGTCCGCGCCCTGGAAGCCGGCGCCGAAGGCGTGGCCATGGCCAACTTCTTGAAGGTGCTCCAGGCCCTGGGTCTGCTGGGCCAGGTGGGTCAACTGCTCGATCCGCGCCACGACCCCGAAACCCTGGCCTACGCCGAACGCCAACTGAGGGGGCCATGACGGTGGTCACGCCGGTCTGGGTCTGGCTGCCAGGGCGCGACGAACCGACCCGTGCGGGCGAACTGGTCCACGGCGTCGGCGCGCGCTTCGTCTACCGCCCGGACTTCATCCAGACCGAAGGCGCGCAGGCGCTGGACCCGGTGGAACTGCGGCTGTCGCGCTCGTCCCGGGGCACCGCCGTGCTCGGTGCCGACGGCCTGCCCGGCGTGGTGCGCGATGCCAAGCCCGCCGGTTACGGCGAAGACCGCCTCAAGGCCATTCACGGCGACCACCTGGACGCGCTGCAGCTGCTGGAACGCGGCGTGCCCGACGGCGTGGGCGCCATCGAGGCCTGCCACGACATCGAACGCAAACTGCAGTGGCGCCCCAAAAGCCTGGACGACCTGCAGCAGCTCACGCAGGAGTTGGATGCCCACGAACCCGCCAGCCGCGCCCTGCGCCGCCTCAACCACGATCTGGACACCAGCGCCGGCGGTGAACGCCCCAAGGCCACGCTGGTGCATGAAGGGCAGCTGTGGCTGGTAAAGATGCAGGCCCGCGGTGACCGGCCCGCCATGCCCGCGCGCGAATTCGTCACCATGCGCCTGGCCGAACAGGCCGGCCTGCACGTGGCCGGCGTGAAGCTGCACACCTTTGGCGCGCACCAGGTGTTGATGGTCCGCCGCTTTGACCGCGACGGTGACCCCTTCAAGCCCACGCGAAAGCTCTACGCCAGCGCCCACACCGCCCTGCGCCTGCGGCTGGACGCCACGCGGGGCGACCCGGAACGTTCGTACCTGGCCCTGGCCGACCGCCTGCGCATCTGGACCCGCCCCACGGCGCCCGACCGTGCAGCCGACCACGCCGAGCGCCTGCAAGCGCAACTGGCCGAGCTGTGGAAACGCATGGCCTTCAACGCCCTGGTCGGCAACACCGACGACCACGCCCGCAACACCGGGCTGCTGTACGACCGCGTGAGCGATGACGCCGAAGACAGCCACCGCATGGCCTGGGGCCTCTCGCCCGCCTTCGACATCACCCCCAACCTGACAAGCCCGCCCCGCCCGATCGAAGAAGGCCCCCTGCTGCTGCTCGCCACGGGCACCGATGGCCGTTGCGGCACCGGCATCGCGCGGCTTGCCGACGCCGCGAAACGCATGGGCCTGGACCGCGACGAAGCCATGCAATGGCTGACGGACACCGCCGGGCTGGTGGCGCAGCGCTGGGAACCTCTGCTGCGCGAAGCGGCTGCGCCCATCACCGAAGACCCGGCGCGCATGGACCGGCTGGTGGACGATGTTCGGGCTTCGTTTGCTTATGCGGAGTGGGTAGCAGCGTCGGCGACGGAATTTGACAGGTAGGGTCAGGAAACTGGAAGACCAGCCGGGCGGGAAACCAGACGGCTGGGCACCAAAAGGATGCGCTATCGGATGAAGCGCAGTTCTCGGTTGATCGTGGCCAGCTCGATGAACCGAGAGGCGGTGCGGGGACCAGACTCCAGGGCGAGCCGGAAGCCACCCAGCTCGACGGGAGCAGCGTTCTGAAACGCCAGTATCAATGTCGAGGCTTGAAGTGAACCGCCTGTTTGCTGAGCCACATGGGTCAGCCAGCGGGCGGCCAGGTAGCCCTCGGCAGACGCGAAGTCGGGCTCGATGGCGTGGCGCTGCGCAAACAAGAGGAAGTCTCCTGTGACGCGCCTGGCGCGTGACCAAGGATAGGGAACCGTCTGGACAAAGTTCACGCCCACCGCGCGGGTCATGATGCTTTCGATCAGCCGGCTGGCGTCAACCGTGGACAGGGCATAGAAAGCACCCCCGTAGCCCGCCGCCCGCGCCCCCTGAATGAAAGCGCCAGAAACAGCATGGTTGCACGCTAGGACAATCGCCTCGGATGGAGACTGGGTCAGCTTCTCCACCGCTTGGGGCACGTCGTCGTCCAGACGCGCCATGGACACGGAACGATGGATCGGGATGCCCGAACGCTGGCAGGCCTCCTCAAAGCTGCGTCGGATCGAGAAGCCCTGCGCGTTGTAGTCAAAGACCAGGTGAATGCGCTGGTATCCGATCGTGGCCCCGTGCTTCACCACCTGGTGCACCTCATCGTGGTGGCTCGGGCGCATCAGAAAGGTCGTTCGCAGCGACGCCTCGCGGATCGCGCTGGAACCGGTCACGGCCGCCACGAATGGCACGCCTTCCCCGTCGGCAATGCGCGCGCACGACAGGCTGGCGCTGGCCCCCATGAACCCGAACAGCGCCTGAGCGCCGTGCTCGGCGATCAGCAACTTGGCGTTGACCTCTCCTTGCTCCACCCAACCGGCATCGTCCAGGCTCTGCAAGCGCAGCGATCGTCCGGCGACACCCCCACGCTCATTGACCTCTTTCAGCCAGGCCAGCACGCCCCGGTTGAACTGCTGGGTCGTCTTGGCCAGCTCCCCGGACAACGGCGCCGATTGACCCAAGACGATTTCGCCGGAAAGCGCCGTCTCGGCCGCCGACACGCTGGCACATGCTGAAGCCACAAGACCTCCGGCCAACCCTTGCAACACCAGGCGACGATCCGGCGACATGGTTCAGTTCCAGCGCAGGCTGGCGGTGCGCACAGGGGCGTCCCAAAGACGCAGCAGCTCGGAGTCCATCACCGTCACGGTGAGCGAGGCCCCGGCCATGTCAAGCGCGGTGGTGTGGTTGCCCACCAGCGAGCGCACCACCTTCAGACCGCGTGCAGCGAGCGTCTGGCCCGCGCAATGGTGCAGCAGGTACAGCTCCATCAGCGGTGTGGCACCGAAACCGTTCACATGCAGCAGCACCTCGGCGCCCGGCTCGGGCTTCAGGTCGGTGAGGATGCACTCGAGCAGTTCGTCCACGATGGACTGGGCGGGACGCACCGGCTCACGGCGGCGGCCTGGCTCGCCGTGGATGCCCACGCCGAACTCCATTTCGTCGTCGCCAATGTCGAAGGTGGCGCGCCCGGCGGCGGGCACGGTGCAACTGGTGAAGGCCACACCCATGGAGGCGGTGGCGCGGTTCACGCGGTCGCCCATGGCCTTGCATTGCGCCAGGTTGAGCCCCGCCTCGGCGGCAGCGCCGACGATTTTCTCGACCACCAGCGTGCCGGCCACGCCACGTCGCCCGGTGGTGTGGGTGGAGTTCTGAACCGCCACATCGTCGTTCACGATCACGGTGGCGTTTTCAATGTCCAGCATTTCGGAAGCCATCTGGAAGTTCATCGAGTCGCCCGCGTAGTTCTTCACGATGAACAGCACACCGGCGCCGGTGTGCACCGCCTCGGCGGCGGCCAACATCTGGTCGGGTGTGGGCGAGGTGAAGACCTGCCCGGTGCAGGCCGCATCCAGCATGCCCTGGCCCACATAGCCCGTGTGCAGCGGTTCGTGCCCGGTACCGCCGCCGGAGATCAGCGCCACCTTGTCAGGTTTGAGTTCTGCACGGCGCACGAAGGTCGGGTCGAAATGCACGGTGAGGATGTCGGCGTGCGCGGCCTGAAGCCCGCTGAGCGATTCCCGCAGCACCGCATCCACGTGGTTGATGAATTTTTTCATGATCGGTCTCCTGGATTCAGCGGCTGGTCATGAGGTCGCACACGGCGTGGATCGCGACTTCGCAGGTCTTGGAGCCGGGGTCGATGTGGCCGATGGCGCGGTCACCCAGAAAGTGCGCGCGCCCTTTGGTAGCGATCATGTCGCGCGTGGCCTGCATGCCCTGCGTGGCCTCGAGCTTGGCGGCCGCGCACAGGTCGGCGAGCGAGGCGCCTTCCTCACTCATCCGCAGCAGCAGACGCGACACAGGAATCAGCGTGTCGAGCATGGTCTTCTCGCCCAGATCGGCCTTCCCGCGCGACTTGATGGCGTCTACACCGGCCATGAACGCCGCCGCGAACTGAGCCCGGTCGGGTTCGTCGATGCCCTTGAGCGAGGAGGCCATGCTCAGGAAGAAGCTGGAGATCAGCGGACCGGAGGCACCGCCGATGGTCGACAGCAACTTCATGCCGATGCGGTTGAGCGCATCCGACGGGGCCAACCCTTGCAACGAGGGCGACAACTCGACCATGACCTCGCAGCCCCGGCGCACGTTGATGAAGTGATCGCCGTCGCCGATGGCACGGTCCAGCTCTTCAATGTCCGGTTCGCGGCGCAGCACCGAGGCCTGCACGGCGGTGATCGATTGGAGGATGTCTTGGGTGTTCATGGGGGAGTCCTTTCAATGGGATGGGCGGTGCGCGGGGAGCGGGTCCATGCGCTGTCCCTTGACGTCGAAGTACAGGCAGCGGGCAGGCTCGCAGTGGATGGTTACCGTGTCACCCGGATGGAAAACAGCTTCGGGAGCGGTGTGCACGTGGATTTCAATGCCGTCGCGCTCAACCACCATCTCGTGCTTGAGCAGCGAGGCCTCGATCACACGGCAGACCAAAGCGCCATCGCCGGCGACGACCTGTACGTCTTCGGGGCGAATGGCGGCGTGCACGGCACCGCGCGGCGACCGAAAGCCGGTCCAGTTCGCTGGCAAGGCATTGATGACCGGCGAGCCCAGGCGCTGCGCCACCTGCAGCGTGGCCGGTTGTTCGTAGACCTCGATCGGTGTGCCGACCTGTTGGATCTTTCCCGCTTCCAGGATGCCGATGCGGTCGGCCAGCGTGGTGGCTTCGACCTGATCGTGTGTGACATAGATGACCGTGGATCCGGTGCGTTTCTGGATGCGCTTGAGTTCAACCCGCAGCTCTTCGCGCAAGCGTGCGTCGAGGGAAGACAGCGGCTCGTCCATCAGAAACACCTTGGGCGAACGCACCAGCGCTCGGCCGATGGCCACGCGCTGCATTTCGCCGCCCGACAGGGCCGTGGCCTTGCGATCCAGTTTGGATTCGATGTGCAGCAACGTGGCCACCTCGTGCACGCGCTCTCGGATCTGCGCTTCGGGTGTCTTGCGCATCGGCGAGCGCAGCGGAAAGGCGATGTTGTCGTACACGCTCAGGTGCGGATAGAGCGAGTACTGCTGGAAGACGAAGGCACAGTCGCGTGCCGCCGGGAATCGGCCAGAGATGTCCTGCCCGTCCATGGTGATCTGCCCGGCGTCGGGTTGCTCCAGCCCGGCGATGAGCCGCAGGGTGGTGCTTTTGCCCGCACCGCTGGGGCCGAGCAGCACGAAAAATTCGCTGTCGTTCACGGCCAGGTCGAGGCCCTCGACGGCGGTGGTGGCGCCGAAGCGCTTGGTCATGCCTTGTATCGAAATGCTAGCCATGAGACATGCCCTGCTGGTGGTGGGAGGTGGTGGCGCTGGCGAGCAGCAACTCGGTCTCCTGGTTGAACATCACGATGCGCTCGGTCTGGAAACCCAGACCCACATGGCAGCCCACCGCCGGCACGGCGCCTTTGGGCGCCACGGCCTTGATGCGGCCGGCGCTGGTCATCACTTCGGTGATCCAGTGCGAGCCGAAATATTCGACGTGTGCGACCTCGCCCCGCACCGGGCCGTGGTCGCTCAGGCGGATGTGCTCGGGGCGGATACCGAGCACCGTTTTCGAACACGCCTCGTTCAGGCGCGGCACTTCGATGGACGCGCCAGCCACAGTGACCTCGTCTCTGCCCTGTAGCACCACCTCGTTGATCGGCACGAAGTTCATGGGCGGGCGCCCGATGAAGCTGGCCACGAACATGCAGCTGGGGAAGTGGTAGATGCCTTCGGGCGTGTCGGCCTGCAAAATCTCGCCCCGGTTCATCACCACGATGTGGTCGGCCAGCGCCATGGCCTCGTTCTGGTCGTGCGTGACGAACACGGTGGTCGTCTTCAGGCGGTCGTGCAGCTTGCGCAGCTCCACGCACATGAGCTCGCGGAACTCGGCATCCAGCGTGCCCAAGGGCTCGTCCATCAGGAAGGCCTTGGGCTTGCGCACGATGGCGCGGCCCAGCGCCACGCGCTGGCGGTCACCGCCCGAGAGGCCGCCGACGCGGGCGTTCATCAGGTGCTCGATGCGCAGGATCGCCGCCACCTCGTCCAGGCGCTTGCCGATCTCGGCTTTGGGCAGGCCTTCGTTCTTCAGCGGAAACGCCAGGTTCTCGCGCACGTTGAAGTGCGGGTAGAGCGCAAACAACTGGAACACCATCGCCACGTCGCGCTCGCGCGGCCGCCGGTAGGTGACATCGTCCTGGTCGATCAGGATCTGGCCGCCGGTGGGGAATTCGAGCCCGGCGATCATGCGCAGGGTGGTGGTTTTGCCGCAGCCGCTGGGGCCGAGCAAGACGACGAACTTGCCGTCTTCCAGGATCAGCGACGAGTTCTTGACCGCCGTGAAGTCGCTGAACGTCTTCTGCAGGTTCTTGATCTGTATCTGGGCCATGGTGTTCAGGCCTGCGGCAGTTTGCCGGCCACGGAGTAGCCGAGCACACCGGCCAGCAACACCACGAAACCGTAGGAGTACACGTCGAGCGAGAAAGGCTGCATGAGCATGACCAGTCCGAGCGCGATGAGGGCCATGGTGCCGGCCTCCCACGGGCCCCTTCGGTACCAGCGTTTGGCGGGTTGGGGTGAGGCGTTCATTTGCGAATGGCTCCGAAGGTGACGCCGCGCAGCAGGTGTTTGCGCAGCAGGACGGTGAAGAACAGCACCGGCAGCAGGAACAGCGTGGTGCCGGCCGCCATGGCGGGCCAGTCCAGGCCACCCTCGCCGATGATGGTGGGAATGAAAGGCGGCGCGGTCTGCGCGTTGCCGCTGGTGAGCAGCAGCGCGAAGGCGTACTCGTTCCAGGCAAAGATGAGGCAGAAGATGGCGGTGGTGGCGATGCCGGTGGCGGCCTGCGGCAGCACCACCTTCACGAAGGCCTGCCAGCGGGTGTAGCCGTCCACCATCGCGGCCTCTTCGTACTCCCGCGGGATCTCGTCCATGAAACCTTTGAGCAGCCAGACCGACAGCGAGAGGTTGACCACCGTGTAGAGCAGGATGAGGCCGGTGTGGGTGTCGTTCAGGCCCAGCTCGCGGAACATCAGGTAGACCGGAATGGCCACCGCGATCGGCGGCATCATCCGCGTGGAGAGGATGAAGAACAGCCAGTCGTCCTTGCCCGGCACGCGAAAGCGCGAGAAGGCGTAGGCCGCGAGCGTGCCCAGGATGATCGAGAGGATGGTGGAGCCGAAACCGATGACCAGCGAGTTGGTGTAGCGGTCCATGAAGCGCGACGGTCCCGACAAAATCATCTGCTGTTCGCGCACCGTGCGCTCCACCCAGTTGGCGGGGGGCGGCAGCGCGGCCAGCTCATCGGCCGAGACGCGCGAGCGCGTGGTGAACAGGTTGACGAAGCCCACCGCCGAGGGCGCGGCGATCACTTTGGGCGGGTAGGCAATGGCGTCTTCCGGCGTGCGCACGCTGGTCATGAAGATCCACGCGAGTGGGATCAGCGAGAGCACCGCGTAGGTGATCACCAGCACGGCCGCGATCAGGCGCGAGCGCGGCGAGGGGTCCATGGGACTGTGGATGGGTCGGTTCATCGCTGTTTCACCCGTTCAAGGAATCGAACCGTCACCAGCGACATGCCGTAGATGGCGACGAACATGATGATGGCGAGCGCCGAGCTGAAGCCGGTGCGCCACTTCTCGAAGGCTTCGCGTTTGAGCGTGATGGAGGCCAACTCGGTCACCGAGCCGGGGCCGCCGTTGGTGAGCTGGTCCACCAGGTCGAACATCTTGAAGTTCTCGATGGCGCGGAACAGCACGGCCAGCACGATGAAGGGCAGCACCATGGGCAGCGTGATGCGCCAGAACTTGGTCCACTCCGAGGCGCGGTCGATCTCGGCCGCTTCGTACAGGTAGGGCGGTATGGAGCGCAACCCGGCGAGCAACAGCAACATCACATAGGGCGTCCACATCCAGGTGTCCACCAGCACGATGGCCCAGGGCGCGAGCGCCGTGTCGCCCAGCATGGTGAAGCTGCCGAAATCGCCAAAGAAGTTGACGATGTAGTTGAAGATGCCGTATTGCGGCTCGAAGAAATACTTCCAGAAGGTGCCCACCACCGCAGGCGCCAGCATCATGGGCAGCAGAATGGCGGTGCTCCAGAAGCTGTGCGAGCGGAACTTGCGGTTGAGCAGCAGCGCAAGGCCGAAGCCCAGCAGGATCTGCAGCGTGATCGACGCACACAGAAAGCCCGCCGTGGCGCGCATGCTTTCCCAGATGGCTTCGCTGTTGAGCACGCGCTGGTAGTTGTCGATGCCAACCGAGACCACCTCGGCGCCCGGGCGGTTGGCGCGGTAGTTGGTGAACGACAGGTAGATCGTCCAGATCAGCGGAAAAATGTTGAACGCCAGCAGCAACAGGATGGTGGGCGTGACAAAGATCCAGGCGAGCGCCTTGTCTGAGAGGCCCTGCTGGGGGTGAACGGTGGGGCTCATGGTGAACTCTGGTGTGGGGATGAACCGCCCGGGTGACGCGCACCCGGGCTGGGAGCGCGGGCTTGCGCCCGCGCGGTCATGCTCACTTGACTTTTCCGTCCTCTTTGAAGATTTCGGTCCAGTCTTTTTCCAGCGCGTTCAGTGCCTCTTGCGGCGTGCCCTTGCCAGCGATCACGTAGTCGTGCGTGCGCTTTTGCATCGCCAGCAGCAGCTGGGCGTACGAGGGTTCCTGCCAGAAGTCTTTGACGATCTTCATGGAGTCCAGGTACACCGGGGCGTAGGCCGCGCTCTTCTCGAACCCGGGCTTGTCGAGCACCGCCTTGTGAGCGCTGGCGCCGCCGGCGTCCCACCATTTCTGCTGGATCGCGGGTTGCGCGAACCACTTGATGTACTCCAGTGCCAGGTCTTTCTTGGCCGAGTAGTTCACCACCGAGATGCCCTGTCCGCCGAGTTGGGCAGCTGCGATCTTGGCCATCGGCATCGGGAAGAAGCCGGTTTTCTCCCCGCCCACCGCCGGATCTTTGTTGATGCCGGGGAAGAAGGCGATGAAGTTCATCTGCATCGCCACCTGACCCGACTTGTAGGCGTCCAGGTTCTCGGTCATGTAGGCGTTGGTGTGCCCGGGCGGGGTGCAGCAGTCGAACAACTCCTTGTAGAACTTCAGGCCCGCCACAGCCTCAGGACCGTTGATGTAGCCCTTGAGGTCGTAGGGCTTGGCGGGGTTGTCGTAGCGCATGCCGTTGGCGTACATGGTGTTGGTCACGCCCATGGTGATGCCCTCGGAGCCACGCTCGGTGTAGAGCGCTGCACCGTAGACCTTCTTGCCGTCGATGGTGCGGCCCTGGAAGAACTGGCCGATCTGCTTGAGTTCGTCCCAGGTTTGGGGGGGCGCCAGGTCGCGGCCGTGTTTGGCCTTGAATTCCTGTTGCAGATCGGCGCGAGCGAACCAGTCCTTGCGGTAGGTCCAGGCCACGGCGTCGCCCATGGCGGGCAGCGCGTAGTAGTTCTTGCTGCCCTTGGGCCAGGTGGTGTAGCCCTCAACGGTGGCGGGCATGAAGTCCGCCATCTTGATGCTGTTCTTGTCGAAGAAGTCGTTGAGCTTGACGTAGTGGCCTTCGGTGGCGGCCGAGCCGATCCACTGGCTGTCGCCAATCATCAGGTCGCACAGCTTGCCCTTGGAGTTCAGCTCGTTGAGCATGCGCTGCGCAAAGTTGGGCCATGGCACGAACTCGAACTTCATCTGCACGCCGGACTTGGCGGTGAAGTCCTTCGAGAGTTCGACCAGCGCGTTGGCTGGGTCCCAGGCGGCCCAGCACAGGGTGAGTTGCTTTTGCTGGGCGAATGCGCTGCTGGCGCTCATGCCCATCGCCACAGCGGCCACGGCCGCCAACAGTTTCGGTTTCAGGTTCATGTTTGTTGTGTCTCCGGGTTGAAGTGGCATCGCCACAGGGGCGCCTCGAACGGGGGTTGGCGCGGGCTGCATGTCGATGCCGGCGCTGATTCGATGACGTGATGCGAATGATAAATAAATCAATCAATAAATCACTCATGGCAAACCCTAAGTGGGCGGTCCCACTCCCCAAGAATTGAGGGTTTACCCTTCATTCACCCCCACTTCCAACCCAGATCTGGCAAAAACCTCGAGATCGCACCTTGGTCAACGCTATGCTTGTGGCCATCTGTCTGATGGATGACTCCATCAAAAAAGCAATCAAGCACGAGGACCCATGGCATCCACCTTCACGATCCCTCAAATTGCCGAGGCCGCTGGCGTGAGCACAGCGACGGTGGATCGCGTACTGAACAACCGCCCCGGCGTCGGGCAAGCCACGGTGGAGCGGGTGCGCAACGCGATGGAATCCCTGGGTGCAATAAGCCCCGTGCGCGGCCGCCCCCGGGCCAGCCAGAGTTTCAAGTTCGCGTTCGTGTTGCCAGCGGCCCGGCGCGGTTTCTTTGACTTGGTGGACCGGGTGATCGCGCAGTCGGCCGGCGACTTCCGCCACAAACACATCGCCGAGCTGACACACCGCATCCCGGCGCACGACGGCAACGCCTTCGCCGCCCAGCTGGCCAAGCTCACCGACGTCGATGGCATTGCCCTGCTCGCCCCGGACGTGCCGGCGGTCAAGCTGGCGGTCAATGAGCTGGTGCGCAGCGGCATCCACGTCGTCACGTTGTTTTCAGACGTGGCCGGCTCGCTGCGCGAGACCTACATCGGCGCCGACAACAAGGCGGCTGGCCGCACGGCGGGCCTGCTGATCGGCCGTGAGCTGGCGCACATCGCCTCGCCCCGCTGTGCGTTGCTCTCGCCCCAGACCCGCTACGCCTTCGAGATCGACCGCGTGGTGGGCTTTGAGCAGGTGTTGCAGGAGCGCGGCGCGCACATCGACCTGGTCCGTTTCAGCGACATGCCCGAGACCGAAGACGACACACGCCGGTTCGTGAGTCAGCACGTGCCGGCAGCGGCGTCAGCGGCCTCCTTGCACGCGGTGTACAGCGTGGGGCCGGGCTCGTTTGGCCTGAGCCGCGCCCTGACCGATCTGGGCTACGACACGCGGCTGACCGTCGCCATCCACGACCTGCTGGAGGTCAACCGACCGTTGCTCATGTCGCATGGCGTTACCTATGTGCTGCACCAGGACGTGCACTACGCGGTGAACACGGCGGCCAAGGTGCTGCGCGACCTGTGCGAAGGCGTGCGCGGTGCCTTGTCGGTCAGCAACCCGCGCGTCGAGATCCTCACCCCGGAAAACCTCGCTTGAAGCCCCGCCCCGAAAGTTGCAACATGGACCACAGTCCCGTCCCGTCAACCGCCTGCCGCCTCGACAGACACCCATGAAGAAGTTCAAGAACAGCACCCATAGCTTCGTGCACGAGTCTTTGAAAGGTCTTGCCGAGGTCCATGCAGACATCCTCCGTGTGCATTTCGACCCGACCTATGTGATTCGGCGCGACAGCGCGCAGGGACGGGTGGCCGTCATCTCCGGCGGTGGCTCTGGCCATGAACCGCTGGACGTAGGCTATGTGGGCCATGGCATGCTGGCAGCGGCCTGCCCAGGCGAGATCTTCACTTCTTGCACACCCGACCAAATCCTGGCGGCGGCCCAGTCCGCCGAGCAGGGCGCTGGTTGCCTCTTCATCGTCAAGAACTACCGGGGTGACCTGCTGAACTTCGAGACCGCGCTCGACATGCTGGACTTTGAATGTGCCACTGTGGTGGTGGACGACGACGCCTCGGTGGACAGCTCGCCCCACTCGGTGGGGCGTCGTGGAGCGGCCGGGACCATGATCGTGCAAAAGATCGTGGGGGCAGCGGCAGCGGCGGGCGCCAGCCTGAGCGAATGCAAAGCCGTTGGCAACCGCATCAACGCAAAGACGGCCTCCGTCGGCGTGTCGTTCCAGGGCTGCATGGACCCGATCACGGGCGCACCTACCTTCGAGATCGGTGCAGACGAAATCGAGTTCGGCGTCGGGCTGCACGGGGAACCGGGACGGCAGCGAATCCCGATGCTAGCGGTCGACGCCCTGGCGACCCGGATGCTGGACACCATCCTCGCCGACCTCAAGCCACAGCTTGGCCAGCGCGTGCTGTTGTGCATCAATGGCTTCGGCGCAACGCCTCTGGTCGAGCTGTATGTGTTGTTCAATGCGGCAGCCAAGCAGTTGAAGGAACGTGGTCTGATCGTTCAGCGCTCGCTGGTCGGGAACCACGCCACCTCGTTGGACACCCCCGGTGGTTCGATAACGGTATCGCTGTTTGACGACGAACTGTCTTCACTATGGAGCGCACCCGTTCACACGGCGGCTCTGCGTTGGTAGTCGAGAAGACTACCGTGGGCAGATGTTGAAGGTCAGCGTGCGCCCACTGCCCGGCGGCATGCAAAAGCTGCTGGCACAACATCCTGTAAATAGCTTTACGTATTGGATTCGAGATAAGAGCCGAGCAGAGAGACGACCCCGTCGGCGACCGTGGCGAGATCGCCGGTGCCGGGCAGTGGCTCCCAGCGCCCGGTGTGGCTGCGGAATGCGGCTGAGTAGGAGTTGCGCGCGAGTTCGGTGAGGCGTGCGATGGTGTCGACGTGTTCGTCGTTGTCGTCACTGGCGCCACTGTGCATCTGGATCAGCAGGTGCTTG
>NZ_JAUSOO010000102.1 GCF_030656115.1 Hydrogenophaga sp.
GGGTTGAAGCCCACTTCCTTGGCCTGGCGGCTGGCCAGGATGGTGTCGGGCGGGTAGGTGAAGCCCACGAAGGCGTCGGGGTTCTTGTCCTTCATGGAGCGCAGCACGGGCGACAGGTCTTTCACGCCACCGGGGTAGCTCTTGTCTTCCACCAGCGTGATGCCGCTGCCCCGCAGCGCCACCTTGAACGCCGCAAAGTTCTCCAGGCCGAACAGGTCGTCCACGTAAATCAGCGCCACGGTTTTCACGCCGTTGGCCTTGAGCATGTCGACCAGCGCGTTGGTCATGGGCGCGGGTTGCTGCAGCAGCAGGAAGAAGTACGGCAGTCGCATCTCGACCAGGCGGCGCGACAGCGCGGTGGGTGCGAGAAACGGGTATTGAAAGCGGTTGGCGAGCGGCGCCACGGCGAAGTTGGCGTTGGAGCCCCAGGGCGGCAGCACCAGGTCGACCTTGTCGCTGCCCCTGAGTTTTTCGTAGGTGCGCACCACGGTCTCGGTGTCGCTGCGATCGTCGCTGCTGATGAGCTCGATGGGGCGCTTGACGCCTTTCACATCCAGGCCACCTGCCGCGTTCTGCTGCTCGGCCCAGAGCAGGTAGTTGGGCTCCTGGCTCACCTGCGCGCCACCCGTCCAGGGGCCGGTGCGCGACATCGAATAGCCGATGCGCACCGGCGCGGACTGCGCCATGAGCTGAGGGGCGAAGGACATGGCGCCCACCGCAGCGGCGGCGCTCTTGATGACCAGACGGCGATTGGCTTGAACCATGTTGTGTCTCCTGTGGTGTACGAAATACAGACCTTTGGATACTAGGCAGCCCCTCCTCCCGTCGCTGTGCTGGTTGCGCACAAGCGACTTGTCTGAACGTGCACACGGATGCGGGATAACCCTCAACCATCCGCACACCATGGGCTCCGGGTACCGCCCATAATTTCGCATCCATACCCCAAGCCAAAAACCGCCCATGCAACCCGCGCCCCTGATGACCACCGACGCCGTCGCCCCTGGCGAGCGCGCTGCGGCCTGGCGCAACTGGGTCTGGACACATTTCGGCGGCCTGGAATCCGACCTGTACGGCGACACCGGTTTCGACGGTCACATGAGCGCATCGCAAGCGGGCGACGTGGTGATGACCAAACTCGAAGCCAACCGCCACCGCGTGTTGCGCAGCCCCCGCCTGGCACGCACCAGCGACACCAGTTACCTGAAAATCGTGGCCCCCTGGCAGGGCAGCGCAGCGGTGGAACAGCAGGGCCGACAGACCTGGGTCAAGCCCGGTGGCTGGGCCATTTACGACACCACCGGCAGCTACGAAATTGCCAACCCGGAGCGGGTGGAACACCTCATCGTGATGCTGCCCAAGGAGCAACTGGTCGAGCGCGGCCTGCGGCTGGAGTCGCTGATGGCACGCCATGTGGGTGGGGCCAGCGGTATTTCACGCGTGGCACTGGAGAGCATGCGCAACACCTTTCAGGAACTGCCCGCCATGAACGCCACCACCGCCCGCGGCGCGGGAGAAATGATCATTGAGCTGGTGCGCCTGTCGCTGCAGGAACTGGCCGGGCGCGAAAGCGCCACCACCCAGCTGGAAGCGTTTCGCGACCGCATCCGCGAGCACATCGGCCAGCACCTGCGCGACCCCGGTTTGTCCATCGACCGCATCGCGCAGTCGCTCAACTGCAGCAAACGCCACCTGCACAACGCCTTCAGCGCCGAAGACGACACGCTGGCGCACTACATCTTGCGCCGGCGGCTGCAGGCCTGCATGCGCGACCTGAAAAACCCCGCCCAGGCGCAACGCACCATCACCGACATCGCGTTTTCCTGGGGTTTCAACAACGGCGCCCATTTCAGCCGGGTGTTCCGCGAACACGCGGGCCTGTCGCCCAGCGATTTCCGAGAGACCGCGCTGCGCCAGTCGGCCGTGGTCTGAGCGGCTGAGCCTGCGCCGGTTCAGCGCAGCGCGCAGCCTTGCGACACGCGCAGGGCCAGCTGCTGCAGCGCCACCCAGGGGTCGGCCGGCCAGTCGGGCTGCTTCAGGCCTTTGACGATGCCGTCCACCGTGTGCGCGTCGCGCAGCCAACGCGTGAGGGTGGGCGTGGTCAGCTGCGGCAGCACGCGTTCCATGAGCTTTTCTTTGGCGCCCCACACGCGGTTTTCGCGCAAGGCCATGGGCAGCGGACGGCCCGCGTCCATGGCCCGGCGAATGCGGTTGAGCGTGCGGATGTCTTCCGCCAGCGCCCAGTGCACCAGCACCGCCGCCTCGCCCTCGGCCTGCAGGCCGTCCAGCATGCGCTGCACGCGCAGACTCTGCCCGCCCAGCACCGCCTCGGCCAGCTTGAAAGCGTCGTAGCGCGCCACGTTGAGCACCGCCGCTTCCACCTGGTCAAAGCCCAGCTCACCGGCTGGGTGCAGCAGCGCCAGCTTCTGAATCTCCTGGTGTGCGGCCAGCAGGTTGCCTTCCACCCGGTCGGCAAAAAACTGCAGCGTGCGCTGGCCTTCTTCGCCTGCGGCCACGCGCTGGCCTTGCTGCTGCAGGCGCTGGGCAATCCACTGCGGCAGCGCCTTGCGGTCCACCGGGTCCACCCGCACGGTGATGCCAAAGCTGTCGAGTGCGGCAAACCAGGCGCCCTTTTGCGTGGCGGCGTCCAGCCGCGGCAGGATCACCAGCGTGAGCATGCTGTCGTTGCCTTGCGAAGCCTGCGCCAGCTGCTGCAGCACCTGCGAGCCGTCTTTGCCCGGCTTGCCCGACGGGATGCGGATTTCGATCAGCTGTTTGTCGGCAAACAGGCTGAGCGAGCCACCGCTGGCCAGCACCTCGCTCCAGTCAAAGTGCGCACCGGCCACGGTGTGCACCGTGCGCTCGGTGTAGCCCTGCTGGCGCGCCACGGCGCGCAAGGCGTCGGCGGCTTCCTGAATCAGCAGCGGCTCGTCACCGTGCAGGGTGTACAGGCTTTTCAGGCCGCGCTGCAGCTGGGCATCGAGTTGGGGCGCGGCAACTTGCATGGGCTGGGCTCAGAGCGTGCTTAAAGCACTTCCACAGCGGCCAGGCGGCGCATGACCTGCTGCACGATGTCGCTTTGCATGTTGCGAAACAGCAGCGCCTCTTCGGCCTCTTTGGCCAGCACCGCCGTTTCGGTGAAGCTGATGTCGCGCTCCAGCAGCAGCTCGGTGTCGTCCAGCAAGCTCTTGCCTGTCGCCGTGGCCAGGCGGAATTTGAAGCGCGTGCGCAACTGCATTTCACGCACCTGACCGGCAGCGGTTTGGCCCACCACGGTTTTCTCGCGTTGGTCGCTCAGCACGGTCATCACCACCTGGCCGTTGTCGCCTTCCGGGCTCATGGGCGTCTCCGATGTGAACACGCGCAGCCCCGCGCCCGCGAGCGCACGGCGCAGCTCGCGCGCCACGGGTGTGGATTCGCTGCCCTGCAAGCGCACGGACTCAAACGCGAACTTGGGCGCACCCCGCAAGGCAAAACCACAGCCCGAGAGCGCCGCTGTGCACGCCCCGGCAAGGACGCCCAGCCACACGGTGCGGCGTGACAAAACGCGACGGATGCCATGCATGGTGTGGCGCCTCAAATCACGATGTTGACCAAGCGGCCGGGCACCACCACCACCTTTTTCGGGGCTGCGCCATGGGCCTGCTTGAGGAAGGCTTCGCTGGCCAGCGCGGCGGCTTCAATGGCGGCCTTGTCTGCGCTGGCGGGCACGGTCACGCTGCCGCGCAGCTTGCCATTGATCTGCAGCACCAGCTCGATTTCGTCCTGCACCAAGGCAGATTCATCGACCTGTGGCCAGGGGGCGTCCAGCAGTTCACCCACGGCGCCCGCAAAACCCAGCTCAACCCACGCCGCATGGGCAAGGTGTGGGCACGCGGGGTAGAGCATGCGCAGCAGCAGCGACACGCCCTCGCAGCGCAAGGCGTTGTCACCCGCACTGCCGTCGAAAGCAAAGTCGTCCAGCGCATTGAGCAGCTTCATGCAACCCGACACCACGGTGTTGTATTGCATGCGCTCGTAGTCGTAGCTGACCTGCTTGAGCACCAGATGCATCTCGCGGCGCAGTTTCTTCGCCTCGGGGCGCAACACCGCCGCCGACAGGTTGCTGGCTGTGGCCTGGCGCAGCGCGTCGGCGTTTTTGGCACCAAAGCCCCATACTCGCTTGAGGAAGCGGTAGCTGCCCTCCACCGCCGCGTCGTTCCACTCCAGCGTGGCCTCGGGCGGCGCGGACTACATGGTGTACAGGCGCGCGGTGTCGGCGCCGTATTTCTCGATCAGGTCCTGCGGGTCCACGCCGTTGTTCTTGGACTTGGACATGGTGCCCACGCCCTCGTAGTCGATGGGCGTGCCCACGGGCAACATGCCATCGCCGCTGGTGGCTGGGTTCTTCAGCTGGGCGCCCACCACCTTGCCGGCGTCGTCGAGCACATGCTCCACGTCGTGCGGCCAAAAATAATCTTTGCCGCCCTTGGCGGTGCGGCGGCTGTAGATGTGGTTGAGCACCATGCCCTGCGTGAGCAGCTGGGTGAAGGGCTCGTCCACCTTCACAAGGCCGAGATCGCGCATCACCTTGGTCCAGAAGCGCGCATACAGCAGGTGCAGAATCGCGTGCTCGATACCGCCGATGTACTGGTCCATCGGCATCCAGTAGTCGGCGCCGCCGGCCACCATGTTTTCGGAGTTGCTCGGGTCGCAATAGCGCATGAAATACCAGGACGAGTCCACGAAGGTGTCCATGGTGTCGGTCTCGCGCCGCGCGGGTTTGCCGCACACCGGGCACACCACGCCGGCATGGAAACCTTCGTGCTTGTGCAGCGGGTTGCCCGAGCCGTCGGGGATGCAATCTTGCGGCAGCACCACCGGCAGGTCTTGCTCGGGCACGGGCACCGCACCGTGCTCGTCGCAGTGGATGATGGGAATGGGGGTGCCCCAGTAGCGCTGGCGGCTCACGCCCCAGTCGCGCAGACGCCAAGTGGTTTTTTTCTCGCCCAAGCCTTGGGCAGCCAGCAGCTCGGCCACTCGGTCCACCGCGGCTTTGTAGGACAAACCATCCAGTTCACCGGAGTTGACACACACCAGCGAGCCCGACTTGTCGGCATACCAGTCGCTCCAGCAAGTCGCGTCAAACACCTTCTCGCCCACCGGTGAGTTGGCTGAGGCGGGTGCGGCTGTGGACGGTGTAAGGGTATGTCCCGTGCCGTCCGCAGCCGCGCCCGGCTCAGCCAACGGGGTCACCGAAGCCAAAGCAGCAACCCCCACCACCTGCTTGATCTCAATGCCGTACTTGAGCGCAAAGGCAAAGTCACGCTCGTCGTGCGCGGGCACACCCATCACCGCACCATCGCCATAGCTCATGAGCACGTAGTTGCCCACCCACACTTCAACTTGCGCGCCGGTCAGCGGGTGCGTAACGAACAGGCCGGTGGCCATGCCCTTCTTTTCCTGCGTGGCCAGCTCGGCTTCGGTGGTGCCGCCGCTCTTGCATTCTTCAATGAACGCAGCCAGCGCCGGGTTGCTGGCCGCAGCATGCAAAGCCAAGGGATGCTCAGGCGCCACGGCGCAAAAGGTCACGCCCATGATGGTGTCGGCGCGCGTGGTGAACACATACATCTTGCCGTCGCCGATCAGCGCGCCCGAGGCGTCGGTAATTTGGTGCGGGAACGCAAAGCGCACACCCTGGCTCTTGCCGATCCAGTTTTCCTGCATCAGCCGCACCTTGTCGGGCCAGCCGTTGAGCGTGGCCTTGGGGTTGCCGATCTGCACATGGTCCAGCAGCTCTTCGGCGTACGACGTGATGTTCAGGTAATAGCCCGGAATCTCGCGCTTCTCCACCACCGCGCCGGTGCGCCAGCCCTTGCCGTCGATCACCTGCTCGTTGGCCAGCACGGTCTGGTCCACCGGGTCCCAGTTCACCACCTGGGTCTTGCGGTAAGCAATGCCCTTTTCCAGCATCTTCAAAAACAGCCACTGGTTCCACTTG
>NZ_JAUSOO010000103.1 GCF_030656115.1 Hydrogenophaga sp.
TGCCACGAGGCGCCGTTCTACACACTCGGCCCGCTGACCATCGACATCGCGCCGGGCTATGACCACATCGCCTCGGCCGTGGGCGCGGCCATGATCGGCTGGATGGGCACCTCCATGCTCTGCTACGTCACACCCAAGGAACACCTGGGCCTGCCCGACCGCGACGACGTGAAGCAGGGGATCATTGCCTACAAGATCGCGGCCCACGCGGCCGACATCGCCAAGGGGCACCCGGGCGCCCGGGCGCGCGACGACGCCATGAGCAAGGCGCGTTTCGAGTTCCGCTGGCGCGACCAGTTCGCGCTCGGCCTGGACCCGCAGACCGCCGAGGATTACCACGACGAAACCCTGCCCAAGGACAGCAGCAAGGAAGCGCACTTCTGCTCCATGTGCGGGCCGAAGTTCTGCAGCATGAAGATCACGCAGGACGTGCGCGACTACGCCGCCGCCAAGGGCGTGAGCGAGGAAGCGGCGCTGGCCGAAGGCATGGCGCAGAAGAGCGCGGAGTTCAAGGCGGTGGGCGGCGAGTTCTACGTGCCGGTCGATTCGATCAGCAAGAAGGGCTGAACCGTGGACACGCCGCGTTCACGCATCGGCATTGCTGGCGCGGGCGTGCTCGGCCGCCTGCTGGCGTGGCAGCTCTCGCGGGCAGGGCACGCCGTCACGGTGTTCGACCCGGCGCCGGGCCCGCAGGCGCCGGCCACGGGCACGCTCGGCGGCCCGCCATCGCCGTATGCGGCGGGCTTCACCGCCGCCGGCATGCTCAGCCCCATCGCCGAGCTGGACAACGCCGGCCCGGCCATCGCGCGCCTGGGCTGGCGCTCGCTGGCGCTGTGGCGCGGGGTGGCCGAAGCGCTGCGCGCCGACGGTTGCAACGCGCCGCTGTTCGAGCAACACGGCAGCCTGATGCTGGCGCATGGCGCCGACCTGGGCGCGGCGCGCCGCGTGTTGGCGCGGCTGGACACCGCGCCCACGCTGGCCGCCGATCTGCCCGCGCCGCAGGCGCTGGACCGTGCGGCGTTGGCCGCGTTGGAGCCCGCGCTGGCACCCGGTCTGCACGCCTGGCTGCTGCCCGGCGAGGCGCAGGTGATGCCGCGCGACATGCTCAACGCGCTGGCGGTGCACGCGCCCAAGGTGCACTGGTGCTGGGGCGAACGCGTGGAACGTGTCGAGGCCGGTGCGCTGCAGGTGGCGGGGGAAGGACCGGTGCGGTTTGACCTGGCCATTGACGTGCGAGGCGTGAACGCGGCTCACCCCCGCGCCGCCTGCGGCGTCACCCCCTCAAGGGGGCGCCAGCAGCGGCCCGGCGAAGCCGGTTCCGCGCTGGCACTCGGCGCAGAGATGACCGTGCGTGGTGTTCGTGGCGAAGTGATCTGGCTGCACGCCCCCGGCGTGACGCTGCAGCGCCCGGTGCGCCTGCTGCACCCGCGCCACCGGGTTTACATCGTGCCGCGCCCGGGCGATCTGTTCATCGTGGGCGCCAGCGAGATCGAGAGCGAAGACCGTTCGCCGGTGAGCCTGCGCAGCGCGGTGGAGCTGATGGCCGCGGCGCAGAGTGTGCTGCCCGAACTGGCCGAAGCGCGCATCGTGCACATGGAGGCCAACCTGCGCCCCGCCCTGCCCGACAACGAACCCCATACCCACGCCGAGCCCGGCCTGCTGCGCATCAACGGGCTGTTTCGACATGGCTGGCTGCTCGCGCCTGCGCTGGTGGAGGACGCGTTGTCGCGCTGGGATGCCGTGTCGCGTGCACCCGAAGCCCCTCACCCCAACCCTCGCCCCTCTGGGGAGAGGGGCACGCCCGAGCAAACGCCTGAATCACACCAGAACCACTGACCCTGGTTCGCCCAAGGAATGCCCATGCCAGAAACCCTCTCCAAGCCAGAGGCCCAACTGCGCTTCAATCAAAACACCCTGCCCTGCCCCGAAGGTCTGACGCTCGCCGCCCTGCTGGCCGCGCAAGGCCTGGACGCCAACCAGGTGGCCACGGCGGTGAACGGCGCGTTCGTGCCGCGCGGTTTGCGCGCCTCCACCCCATTGAAACCCGGCGACACCGTGCTGACTTTCCAGGCCATCGTGGGCGGATAAACACCATGAACACAACCACAACAACCTGGGCGCCCTACGGCGTCGAACTCAACAGCCGCTTTCTGCTTGGCACGGCGGGCTACCCGTCGCCGCAGGTGTTGGCCCAGAGCATCGCCGCCAGCGGCACGCAAGTGGTCACCGTGGGTCTCAAGCGCACGCTCGCATCGGGCGGCGACAACGGCTTCATCGAGATCATTCGCACCGCCATGAAAGAGCGCGGCGCGCAGCTGCTGCCCAACACCGCCGGCTGCCGCACGGCGCGCGAAGCGATCACGCTGGCGCACATGGCGCGCGAGCTGTATGGCACGCACTGGATCAAGCTCGAAGTGGTGGGCGACGAACACACCCTGCAGCCCGACCCCTGGGGCACGGTGGAGGCCGCGGCGCAGCTCACGAAAGACGGCTTTGCCGTGTTCCCCTACTGCACCGACGACCTCGTCACCTGCCAGCGCCTGCTGGACGCGGGCTGCGAAGTGCTCATGCCCTGGGGCGCGCCCATTGGCTCCGGCCAGGGGCTCATCAACCCCTTTGCGCTGCGCACCCTGCGCGCCCGCTTGCCCGGCGTGCCGCTGGTGGTGGACGCCGGCATTGGCGCGCCGTCACACGCCGCCGCCGCGATGGAGCTGGGCTTTGATGCCGTGCTGCTGAACTCGGCCGTGGCGCAAGCGGTGGACCCGGCGCGCATGGCGCGCGCCTTCGGTCTGGCCGTTGAGGCGGGGCGTGCGGCCTACGAGGCCGGTGTGATGGCGCCGCAAGACATGGCGGTGGCCTCCACCCCGGTCAGCGGGCACCCCTTTCTGATTGGACCCACACCATGACCCCCATCATCTGGAGCGTCGCCGGCACCGACAGCGGTGGCGGCGCCGGCCTGGCGGCCGACCAGCGCGCGGCCGACGCACTGGGTGTGCACTGCTGCACCGTGGTGGCCGGCATCACCGCGCAAAGCACCACCGAGGTCACGCATATCGAGGCCACGCCGCCCGCCGTGTTGCAGACCCAGCTGGACACCCTGGCCGCCGACATGCCGCCGCGCGCGATCAAGACCGGGCTGCTGGGCAGTGCCGACAACGTGCGCGTGCTCGCCCGCTTCGTGGACCGGCTGCGCGAACAAGGCCCGCTGGCCCTGGTGGTGGACCCGGTGCTGCGCGCCAGCACCGGCGCCGCGCTGGCCAGCGCCGAGCTGCTGAGCGCCTACCGCGATTGGCTGCTGCCCCGCGCCACCGTGATCACGCCCAACCAGAGCGAGGCCGTGGCCTTGCTGGGCCACGCGGCGCCCGAGGGCATTCCCGCCCAGGCGCGGGCGCTGCGCGCACTGGGCTGCGGGGCCGTGGTCATCACCGGCGGCGACGCGGCCCGGCTCAGCCACCACGCCAGCCTGTCGCTCGACTGGCTGGACACACCGCAGGCACAGGGCTGGCTCAGCCTGCCGCGCGAGACCACGCCGCACAACCACGGCACCGGCTGCACCTTTGCGTCGGCCCTGGCCGCCGCACTGGCGCTGGGCTGGGTGCCGGCCGACGCGGCCGTGCTGGCCAAGATGGCCGCCACCTTTGCGCTGCGCCATGCGCGCGCCGTGGGGCGCGGCGTGGGGCCGGTCATCGCACGCAGCGGCTTTGCCCTGGAGCCCAACCTGCTGCCGCAGCTCTCGCTGGACGACACCCTGCCCACCGCCTGGCAGACCCGACCACGCGGGCGCAACCCCGGTGTGTACGCCATCGTCGACAGCGCCGAACGGGTCGAAGCGGTGCTGCGCGCGCAGCCCCCGGTTGACACCCTTCAGCTGCGCATGAAGCGCCCGGCGGGCCTGCCCGATGGCGCTTGGCACGCCCAGCTGCACGACGCAGTGGCCCGCAGCCAACGGGCTGCACAGGCGGCCGGTGTGGTGCTGGTGATCAACGACCACTGGCAGCTGGCGCTGCAAGCCGGTGCCCGCGCCCTGCACCTGGGGCAAGAAGACCTGCTCGCTCTCACCCCGCAAGAGCGCGCGCAACTGCAGGCGGCACGGGCGCAAGGCGTGACGCTCGGCCTGAGCTCGCACAGCCTGTGGGAACTGTGCCGCGCGGCGGCCATGGCACCCGACCTGATCGCCAGCGGCCCCGTGTGGCCCACCACCACCAAAGACATGCCGTGGCTGCCGCAAGGCCTGGACAACCTGGCCTGGTGGGCGCACATGGCGCCCGCGCCGGTGGTGGGCATTGGCGGCATTCTGGCGCCCGCACAACTGCAAGCCGTGGCCGAAGCCGGTGCAGCCGGCGGCTGCGTGGTGCGCGGGCTGGGGCCAGCGCCTGCCCAAACCCTGCCCGCCTGGCAACACGCCTGGCGCCACGGTAGCGCGAGCCGACCACCCGGCGTGGTGCCCATGCTGCCGCACCCGACGCTGCCGGCTTGAGCAGGCCCCGCGCCATGGAGCTTGGTGAGAAAGACACCCTGCTTGACAGTACTGCAGCGACAACCGCCGCACCACTGACCACTCACCATCACATGCGCATTCGCCGCCTGATCCATTCGTCCAATGCGGGGACCGGCCGGTCATACGGGCTGATGCCAAAGAAAGGGTCGCAAGTAGCCGATGCAATCTGCCACTTGGTATTGGAATGTCCGTTGGCCGAGCGCCTTGTCAAGCCGGGAGCTACTCGGACGTCGATTCTGATCGCCACATTGCCAAGGCCGCGTGTGTGGCCCTGTAACCCGCTTCGATGGCCTGCTCTTGCGAGGCCCGGTCGGACATGCCCGGAACCGCCACAACGGGGGCGACCAAGACGTCGGCCTCCGCCATTTCCGGCGCCGCGATCAGGCAGCTTTGCGATTGCATGACTTTGCCGAGCACGGCCGGCACGTTCACAGCGGTGGCCCGGGGGCTCCGGCAATAGATGTCGACCGCGACAACGACGTCAGCGCCCATGGCCCGCGCGAACCGCACCGGCACCAGGCTGGTGATGCCGCCGTCGATCAGGTGCCCGCCGGGGTAGGCCACCGGCACCTGCATCCCCGGCACGGCGGAAGACGCCTGTATGACCCGCCCGGCCGAGCCGTTGTCCAGCAGCATGGGCTGCGCGCTCTGCAGGTCGGTGGCGACGGCGGCGAAGCGGATAGGGAAGTCTTCGATCCGGGTGGCGCCGATGAGGGCGTTGGCCCAGTTCGCGAGCTGGTCGCCCCGGATGAAACCGCCGGCTTGCCAGGTGAAGTCGAGCAAGGACGACACCTTCACGCCGAGTGCGGCCTGCTGGATCTGCTCAACGCTCATGCCGCTGGCGTAGGCCGCGCCCACCACGGAGCCGGCCGACGTACCGACCACGATGTCGGGGCGCATGCCGGCTTCTTCGAGCGCCCGCAAGGCGCCCACATGTGCGAACCCGCGCAGCCCACCGCCACCCAAGGCGAGCGCGACCGTGGGGCGCTGCCCGCGGGCCGGCGCCGTGCGCTGCACGTCGGACAACGTTTGCGGTTGCAGGTCAGCAGGCGCAGGTTGCCCGGTGGCGGCGCAGCCCATCGTCAGCAGCAACGCCACGACGGGGGTTGCCCACAGGGCATGGGCTTTCAGTCTGGTTTTCATGGCGACTGGCTCGGGCATCACAAGGCGGCGCTGTGTTCGCGGGCTGCCAGCGCCACCGCATCGGCGCCGGCCGGATAGCGCAGCTGAGGCGTCGCGTCGTTCGCGGCCAGCCAGACGGCTTCGGCCACGTCCCGTTCGCTCGTGACGGCGGCGGGCTGTCCCAGCGTGGCGAAGATGGATTGGGCGTAAGACGCATAGGCCTCCGGAATCAACCCCTGCATGCGCTCGGCGCCGTTGGCCGTGAACCGGGTGGTGGGCGCATAGCCCGGCTGGACGAGCTTCACGCGCACGTTGAAGGCCTCCAGCTCAAACGCCAGCGAAGCGGTGAACCCTTCGATGGCGGCCTTGCTGGCGGTGTAGGCCGCCACCAGCGGCATGGGGGCGAGCGTGGCGCTGGAGGTCACGTTCACCACCAGGCCGGCGCGGCGGGCGCGAAATTGCGGCAGCACGGCCTGGGTCATGGCCATGGTGCCGAAGGTGTTGGTCTCAAAAATGTCGCGCACCGTTGCCATGGGCGTGGCCTCGAACGCACCGAAAAGGCCGAGGCCGGCGTTGTTCACCAGCACATCAATGGGGCCTGCGGCTTCCAGCGTGCGGGCGATGCTCTCGGGCCGGGTCACGTCCAGCGGCAACACCTGCAAGTTCGAAGACGACGGCAGCAGGTCGGCGCGCGGGGTGCGCATGGTGGCCAACACCCTCCAGCCTTGGGCGTGGAAATGGCGGGCAGTTTCGAGGCCATAGCCGGAAGAGCAGCCGGTGATCAGAACGGTTTTCATGTCAAAACTCCTGGTGGTTTGGTTGAGGGATGGCGCAACGATACCGGCCAGAAACCGGATTTACTACAATCAACAGTCCACATTTCATTTGCAGGAGTCCGGCCATGATCGATCCTCTCGCCGAAGTCATTGCGCTGATGCGACCGCGCGCGGTGTTCTCCAAGGTGATCAGCGGCGCGGGCGCCTGGGCGGTGCGCTATTCGGCCTTCGGCCAGCCGAGCTTCTGCACGATGCTGGAGGGCGAATGCGTGCTCGCGGTGGACCAGCAGGCGCCGGTCACCCTGGAAGCGGGTGACTTCGTGCTGATGCCGGCCACGCCCGGTTTCACGCTCTCGGGCCTGGAGCCCGCGGTGCCGGTGTTCCTGGACCCGAAGGACACGCAGGGATCGGCGGCCGAGCTGCGCCATGGGCGGCAGGCCGGACCGCCCGACGTGCGCATGCTGGGCGGCTATTTCGAGTTCGACTCCCCCGATGCCGCGTTGCTGGTGTCGCTGCTGCCGGTGCTGCTGCACGTGCGTGGCATCGAGCGCCTGTCGGTGCTGGTGAAGCTGGTCCGGGAAGAGTCGCTCGACACGCGGCCGGGGCGTGAGCTGGTGCTGGGCCGGCTGGTGGAGCTGCTGCTGATCGAGGCGCTGCGCTCGACCACGGGGGACAGCGCGCCACCCGGGCTGCTGCGCGGGCTGGCCGATGCGCGGGTGGCCGTGGGGCTGCGCCTGATGCATGGCGCCCCTGCGCGCACCTGGACGGTGGACGCGCTGGCCAAGGAGGCCGCGCTCTCGCGTTCGACGTTCTTCGAACGGTTCTCGCGCGCCGTCGGTCTGCCGCCCATGGAGTACCTGCTGGCGTGGCGCATGGCGCTGGCCAAGGACCTGCTGAGCCGCAGCGGCGTGGCCATCGCCGAGGTGGCCGAGCGGGTGGGCTACAGCTCGGCCAGCACCTTCAGCACGGCCTTCAGCCGCCACGTCGGGCAGCCACCCGGCCGCTATGCGCGCCAACACTGGGACGTGGTCTGAGCGACCATTCTCGGGACTTGACCAGTCGCGCCCCGCCGAGCGACCGGTTCAGGCAATCGACCGGTCACTTGCAATCCTGACAGGTGAACTGCCGGTTTTGGCGCCTCGAAAGAACCCCGTCGCAGAAGTCGAGTGACCGCACCCAACCTTCATCGCACACCTACCAAGCCGTTTGACGGGCCGCACCCGCCGGCCGATGATGGGCACCCGTTTGGAAGGATGGCAGGACATGGATATCGTGGCGCATGGGTGGTGGATGGGCGTGGGCCTGGGCGTTGCTGCCCGGGCGGGGTACCCCATGCCAAGCCCGCGCACCATCGGGCTGATGGTGGGGCTGGCCGTGGTGCCCGACCTGGTGCACCTGCTGCCGGTGGCCCTGGGCGAACTGCAGCGCGCCGGGGGCTGGGGCACCGTGCGCGACTACGCCCTGGCGCTGCCGGGTGCCGAGCCGCCAATGTCGGCCACGGTGGAATGGCTGGCCCACCACCTGCACTGTATTTTTCACAGCGCGGTGGTGGCCGGGGTGGTCACGCTGGCGCTGCGGGCTGTGCTCAAGCGCTGGTGGCTGCCTTTGCTGGGTTGGTGGTCGCACATCGCGATCGATGTCTTCACGCACTCGGCCGACTTTTACCCGTCGCCCGTGCTGTACCCGTTCACCTACCGGGGTTTTGATGGCATTGCCTGGAACCGGCCAGACTTTCAAGTGCTGAATTACGGCGCGCTGATCGCGGTCACGCTGTGGCTGCTCTGGCGGCGGCGGTCGTCACGCGACAGCCCCTGATACCCACCGGGGCCGGCACTTTGGCACACTCCGTGCCTTCATTCCCAAGCAGCGCGCCCATTTGCCATGACCGCCCCCACCGACCACGACCTGCCCCCGCTCAACGCCACGCCCCCGGGGCTGTACCGCCATTACAAGGGCGGCTGGTATTCGGTGCTGGACACCGTGCGCTGCAGCGAAACGCTGCAAGGCATGACGCTGTACCGCGCGCTGTACGGCGGTTGGGGCTTGTGGGTGCGCCCAGCGGCCATGTTTGCCGAACGCGGCGTGTTTGACGGTAAAGAACAACTCCGCTTCACCCGGTACGACCCGGGCTTGGTGCCGCTGGGCGACTTGGCCACGGCGCACGCACTCACCGCCCACTTGCGCGGCCTGGCCGAGCGGCGTGGTCTGTGTCTGGACACCGCCGTGCGCCCGCCGCCACCCGAGCCCACCAGTTGCTGCGGACGCGGCTGCAACGGCTGCGTGTGGGAAGGGTTTTATGAGGCGCTGCACCACTGGCGGGTGGACGCGCTGGCGTGGCTGGAAGTCAACGCGCCGGGATGCAACCCATCGGTCTGACATGCGGTGCGGTGGCGCCGAAAACCGCCCCCATCCCAACCGTCCCCCAGAGGGGGAAGGGGCAAAACCCACTGGCCACAGCGGCTGAAGCGGGGCCGCGCTGCGGGTTCAACCGCGCGCAGGCAGCACCGTGCCCACGCACGCGCCAAAGCCGATGCGCGCCGCTCCGGCCTGCTCGCACCAGCCGCGAATCACCACCGCGTCGCCGTCTTGCAGCCAGGTGCGTGCCTCGCCGTTGGGCAGCGTAAGCGGGTGCTTGCCGCCGGTGGTCAGCTCAATGAGCGCGCCGGCCTGGTCCAGCGTGGGGCCTGACAGCGTGCCGCTGCCGAACAGGTCGCCGGGCTGCAGGTTGCAGCCGTTCACGGTGTGGTGCGTCACCATTTGCGCCACCGTCCAGTAGGCGTGGCGGTAGCTGGTGCGGCAGATGGTGGCGTCGGGCTGGCCGGCTTCGCGCATCTGCGGCGTTTGCAGGCCCACCTGCAGCTGGATGTCCAACGCGCCCTGGCTGCGGTTGGCGGGGCTGTCCAGGTAGGGCAGCGGCTGCGGATCGTCGGCGGGGCGGTTGAAGGCCACGCGGTACGGCGCCAGAGCTTCGAGGGTGACCACCCAGGGCGACACGGTGGTGGCGAAGTTTTTGGACAAAAACGGCCCCAGCGGCTGGTATTCCCAGCCCTGGATATCGCGCGCCGACCAGTCGTTGAGCAGGCACAGGCCAAACACGTGGTCTTCGGCCTCGGCCATGGTCACGGGCTCGCCCAGGGCGTTGCCGCTGCCCACAAAAATGCCCAGTTCCAGCTCAATGTCGAGCCGCTGGCTGGGCACCAGGCTGGGTGCGGCGGCGCCCGGTGGCATGGTCTGGCCTTTGGGGCGGTGAAATTGCTGGCCCGACACGCCGATGCTGGAGGCGCGGCCGTGGTAGCCAATGGGCACCCACTTGTAGTTGGGCAGCAGCGGGTTGTCGGGCCGAAACTGCTTGCCGATGTTGGTGGCGTGGTAGACCGAGGTGTAGAAGTCGGTGTAGTCGCCAATGCGGGCGGGCACGCCGTATTCGGCGCTGGCCTGCGGCACCAGGCAGGGCTGTAAGGCGGCCTGCTCGGGCGCGCCTTCGCGCAGCGCGCGCGAGAGCGCCAGGCGCAGCGCGCTCCAGGCCGGGGCGCCCAGCGCCATCAGGGCGTTGAGCTTGTCTTGTGCGCCGGCCTGCACGGCCGTGGCCGCCTCGCCGGCGAACACGCCGGCCTGCGCGGCGGCGGCCAGGTCCAGAATCTGGTCGCCAATGGCCACACCGCCGCGAAAGGCTTCGCTGGAAGCGCTGCGCCGAAAACTGGCAAAGGGCAGGTTTTGCAAAGGGAAGTCGGTGCCGGCGGCGTTGGCCGAGGCGACCCAGCTGCGCAGGGCGGGGTCGTGGGTTTCGTTCAGGGTCGTCATGGGGGCGGGTTCTTCCAGAGGGCGGAATGAGGTGGGCCAGATTATTGCGGCGCGGGCAGGGTCTTGTCGTGCATCCAGGCGGCGTGTTGGGGTGCGCGCTTGGTGGCGGCCCATTCGTTGAGCATGTCCCACTTCACCGCGCTCAGGGTACTGTGCATTTTGGGCGTGCCCACATCGGCGCACAGTTCCAGGCGGTGGCCGTTGGGGTCGAAGAAGTAGATGGACTTGAAGATGGTGTGGTCGGTCGGGCCGAGCACGTCGATGCCGGCGGCCTGCAGGCGGGCCTGGGTGGCTTCGAGCGAGGCCATGCTGTCCACCTTGAAAGCGATGTGTTGCACCCAGGCCGGGGTGTTGTCGTCGCGGCCCATCTCGGGTGCGTTGGGCAGTTCAAAAAACGCCAGCACATTGCCCTGGCCGGCGTCCAGAAACACATGCATGTAAGGGTCGGGCGCCTTGGTGGACGGCACCTCGTTTTCGGCAATGGCCAGCACAAAGTCCATGTTCAGGTGCTTGACGTACCACTCCACGGTTTCTTTGGCGTCGCGGCAGCGGTAGGCCACGTGGTGAATGCGTTCGATCTTCATGGGGGTCTCCTGGGTCAAAGGTCTTGCAAAGCAGACCGCACATGGTGCTGGAAAAGTGCGGCGTCGGCCAGCGCGTTGGCATTGAGCAGGGCGAGTTTGACCAAAAACAGCGCGGTTTTTTCCGGGCCGGCCTGGTCGATGGCCTGGGCCAGGGTGTCGTACACGGTTTCGAGCCCTTCGATGGGCAGCTCGGCGGGGGGGGTGTGGGTGTTCATGGCGCGGGTTCCTCTCACTGGGGCAGTGCGTTGTGCAGGGCGGCTTGCAGGCGGGTGGCGTCCAGCGTGAGCCAGCGGGCGCAGACATGCTGGTCGGGGCGCAGCAGGTAGGCGGCGCCGCTGGTGCGCACGCCGTAGCGCTGGCGGCAGTGGCCGCTGGCGTCGGCCAGGGTCTGGTCGGCCCCGGTCACCGGCTGGCGGGCACCCACGGCGGTCACGCGCAGCGCCACACCGCGGGCGCGGGCCTGGGCCACCACGGCTTGCAGCGCGGCGGGCACGGCGTCGGCCTCGGTGAAATACAGCAGGTCAAAGCCGCCGCCCAGGTGGTCCAGCAGGTAGTCGTCGGCGCCCAGGCAGATGTTGCGCGGCGGTGCACCGTGGGCCGGGCCGTCGGTGAACAAGGCGTTGTCGTCGCCCCGGCTGTTCAGGGCCGAATGGGTGTATTCGTGGGGGCGCGAGGTGCGCCAGTGGTAGAGCGGGCGCACAAACGCGTGTTGCAGCGAGAGCGACAGCACGGCGTTGCGCAACAACGCAAAGCCACCGGCCGGCGGCGCCATGAAACGCACGCTTTTGCCGGCTTCTTCAATGATTTCGCGGGCGGCGCCCACGCGCTCGGCGCTGGGGTTGGCCAGCAGCTGTGGGCCGGCCAGGCCCTTGACCCCATAGGCCAGGTGCCAGCCCCGCGACTGCGCATCTTGACACGCGGTGTTGGCCCCGCGCACGCCAAAAATGGGCAGCAGGTGGGCCGCGTCGCCGGTGAAGATGACGCTGCCGTGCACATAGTCGGGCAGCGTGAGCGTGCGGGCCGAATACACCGAACACCAGTCCATTTCCCACGGCGTGCCGGCGTGGCCGATCATCTTCAGCTGCGCGTCGATGCGGGCCTTGAGCGACTCGGGTTTGAGCGCGTCTTCCGGCGTTTCGCCAGCGGGCAACTGGTAGTCCACCCGCCAGATGCCGTGCGGCTCACGGTGCATAAGGATGGTGTTGCCGGGGTTCCACTCGGGGTCAAAAAACGCCAGACGCTCGGTGGGCAGGGGCAGGTCGATCTGGATGTCGGCAATGACGAAAAAGCCTTCGTACGAAGCACCTTCCATCTGCAGGTTCATGGCGGTGCGAATGGGGGAACGGCCCCCGTCGGCGGCCACCAGCCAGTCGGCTTGCAGCGTGTATTCGCCCTCGGGTGTGTCCACCTGCACCTCGGCGTAGCCATCTTTCTGCGCCACTGCGGTCACCTTGTTGCCCCAGCGAAAGTCGATCAGCGGGTGGGCCGCGCAGGCGTCATGCAGGTATTCCTCCATGTACTGCTGTTGCACGTTGATGATGGGGAAGAAGCGGTCGTCGGCGTCGTGCGGCGCTTCCATGCGGAACACGCGCTGGCCCCGGTAGTACGAGGTGCCAAAGCGCCAGGGCAGGCCGCCCTCGGTCATGCGGTCGGCCACGCCCACCTGCTGCAAGATTTCCATGGACCGGCGGGTGAAACAAATGGCGCGGCTGCCCTGCGAAAACTGCAGCTCGGGCGTCAGCACCACGCTGCGCACACCGTGGCGCGCCAGCTCCAGCGCCGTCACCATGCCGGCCGGGCCCGAGCCGGCAATGGCCACCGGATGGCGGCTTTGCGGCGGGTGGGCCGATGGCAGCCAGGGCTGGAACACCCGGTAGGTGTAGTAAATGCTGGGGCGGGGTTCGGTGGTGGGCTGGTGCATGGGGGAGCTCCTGTAGGGCATCGCACACGGGGCATGCCGTGTGTCTGGTGCTGGATTTTAGGCTCACTTAGTTGCGCACACAACCATTTTTCAAATAGGTAAAAACGCCTATAAAACCTTTTTTGGTTGCACAAACAATCAATTAAACTGGGGCCAGCAGCTGCCCGCCACCCCACCCGCCAGGCCCACCATGCGCCCTACCCCACCCGACACCGCACCCAAGCTGGAGCGGTATTTCACCTACCGGCTCAACACGCTGAGCAAGCTCAACGACCTGGCCAGCCACAGCCTCTACCTCACGCAGGGTGGGCTCACGCTGTCGGAATCGCGGGCGCTGGCGTCCATTGGCTCGTTCCCCCAGATCACCGTGAACCAGCTGGCCTTTGAGGCCAACCTGGACAAAGGCCAGGCCAGCCGGGCGGCCCAATCTCTGGTGGACAAAGGGCTGGTCATCAAGACCCACAACCTGGTGGACGGGCGCAGCGTCATTCTGGCGCTCACGGCCAAAGGCAAACCGGTGTGGCGCAAGCTGATGGCACTGATGGAACAGCGCAACCAGGCGCTGATGCGTTGCCTCACGCCCGAAGAGCAGACGCAACTCATCGGCCTGTTTGAACGCATGTTGGCGCAGGCCAAAGCCGAGCACACGGGCCAGGGCGACACCGAAGCACCCTGACCCGGGCAACAGCTGGGCCTGAACGCGCATAGCCGCCGCTCCCACGGGGTTGGGCCCACAAGCGGACAATGTGGGCATGTTTTCATCTTCAGCCCCCTCTTCCTCAGCCAGCCCACCCGACGCCATCGTGCGCGTGCGCGGCGTCAGCAAAACCTACGCCGGTGGTTTTCAGGCGCTCAAACAGGTCCACCTGGACATCCACCGCGGCGAAATCTTTGCCCTGCTCGGCCCCAACGGCGCCGGAAAAACCACGCTCATCAGCGTCATCTGCGGCATGACCAACGCCACCCAGGGCACGGTGCAGGCCGACGGCTTTGACACCGTGCGCGACTACCGCGCCGCGCGCAGCATCATCGGCCTGGTGCCGCAAGAGCTGCACACCGATTCGTTTGAAACCGTGTGGGCCACGGTGAACTTCAGCCGGGGCCTGTTTGGCAAACCACCCAACCCGGCCTACATCGAGAAGATTCTGAAAGACCTGTCGCTCTGGGACAAGAAAGACAGCAAGATTCTGGCGCTCTCGGGCGGCATGAAGCGCCGCGTGCTGATTGCCAAGGCGCTGTCGCACGAGCCCAAAATCTTGTTTCTGGACGAGCCCAGCGCGGGCGTGGACGTGGAGCTGCGGCACGATATGTGGCGCATGGTGCGCGCGCTGCGCGAAGCGGGCACCACCATCATTCTGACCACGCACTACATTGAAGAAGCCGAAGACATGGCCGACCGCATTGGCGTGATTCGCCAGGGTGAACTCATCGTGGTGGAAGAAAAAACCACGCTCATGCGCCAACTGGGCCAGAAGCAGCTGGCGCTCACCCTGCAGCAACCCCTGGCCGCCGTGCCCGCCGCGCTGGCGCACTGGCCACTGAGCCTGAGCGCAGACGGCCTGACGCTCACCTACAGCTTTGACGTGCAAAAAGACGACACCGGCATTGCCGAACTGCTGGCTGCGCTGGGCGCAACGGGCATCCACTTCAAGGACCTGCGCTCCAGCGAGAGCTCGCTGGAGGAAATCTTCGTCGGCCTGGTCAACGCGCCACAAACCGCTTCTGTTTCACCCAAGGTGGCCGCATGAGTTTCAACATCCACGGCGTGCGCGCCATTTACCGCTTCGAGATGAACCGCGCCCTGCGCACCTGGGCGCAAAGCATCATCGCGCCGGTGCTCACCACCTCGCTGTACTTCATTGTGTTCGGCTCGGCCATTGGCTCGCGCATGGGCGACATCGGCGGCGTGAGCTACGGCGCCTACATCATCCCCGGCCTGCTCATGCTCTCGCTGCTGTCCGAGAGCATTTCCAACGCCGCCTTCGGCATCTACATGCCCAAGTGGTCGGGCACCATTTACGAGCTGCTGAGTGCGCCGGTGAACTGGGTCGAGGTGCTGCTGGGCTATGTGGGCGCGGCCGCCACCAAGAGCCTGCTGCTGGGCACGCTGATATTGCTGACCGCGCGCGTGTTCGTGCCCTACACCGTGGCGCACCCGGTGTGGCTGGTGCTGCTGCTGGTGCTCACCGCCATCACCTTCTGCCTGTTCGGTTTCATCATCGGCCTGTGGGCCGACAACTTCCAGAAACTGCAGATCGTGCCGCTGCTGGTGATCACGCCGCTGACCTTTCTGGGTGGCGCGTTCTACAGCATCAACATGCTGCCACCGGTGTGGCAGACCGTGTCGCTGTTCAATCCGGTGGTCTACCTCATCAGCGGCCTGCGCTGGGCGTTTTACGGCCAGGCCGACGTGCACATTGCAGTGAGCACCGGCATGACGCTGGGCTTCATGCTCGGCTGCCTGGGCGTGGTGTGGTGGGTGTTCAAGACGGGCTGGCGCATTCGGCGCTGACGCTGCAACCACCCGGGCTCCGCCAACGATCCGCCAGCACCCGCCGGCCCACCCCAAGACTGCTCGATGCCACTGTTTGAACGTCTCACCACGACCATTCCCGGCCAGTGGGAAAAGGTGATCGCCACCGCCCTGCTGGTGGGCATGGGGCTGCTGGCCTCGCACCTGTGGGCACGCTATTTGTCGCGGGGCGAAATATCGGCCGAAAAGCGCCGCATCCACCTGGTCTGGGCACGCAACGTCATCTGGTTTGTGGTGTTGCTGATCATGGTGTCGGTGTGGGCGTCCACCCTGGCGGGCTTCGCGCTGTCGCTCGCGGCGGTGGCCGGCGCCATGCTGGTCGTGAGCAAAGAACTCGTGATGTGCGTGCACGGCTACCTGTATGTCACGCTGGTGCAGCCCTTCAAGATCGGCGACGTGATCGAATTCAACCAGCTCCACGGCCGCGTGGTGGACATCGACATGTTCGCCACCACACTGGTTGAGCTCGACAGAGCCGGCCAGCGCACCGGCAAGATGGTCGAGTTTCCCAACGGGCTGCTGCTCACCCACCCGCTCAAGAATGCCTCGCCCAACGGTGTCTTTGCGCTGCACGCCATCTGCATTCCCGTTCCCCTGAGCATGGCGCAAGACCTGGAACGCATCGAAGCCGCCGCCATGGCCGCAGCCGACCGCACCACCAGCCCGTGGCGCGAAGACGCCATGGACCACTTTCGCAAAGCCGCCGAAGAAAACTTCATCGCCCTGCCCTCGGGCAAAACCAAAGTGTCCTGGGACTTTTCAGACCCCGAACACCTGGTGCTGGTGATTCGGGTGGCCAGCCCCATCACCGAGCGGCCCAAGGTGGAACAAGCGGTGTTTCGCGACACCTGGCACGCGATTCACCAACCCAGCCCGTCGGCTGTACCCAGCGCACAACCCCAGCCCTGAACGACGGCCAGGCTTTCGCTCAGGGTGCCATCGGCACAGCGTCGTGGGCCTGCTGACGGGCTTGTTGACGAACAGGACGCACACCATGAACCCCAACCCCCTGCTCTACACCTACCGCCGCTGCCCCTACGCCATGCGCGCCCGCATGGCGCTGCTGCAAGCGGGCGTGGCGTTTGACGCGTTCGAGATCGTGCTGCGCGACAAACCCGCCCCCATGCTCGCCATTTCGCCCAAGGGCACCGTGCCCGTGCTGCAATTGCCCAACGGGCAGGTGCTGGAACAGAGCCTGGACATCGTGCGCTGGGCCTTCCTGGCAACCGGCGACGCCGAAGGCTGGTGGGCACGCGCGCAAACCGATGACAACCAGGCACTGATCGCGGCCTGCGACGGCCCCTTCAAACACCACCTGGACCGCACCAAATACCCCGAGCGCTTTGGCGAAAGCGCTGAACACACGGCGTTTCACCGCGAGCAAGCGGTGGCGGTGCTGCTGAACCCGCTGCAAGCCCGGCTGCAACACAACGGCCAACTGGGCGGCCACAACCCGTGCGCAGCGGACATCGCCATTTTTCCGTTTGTGCGGCAGTTCGCGGCGGTGGATGCGGCGTGGTTTGGCGGGCTGCCGTTGCCGGCATTGCAGGCCTGGCTGGCGGGGTGGATGGGGAATGCTTTGTTTGAGCGGGCTATGGTGAAGCTGAGGGCTGGGGAAACGGGGTTGTTTCTAGGGGTGCGGTGATGGAGTGGCTGCGAAAGTCACAGCGACGCCTACACAGGCACCCGGTATACGGATTCAACCACCCTGGGTAGCACTGGCCCACCGACGAATCGACGCTTTCAGCTTCTTTCTCGAAGCCTCATCCAGCGGCATATCCGGTACCAACGCCAACACCTGTTCCACCGTTACATGCCGGTACGCGAGCAGCGCGATGCAAAACGCCCTGTCTTTTTCGCGCCCAGCCACAGCCTTGGACATGAACAGGTCCACCACATCCAGGCAGTACCCCACCCGGCCATGGGTTCTCTCGCTCTGCACGCGGTGGACACGATCCATCCAGCCCGCAGGCAACACAGCCGTCTCAGGACCGACGCCTTGGGCGTAGTAGCCGTAGGTGTCGTGAAAGTGTGACCCTTCACCCAGAGCACCGTCGATCTTTTCGGCCAGCTCGGGTGTGTGCAGCGGATAGATGTCCGCTTCGGCTGACATCGTGAACACGTCTTGCGGGTGGGGCACCGGGCCCAGGATGGACTGGCTGCCGACGATGACGAATTCGTACTGGTCCGTGACGTCGGCGCTGGCGCGGATGATGTGCTCCAGCTCTTCGCGGGTCATGGCGCGGCCTTGTTCATGGCGTCTCCCAGCAACACGCCTTGGCGCAGTTCACGCACCTGGGCCAGGATGTTCTGGCGCGCATCTTCGGGGAGCACAGTGGTCAGCGGCGACGCTTGGCGCAGCGCCTGCGCGCGGCGGGTGCGACCCAGGGCTTTGCGCCATTGGCCTTGGGCAAGGATGGTTTGCCATTCTTTCCACAAACCGCTGGAACGCGACGGGCCGGACTGTAACCAGCGCTCCAGCGTGGCTTGCGCCTGTTGCAGCAGTGCGGGGTCGGCGCGCACACGGCGCACGGCTTCTTCGTGCAGCGCGAGGCTTTGCAGGTCTTGTATCTGGTGGCGGGTTTCGTCGACCGAGACCAGCACCTGAACGACAGGCTTGGCGCGGCGAGACCGCGCAGCGGCGATGTCGGGCAGCGGGGGTTGCAGGGTATCGCCGGCCAGCAAGGCCAGTTCGCCACCGACGCCGAGAAGGGACATGACCCGCAGGTAGGTGCCAATGGAGGGGCCGGGGTCACCGGCTTCGACGGCACTGAGCGTGGTGCGCGATATGCCGACACGCTGCGCCATGGCGACCGTGCCCAGGCCCTGCGCTTTGCGCAGGCGCTTAAGGCGGTCACCCAGTTGCAACAGCAGTTGCCGTTCCAGAACAGCGGAATGGTCAGTGGCATTCATTTGTCCAGAATTTTATGCATTTTTTATAAATTTGCTTAACTTTTTGGACAAAAATTTGATGGATTTTCATGTACCAGCACCAGTAGGTGCGCAGCCTTAAGCCACCAGGGGCGGGGCGGGCCATCGGCTTATTCCCTGCATTTCATGCGGTGAATAAGCCCCGCATTCACCGCTGCGCACGTGCTGCAGGGCAGCCACCGCCGCAGCGCCAACACTCACGCCACCAACACCGCCCGAAAGTCGTTCACATTGGTGTGTGTGGGGCCGGTGACCACCAGGTCGCCCAGGGGCTCGAAGTAGCCATACGCGTCGTTGCGGGCCAGGTGGTCGCTGATGTTCAGGCCCAGCGCGCCAGCGCGGGCCAGGGTGTAGGGGGTGACGATGGCGCCGGCGTTGTCTTCCACGCCGTCGATGCCGTCGGTGTCGGCGGCGAGCGCCCACACACCGGGCTGACCGGCCAGGGCTTGGGCCAGGCCCAGGCAGAATTCGCCGGCCCGTCCGCCCCGGCCTCTGGCTTGGCCTTCGGTGCGCGGGCGCACCGTCACCGTGGTCTCGCCGCCGCTCAAAATGACGCAGGGCTTGGCGAAGCTGCTGCGGCCCAGGGCGGTGGAGCGGGCCAGCGCGGCGTGCACCTTGCCCACTTCGCGCGATTCGCCTTCGATCTCGTCGCTGAGCACGTAGGCGCGCAGGCCCAGGGCGCGCGCAGCCTCGGCGGCGGCGTCCAGGCTTTGCTGGGGCGTGGCGATCAAATGCGTTTCGCAGCGCGCCAGTCGCGGGTCGCCGGGTTTGGGGGTTTCCAGGGCACCGCTTTCCAGCTGGGCGCGCACGGCGGGCGGCAGGTCGATGCCGTGGCGGCGCAAGATGTCGAGCGCGTCGGCGCAGGTGGACGCGTCGGCCACGGTGGGGCCGCTGGCGATGGTGCTCACGTCGTCGCCAGGCACGTCGCTGATGGTGAGCGTGACCACGCGGGCGGGTGCGCAGGCGGCAGCCAGGCGCCCGCCTTTGATGGCCGAGAGGTGTTTGCGCACGGTGTTCATGTCGCCAATGGGGGCGCCGCTGTCCAGCAGCTGGCGGTTGATGCGCTGTTTGTCTTCCAGCGTGAGGCCGTCGCAGGGCAGCGTGAGCAACGACGAGCCGCCGCCCGAGATGAGGCACAGCACCAGGTCGTCGGGCGTCAGCCCTTCGGTGAGTTGCAAGATGCGCTGCGCGGCGGCCAGGCCAGCGGCGTCGGGCACGGGGTGGGCGGCTTCCACCACCTCGATGCGCTGGGGCAGGCCGTCGGGGCGCGGCGGGGTGTGGTGGTAGCGGGTGACGACCAGGCCCGAGAGCGGCGCGTCGGCTGGCCACAGCGCCTCCACCGCCTGCGCCATGGCGCCACCGGCTTTGCCGGCGCCCAGCACCAAGGTGCGGCCTTTGGGAGGCTGAGGCAGAAAAGCGGCGGTGTTGTGCAGCGGCAGGGCGCGCTGCACCGCCGCGTCAAACAGGTGGCGCAACAGGGCGCGGGGGTTGGTGAGGTGGGGCGCGGGGGTGTTGGGCATGGTGGCAGTCTAGCGAAGGGGTTGGGCTGTGGGATGACGGGCGCCAACTCGGCTGCGCATCTGGCCCTTGCCATGTCTGGCATCTGGCCCCTTCCCCCTCTGGGGGAAGGTTGGGATGGGGGCTCTGCGCGGGCAGATGTTGTGCATCGGGTTGCAGTTTTGGCGCACGCCGCCCCCACCCCTGCCCTCCCCCAGAGAGGGAGGGAGTGAAGACACTTCAGGCTGCGGGGGTGGGGGCGATCTGGTGATTCGCCATCAATTCCAGGGAACGGCACAAGGCCGAATGGTCCAGACCGGCCATGCCGTGGGCGGCGCAGCTTTGCATCAGTTGCGCCGCGCTGGCGGTGTTGGGCAGGCTCACGCCCAGTTCCTTCGCCCCTTGCAGGGCCAGGTTCAGGTCTTTCTGGTGCAGTTCGATGCGAAAGCCCGGGTTGAAGGTGCGCTGAACCATGCGCTCGCCGTGCACTTCCAGAATGCGGCTGGCGGCAAAACCGCCCATGAGCGCCTGGCGCACCTTGGCCGGGTCGGCGCCGGCCTTGCTGGCAAACAGCAGGGCTTCGGCCACGGCTTCGATGTTGAGCGCCACGATGATCTGGTTGGCCACCTTGGTGGTCTGGCCGTCGCCGTTGCCGCCCACCCGGGTGATGTTTTTGCCCATGGCTTCAAACAGCGGCTTCACGCGCTCGAACGCCGCCTCTGGCCCGCCGACCATGATGGTGAGGCTGCCCGCTTTGGCGCCCACCTCGCCGCCGCTGACCGGCGCGTCCAGATAGTCGCAGCCCAGCGCGTTGATTTTTTGCGCGAACTGCTTGGTCGCCATGGGGCTGATGGAGCTCATGTCCACCACCACTTTGCCTGCAGACAAGCCCATGGCCACACCCGTGTCGCCAAACAGCACGTCTTGCACATGCGGCGTGTCGGGCACCATGGTGATGACGATGTCGGCCCGTTTGGCCACTTCGGTCGCGTTGGTGCAGAGGGTGGCACCGTGTTCGGCCAACACGGCGGGCACTTTGCTGCGGCTGCTCACATAGAGCTGGTGCCCTGCGTTGAGGAGGTTCAGCGCCATGGGTGTGCCCATGATGCCCAGGCCGATGAAGCCCACTTTGAGTCCGCTTTTGGTCATGTCTTGTCTCCGTTGTGGTGTGTTTACAGCGTCTGGCCATGCGCGGCGATCCACGCCAGGCCCCGGTCGGTGCCGCCAGGTGTGGCGTCTTTCGGCTTGTATTCGCAGCCGATCCAGCCGGTGTAGCCCAGCGCATCGATGTGCTTGAACAGGTTCTGGTGGTGGATCTCGCCGGTGCCGGGTTCGTGGCGGCCGGGTGTGTCGGCCAGCTGCATGTGCGCAATGCGCGGCAGCAGGTCGCGGATGGTGTTGCACAGCTCGCCTTCCATGCGCTGCGCATGGTAGATGTCGTACTGCAAAAACACGTTGTCAGCGCCCACCTCGTCCATCAGCGCAATCGCCTGGCGCGGGCGGTTGACGAAATAGCCCGGCATGTCGAAGGTGTTGATCGGCTCAATCAGCAGCGGCAGGCCGAGCTTCTTCGCCTCGGCGGCAGCAAAGCGCACATTGCCCACCCAGGTGGCGCGGGCCTGCGCTTCGCTCACACCGGCAGTCACCAGCCCGGCCATGCAGTGCCAGCGCTGCACGCCGATGATGGGCGCGTAGGCGGCGGCTTGCGCCACCCCGGCGCGGAACGCGTCTTCACGCCCCGGGATACAGGCCAGCCCGCGTTCGCCCGCAGCCCAGTCGCCGGGCGGCAGGTTGTGCAACACCAGTTCCAGCCGGTGTTGTTTCAGCAACTGGGCGATGGTCTCGGCAGGAAAGTCGTAGGGGAACAGGAATTCCACGGCCTTGAAACCGGCCTTCGCGGCGGCTTCGAAACGGTCAAGGAAGGGCAGCTCGTTCCAGAGCATGGAAAGGTTGGCGGCAAATTTCGGCATGGTGTACTCCTGGGTGTCATTCCAACAATCCGGCGGCGATCAGGCCTTCGTGGCCCTCGGGGTGCAGGCATTCAATGTCTTCAAATTCGTTGATGGCGTTGATCTCGGTGCCCATGGCGATGTTGGTCACTTTCTCCAAAATCACCTCCACCACCACCGGCACACTGTACTGGCGCGCCATGGTCTGCGCCTCGCGCAAGGCGGCCTGGATTTTTGATGGATCGGTCACGCGCAGCGCCTTGCAGCCCAGTCCCTCCACCACGGCCTGGTGGTCCACGCCGTAGCCCTTGAGCGCGGGGTCGTCCACGTTCTGGTTGTCAAACGCGAGTTGCACGCAGTAGTCCATCTCAAACCCGCGTTGGCTCTGGCGGATCAGGCCCAGGTAGCTGTTGTTCACCAGCACCTGCACATACGGAATGCGAAACTGCGCGCCCACCGCCAGTTCTTCCACCAGGAACTGAAAGTCGTAGTCGCCCGAGAGGCCGACCACGGTTTTGGTGGGGTCGGCCGCGGCCACGCCCAGGGCGGCGGGAATGGTCCAGCCCAGCGGGCCAGCCTGGCCGCAGTTGATCCACTGGCGTGGGCCGTACACATGCAGAAACTGCGCGCCCGCGATCTGGCTCAGACCGATGGTGGACACGTACACCGTGTCGCGGCCAAAGGCGGCGTTCATTTCTTCGTACACGCGCTGCGGTTTGATCGGCACGTTGTCGAAATGCGTCTTGCGCTGCATGAGCTTCTTGCGCTCGGCGCAACGTTCGGCCCAGGTGCGGTAGTCCTTCAACCGCCCCGCCGCCTGGCGCTCGCGGGCCACCTGCACGAACAACTCCAGCGCGATCTTCGCGTCGGACACGATACCCAAATCCGGGTTGAACACGCGGCCGATCTGGGTGGGTTCGATGTCCACGTGCACGAAGCTGCGGCCCTGGGTGTAGACCTCGACCGAGCCGGTGTGGCGGTTGGCCCAGCGGTTGCCAATGCCCAACACGAAGTCGCTCGCCAGCATCGTGGCGTTGCCGTAGCGGTGGCTGGTTTGCAGGCCACACATGCCGGCCATGAGCGGGTGGTCGTCGGGGATCGCGCCCCAGGCCATGAGCGTGGGAATGACCGGCACGCCGGTGAGTTCGGCCAGCTCCACCAGCAGGTCGGACGCATCGGCGTTGATGATGCCGCCACCGGCCACGATCAGCGGTTTGCTGGACGCGGCCAGCATGTCCAGCGCCTTTTCAATCTGCTTGCGCGTGGCGGCGGGCTTGTACACCGGCAGCGGTTCGTAGGTGTCAATGTCGAACTCGATCTCGGCCATTTGCACGTCGATCGGCAGGTCGATCAGCACCGGGCCGGGGCGGCCCGAGCGCATGAGGTGGAACGCTTGCTGGAACACGCGCGGTACCAGCGCGGGCTCGCGCACGGTCACGCTCCACTTGGTGACCGGCTTGCTGATGGCCTCAATGTCCACCGCCTGAAAGTCTTCTTTGTACAGCCGGGCGCGCGGCGCCTGTCCGGTGATGCAGAGAATCGGTATCGAATCGGCGCAGGCCGAATACAGGCCGGTGATCATGTCGGTGCCGGCCGGGCCGCTGGTACCGATGCACACACCGATGTTGCCGGCCCGCGCCCGGGTGTAGCCCTCGGCCATGTGCGAAGCACCTTCCACATGCCGCGCCAGCACATGGGCAATGGTCTGGCGTTCGCGCAACTGGGCATAGAGCGGGTTGATGGCGGCGCCGGGCACGCCAAAGGCCTGGGTGATGCCTTCTTTTTCCATCACGAGCACGGCGGCCATGGCGGCTTTCATCTTGGGCATGGGTGGGTTCCTGGTTGGGTTGCGGTGGCAAGGGGCTGTCTCTGGGTACCGATGCTAGGCAAGCCCCGCGGGTTTGAGAATGCCACCCCGGGTACGCCGATTCGGTACTTGGGGTATGCAATGGCGCGGCTTGGCTTACCATGCGCCCATGGACCGATTCAAGGAAATTGAAGCCTTTGTGCAGGTGATGGAACACGGCAGCCTGGCCGCCGCCGCGCTGCACGCGGGCATCACCCCGGTGATGATGGGCCGGCGCATCGAGGCGCTGGAAAAGCGCCTGGGCACGCGGCTGATCCACCGCTCCACCCGCCGCCTGGTGCTGACCGAACAGGGCGCCAGTTTTCTGGACGAATGCCGGGTGCTGCTGGCGCAATGGGCCGCGGCCGAGGCCACGGTGTCGGCCCAGCGGCACAGCGCCAGCGGCCACCTGGTGGTGTCGGCCCCGGCCGCGTTTGGCCGCCTGCATGTGGCGCCGCACGCCGCCGCGTTCTTACAAGCCCACCCGGCGGTGAAGCTGTCGTTCAACCTGACCGACCGCGTGGTGGACCTGGTGCGCGACGGCTACGACCTGGGCCTGCGCATTGGCGGTGTGGTGGACCCGAACTTTGTGGCCATCAAGCTCGCCACCAACCAGCGCGTGGTGTGTGGCACGCCGGCTTACTTTCGGCAACACGGCCAACCCCAGACGCTGGACGACCTGCAACACCACAACTGCCTGGCCTTCAACCTGCAAGGCGGGCAGCAGCGCGGCTGGTATTTTCAGCAAGACGGCAAGCCCGTGAGCGTGCGCGTGGAAGGCAACCTGGACTGCAACGACGGCGAGCTGCTGCACCGCTGGGTGAGCGACGGCCTGGGCCTGGGCTGGCGCAGCACCTGGGAGATTCAGGCGCAGCTGCAGCGCGGTGAACTGGTGACGGTGCTCGACGCCTACGCCCTGCCCGCCTACGACATTTTGGCCGTCTACCCGCAGCAACGGCACCTGCCGGCCAAGGTGCGGTTTTTTATTCAGCACCTGAAGCAGGTGTATGCACAACCGGGCTATTGGTTGGGGTGAGGGTTCTTCGAGCGTCCACCGAACCATTCAGCCAGGCGGTCGCTCACAGTCGCTCAGACCGGCGCCCAGAACACGCTGAACCAGCCGCGCGCATCGGTCCAGTGCGTGGACACCCCAAAGCCCGCTTCGCGCAGCAGCGCATCAAAGTCGGCGGGCTGCCATTTGTAGGAATTTTCGGTGTGCACCTGCTCGCCGTCGGCAAAGCGGCGCTCGCCTCCGGGCCAGCGCACGGCTTGCGCGCCTTCGGACCGCAGGTGCATCTCAATGCGCGAATCGGCCTCGTTGAAAAACGCCACATGGCGCCAGCGGGCGGGCGCAAAGTCGGTGCCCAGCAAGGCGTTGGTGTGCAGCAGCAGGTTGCGGTTGAAGGCGGCGGTCACGCCCAGCGGGTCGTCGTAAGCGGGTTCCACAACGGCCTTGGGTTTCACGCGGTCCACGCCAATGAGCAGACCACCGCCGGGCCCACCGCCCGCACACGCGGCACGCGCCTGGCGCAACAAGGCCAGCGCCTCGGTGGGGTTGAAGTTGCCAATGCTGGAGCCGGGATAAAACACGCAGCGCGGCGCGCCGGCAGCACCCTGCCTGGCCAGCCAGTCGGTGGCCGCAGCCGGCAGGGCCAGCTGGGCAGAAAAGTCCAGCCCCAGGCCCAGCATGGGCAGGCTGGGGTGGCGCTGCTGCAGCGGGCCCATGGCGTCGCGCAGGTAGTCCACCGAAATGTCCACCGCCACATAAGCCGCCGGGCGCAGCACCGGAAACAGCCCGGCCGCTTTGGCGCAGCTGCCCGCACCCAGGTCCACCAGCACCGCCCCCGGTGGCACCTGCTGCGCCATGGCCGTGGCGTGCGCGCGGAAGATGGCCGCTTCGGTGCGGGTGGGGTAGTACTCGGCCAGCTCGGTGATGGCGTCGAACAGGCGCGAGCCCAGCGCGTCGTAAAAAAACTTGGGCGCCACATGCGCCGGCTGCGCCTGCAAACCGGCGGCCAGTTCGGCGCGCACGGCGGCGTGGTCGGTCTGGTGCAGCTGAACGAAATGGGGAGCGGCGGTGGGGTGGTGCATGGGGCGGTGCTTGCGTTAGAAGTGACCAGACGTGGCGCATGCAGGTGCGGCGCAATCAGCGCTTTATAAACCAGCGGGCCGGGCAGCTTGCGGGCCGTTCCCACAGAAACAGGCGGGCGCACGTGCCAAGCCCCCGCAAAACCGAAACGGTATCTGGGCGCGGTTTAATACGGGTTCCCCATCCCTTTTTATCGGATACCCATGCAAGCCACCTTCTCCCGCACCAAACGCGCACTCTTGACCTGCGCCGTGCTCGCCGCCAGCACCGCCTTCACCGGCCTGGCCCAGGCGCAAAACGTGTTTCGCGTCACCACCATCCCCGAAGAAGCCGCCACCGAGCAGGTGCGCAAATTCACCCCGCTGGCCAACTACCTGGAAAAAGCGCTGGGCGTGAAAGTGGAATTCACCCCGGTGAGCGACTACCCGGCCGCCGTGGAAACGCTGGTGAACAAAAAGGTGGACCTGGTGTGGTTCGGCGGCTTCACCTTTGTGCAGGCCAACCTGCGCTCGGGCGGCAAGGTGGTGCCGCTGGCGCAGCGCGAAGAAGACACGAAATTCCAGTCGGTGTTCATTGCCAAGACCGATTCGGGCATCAAAAGCCTGGCCGACATGAAGGGCAAGCAGATCAGCTTTGGCTCACAAAGCAGCACCTCGGGCCACCTCATGCCGCGCAGCTTCTTGCTGCAGGCCAACATCAACCCCGAAAAAGATTTCCGCCGCATCGCCTACAGCGGCGCGCACGACGCGACCATCGCCTCGGTGGTGAGCGGCAAGGTGGACGCGGCCGCGCTGGACATCACGGTGTGGAAGAAGTTTGTGAACGAAAACAAGGTGGACACCCAGGCCGTGAACGTGTTCTTCACCACGCCGGGTTACTTCAACTACAACTGGTCGGTGCACGCCGACATGCCGGCTGCGATGCAGGCCAAGGTGAAGGCCGCCCTGCTGGCGCTGGACCCGGCCAACCCCGAGCACGCCGAAATTCTGCGCCTCAACCGCGCCACGCGCTACATCGCCACCACGCCCGAGAACTACAAGGGCCTGGAAGCCGCTGCCCGCAGCGCCGGGCTGCTCTGATGTGATCTGAAAGCGAAGCCCCGTTTTGAAGACCGAACTGCTGGGCGTCAGTGCGCGCCACCCGGCCGCGCGGGCGGGTGCAGCGCCCGCGCTGAAAGGGCTGAGCCTGCAACTCGCGGCGGGCGAACAGGTGGCCATCATCGGCCCCTCTGGTGCCGGCAAGACCACCTTGCTGCAGGTGCTGGCCTGCGCCATGCCGCCCACCGCGGGCACGCTGACGCTGGGCGGCACCAACCCCTGGCAACTGCCGCGCAGCGCTTTGCAGCGTCTGCGCGGTGGGCTGTTTCTGGCACCCCAGGTGCCGCCGCTGCCGCCGCGCCAGCGCGTGGTCACCGCCGTGCTGGCCGGGCGCTTGCCGGCCATGGGTTTGCTGGCCAGCTTGCGCTCGCTGTTTTACCCGGCCGACATTCCCGCCGCGTTTGACGCGCTGGACCGGTTTGACCTGGCCGACAAGCTCTTTGAGCGGGTGGACCGCCTGTCGGGCGGCGAACGCCAGCGCGTGGGCCTGGCGCGTGCGCTGCTGGCCCCGGCCCGGCTTTGGCTGATCGACGAACCTTTGTCCGCCCTGGACCCGACCCGCTCGCAACAAGCCATGGCCACCTTGCTGGCGGGTGCCCGCGAACGCGGCACCACCCTGGTGGCCACGCTGCACCAGGTGGACGTGGCGCTGGCGCATTTCCCGCGCATCATTGGCCTGCGCGACGGCGCGCTGGCCTTTGACCTGCCAGCGGCCGAAGTCACCCGCGAACGGCTGGCCCGGCTGTACGACCAGTTTGAGCACGAGCTGCGCGGCGACGTGCCGGTGGCACCGCTGGACACACCCGCCCCCGGCCCGCAACCGGTGGTGATGCATTGCCGATGAGCACACCACAACCTGCTGATGGCTGGCGACAAAGCGAAAGGCTGGGCTGCGCTTGGCCAAAGCGGGAGCGCCCCCACCCCAACCCTCCCCCAGCGGGGGAGGGAGCAAGAAAAGCCACACACGCAGGGCAGCGCCGCAGCGATGTCCGGCCCCGTCCCCCGCTGGGGACGGATGGCATGGGGAAACTCTGGCCCCTTCCCCCTCTGGGGGAAGGTTGGGATGGGGG
>NZ_JAUSOO010000108.1 GCF_030656115.1 Hydrogenophaga sp.
TCTGCGGGGTTCGGCCGTTCATACCTTGGCGAGGAAGGCCGCCGCATCACCCGCTTCACACTTCCAGTCTGCGAAGACCCCGACCAGATTGCATTCCACGCAGCGGCAAGCGATGTAATACCAACGCACGTCATGTGTGCCCTCGTAAACGGAGACGCCGGACATCAGCTCAAACACCTCGTTTTCACACACGCACTCGTGCGCCTCGGGCTCGGCTTCTTCAACGTATTCCGCACTGTCGCCCATCAGGTGTTCCTGCCCGCAGTCGGTGCAGGTGCGGATGGCCACGCCGGCTTCTTCATCGGTCTGCAGCGCGAAGCTCCGGCACCCGCAGTCGCATTTGGACGCGGCAAACCGGATGGCCTCATGGCGATTCGCAACGCTGTAACTGCGCAGCTCGGCTTGGGTGTCGCCCGACGTCGTCCCGTACCAGAACTCGCCCTTCTTCGTCAGTGCCATTGATGCTGCTCCATTCTTCAAGGTGGGTTTCCCGGCAGGCCCGACGCCAAGCTCGCCCCGATCATATGGATTTTGCCTGGGGCCCGGCGAATCCTCGTCAAGGGCCCTGGTCGGGGTGGTCGCCTGGAGCCGAGACGCATTGGCGACCGGCAGATGTGCAGCGAATCCAGGCGCACAACCCAGCCGCCAGCGCACACGTTCAGGCCGTTGATGCACGCGCAAAAAGTACCTTCCCCAGTCCAAGCGCCACCCCCCAACATATGAACCCCAGTGCCGTACCAAGCTGGCGCAGCCCCAGTGGGTGTGTGCTGCGATGGCACACCGGCTGTTGTGACGGTGTCAAAAAAGAGAGCACAAATCTCAAATTGAGTCAGTCTTCTGGCGTGGCACGGAAGTTGTGGTGATGAAGGCAGCCCATCGGGCGATTCACCTTTAAACCACCACCATTCCTCAGAGGACGACACACATGATTTACGCAGCACCTGGCGCCGCCGACGCCAAAATTGCCTACAAAGCCCAATACAACAACTTCATTGGTGGCCAGTGGGTGGCGCCGGTCAAGGGTCAGTACTTTGACGTGATCACGCCCGTGAACGGCACGGTGTACACCCAGGCCGCGCGCTCCACGGCGGAAGACGTTGAGCTGGCGCTGGACGCCGCCCACGCCGCCGCCGACGCCTGGGGCAAGACCGACGCCGCCACGCGCAGCAACATCCTCCTGAAAATTGCCGACCGCATCGAGCAGAACCTGGAACTGCTGGCCTACGCCGAGACGGTGGACAACGGCAAGGCGATTCGCGAAACGCTGAACGCCGACATTCCGCTCACCGTGGACCACTTCCGCTACTTTGCGGGCTGTGTGCGGGCGCAAGAGGGCGCGCTGAGCAACATCGACGAGAACACGGTGGCGTACCACATTCAGGAACCGC
>NZ_JAUSOO010000118.1 GCF_030656115.1 Hydrogenophaga sp.
GTCAATGATGATCGTGTCGTAGGCGCGCAGGTCCGGGTCGGTCTGGGTTTCGGCCAGCAAGATACCGTCGGTCATCAGCTTGACCGAGGCGTCTTTCGAGAGCCGGTCCTGGAAGCGCACCTTGAAGCCCACCACCTCGCCCAGCGGCGTTTTCAGCTCTTCGGCAATGCGCTTGGCCACGCTGCTGGCGGCAATGCGCCGCGGCTGGGTGTGGCCGATCAGCTGCGGGCGCTGGCCCGGCTTGGCGTTGAGCTTGCCGCGCCCCATCTGCAAGGCAATTTTGGGCAACTGCGTGGTCTTGCCCGAGCCGGTTTCCCCGCAGACGATGACCACCTGGTGCTCGCGCATGGCCGCCTCGATCTCGTGGCGGCGCGCAGAGACCGGGAGGGATTCGGGAAATTCGATGAACAAAGGCGTAGAGGACAAGGGCACAACTTCAGTCAAAATCAGGCAACCGGTGATTATCCGCGCCCGCCCCATTCCCTGCCTGCCAGCCCGATCTGCCTGCCTACCCCCATGTCCAACGTCTTCAATTTCACCTTTGTTCCCTGGTTTCGCTCGGTCGCACCTTACATCCACAAATTGCGCGGCAGCACGGTGGTGGTGGGCGTGGCGGGTGAGGCCATTGCGGCCAACAAACTGCCCTTGATTGCGCAAGACCTGGCGCTGATCCAAAGCATGGGCGTGCAAATTGTGCTGGTGCATGGCTTTCGGCCCCAAGTCAACGAACAGCTGCTGGCCAAAGGCCACACGCCCCAGTATTCACACGGTATGCGCATCACCGACTCGGTGGCGCTGGACTGCGCGCAGGAAGCCGCGGGCCAATTGCGCTACGAGATCGAAGCCGCCTTCAGCCAGGGCCTGCCCAACACGCCCATGGCCGGCGCCACGGTGCGGGTGATTTCAGGCAACTTTGTGACCGCCCGCCCGGTCGGCCTGATGGACGGGGTGGACTTTCAGCATTCGGGCCTGGTGCGCAAGATCGACACCGAAGGCATTCAGCGCACCCTGGACATGGGCGCGCTGGTGCTGCTGTCGCCGTTTGGCTTTTCGCCCACCGGCGAGGCGTTCAATCTGACCATGGAAGACGTGGCCACCTCGGTGGCGGTGGCGCTGCAGGCCGACAAGCTGATGTTCCTGACCGAAGTGCCCGGCATCCGACTCGACGCCCACGACCCGAGCAGTGAAATTGACACCGAGCTGCCGCTGGCCGCCGCCAAAACCCTGATGGCCGCCCTGCCCGCCCCCACCCAGCCCACCGACACCGCGTTTTACCTGCAGCACTGCATCCGCGCCTGCGAAGGTGGCGTGGACCGCAGCCACATCTTGCCGTTTTCGGTGGACGGCGCGCTGCTGCTGGAGATCTACACCCACGATGGCATTGGCACCATGGTGGTGGACGAAAAACTGGAAAGCGTGCGCGAAGCCACCATGGACGACGTGAGTGGCATCGTGGCGCTGATTGAACCGTTCGAGAAAGACGGCACCTTGGTCAAGCGCGACCGCACCGAGATTGAGCGCGACGCGGGCTACTACACCATCATCGAGCACGACGGCGTCATCTTCGGCTGCGCCGCGCTGTATCCGTACCCGGAAACGCGCACCGGCGAGATGGCCGCCCTCACGGTGTCGCCCGACACGCAAAGCCAGGGCGACGGCGAGCGCCTGCTCAAGCGCATCGAAACCCGCGCACGTGCGCAGGGTCTGCAAAGCATTTTTGTGCTCACCACCCGCACCATGCATTGGTTCATCAAGCGCGGGTTTGTGCAGGTCAACCCCGACTGGCTGCCCGAGGCGCGCAAGCGCAAGTACAACTGGGACCGCAAAAGCCAGGTGCTGGTGAAAAAACTGCCGTAAACAGCAGCACGCTGCGTGACCGACCACAGCCACCCATGGCTTGATAAAAGTCAAGCCATGGATCTGGCCGTTGCCGATACTGGTGCTTTGTGTGACAGAAAGATGAACACCGATGCAGGAACGATCCACCCCCAGCGCACCCGCGACCCACCCACAGCCCGCCGCCGTGCCCAAGGCCTCCGCCCAAGCGGTAAAAAGCAGCCGTGCAGCGAAACCCACCGCGCAACTGCGCCAGCCCCGCGCCGCCACAACGGTGTCTGCGGCCCTGCGCCCCGCTGCGGTGGCGAAAAAGCCCAGCGCCTCAACAGCGCTGGCCCGTCCTGTCGCTGAAAAGCCCCGCCGCGTGGCGCTGGGCGACACCAGCGGGACCAGCCAGCCCACCCAGATCCGCAAAAACACCGTGTCACGGGCCGTGGCTTCGCGCCAGGCGGCCCAGTTGGCCGCCGTGCAAGACATTCTGTCGCGCCCTGACAGCAGCCAGCGCGACAAGGCCGAGTCGCTGCGCGCCATTCTGGAAGGTGCCGCACCCGACGATGCCAAAGCCATCCGCCGCCTGCTCAAACAGGAAACCCAGGTGGTGCGCAGCCAAGCCAAAGCGCTGCCCAACCCCGACGATGCCCTGGCAGCCGACTGGCGCAGCGGCGCCTACCCGTACAAAAACCTGCTGTCGCGCCGGGTCTACGAATCGCAAAAATACCAGCTGCAGGTGGAACTGCTCAAGCTGCAAGCCTGGGCCAAAGAAACCGGCCAGCGCATCGTGATTTTGTTCGAGGGGCGTGACGCCGCCGGCAAGGGCGGCACCATCAAACGCATGATGGAGCACCTGAACCCACGCGGCGCCCGCGTGGTGGCGCTGGAAAAACCCAGCGAGGTGGAACGCGGCCAGTGGTACTTTCAGCGTTATGTGCAGCACCTGCCCACAGCGGGCGAGATCGTCTTGTTTGACCGCAGTTGGTACAACCGCGCCGGTGTGGAACGCGTCATGGGCTTTTGCAGCGACGACGAATACCAGGAATTCATGCGCCAGGCGCCGCAGTTTGAACGCCAGCTGGTGCGCAGCGGCGTGCACCTCATCAAGTTCTGGTTTTCGGTGAGCCGCGAAGAGCAGCGCCGCCGCTTCAAGGAACGCAAGGCCCACCCGCTGAAACAGTGGAAACTGAGCCCGATAGACTTGGCTTCGCTGGACAAGTGGGACGACTACACCAAGGCCAAGGAAGCCATGTTTTTTGAGACCGACACGGCCGACTCGCCGTGGACCGTGATCAAGAGCGACTGCAAAAAACGCGCCCGTCTGAACGCCATGCGCTACCTGCTGCAAAAACTGCCCTACACCAACAAAGACCCGAAAAATATTGGTGCACTGGACTCGCTGATTGTGGGCCGCGCCCATGTGGTGTACGAGCGCGGCGAGCGCCCCGGCAGCGCCATTCTGTAACGGTGTCTTTCAGCGACCCGGGCGCCGTACCCACAGCACCACGGCCAGCACCACGATGGCCGTGAAATACAGGAAGGACCAGTTCGCGATCGACAGGCCCAAAAAGGTCCAGTCGATCGCAGAACAGTCGCCACTGCCTTTGAAGATCATGGGAATGGCGCGCTTGAGCGGGAAGGACTCGATCATGCCGAAGAAGTCGCGCCCGCAGCTCAGCACCTCGGGCGGGTACCACTGCAGCCACGTCTGGCGCGCAGCCACAAAGGCACCGAACACCGCCAATGCAGCCATCAGCCACACCCCGGTGTGGCGCGCACCCGGCTTGGGCAGCACCGCCGCCAGCCCCGCCACCAACACCACCAGAATCAACGCGTAGCGCTGCACGATGCACATGGGGCACGGCTCCAGCCCCACGCTGTGCTGCAAATACAGGCCAAAGACCAGCATGGCGGTGCTGCCTGCGGCCACCAGGCCCAGTATCTGACGAGGATAACGCTCAAAAACAGAGGGGGCGACGGTCGGAATCGTGGGGATCAAGTCAGTGTCCTTCTAGGAATACGCGGGCTTTGCGCGGTGAAACCACCAAGGTCTCACCTTCCTGAAAGCCCGAGGCCTTGAATTGTTGCGCAGGAATTTGCGCTTCAATCAAGGGATCGTGTCCTGGACGTTGATTGCTCTGCAACGGCAAGAGTTCCAGCCGCGCAATCGGCCCCACCACAATGGCCCGGCTGAGCTGGGCCACGATGCCGCTGGCACCGGGCGTGTAGCGCTGCACGTCCAGATCGTGCGGGCGCACATAGGCAAAAGCCTGGGCGTTTTGCGCGTTGGCGTGCTCGGGTGTGTCAATGGCCACACCATCCAGGTGCAGCAGCCCTTCGTGGGCGCGGCCATGAAACAGGTTCACATCGCCCAGGAAGCCGTACACGAACGGGCTGGCCGGGTGGTCCCACACGTCCTGCGGCGAACCGCTCTGCTCCACCACACCCTTGTTCATCAGCACCACGCGGTCGGCCACTTCCAGCGCTTCTTCCTGGTCGTGCGTGACGAAAACGCTGGTCACGTGCAACTCGTCGTGCAGGCGGCGCAGCCAGCGGCGCAGTTCCTTGCGCACCTTGGCGTCGAGCGCGCCGAAGGGCTCGTCGAGCAGCAGCACCTGGGGTTCCACCGCGAGGGCACGCGCCAGGGCAATGCGCTGGCGCTGGCCGCCCGAGAGCTGCGCGGGGTAGCGGTCAGCCAGCCAGTCCAGTTGCACCAGGCTCAGCAGGTCGTGTACTTTTTTCTGGATCTGCGCATCGCTGGGGCGCTCGCCACGCGGCTTCACGCGCAGGCCAAAGGCCACGTTTTCAAACACGGTCATGTGGCGAAACAGGGCGTAGTGCTGGAACACAAAACCCACCTTGCGCTCGCGCACATGCACATCGGTGGTGTCGGTGCCGCTGAAATGGATGCTGCCGGTGTCGGGCGTTTCCAGCCCGGCAATGATGCGCAACAGCGTGGTTTTGCCGCAGCCCGAAGGCCCCAGCAGCGCCAGCAGTTCGCCCGAGGCGATGTCCAGGTTCACGTCGCGCAGCGCCTGAAAGGTGCCGAAGTGTTTGTTGACGTTGCGGATTTCAATGCTCATGGGGATGTTCTTTCTTCAGACCTCAGGCCGAAACGGTTGCGGCAGATGCCAGCGGGGTGGGCCGCTCTGGCGGTAGCGCTGCAATGGCTTTCATTTCGCGCTCGTGGCGCCACTCCACCACGCTCTTGATGGCCAGCGTCACCAACGCCAGCAAGGCCAGCAACGACGCCACGGCAAACGCCGCCACCGACTGGTATTCGTTGTAGAGCACCTCCACATGCAGCGGCATGGTGTTGGTCTGGCCACGAATGTGGCCCGACACCACACTCACCGCGCCAAATTCGCCCATGGCCCGCGCGTTGCACAAAATCACGCCGTAAATCAGCCCCCATTTGATGTTGGGCAGCGTCACGTACCAAAAGGTCTGCCAACCGGTGGCGCCCAACACAATGGCGGCCTGCTCTTCCTCGTTGCCCTGCGCCTGCATCAGCGGAATCAGCTCGCGGGCAATGAAGGGCACGGTGACAAAAATGGTGGCCAACATGATGCCGGGCACCGCAAACACCACTTTGATGTCGTGCTCCATCAGCCAAGGTCCGAGCCAGCCCTGTGCGCCAAACACCAGCACATAAATCAAACCCGCCACCACCGGCGAGACCGAAAATGGCAGATCGATCAGCGTGGTCAGGAACGACTTGCCCCAAAACTCGTACTTGGCCACACACCAGGCTGCCGCCACACCAAACACCAGGTTCAGCGGCACGGCCACGGCAGCGGTCAGCAGCGTCAGGCGAATGGCCGACCAGGCATCGGGCTCTTGCAGTGCTTCCCCGTAAGCGTCCCAGCCCTTGCGCAGCGCTTCGGTGAACACCGCCGCCAGCGGCAGCACCAGGAACAAAAACATGAACGCCAGCGCGGTGCCAATGAGCACACAGCGCACCCAGGCGGACTCGGTGGTGCCCTTGCGGGCGGTACGAATGTTTTGTGTGCTCATGCGTTGCTCCCTCCCGAACGCCGGCGCTGCCAGGTTTGCAAGCCGTTGATGAGCAACAGCAACACAAACGAGACCACCAGCATCACCGTGGCCACGGCGGTGGCACCGGCGTAGTCGTATTGCTCCAGCTTGCTGATGATGATCAGCGGGGTAATTTCAGAAATCATCGGCATGTTGCCCGCAATGAAAATCACCGACCCGTATTCGCCCACACCGCGTGCAAACGCCATGGCAAAACCGGTCAGCAGCGCCGGGGCAATGCTCGGAAAAATCACCCGGCTGAAGGTCTGCCAGCGCGTCGCGCCCAGGCAGGTGGCCGCCTCTTCCAGCTCTTTCTCGGCGTCTTCCAGCACCGGCTGCACCGTGCGCACCACAAACGGCAGACCGATAAAAATCAGCGCAATCACCACCCCGTTGGGGTTGAAGGCCAGCTGAATGCCGTGCGGCTCCAGGTACTGGCCAATCCAGCCATTGCCCGCCAGCAGCGCGGTGAGCGAAATGCCCGCCACGGCGGTGGGCAGGGCAAACGGCAAGTCCACCAGCGCATCGACGATCTTTTTGCCCGGAAAGCTGTAACGCACCAGCACCCAGGCCACCAGCAGGCCAAACACCACGTTCACCAGCGCGGCGATGAGCGAGGCGCCAAACGTGAGCCGGTACGAGGCCAGCACACGCGGCGCGGTCACCGCCTCCCAGAACTGGGGCCAGGTCAGCGTGAACGTCTTGAAGACCAGGGCCGACAGGGGAATCAACACAATCAGGCTCAGGTACAGCAGCGTGAACCCGAGCGTGATGTTGAAGCCGGGCAGCACACGGGCACCACCCCGGCGCGCGCGGTTACCCGCTGCCGGAGCGGATGCCGGCAGAGATGCAAGAGCGCCCGACATTTATTTGCCCTGCGTGTAGAGCTTGTCGAACTGGCCGCCGTCGTTGAAGTGCACTTTCTGCGCCTCGGTCATCGAACCAAAGTATTCGTTCACCGTGAACAGCTTCAGCGGTTTGAAGGTGCTGGCGTATTTCTTCAAGACGGCTTCAGAACGTGGGCGAATGCCGTGCTTGGCCGCAATGTCTTGCGCTTCTTCGGTGTACAAAAAGTCCAGATAGGCCTTGGCCTCGGCAGCGGTGCCTTTTTTGTTCACCGTGCGCTCCACAATGGCCACCGGGTTTTCCGCCACGATGCTGCTGCTGGGGTGAACCGCGTCTACCTTGCCCGCACCAAATTCGCGGTCCACCGACACCACTTCCGACTCAAACGTCACCAACACATCGCCGATGTTGCGCTGCAAAAAGATGCCGGTGGCATCGCGTCCGCCGCGTGCCAGCACCGGCACGTTTTTGTACAGCTTGCTCACAAACTCGGCGGCCTGCGCGTCGGTGCCGCCCTTGGCCCGCACCGAACCCCAGGCCGCCAAATAGGCCATGCGGCCATTGCCGCCGGTTTTGGGGTTGACCACGATCACCTGCACACCGGGCTTGATGAGGTCGTCCCAGTCCTTGATGCCCTTGGGGTTGCCGTTGCGCACCAAAAACAGCATGGTGCTGGTGGTGGGCGCGGCGTTGTGCGCAAAGCGCTTGTTCCAGTCCGAAGCCACCACACCGCGCCCGGCCAAAAAGTCCACATCGGTGGTGGTGTTCATGGTCACCACATCGGCCTCCAGACCGTCGGCCACGGCACGCGCCTGCGCGCTGGAGCCCGCGTGCGACTGGTCCACCTTGATGTCTTTGCCGGTGCCCTTTTTGTAGCTGGCCACAAAGGCGGTGTTCAGGTCTTTGTAAAACTCGCGCGACACGTCGTAAGACACGTTGAGCAGCGTGGTTTGGGCCGAAGCGAAGGTGGCAGCGGCCAGCGCGATGGCGCCGAGGGTGAGTTTGAAGGTTTTTTTCATGGATGTAAGCGGTCAAAAGAACGATGGGGCGCATTCTGGGATACGGCTCTTGGAATGCAAACGACTGTGTTCTTGTTTTCTTATATGAATTTGAAATAAAGAACATCTGGTGCGTTGCGCACGGTTCCCATCATTTCCGCGTGTAAATCTGGTCAAACATGCCGCCATCGGCAAAGTGCACCTTGGCCGCTTGCTCCCAGCCGCCGAAGGCGTCTTCAATCTTGAACAGGTTGAGCTTGGGCAACTGTTTGGCGTACTTGGCCTGCGCCTTGGCCGAGGTGGGCCGGTAGAAGTGTTTGCCGATGATGTCTTGCGCCTCTTCGGTGTACAGGAATTTCAGGTATTCCTCGGCCACCGCTCGGGTGCCTTTGCGGTCCACGTTTTTGTCCACCACCGTCACCGCCGGTTCGGCCAGGATGGACAGCGAGGGGTAGACAAAGTCCACCCGGTTGCCGAACTCTTTTTCCAGCAGGTAAGCCTCGTTTTCCCAAGACAGGAACACGTCGCCCTGGTTGCGCTGGGCGAAGGTGACCGACGAGCCACGCGCACCGGTGTCGAGCACGGGCACGTTGGCGTAGAGCTTGGCCACAAATTCCTGGGCCTTGGCGTCGCCGCCGTATTTGCGTTTGGCAAATTCCCAAGCCGCCAGGTAGTTCCAGCGGGCACCGCCCGAGGTTTTGGGGTTGGGCGTGATGACCTTCACGTCGGGGCGCACCAAGTCGTCCCAGTCCTTGATGTTTTTGGGGTTGCCTGCGCGCACCACCAACACGATGGTGGAGGTGTAGGGCGAAGAGCCCAGCGGCAGGCGTTTTTGCCAGTCCTTGGGAATCCAGCCACCGTTGTTGTGCAGGGCGTCGGTGTCGCCCGCCAGCGCCAGCGTGGCCACATCGGCGTCCAAGCCGTCGATGATGGACCGGGCCTGCTTGCCCGAGCCGCCGTGGCTTTGCTTGATGGTCACGTCTTGACCGGTCTTGGCCTTCCAGTGCTGGATAAAGGCTTTGTTGTATTCGACGTACAACTCCCGCGTGGGATCGTAGGAAACGTTGAGCAAGGTCAGTGGCTGCTGCGCAAAAGCGCTGAAGGCCGACCCTGCCAGGCTTGAGGCCAGCAAAAGATTGATAAAGTCCCGGCGTGCTTGCATGAGGTATTTCTCCGTAAAAAATTGACAACGGAGCGGATCATGGAAGCGATGCATAAAAACTGGAACGACCAAGTTCTCAGTTGTTTATAACCAAATCGTCTATACAAAATTCTCAAGGACATCCACATGGCACGCACTGTTCACTGCATCAAACTGGGCAAAGAGGCCGAAGGCCTGGACTTTCCGCCCTACCCTGGCGAGCTGGGCAAGCGCATTTATGAAGGGGTGAGCAAAGAGGCCTGGGCCGCCTGGCTCAAGCACCAGACCATGCTGCTGAACGAAAACCGCCTGAACCTGGCCGACGCGCGCGCGCGCCAGTACCTGGCGCGGCAGATGGAAAAACACTTCTTTGGCGAAGGTGCCGACGCCGCCGCCGGCTACGTGCCACCGGCCAACTGAAAGCGCTGCCCCACTTGACCGCCACCCAACGCCACGCCGTGGTGATCGGCGCGGGCCTGGCCGGTGCCGCCACCTGCGTGGCCTTGGCCCGGCGCGGCTGGCATTGCACCTTGGTGGACGCCGCCGCTGGCCCGGCACAGGCCGCATCGGCCTTGCCGGTGGGCATGCTCAGCCCGCATGTCACCAAAGCCCCCACCCCGCTGTCGCGTCTGTCTGCACTGGGCGTGGCCGACACACGCGCCGAGCTGCAACGGCTGCTGGCGCAGGGGCACGGCTGGCAAGCCTGTGAGGTGGACAACCTGGGACACGACCCCGGACGCTGGCCCGCCGCCTTGGTGCGGCCAGCGGCCTTGGTGCAAGCCTGGCTGACCGAGGCGCAACAATTGACCGGCCTGACCACACGCTGGAACACGCCGGTGGCCCGCCTGCAGCCCCACACCCACCACGGCCAAGCCGGCTGGCAAGCGCTGGATGCCCACGGCCACCTGGTGGCCCAAGCCCCGGTGGCGGTGGTGGCCGCCGCGTTCGGCAGCCTGGCGGTGTTGCACCACAGCTCCAGCGAACTGGACAGCAACGCCCTGCCATTGCGCCCGGTGAAAGGGCAAATGAGCCTGGGCGCACTCACCGGTCCGGCGCTGGCACCCCGGCCGCTACGCGACAACGGGGTGTTCGTGCCCGCTTACGAAGACAGCGGTCTGGCGCCTGACTGGCCCACGCGCATCTGGTCCATGGGCTCCACCTACGTGCGCGGCGACGCCAGCACCACCCTGAGCGAGGCCGACCACGAGCGCAACGCCCACAGCCTGCAAGCCCTGCACCCGCCAGCCGCCCAACACCTGCGCGAAGCCGCCGCCCAGGGTAGCCTGCTGGGCTGGGCGAACGTGCGCTGCGCGTCGCTGGACCGCCTGCCCCTGGTGGGTGCGGTGCCGCACGTGGCGGCCCTGCACCAGCACATGGCGCAAGCCGGTGCGCGGCGTGGCCGCATCGCCCTGCACGACACACCACGCTGGCCCGGTCTTTTCATGCTGACAGCGCTGGGCTCACGCGGCCTGACGCTGGCGCACTGGTGCGCGCAACTGCTGGCCGCACAGATGGACGGCGCGGTGCTGGACGGTGTGGAGCCCGATTTGGCGCAAGCCCTGGACCCGGGGCGGTTCGCCTGGCGGCTGGCGCGCAGACAGGTTCCAGCCACGGGGGCTTTGACCCCAGCGGGATAAAACCACCGGCACGCACCGGCATCGTTGACCCAATGCGCCTTCTCATATGCCTTTTTCGGCATATATGAATGATAAAAAAATAGTTTGAACTATAAGAACGCGACTCTACAGTCGCGTCCATGCCTGAATTCGCCATCCTTTTTGCCGGCTTTGCCGTGGGACTCATCGTCGGACTGACCGGCGTGGGCGGTGGCTCGCTCATGACGCCGATCCTGATTTTTTTCTTCGGCGTCAAGCCCTACATGGCCGTGGGCACCGACCTGCTGTTTGCCGCCTTCACCAAGCTCGGCGGCACGGTCAGTCTGGCGCGCCAGCGACTGGTACCTTGGCGGGTGGTCGGTCAGCTGTGCGCCGGCAGCCTGCCCGCTGCGGTGATCACCCTGGGTGTGTTGCACCAGTTGGGCCCAGCGAGTGCCGAAGTGCAGTCGCTCATGACCAACACCTTGGGTGTGGCTTTGCTGCTCACCGCGGCGGCCATGCTGTACAAAGCCGCGCGCGGCAAGCAGCTGCCCCGCACGCTGGCCTCTGACGAACTGGACGCTGCCAGCCGTGCCCGCCACTGGAGCCTGCCAGTGGCCTTTGGCGCGGTCATCGGCACCCTGGTCACGCTCACCTCGGTTGGCGCGGGCGCCATTGGTGTGTCGGTGCTGCTGCTCCTGTTTCCGCTGCTGCCACTGCCGCGCATTGTGGCCGCCGACATTGCCTACGCCGTGCCGCTCACGTTGGTGGCCGGTCTGGGCCACGCCAGCCTGGGCTCGGTGGACTGGCCTTTGCTGGGCCAGTTGCTGGCCGGCTCACTGCCAGGCATCTGGCTCGGCACCCGCCTGATGCGCCACACGCCCGAGCGGCTGGTGCGCTCGGCGCTCTCCGTTTTGCTGGCGTACGCCGGCTTCAAGCTGATGGCTCTTTGACCGCTTTTTGACTTTTTTTCACGCCACGACGATGTACCAGTATTCCGACTTTGACCGCCAGTTCGTCCAGCTGCGGGCGCACCAGTTCCGTGACCAGCTCGAACGCTGGCAGGCCGGCACCCTGCGCGAGGACGAGTTCAAGCCCCTGCGGCTGCAAAACGGCTGGTACGTGCAGCGCTTCGCACCCATGCTGCGCGTGGCCGTGCCTTACGGCGAACTCTCCAGCCCGCAACTGCGCGTGCTGGCCAAGATTGCACGCGACTTTGACCACAAGGAAGAACACGACACGTCCAAAGCCAACGCGGCCCTGGCCGAGGTGCCCACCCTGCCCGACCGCTGCGGCCACTTCACCACGCGCCAGAACGTCCAGTACAACTGGATTCCGCTGGCCCGCTCGGCCGACGTGATGGACCTGCTCGCCAGCGTGAACATGCACGGCATCCAGACCAGCGGCAACTGCATCCGCAACATCACCACCGACGCACTGGCCGGCATTGCGGTGGACGAGGTGGCCGACCCGCGCCCGTTCGCCGAAATCATGCGCCAGTGGAGCACGCTGCACCCCGAGTTCGCCTTTCTGCCGCGCAAGTTCAAGATCGCCATCACCGGCGCCCGCGAAGACCGCGCCGCCACGCCATGGCACGACGTGGGCCTGCGCCTGCTGCGCAATGTGGACGGCGACCTGGGCTTTCAGGTGCGCGTGGGCGGTGGCATGGGCCGCACGCCCATCATCGGCGCGGTCATCCGTGAGTTTCTGCCCTGGAACCAGATCCTCAACTACCTCGAAGCCGTGGTGCGCGCCTACAACCGCTTCGGCCGCCGTGACAATATCTACAAGGCCCGCATCAAGATTCTGGTGAAGGCCGAGGGCCAGGCGTTCACCGACCAGGTGGAAGCCGAGTACCGCGACATTCTGGACAAGGACGGCGCGCCGCACACCATCACCCAGGCCGAACTCGACCGGGTGAGCGCCTTCTTTGTTGCGCCCAATTTGAACTGCGACCGCAAAAGCGCCGATGCCAAGATCGCGCACATCTTGAAAGCGGCGGCCGAAGACGACGTGGAATTCAGCCGCTGGCTGACGCAAAACGTGAAGCCGCACCAAAACCCGGACCTGCGTGCTGTGACGCTGTCGTTCAAGCGCATCGGCGCTGCCCCGGGCGATGCGACGGCAGAGCAATTGGAGCGCGCCGCCGACCTGGCGGATCGCTTCTCGGCCGGCGAAGCCCGCGTGACGCACGAACAAAACCTGCTGCTGCCCTGGGTGCGCTGCGACCAGCTGCCCGAGTTGTGGCGCGAAGCCCGCCGCCTGGGCCTGGCCAAGCCCAACATTGGCCTGCTCAGCGACATGATTGCCTGCCCCGGTGGCGACTTTTGCGACCTGGCCAACGCCCGTTCGCTGCCGATCGCCCAAGCGCTGCTGAACCGCTACAAAGACCTGGACGAGCTGCACGACCTGGGCGAGATCGACCTGCACATCAGCGGCTGCATCAACTCCTGCGGTCACCACCACAGCGGCCACATTGGCATTCTGGGCGTCGACAAGGACGGCCAGGAGTGGTACCAGATCACACTGGGCGGATCGGACGGCACCCGCCTGTCGGGCGAAGCCACGCCGGGCAAGGTCATTGGCCCGTCGTTTGCCGCCAGCGAAGTGCCCGACGTGATTGAAGCCCTGCTGGACACCTACCGCGCCCAACGCACCCACGGCGAGACCTTCGTCCGCACGCTGCGCCGCACCGGGCTGGACGCCTTCAAGACCGCTGCCAACGCCGTGCGCGTGAGCACCGCGCGCGCTTGAAACGCCGATCCGACACACAGGAACACCCCATGAGCACAACACCCCTTCTTGAATTGGCACAGGCCGACCGCTTTGTACCCGCTGAGCCAGACCCGCAACGATTGGTCCTGAGCAACGACAGCGACCCCCGCCAGGCCGACCTGAGCGGCATTTCCGTCATTGAGCTGCAGTTCCCCAAATTCAGCGACGGCCGCGCCTTCAGCCAGGCTTTTTTGCTGCGCCGCCGGCTGGGATTTACCGGCACGATTCGGGCCACAGGCGATGTGTTGATTGACCAACTGTTGCAGATGCAGCGCAGCGGCTTCACACAGGCCGTGCTGCGTGCCGACCAGAATCTGGCTCACGGCCAGGCGCTGCTGGCCCACTTCCCGGCTTTTTACCAAGGTGACGCGGTACACACCGCGCCGCATTTCGCTGCCGCCTGAGCTTGAAGACCCACACCATGAGCACCATCGACCTCGCCCACATCAACGCCGAACTCGGTCAGGATGCCCCCGCCCTGGTGAACTGGGCCCTGGGCCTGGGCCAGCCGACCATCGTCACCACCAATTTCCGCCCCTTCGAGGCCGTCATCCTGCACCTGGTCACCCGCGTCAAGCCGGATGTGCCGGTGGTCTGGATGGACAACGGCTACAACACCGAGGCCACCTACCGCTTTGCCGACGAAGTCACCCGCCAGCTCGGGCTGAACCTGAAGATCTACCTGCCGCGCCGTTCGCGCGCGCACCGCGAAGCCGTGGAAGGCGCAACCCCCGCGCTGGACGATCCGCGCCACGCGGCCTTCACCGAAGAAGTGAAGCTCGAACCTTTTGCCCGTGCGCTGCGCGAAACAGCGCCCAAGGTCTGGTTCACCGCCCTGCGCGCCACCGACACCGCCGTGCGCGCCCAGATGGAGCCGGTGAGCATCAACCCCGACGGTCTCATCAAAGTTGCACCGCTGCTGCACTGGACCTCCAAAGACCTGTACCACTACTGCGAGCTGCACGGCCTGCCCAACAACTTCGACTACGTGGACCCGACCAAGGGCGAAGACAACCGCGAATGCGGCCTGCATCTGGCGCATTGAGTACCCCCCTGCGCCGCTTCGCGTCTTCCCCCCGGTGGGGGGACGCACCCTGTGGCCGGCTGAGCCGGTTCCACGGGTGCCCTGGATGATGACTTGCCCCAGCTGCCACGTTTTCTTGAACCGAACCACTGCCCGACCATGAACGCCCGTACCGACACCGCCGTGCTGCACAACCCCATCCACACCGACCACAGCCTGAGCAACGCCCACCTGGACGCACTGGAAGAGGAAACCATCTTCATCCTGCGCGAAGTGGCCGCCGCGTTTGAGCGTCCCACCTTGCTGTTCTCGGGTGGCAAAGACTCGCTGGTCATGCTCAAGTGCGCCGAAAAAGCCTTTGGCGCCGGTCGCATTCCCTACCCGCTGCTGATGATCGACACCGGCCACAACTTCCCCGAAGTGACCGCCTTTCGCGACCAGCGCGCCCAGGAACTCGGGGCCGAGCTGATCGTGCGCAGCGTGGAAGACTCGATGGCCCGCGGCACCGTGCGCCTGGCCCACCCGGGCGAGAGCCGCAACGTGCACCAGTCGGTCACGCTGCTGGAAGCCATTGAAGAGTTCCGGTTTGACGCGCTGATCGGCGGCGCCCGCCGCGACGAGGAAAAAGCCCGCGCCAAAGAACGCATCTTCAGCCACCGCGACAGCTTCGGTCAGTGGCAGCCCAAGGCCCAGCGCCCCGAGCTGTGGACGCTGTTCAACACCCGCTTGCAGCCCGGCGAACACTTCCGGGTGTTCCCCATCAGCAACTGGACCGAGCTGGACGTGTGGCAATACATTGCCCGCGAAGCCATCGCCCTGCCGTCAATCTATTACACCCACCCGCGCGAGGTGGTGGATCGCCGTGGCCTGCTGGTGCCGGTGACCGAGCTGACCCCGCCACGCGACGGCGAAACCGTGCAGGTGCGCGACGTGCGCTTTCGCACCGTGGGCGACATCACCTGCACCTGCCCAGTGGAAAGCCTGGCCGCCACGGCAGACGACATCGTCATCGAAACCCTGGCCGCCGAGGTGAGCGAACGCGGCGCCACCCGCATGGACGACAAGACATCGGACGCGTCGATGGAGAAGCGCAAGAAAGACGGCTATTTTTGACCCAGAGAGCCCCCATCCCAACCTTCCCCGCAAAACGGGGAAGCACGCGCCTTCACCCCCTCCACCGCTGACGCGAGCAACGGCTTGACCAGGGAGCGCTGTCTTGCTCCTCCCCCCTCTGGGGGAAGGCTGGGATGGGGGCAGGCGCAACCAGCCCTCATCAAAAAGACCAAAAGCCCAAAGCCCCGAACGCCCGTTTTTTGAAACACATTGCCATGAACACCACCCTCAACCACCCCACTGAAGCCCTGGCACAAGACACCCGCGCCGCCCTGCGCCTGATCACCTGCGGCAGCGTGGACGACGGCAAGAGCACGCTCATTGGCCGCTTGCTGGTGGACAGCAAGGCCGTGCTGCAAGACCACCTGGCGGGCGTGCAGCGCCACGGTGAAACCGATCTGGCGCTGCTCACCGACGGCCTGTCCGCCGAGCGCTAGCAAGGCATCACCATCGACGTGGCCTACCGCTACTTCAGCACCGAGGCGCGCAAGTTCATCATTGGCGACGCGCCCGGCCACGAGCAGTACACCCGCAACATGGTCACCGCAGCCTCCAGCGCCGATGCCGCCGTGGTGCTGGTCGACGCCACCAAACTGGCCTGGCAAGACGCCGACCTGCCGCTGCTGCCGCAAACACGCCGCCACAGCCTGCTGCTGAAACTGCTGCGCGTGCCCTCGGTGGTGTTTGCCATCAACAAGCTCGATGCGGTGAGCGACAGCACCACCGCGTTTGCCCACATCAGCGCAGCACTGGAACAATTTGCCCGCCAGGCCGGCGTTCCCGTCACGGCCATCGTGCCCATTTCGGCGCTCAAGGGCTGGAACGTGGTGGACGCCAGTGCGCAAGCGCAGTGGTGCGGCTACGAAGGCCCCACGCTGCTGGAGATTCTGGAGCGCCTGCCGGTTACCGCCGCTGAAACCACGCTGCCGTTTGCGTTTGCCGTGCAGTGGGTGGAAAAGTTTTCGTCCTCGTCCGATACCAGTCAAGGCCGCCGCGTCTTCTGGGGCCGCGTGGCCACCGGCGGCGTGCAGCCGGGGCAACAGGTTCGCATCATGCCCAACGGGCAAACCGCCACCGTGGCCCAGGTGCTCAACCATGTGCGCACACCCCAAGCCGTGCTGGCGGGCCACAGCGCAGGCATTGTGCTGGACCGCGAAGTGGACGTGTCCCGCGGCGACTGGCTGCTGGCGGTGGACGAAACCGGCACGTTGAACGGCAGCCGTGACATTCAAGCCACCGTGGCCTGGCTGGACGACGAAACCCTGGTACCCGGGCGCGTGTATTGGGCCCTGCACGGCCACCGCTGGGTCAAGGCCAAGATCAAACGCATCGTGCACCGGCTGGACATTCACACGCTGGCCGAAGACAACGCGACCCAGCTCGAACCCAACGCCATCGGCCACATTGAACTGACCCTGCAAGAACCGCTGGTCACCCTGCCGTTTGCGCAGTCACGCGCCTTGGGTTCATTGGTGCTGGTGGACACAGCCAGCCACAAAACCTCAGGAGCCCTGCTCGTGAATTGAAGACGCGCTCTACAACCTTAACTTATGTCAACGCAAGGGGCTTGACCCCGCCTTACCCTCAGGGAAACCCTAAAATCATGGGTTTCACCGAACAGCCCACACCACCATGACCCACGTTGTCACCGAATCCTGCATCCGCTGCAAATACACCGATTGTGTGGACGTATGCCCCGTCGACTGCTTCCGCGAAGGTCCCAACTTTCTGACCATCGACCCCGATGAGTGCATCGACTGCGCCGTCTGCATCCCCGAATGCCCGGTCAGCGCCATCTTTGCCGAAGAAGATTTGCCCAAAGACCAGTTGCACATGACCCAGCTCAATGCCGACCTGGCCTTGCTGCCCGGCTGGAAAAGCATCACCAAACGCAAAGAGCCACTGCCCGACGCCGACGATTGGAAAGACCGCACTGGCAAGCTGTCTGAACTGATCCGCTGATCGCCATGGACCCGCTGCTGAACCCCGAAGTGGTGAGCACCGCCGCCGCACACGACGGACCGATCGAAACCGATGCGGTCATTGTGGGCGCCGGCCCGGTGGGCCTGTTTCAGGTGTTCGAGCTGGGCCTGCTGGAGATCAAGGCCCACGTGATCGACGCGCTGGCCTACCCCGGTGGCCAGCCAGTGGAGCTGTACCCCGACAAGCCGATCTACGACATACCGGCCATTCCGGTGTGCACCGGCCAGGAACTCACCAACAACCTGCTCCAGCAAATTGCGCCCTTTGGCGCCACCTTCCACCTGGGTCAGGAAGTCACCACGGTAGAACAACAGGCCGACGGACGCTTCTTCGTGGCCACGACCCAAGGCACCCAGTTCCTCACCAAAACCCTGTTCATCGCCGCCGGGGTGGGCGCCTTTCAACCGCGTTACCTCAAGGTCGATGGGTTGGAGCGTTTTCACGAAACGCAGGTGTTTTACCGGGTCAAAAACCCTGCCGACTTTGCGGGCAAAAACCTGGTGATCGTGGGCGGTGGCGACTCGGCCATCGACTGGGCGCTCAACTTCGTGACGGATGGCCCGAACAAAGCCGAGAGCGTGATCCTGATCCACCGCCGCGACGGCTTCAAGGCCGCACCCGCCAACGTGGCGAAAATGCGCGCGCTGTGTGAGCAGCTTGAAATGCAATTCATCGTGGGCCAGATCACAGGCTACGAAGAAAAAGACGGCCACCTCACCGGAGCCAAAGTCACCGGCTCCGATGGCGTCACCCGCGTGGTGCCACTGGACGTGTTGCTGGTGTTTTTTGGTTTGTCCCCAAAGCTCGGGCCCATTGCCGACTGGGGTCTGGCCATCGAGCGCAAACAACTGGTGGTGGACACCGAAAAGTTTTCCACCAGCGTGCCGGGCATTTTTGCGGTGGGTGACATCAACACCTACCCCGGCAAAAAGAAGCTCATTCTGTGCGGCTTCCACGAGTGTGCCCTGGCCGCTTTTGGCGCCATGCCCATCATCTCGCCGGAGAAAAAGGTGTTTTTGCAATACACCACCACCAGCCCCAAACTGCACAAGGTGCTGGGTGTCGAGTCGCCGGTGTTCGATTGAATACATCCTGTTGATGCCTTTCTTGCGCTGAGCCAGCACGGCACACATCCGAAGCCCTCCTCCGCGAGGGCTTTGTTGTTTGCACCTACAATCCGCACGCGTTTGAAAAACGCACTCGCTAGGGGTGTTGTGGCCTGTGAAGGCCACGACTGAGAAAGTCCCTTTGAACCTGATTGAGGTAATCCTCGCGCAGGGAAGCAGCCACGCAAAGCCTGCCGCACATCCACCGTGCGGTGTTCAAGGCCAGCGCAAAGCCGACCTGCCATGACTGTCCCACGGACAACACCTATGGCAAAAACAACCCGTCTCTCTCAGCCTTTTCCATTCAAACCCCGCAGCGCCGCCCTGGCTTGCCTGATCGCTTGCGCGCCTGTGGCGCAAGCGCAAAGCACAGCACCTGCGGCCAGCCTGCCCGAGGTCGTGATTCAAAGTGGCACAGCCACCGTGGCTCCCGATGTCGGCGGATTCGCCGACCAGCCGCTGAGCAGCACGCCGCTCAGCGCCACGGTGATACCGTCAGACGACATCGCCCAAACCGGGGCCCGCCGCTTGAGCGACCTGTACCGCCTGGACGCATCGGTCTCTGACGCCTACAACGCCGGTGGCTACTACGACTACGCCAGCGTGCGCGGCTTCGTCATCGACAACACCTACAACTACCGCCGCGAAGGCTTGCCCATCAGCGCCGAAACCGCGCTCCCGCTGGACCACCTGGAGCGCGTGGAGCTGCTCAAAGGCACCAGCGGCATCCAGGCCGGTACCAGTGCGCCGGGTGGCCTGTTCAACCTGGTGGTCAAGCGCCCCACGCAAAACACCTTGCGCAACCTGCGCCTGGAAGCCACCAGCACCGGCAACGCCTTGGTGCACGCCGACCTGGGCGGGCGCCTGGGTGACGACAAGGCCGTGGGTTACCGCCTGAACCTGCTGGGCGAGCGTCTGAACAGCCACGCTCGCGGCACCGAAGGCCAGCGCGCCCTGATGGCCCTGGCGCTGGACGCGCGCTTGTCGCCCGACAGCCTGCTGGAAGGCGAATTCGAGATTTCGCGCCGCAGCCAGGCCAGCGTGCCTGGCCTGAGCCTGCTGGGCAGCGCCCTGCCCCCAGCCGACGCCCGCATCAACATCAACACCCAGCCCTGGACCCAGCCCGTGGTGTTCCAAAACTTCAGCGGCAGCCTGCGCTACACCCAAGCCGTCAACAGCGACTGGAGCTGGCAAGCGCAACTGGGCACACAACGGCTGAAAACAGACGACCGGCTGGCCTATCCCTATGGCTGCTTCGATCCGGTTGCCAATGAATACCTGTACAGCTACTGCCCCAATGGCGACTTCGACCTGTACGACTACCGAAGCGACAACGAGCGACGCCAGACCACCGCCGCCCAGTGGCGCATCAACGGCAAGCTGAGCACCGGCGCGGTGCAACACCAGGTCAGCGCCGGCGTGGTGACCAGCCGTTTCACCGACCGGGGCCAGCCGCAAGCCGACAACAACGCCCCGGTGGGCACAGGCAACCTCTTCACGTTGCCACCGTTCGCACCGCTGGCCGACACCACCGACCCGTACACCCTGCGCACCGAACGCAGCACCGAATTTTTTGCCACCGACGTGATCCGCTGGAACAAGCAGCTGCAAACCTGGCTGGGCCTGCGCCACACCCGACTGAACCGCGCCAGTGTGCGAACCGACGCAACGCGGGCCACCGACTACGCCCAGAACGTCACCACGCCCTGGCTCGCCGCCACTTGGCAATTCAACCCCACCCACATGGCCTATGCCAGCTGGAGCCAGGGAGTCGAATCCGAGGTCGCTCCCGACCGCGCCCGCTACACCAACCAAGGCCAAGCCCTGCCTGCGCTCAAAAGCAGCCAATGGGAGCTGGGTCTAAAGTCCGACAACGGCGCCCAGCGCTGGAACGCCACGGTCTTCAACATCACACGCCCCGTGTCTGCCGATTTGCGCCTCGACCCCACGCTTTCGTGCAGTGACAGCCGCCCGGGTTCTTGCACCCGCGTCATCGACGGCCATGCCCGCCACCAAGGACTGGAACTGGGCGGTGGCCGCACCAGCGGCGCCTGGACCTACCACGCCAGCGCGACCTGGATCCATGCCGAACGCCAACACTCGGCGATCGACCCCACGCTGAACGGCCAACGCCCCACCAACGTGCCCAATTGGGTGCTGCGCGCCAACCTCAACCACGCCCTGGCCACCGTGCCCGGTCTTCACCTGGGCGCGCACCTCTCGCACGAAGGCCGCCGCGCGGTGGTGCCCGACGGTTCGCTGCAGCTGCCGGCCTGGACGCGTGTGGACGCATCCCTGCGGTACGTGACCCGGCTGAACGGTCACCCAGCCAGTTGGACCCTGTCTGTCGACAATCTTCTGGATCGGCCGTACTTCAAAGAGTCACCCTACCAGTACGGCCACGTCTACCTGTTCCCCGGCGCCCCCCGGACCGTTCGCTTGGCGCTGCAAACAAATTTTTAAGAAATTTTGGACCCACTTGATAAAACGGTAAAAACCTCTCTATAATTCGAGGCTGTTCCCTGATAGCTCAGTCGGTAGAGCGACGGACTGTTAATCCGCAGGTCCCTGGTTCGAGTCCAGGTCGGGGAGCCAAAAGTCAGTTTTAAAAAGCACTTGATTCTCACGAGTCAGGTGCTTTTTTTTCGTCTGAACGCGCGCAACCCGCCTACACAATACAGCTTCGTGCGGAGTGGGCTGGTTGGCAAGACCGCATGCTCTGCGATACTTGTGCGCCTACCGAACCCATCCGCCCATGGGCTCAAAGGGTCGATCACCGGCCTGCGGGGCACAGCCACCCTACCCAAACTCCCGATGCAACTCCTGCCCATCCCCGCATTCACCGACAACTACATCTGGGTGTTGCACCATGCGCAACGCGCGCTCGTGGTGGACCCGGGCGAGGCCGAAGGCGTCTTGCACTGGCTCAAGTTGCAAGGTTTGCAGCTCGACACCATCCTCATTACCCACCACCACGCCGATCACACCGGTGGCGTCGCCGCGTTGCGCGAGGCGACCGGTGCGCGGGTCGTGGGTCCTACCGAAGAACCCATGCCCGAACCCCTGCAACGCGTGGACGAAGGCGATGTGGTGACGGTGCTCGGTCTGTCCTTTCAGGTCATCAAAGTGCCTGGGCACACCGCAGGGCACATTGCTTTTTTCTGTCCCGACGTCGATGGCGCACCCCTGCTCTTCTGCGGTGACACACTGTTTTCTGGGGGCTGTGGTCGCCTGTTTGAGGGCACACCGACCCAAATGTTGAACGCTTTGGACAGATTGAGCCGCTTACCCGATGCCACCCAGGTCTGTTGCACGCACGAATACACACTCTCCAACCTCAAGTTTGCACAAGCCGTGGAGCCGGACAACGCCGAACTGGCAGCCTACGTGACACATTGCCAGGCGCTGCGTGCACAGAACTTTCCCACGCTGCCGAGCTCCATCTTGGTTGAGAAGCAGATCAACCCATTTCTTCGCAGCCGTGAAACAGCGGTTCGACAGGCGGTTTCCACCCACGACCCCCTTGCCTCCAACGACGACGTGAGCATTTTCGCTACGCTCCGGGCATGGAAAAACGTTTTCAAATAATCCTTACCGCGCTATCCGCCTGCATTGCTTTGCCAACGTTTACCACCATCTCTCGCCGCACTCCCGCCCATCCGGACGTACCCTGTCATGCACAGGCGCGCAGATCCCAGTTCACACTGCTGGGCCTGTTGATGCTGTTGTTAAGCGGTTGCGCCACCGTAGGCCAAGATACCCACACCAGCCAACCCACGGGATTTGACCGTCCAGTCGTCGAGACGACCCTCCCAAAATCTGCCAAGCAACGCCCAAGCCTGCCTGCCGGACCACTCAGCGCCCTGGGTACCGCCACCACCAGCCTACCCGCGGTGGCAACGCTGGCTGCGCCTTCAGATTTATGGGATCGCATCCGCCGCGGCTTGGCAATGCCAGATTTGGACACCGACTTGGTTCGCAGTCGCGAAAAGTGGTACACCAGCAAGCCCGACTACATCCAGCGCATGACAGCGCGTTCAAGCCGCTACCTGTTTCACATCGTCGAAGAGATTGAGCGACGCAACATGCCGATGGAACTGGCGCTGCTGCCGTTCATTGAAAGTGCGTTCAACCCCCAAGCGGTATCCAGTGCGCGCGCGGCCGGTATATGGCAATTCATGCCAGCCACCGGCGAGTCGTTCGACCTCAAGCAAAACGTCTTTCGCGACGACCGCCGCGATGTACTGGCCTCCACCCGCGCCGCACTCGACTACCTGCAACAACTGCACAACCGGTTTGGCGACTGGCACTTGGCGCTGGCAGCCTACAACTGGGGGCAGGGCAACATCAACCGGGCCATCACCCAAAACAAGCGCAAAGGACTCCCAACGGGTTACACCGATCTGGGCATGCCCATGGAAACGCGCATGTACGTACCCAAGCTTCAGGCGCTGAAAAATATCATTGCAAAACCCGAAGCATTTGGCACCCAGCTGCCACCGATTGGCAACCACCCATTCTTTGACACGGTCACACTGGACCGAGACATGGATGTGTCCGTCATCGCCCGTATTTCCGGCATCAGTGAGCAGGATTTCCGTGCACTCAACCCGTCGCTGAAACACCCGGTCGTGATGGCTGCGGGGACACCCAACATCTTGCTGCCCTGGGAGAGTGCGGCGGTGTTCCACAGTGAATTGCAAAAACACAATGGGCCGCTGGCCACTTGGACGGCCTGGGTGGTTCCCACCACCATGACGGCAGAACAAGCCGCCGAACGTGTCGGCATGAATGTGCGGGAACTGCGCAGCATCAACACCATTCCACCGCGCATGCTGGTGCGCGCTGGCTCCAGTTTGATTGTTCCCCGCAATGGCCAGCGCAACAGCGACGTATCGATGCACGTGGCAGACAACGGCCACCTGAGCCTCCAGCCTGAAATGGTGCTGCGGCGCGCCTCGGTGCGGGCCCGCAAAGGCGAAAACCTGGCCCAACTGGCCAACCGCTATGGCGTGAGTCCTGTGAGTGCGGCAGGCTGGAACAAGCTTGCGGTCAACGCACAGCTCAAGCCCGGCCAACGCATCACCCTGATGCTGCCGCAGCGCACCGCGGGCACTCTGGCCTCATCGCCTCGGAAAACCGGCCGCGAGGAAAGCTCGCCATCATCTGTGCGAAAAACGGTTGCCAACAGCAAAAAATCACCACAGGCAACCCAAAGAACCGCCAGTAAAACCAAGGTCGCAGCCAACGCCAAAAAGACCATCCAGCCTTGAACGACAGAGCGATCTCACCCAGATAGCCAAAACGCTCGAACGGACAACAGGTCTGCGCAAGCGGATGCGATATTCAAGCTCGGTACTTCGCCTTGGCTTTTCGAGCAAACGTATTGGTATAGGTGCGCTCCAAGTCCATCTGTTTGAGCGAAAACACATCATCAAACAAGGACAATACGCGTGCTGCCGTGGCAGGCCCTTCGTCAGGCATCACGCCGTCTGGGGCCCAGGCCTCACGAGCGCGGCTGAAAGCAGCCAGATACAGTGCACGATCCCCTTGAAAATAGCGCTCAGGAACCGCTTTGATGATGTCAGACGGACCGGCTGTCTGCAGCCACTTGAGTGCACGCACCATGGCATCTGCCATGGCCTGACACAGGCGCGAATAACCCCCAATGAACTCAGCCGGTGCGATCAAGGCCCCTGCGGGCATCGGGCCACCGAACACCTCAGCGTTGCCGCGCACCGTGCGGGTATCGGCCACCACGCGCAGGGCGCCGCCCTGCTCCAACCCTGTCATCACCGGATCGGTGTAGCAGATGGCATCGATCTGCCCTGCGCGAAAGGCCTCAACGGCACCCTCAGCCGTGGGCAGGCTGATATAACGAACCTCTTGGGTACTCAGCTGGGCTTTGGCGAGCAGCAACCTTGCGATGCGGTGGGAGGCTGTGCCGAGTCCCATGATGCCGATTTTTTTTCCGCGCAGGTCACGCAGTTGCCGGTAATAGCCCATGGTGTGCTGTGACACACCCAGCACAATTTGGGGTGCGCGACCCTGCAACACAAATGCCTGAAACGCTTGTTCGCGAGACATCAGGCTGATGGTGCTGCTGTAGCCACCGGAATACATATGAGCGGCGCCCGACAACACCGCTTGTACCGACTGGTTGGCATCGGCAAACTCACGCACGTGCACATCGAGACCCTCGCTGCTGAAGTAACCGAGGCGCTCGGCAATGGTGAGCGGCAGATAGCAAAAAGCCGCTTTGTTATCCACCGCCACCACCACACGCGCGGCCGCTGTGCGCGCTGCAGGCACCGGACTCACTTGTGCACGGGCACTGGGCAAGCTGCTGCCCAACAGCGCAGAAGCGCACAACCGACACCACCCACGGCGGTTCCACATGGATCATCCCTTCGCAGACTTGTTTTTAACTTGAAACAAGGTTACGCGAGGGTGTACCAGAGCGCATCGGGACGAATCCCGAGCGGGTTTCCACCGAGAGCAAACGCAAGGAAACGTAACGACCAAGCCCACAACAGTGGGCCCAGGTCCCCGAGGTTCAGGCGAACAAAATCGCGATATTGATCGCCAGTGCCAACACCCAAGTCAAGGTGCGAGCGGTGGCCAGGTCGGCCACATACATCATGATGTAGAGCAGGCGCAGCACCACAAACAGAAAGGCCAATACATCCAGCCGAGCCTGGTAGGCACCCAGCTGATGGGCAATGATCACCGCACCGATGAAAAACGGCAGCGCCTCAAAGCTGTTGGCCTGCGCCGCATTGGCCCGCGCCCGCCAGTTCTGCTGGTTGGCGAGCCAGGCACGCGGGTTGTTGTTGTCAAAACCACCCGCACGGCGCGGCTTGGCAAACATGCCCCACTTGGCCAACCCGGCACACAAAATGGGCAACAGTGCGGCCACCAGAACGGCCCAATAAGCCACAGTCAATCCAGCCAGTTTCATCGATAGCTTTCTAAAAAGCGGGGTGGCGACTCAGCGCCGGTCCGCCAATGCATGAGCAATGGTGCCCAAATCAACATACTCCAGCTCGCTGCCCACCGGCACGCCCCGGGCCAGACGGGTCACCTGCACCGGGCGCCCTTTGAGTGCCTGGGCAATGACATGTGCCGTGGTTTCACCCTCGGCTGTGAAATTGGTCGCCAGGATCACCTCGCGGACTTCGCAGGTCGGCGCCAAAGAGGCGCCCTGCTCAGGTTCAAGGGCAGCGTCTTCCTCCACCGCATTGCCGTCTGGAAAGGAGGTCACTGCATCAATGCGGTCAAAGAGTTTTTGCAGACCAATGTCCCGCGGACCCACGCCATCCAGCGGACTGAGCTTGCCCATGAGCACGAAGTACAGCCCTTTGTAAGCGCCTGTGCGCTCCATGGCGGCCTGATCGGCTGGGCTTTCCACCACACAGAGAAGGCGGCGGTCCCGCCGCGGATCGCGACAGGTGGGGCAGATATCGTCTTCGGTAAAGGTATGGCACAGCACGCAGTGTTTCACATTGAACGCCGCGTGCTGCAGCGCCTGTGCCAGCTGTACCGCGCCTTCGCGGTCGTGCTGCAACAAATGAAATGCCATGCGCTGGGCCGATTTCACACCGACCCCCGGCAAGCGGCGCAAGGCCTGTACCAGCAGTTCAAGAGAGTGAATTTCGGCCATGGATTTTTCTTGGGTGCGCCATCAGGCACGTCGCGGCGCAACAAACCGCCGCTGGAAATGGCACAAAGAGCAAAGTGAACGCGTCTGCGCAACGAAGCGAGCTGCGGCCTCACGAGGCCTACCCGAACGCGACGTACCCTGTCGCCGTGCAACGGCACCGTCAATTAAAAAGGGAACTTCATTCCGCCTGGAAGGCCCGGCATACCTGCGGTGAGCTTGCCCATTTTTTCGTTGGATGTTTCTTCCGCCTTGCGAACGGCCGCATTAAAAGCAGCAGCAACCAAGTCTTCCAGCATGTCTTTATCGTCGGCCAGCAGGCTGGGGTCGATGGTGACGCGCTTGACATCGTGCTTGCAGGTCATCAGCACCTTGACCAGGCCTGCGCCCGATTCCCCGGTCACTTCAATGAAAGCGAGTTCGTCCTGAGCCTTCTTCAGGTTGTCCTGCATGGCCTGGGCCTGCTTCATGAGACCGGCGAGTTGTCCTTTGTTGAACATGGTTTTCCTTTTGGTTTGGAGTCAATAGACGAATGAATGGGATCTGAAGCGCTCAGGCCGCCAGCGGCTTGATCGAACCGGGGACGATTTTGCCGCCAAAGTCGCGCATCATGGTTTGCACGAACGGATCGCCCAGAATGTGGGCCTCGGCTTCGCGCTGGCGCCGCGCCGCTTCGGCCGCGACCCGCAGCGCGGGCGAGTCCGTCACCGTGCCGATTTCGACCGCCAGACGCACCTCGTGGCCCAGCGTTTGCAGGGCCACGGACAAACGCTCGCGGGCGTTGGCCTGGTTGAGTGTTTCACGCTCCACGCGCAGCACCCACTGGCCGGGGTCGCGTGCCACCAGCTGCGACTGCAAGGCCAGTTCGCGCACCAGGGCACCAATGGTCTCGGCGCGCACCAACTGCATGATGGCGTCAAACCAGAAATCACCCTCGGCCGTCGTCACCGGTGCGGCCTGTACCGCTGTTGGCTCAGCCGAATCCCGTACCCGCGACGGGTCCAGCCGGTCGGGCTCGCCCGCATCGTGCACAGGAATGGCGACCACGCGGCGCGAGGTCTGCACGCTTTCTTCCCAAGGCGGCCCTTCGTCCTGCGGCACAGCCGGTGGTGGGGCGATGCGCTGTGGCGTTGGTGTTGGCAAAGGAGCCGCAGCCACCGGTTCAGCGGCCCCGGCTTGCACAGCAGCCACGGGCGCGGCGGCCGGCTGCACCAGTGCCTGTGGCGCAGGCACTGTGCGCTCGGGCTGCGAGGGGAATCGCGGGCTAGCGGGCGGAACCTGCGGGGGAAAATTCAGAGTTTTTTTTTCAGCCAGGCTGCCTGACGCAGCGGCCGTGGGCTTGAAAGCCAGCAAGCGCAACAACACCATGGTGAGTGCCGCGTATTCGTCGGGCGCCAGCCCCAGCTCGCCGCGGCCGTGCAGGCACAGGCTGTAGAGCAACTGGGTTTCGTCAGCGGGCAGCGTTTGCGCCAGTCGCATGATCTCGGCAGCGTCCGGGTCCTCGTGTTCAGACGCTTCGGCCCGGCCGGGCACCGCCTGCAACACCGCCATGCGCTGCAGCACACTGGTCATTTCTTCCAGTGTGGAAGCCGCATTCAGGCCGTTCAGCCGCAGGGTGTCAATGGTGTCCACCACCGTGGCTCCATCGCTGCGGGCCAGCGAATCAATGAGACGCAGCACATAAGAGCGGTCGACGGCACCCAGCATCTGGCGCACAGTGGCTTCTTGCAGTTGCCCACCACCAAATGCAATGGCCTGGTCGGTGAGCGACAGCGCATCGCGCATGGACCCGCGAGCGGCGCGGGAAATCAGCCGAAGTGCCTGCACGTCCGACGACACGTTTTCAGCCTGCAGCACCTGCTGCAGATGCTCCAGCACCGTTTCAGGCGCCATGGGCCGCAGATTGAACTGCAAACAGCGCGACAACACGGTCACCGGCACCTTTTGCGGGTCTGTCGTGGCCAGTACAAATTTCAGGTATTCCGGCGGCTCTTCCAGCGTTTTCAACATGGCGTTGAACGCCGTGTTGGTCAGCATGTGCACCTCGTCGATCATGAAGACCTTGAAGCGGCCCTGAACCGGCTTGTAGACCGCTTGTTCCAGCAACGCCTGCACCTCGTCCACGCCCCGGTTGGAGGCCGCGTCCAACTCGGTGTAATCCACAAAGCGGCCACTGTCGATATCGGTACAGGCCTGGCACACACCACACGGCTCGGCGGTGATACCGCCTTGGCCATCAGCGCCCAGGCAGTTGAGCGACTTCGCCAGGATGCGCGACACCGTGGTTTTACCCACGCCGCGCGTGCCGGTGAACAGGTAAGCGTGGTGCAGGCGCTGGGTCGTCAGCGCGTTGGACAAGGCCTGAACCACATGGCCCTGCCCCACCATTTCGGTGAAATTGCGCGGGCGGTATTTGCGGGCCAGGACGACATAAGACATGGCCGCCATTCTAAGGCGCCGCCGGGTGCGCCCCGGTGAGCTGGCGACCGCCTGCGCGCAAGCGCGCATTCGAGGCAAGCCCCCGCCGCTTCGCCTACAATACGCTCCGACGGGCCTTCCCGCATGGTGAAGCGGCCAACCGGGTCAGGTGGGGAACCAAGCAGCCCTAACTGTAGAGCCAGTGCCGGGGTCAAGGCTCGTCACCTTCTTCTTTCTCTGAAATATCCGGCGCCTGCCGAGTCAGCGCACGCAAGGCCTGTTCGTCCAGCGTTTCGCGCTCCAGCAGTTCACGCGCACAGCGTTCGAGCAAATCCCTTTTTTCCTCCAGCAAGGTTGTGGCCCGGTCAAACCCGGTCATCACGATCTGCCGCACGGCCGCGTCAATGTGCTGCTGCGTGTCCTGGCTGGGCTGCCAGCCACTGGGCAACAGGCCGGGCACGTCCAATCTTGCGCGGTCATGAGAAAGCGGTCTTCGGTGGGCTGCTGAATGGCGTAGCCCAGCGCCCCGATGCCGCGCGGCATGATGGACACCTTGTGGATGGTGTCGGTGCCCTGCAGGCACATGGCCCATCTCGTGGCAGGCCCCCACCTCGCGTTCGCGGGGGTTGAGCACGCGGTTTTTCTTCTCCAAACCGGCCACGATGCGCTCCACCGCCACGATGAATCCATCAGGGCCACCATCTCTTGCGCATTGCGCCCTGTGGCGCCCAGCGCGGCTTCGTTGCACAGGTTGGCCAGGTCCGCGCCAGAAAACCCGGTGGGGAGCTGCGCCATCTGTTCCAACTCCACCTGCGGGTACAGCCGGATTTTCTGGATGTGAACTTTCAAGATTTGTACCTGGCCGGCCTTGTCCGGGTGGTCCACCGGCACCTGGCGGTCAAAATGGCCGGTGCGCGGCCGCGGGCCGGCTCGAACAGGTCGCGCACGCGGGCCGCCACCACGCCCACAACCATTGCCACCAACTCGCTGCCCGAAATGCCGAAAAACGGCACGCCCGCCCCACCGGTTTGAGTTCAATTCAGACGAAATTGGCGGTCAACACACCGCAAAAATCATCTTACCCAACCAAGGGGCGCAGACCCAACCTGCGACTTAGGCGCAGCCCTTTCAGGCCCGGCGCTGAGCCGCGTCAATCAAAATACATCAATTTTCAGGTTTTGCTGCTTGACCACCTGCTTCCAGCCTTCAAAATCTTTCACCAAAAACGCTTCCAGAGTGGCCGGTGTGCCGGTGGCGGGTTCCAGCGCGTCCAGCGCCAGCCGGGCCTTGACGTCGGGCAGCTCAACCACCAAGGCCAGGGCCGCGTTGAGCGTCTGCACCACCGAGGAAGGGGTACCGCGCGGTGCCATCAGGGCAAAGTAATTCAACACGTTGAAGCCTGGCAGGCCCGCTTCTTCCATGCTGGGCACCTGGGGCAGCGCGCTGGAGCGGCGCTGGCTGGTCACCGCCAGCGCCTTGAGGCGCCCGTCCCGGATAAAGGGTGCCAGCGCAGGAATGGTGCCGGTCAACAAGTGGATTTCACCGGACAGCGCGTCAACGGTGGCCGGCGCAATGCCGCGGTAGGGAATGTGTGTGACGAAGGTGCCGGTGCGTGCCTTGAGCGATTCCAGCACCAGGTGGTTGACGCCGCCCACGCCAGCCGAGCCGTAATTGAGCGCACCAGGCCGCTGGCGCGCCAAGGCCACCAGCTCGGGCAAGGTGTTGGCGGGCAAGGCGTTGTTGGCCGCCCAGACCAAGGGGCCTTGCGCAATCATGCCCACGGGCGCAAACCCGGTCAGTGGGTGGTAGCCGGCACCTGGCAAGGCTGCGGCCACGGTGGTGAACGGTGCGGCAGCCAGCAGCAAGGTATGACCGTCGGGTGCGCTTTGGGCCACGGCCTGCGCACCGAGGGCGCCCGAGGCACCCACCCGGTTGTCCACCACCACCGGAGTTTTGAGCAGTTCTGCCAGTTTGGTTGCGACCAGCCGGCCAATGGCGTCGGTGCCAGCGCCGGGCGCAAACGGAACAACGATCTTGATGGTGTGTTCTGGAAAACCTGCAGCAAGGCTTGGCTGTGCAGCCAAGCCCACAGCCCCCAGAACCATGCACTGCAGCCAGATGCGGCGCGCCAAGGCCGTTGTGAAAAGCATGTATCGACTCCTGAAAAAGACCGCGTGGAAATACCCTGAAGCCTATGCACCCAGGGTGACGCGCTGATGACACGCCAGGCAAGCGATGGCTATGACACAGCCCCTCTTAACCACGCTGCCACACCCTGCCCCGCCACCACGCCGCTGGCCAGGCAGGCGGTGAGCAAATAGCCACCGGTGGGGGCTTCCCAGTCGAGCATTTCGCCAGCACAGAACACGCCGGGCCGGGCTTTCACCATCAGCGCTGCGTCCAGCGCGGGCCATTGCACGCCGCCTGCGGTGCTGATGGCTTCGTCGATCGGCCTGGCCACCGCCAGCCGAACGGGCAACGCCTTGATGGCGGCCGCGAGCCGGTGCGGGTCGTGCAGGGCGTCTTTGTCCAGCAGTTCGTTGAGCAGCGCCATCTTGATGCCGTCCAGACCCAGCCGGCTTTTGAGGTGGGCCGACAGGCTGCGCGAGCCGCGGGGATGGGCCACCTGTGCCAACACGAAGTCGGCGCTGCGGTCGGGCAGCAAGTCCAGCTCGAAGGTGGCGCTGCCGTGTTGGTTGATCTCGTCGCGCAACAGGCTGGAAGCGGCGTACACCAGGCTGCCTTCGACGCCGGTGGCTGTGGCCACAAATTCGCCCTTGCGCTCAAAAAACCGTCCGTCACTGGCCGAGCAGCGAATGACCACCGACTTGAACGGCTGGCCGGCAAAGCGGCTGCTGAAGAACGGGCTCCAGCCCGCCGCCGTGCCGTGCACCGGGGAGCCCGCCACGTCAAAGCCGCAGTTGCTGGGCTGCAGGGGCGCCACGGGCACGCCGGCCGCTTGCAGCCAGGGCACCCAGGCACCGTCAGAGCCGAGCCGCGCCCAGCTGGCACCGCCCAGCGCCAGCACGGTGGCGCGCGCCTGCACGGTCAGCGGGCCTTGTGGGGTTTGAAAAATCGCTTGCTCAGGGTTTGCGCCCGCCCAGCCCAGCCAGCGGTGGCGCATGTGAAATTGCACCGGCACACCACCGTCCTGCGGGTGGCGCAGCCTGTGCAACCAGGCGCGCAGGAGCGGTGCGGCTTTCATGTCGGTGGGAAACACGCGCTGCGAGCTGCCCACAAAGGTGTCGACGCCCAGGCCAGACGCCCAGTCGCGCACCGCCTGCGGGCCGAAGGTTTGCAGCAGCGGCCGAATGGCTTCGACTCTCTGGCCATACCGGCTGATGAAGGGCTCCAGCGGTTCGGCGTGGGTAAGGTTCATGCCGCCTTTGCCCGCCAGCAAAAACTTGCGGCCCACCGAAGGCATGGCGTCAAACACATGCACAGCCAGGCCGGCGCGGCTGAGCACCTCGGCTGCCATCAAGCCAGCCGGGCCACCGCCCACGATGGCAACATCAACCGACAAGCAGGCTGGTTCAGGAGCGGCAGATTCGGATAGAAACGGGGATGGGGTATCGGTCATGAAGCAAGCAGGTCGGGCGTGAGTTCCAGCAGCAGGCCCTGGGGGTTGATGAAGGCCAGGCGCACCACCTCGCCAGGTCGTGTGTCGGTCAGTGCCTGTTGGTAGCGGCGCATTTGCGCCAGCAGCGCGGGCTGGCGTTCGGGGTGTTCTGCGCTTTTGAAGTCGAGCACCCACCAGGCGCCCGGTGCGGTGGAAGTGCCGCGCTGGCGCACCAGACGGTCCAGCCGCAGCAACTCGCCCTGGTGAAACAGCTCCACTTCGTTGCCCCAGTGGTCGAGTTGCTCAGCGTCCCAGGCCCAGGCGGCTTGGCCCGCCACGATGCGCTGCGCCATGGCTTGCGCGGCTTGCGCCAGCGCCAGGCTTAAGCCAAATTCGCGTGCCACGGCCTGCAGATGGGCCGCTGTCCATTCAAAACCAGCAGCGGGTGTTGGGCACCACTGCAGCAAGCGGTGCAAGGCCAGGCCCATGCGGGTAGGTTCGTCGCCCTGCTCGGCGGGCTGCTGTTGCTCGCTTTCGGGCTCGGGCGTCCCGCCCGCTGGCGGCACATAGGCTGGCAGGCTGGGCAGCACAAATGGCGTGGCGGCACCTTGTGCGGTGGGGGTATCCGGCAGCGCATCGACCACATCGGGTGCATCCAGCGGCTGGGCCAGGGGCTGCAGGCGCTGGTACCAGCTGGTGGCGCTGCCGCGCTGGTGTGGCTCAAAGCTGGAGATCACCAGCCTGTGCTCGGCGCGGGTGAGCGCCACGTAGAGCGCATTCAGTTCCTCCAGCGCGCGCGCCTGCTGCTCCACCAGCAGCACGCCCGCGGCGCAGGCCGGGGGTGCTTTTTCACTGGCCAGAAACACGAAGCGCCGCGGTGCCGCGTCTTCGCCTGGCCAGTCCACCAGCACGCCCATGTTGTCGGGTTTGGACGAACCGGAATCGGTGTCGAGCATGAGCACGGTGTGCGCTTCCAGCCCCTTGGCGCCGTGAATGGTGAGCAGGCGCACAGCGCCCAGCGTCTGGCTGGGCGTGGCTTTGATGCCGCCCGCCTTGAGCGCGCGCACCAGCCGGTAGGGCGTGAGAAACCGGCCGCCGTCTTGCGCCAGCGACTGGGCCAGCAGATCGCGCAGCTGGGCCAGCACGGCACCGCGCTGGCTGGTCGGCACAGCCTGCGCAAACCGCGCCAACACGTCGCCGTGGTCGTACAACGCCGACAACGCGTCGTGCGGCGGCAGGCTGTGCACCCAGCTGCGGTACAGCGCCAGGCGCTGGGCGGTGGCCACAAAGTCTGCCGTCTGTGCGGCGGCGGCTGCGCTGCTGTGCTCGGGGTGCTGCAGCAGCGCAGCGTGCTCGTCGGCCGGGAGCGCCGCAAAGCGCTGCAGCACGTCCCACCACGAAGGTTTCACGCTGGTGGGCATGGCGGCCACCGCTCGGGTGTCTTGGTCCAACGAGCCCGTCGCGTCGCCGCCAGCCTGACCGCGCACCGTCCAGCGCAGGCGCAAGCGCGCCAACTGGGCCAGCGCGTCGTCGCTCCAGCCAAACAGCGGCGACTTCAGCGCGCGGGCCAGGCTCAGGTCGTGCTGCGGCGACACCAGGGCGTCGAGCAAAGCCACCACGTCTTGCACAGCGGGCGCCTCGCAGAGGTCGAGTTTTTCAGGTTGCTCGCTGGCAATCCCGCGTTCAAGCAAGGCCGCGTGCATCCAGCCCAGGCGCTCGCGCCGGCGTGAGAGCACCATCACGTCGTCGGCCTTGACGCGGCCCGACGCAATTTCACCCGCCACCCAATCGGCCGCCTGGCGGGCCTCCAGGGCCGACATGGTGTCTTCCGGGAACACGCGGGGCGTGGTCAGGCTGTCGCGCCACACGGGTTCGCCACCGGTGGCGCTGCCGGGCCGCTCGCGCAGGCTTCGGGCCAGTTGAGGCAGTGCCAACACGGCGCCCGGCTCGGCGCTTTCGGTGGTGTGCTCGCGGTAGTCGCTGCTGTATTCACCCGCCTGCACCGCCGCCAGCATGGCGGTGTTGAGCACCTCCACCACGCCTTGCGCACAGCGTCGGGTGTGGTCGCAGCTGAGCAGGGCCCCCGCCAAGCCGTCCACCACAAACGCTTGCGCGGCCTTGAACACCTGCGGTTCGGCTCGGCGAAAGCGGTAAATGGATTGCTTCGGATCGCCGACCAGAAACACGCAGGGGGCTTCGCCCGGCCCGGCACCCGCGTAGGCAGACAGCCAGCCGTACAGCGCCTGCCATTGCAGCGGGTTGGTGTCTTGAAATTCGTCGATCAGCACATGGCGCACCCGGGCATCCAGCCGCTGCTGCATCCAGCCGGACAGTTCTGCGTCGCCCAGCAGACGCAAGGCGGCGCCTTCGACGTCGTTCATGTCGATCCAGCCGCGCTCGCGCTTGAGCGCGCCATAGGCCGCCAGCAGCACGCGCGACAACCGCGCCATGCGCTGGTGGTGTTGCCAGGCCTGGTGCTGGCGCCGGGCGCTGCACAGGTCTTGCAACTCGGGTGCAGCTTCTTGCGCAGCGGCAAATTTGGTGAGGTTGGTGTTGAGCCGTTCTTCAGCCACCACAAAAAACGCTTTGCGCAGCAGGGCCAGGCGTTGCGGCATCAGCGCAGGCTCGTCGGCCAGCGCAAACGCATCCACCACACCCGCCGCAGCCACCTTCGGGGTTTTGTTGGTTTCGCCGCCCAGGGCCTTGGCCCAGGCCAGCCAGCGTGCGCGTGCGCCGGGCGCCAGCAAAGCCAGCTCGGGCGAAGCCAGCCCGGCCCAGCGCGGAAACAGGTCAGCAAATGCCTGCACCGACGCTTCCACCACCCCGGCGGCGTCGGCCAAACCAAACTCGACCCGTTTTTGCAGCGCTTTTTCCAGCGCCTTCAGCGTCTGGTGGCGGCCATGCTGGGCCACGCTGTCCATGAAGTCTTGCCGGTCGTCCGGGTTCGCTGCCAGAGCCGCATAAAACCGGGGCCAGACTTGGGCCACCGCCTGCGCGTCGTCTTCCAGCAGCTCGTATTGGGGCGGCAATTGCAGCTCTTGCAGCACCGACAGCGGCGCACCGCGCAGCAGCGCGGCAAACCAGCCGTGAAAGGTGCGCACCTGCACCGGGCGGCCCAACGCGGTGAGGCGCGGGTGCAGGCTGCGCGCTTCCGGCGTGCTACGCAACGCGTCGGCCTCGGTCAGCCCTCGGGCGCGCAGCTCGCTTACCAGTGCGTCGTCCGACAAACCGGCCCAGCGGCGCAGTTCGGCGTTGAGCCGGTCGCGCATTTCGCCCGAGGCTTTTTTGGTGAACGTGATGGCCAGAATGTCTTGCGGCGCACAGCCGTCGAGCAAGGCGCGCAGGATGCGGGACACCAGCATCCAGGTTTTGCCAGCGCCCGCGCAGGCCTCGACGGCAATGCTGCGCGCCGGGTCGCAGGCGACGGCGTAAAACGCTTCGCGCGGCACTTGATTGCCGTTGATGCGGTAAGCCGCTGACGTCATAGACCCATGCTCCAGAAATCTTTGCGACACAGGCCGCGTGCCGCACAAAAGTCACACACCCGGCCCTCACCCAGCGCGGGCATGGCCTGGCCAGCCGCTACACGCGCCATGTCGTGCGCAAGACCAGCCACCAGCTGCTCACGCGCCATCAGCACGTCCGGCTGCTCCACCAGCACGGTAGCCGCGTCTTTGGCGCTGTCGCCGCGTTTGTCGGTGATGCTGAGGTAGGCCGCGCGCAGGTTTTCGCTGGGTAGCAGCGCGGCGTAAAAAGCGAGCTGCGTGTCTTCAAAGGGCTCTTTCACGCGCTCCAGGGTTTTGGGGCGGCTTTCGGTTTTGTAGTCGATCACAAACGGAATGGCGCCCTCCGGGCTGTCTTGCTGGTCGATCCGGTCGAGCTTTCCATACAGCGTCCAGACGCCGGCGTGGGCGGTGAGCGCGGCCTCGGCCTGCTCAAACCGGGGTCCCGCACGGCCTTCGGTGGCTTCAAAGCCGGTCAGCCAGTCCAGATAGCCGTCGCGCAGCGCGGGCCACACGGCCTGGTAGGGCAGAAATCCCGCGCCGCCCTCCCCCGCATTCAGGCCCATGGTCTCGGCCATGGCCTCACCCAGGCGGTCGAGTTCGGCACGGTCGGCAGCGGTGCCAGGCCGCGCGTCACCTCGCTGTTCGTGAAACGCGCGCAACACGGCGTGCAGCCAGTTGCCCATGTCGCGCTGGTCGGGTTCGACCTCCAGCTCGGCCGCGTCCACCAGGCGCAGCTGCCGCAGCGCAAAAAACCGGTAGGGGCAGTCGCGCAGGTCCTGGTAGGCACTGGCCGAGAGCGATTCGGGCAACACATCGCCCGCCGACGGCGCGGGTGCCTGCTGGGGCTGAGCTTGCAACGCCCGCTCGTGCCGGGGGTCGGTGGCACCACAGGTCTGCGCGCCTGCAGCCAGAGGCAGCAAAGCCTGCACCCAGGCGCTGGGCAAGAGCGCTTCGCCGCGTTCTTGCGTGCGCCACAACACGTCCAACTGCGCCTGTGCCAAGGTGGTTTGCCAGGCTTGCGCGGCCGATTGCGCCAGCACCTCGCGTGCAGGCAGACCCAATGCTTCGCGCTGCGCAGCACTCCATTGGCCGGGGGGTTCGGGGCTGGGGTTGAGGTGATTCTCGTCACACCCCGGCACCACCGTGGCAGCAAACTGGCGACCCAGCAACTGCGCCATGGGCAAGACCACCACCACCGCGGATCCGCTGCTTGATGGCATGAAGCTGCCCCCCTCCAGCACTTCGCGCACCCAGGCGGTGAACGCCGACAACGACAACCGGGTACCCGTGTGCCCTCCCCGACTGGAAAGCGCGGACTCTGCTCTGGAGCTGGACAGCGTGTCGGTGATTTCTTCCAACTCCTGCGCAGCACCCTCTCCCAAGCGCAAAGCCGCGACCAGTTGCTGACCGGCAGTGTCGTTGGTCAAAGGCACCCACAGACCCACCACCATCAGCGCTGCCGCGAGATCTTGCAACCACCGTACCAACGGGCGGGCAGGCTGCAGGTCCGCCAGCACAGCGGCCAAACCTGCAGGCAGCGCAGGGGCGAGTCGGGGTGACTCCACCGCCGAACGCCACTGCGACACCTGGACTTCGCGCGCCAGTTGTTCCAGCGCCACCACCTGGGCCTCGGGCCAGGCATCCGTCTGCTTAAGCAAGTCCAGCACGTCATCCATGCGCGCACGGCCATCAGCAGCACGCAGCAAGCTCATGAGCTGGGCCGCTGCGCGCGTGGTAGAGAGCTTCCAACCGGTTTCGTCGCGCACGGACACACCCGCGCTCTGCAGCATGGCGCTGACACGACGGGTCAACAAACGGTCGTTGGCCACCAGGGCCACCGGCACGCGCCCGGCATTGGCGTGGGCCAAGATACAGGCAGCAGCGCGCTGCGCCTCGTCTTCCGAATCGCCACAGGCGTGCCAGCGCAGCATGTCCGAAGCGTGCAGTGGCGCATGGCTGTCCTGCCATGCCAGCACCGCAGCGCGCTCGCCCCAATGGGCGGCCAGCGCCGTGGCGAGCGGATCTTGCTGGAAGCCTTGCAACACCAGCAAGGTGTCGGCCACAGCGCCGGGCTCGGCCCATGGCCCCCACAGCACATCGGTGGCGTAAGACGACGTACTGACCCATGCCAGCGCCAGCGAAACCAGCAAGGCTTCCCAGTGCAGCGCTGGCACGCTGACCTGTGCCAGCGCCTCCCGGCGAGCGTCGGCCCAAACCAGTCGCTGCCCGGGAGGCACCGCCGCAGCCAGGGGCGCGAGCTGACGGGCGGCCTCTACCAAACGCGCCACCAAGACCGAACGCAGCGAAGCGTCCAGCCGCCCTGCCGCCACGCGGTCAATGAAGGCCGCCGCCACCAGACTGTCACGGGCCATGTCCATACTCAAGTCGGTCGGCCCAGGCAAAAAGGGTTGCAACGACGAAGCCCAGTTGCGGGTGGACTCAAAACGGGGCGGAAAACCATTGGGATGGGTCTGGGCCCAGGCGCGGCGTCCAGCGTCCATGAGTTGTGCGTACGGCACCAGCACCACGGTGCGTCCTGCACGGGTCTGCCGCAGGGCCATGGCCTGCGCTATGCGCTGTACCAGGCCAGACCAATCCTGTTGAGCGAAATGCACCACCACACCTTCAGACGGTGCACCTACAACCGTGCCATCGGCGGTTTCAACAAGGGAGAAGGCAGGGCTGGGTGGCGTCATGGAGCGGGCGTTTCTGTCACAATCGTGTAAGTCACGCCCCATGGGGTATGTCCAATGGTTTTCCCCATCCGATGCGCGTGCCCAAACTTTAACCTCCCCGTTCAACGTTCTTAGGATGAATCATGGCCAGCGACCTGATCAAACACGTATCTGATGCAAGCTTTCAGGCCGATGTACTCGACGCACAAGCGCCGGTGCTGGTCGACTTCTGGGCCGAGTGGTGCGGTCCCTGCAAAATGATTGCACCCATCTTGGACGAAGTGGCCGACTCATACAACGGCAAACTGCAAGTGACCAAGATGAACGTAGATGACAACCGCGAAGTGCCGGCCAAATTTGGTATTCGTGGCATTCCCACCTTGATGCTCTTTAAGGACGGTCAACTGGCAGCCACCAAAGTGGGTGCATTGAGCAAGGCCCAATTGACGGCTTTCATTGACCAGCAATTGGTTTGACTGGCGTTTTATAGCCTGCCAGGAGGGTCCGGGTGCAACGCCCGGGCCTTGTTTTCAAGGCGGTATTTTTTTCCTGTCATAATTTGACACACCGTTGGTCTGACAGAGACCAACCCTCAAATTTCGCACACCGTCCGCCAACCGGATGCTGGCGCACCCTCCCCCCGCTTTTTTGACTCAACTCCAGCACTGGAGTTGTTTGGAGTGAATTCCATGCACCTCAACGAACTCAAGGCACTGCACGTGTCTGAAGTCCTCAAGCAGGCCGAAGCCCTTGAGATTGAAAACACCGGCCGCATGCGCAAACAGGAACTCATGTTTGCCATCATCAAGAAGCGCGCTAAAGGCGGCGAGTTGGTGAACGCTGACGGCGTGCTCGAAGTGCTGCCAGACGGCTTCGGCTTTCTGCGCAACATGGACACGAGCTTCACCGCATCCACCGACGACATCTACATTTCCCCCAGCCAGATTCGCCGCTTCAATCTGCACACCGGTGACATGATTGAAGGCGAGGTGCGCATCCCCAAAGACGGCGAGCGCTACTTCGCGCTGAACAAACTCGACAAGATCAACGGCTTGCCCCCCGAGGACAACAAGCACAAGATCATGTTTGAAAACCTGACGCCGCTGTTCCCCAAAGAACAGATGCGGCTGGAACGCGACATCAAGTCGGAAGAGAACATCACCGGCCGCGTCATCGACATCATTGCCCCCATTGGTCGCGGCCAACGCGCCCTGATCGTGGCACCGCCCAAAAGCGGCAAGACGGTGATGATGCAGCACATCTGCCACGCCATTGCAGCCAACCACCCCGAGGTGGAACTGATGGTGCTGCTGGTGGACGAACGCCCCGAAGAAGTGACCGAAATGCAGCGCACGGTGCGCGGCGACGTGATTGCCTCCACCTTCGACGAGCCCGCTGCGCGTCACGTGCATGTGGCCGAAATGGTGATTGAGCGTGCCAAGCGCCTGGTCGAGCTGAAAAAAGACGTGGTCATCTTGCTCGACTCGATCACCCGGCTGGCGCGCGCCTACAACAACGTGCTGCCGAGCTCGGGCAAGGTGCTCTCGGGCGGCGTCGATGCCAACGCGCTGCAGCGCCCGAAGCGCTTTTTCGGCGCCGCGCGCAACGTGGAAGAAGGCGGTTCGCTGACCATCATCGCCACCGCTCTGATCGACACCGGCAGCCGCATGGACGAGGTGATCTTTGAAGAATTCAAGGGCACCGGCAACTCCGAGTTGCACCTAGACCGGCGCCTGTACGAAAAGCGCGTGTTTCCGGCGGTGCAGCTCAACCGCAGCGGCACCCGGCGCGAAGAACTGCTGCTGGCCCCCGAGATTTTGCAAAAAACCCGCATCCTGCGCCAGTTCATGTACAACATGGACGAGATCGAATCCATGGAAATGGTGCTCAAAAACATGCGCCAGACCAAAAACAACCACGAGTTTTTCGACCTCATGCGCCGCGGCGGTTGATATAATTCACGGTTTTGCGGAAAGTGTTGTCAGACAGGCTGACAATGGCTGCCGCGCCGCCCCTCAAGGAACCCAGCCATGAAATCCGGCATCCACCCCAACTACCGCGAAGTCTGCTTCGTCGATTTGTCGAACAGCCAGCAGTTCGTGATCCGCTCTTGCGTCAACACGCGCGAGAGCATCAAGCTCGACGACGGGCGCGAGCTGCCGCTGTACAAGCTCGACACCTCGAGCGAATCGCACCCCTTCTACACCGGCACCCAAAAGAGTGTGGACAACATGGGCGGCCGCGTGGAAAAATTCCGCAACCGCTACGCCCGCACGGCCAAGTAAACTTGCTGGCCATCCACGCGCCACGAAAGAGCAGCCGCGAGGCTGCTTTTTTTATGCTGCCCTTACAGTCTAGGGCTTTGGCTTTGCTTTGCCACCTGTGATCCATCCCACCCCCGCCATCGTCAGCCAGCATTCCGCCCGGCGCTTGCCGCGCTGGGTGTTGTGGACGCTGGGCTTGCTCTACATCCTGCCCGGCTTTATCGGCCGCGAGCCGTGGCGCAACGCCGACCTGGCCGCTTTTGGCGTGATGCGCGAACTCGCTGCCCATCCCGGCCAGTGGCTGCAGCCGCAACTGCTGGGCGAGAGCGCTGAAACCATCGGCTGGCTGCCGTATTGGCTGGGTGCTCTGAGCATCCACGCTTTGCCGTGGCTGCCGGCCCACCAAGCGGCCCAGTTGCCGTTCATGGCCTTGCTCGCCCTGACCCTCATTTCCACCTGGTACGCGGCCTACTACCTCGCGCGCTTGCCGGGTGCACAACCCGTGGTGTTTGCCTTTGGCGGCCAGGCAAACCCTACTGACTACGCGCGCGCCTTGGCCGACGCCGCCTTGCTGGCCTTGCTGGCCTGCCTGGGGCTGGCCCTGCTGGCGCACCAATCCAGTGTCGATGCGGCGCGGCTGGCCTTCGTGGCCCTGGCCTTGGCGGCTTTTGCGCGCAGTGTGCATCTTGGCAATAGTCTCATGCCCACGCTGGGCCTGTGGGCGCTGGCCATGTTCGGTCTGGCCCTGAGCGGCGCGCCGGGCATTGCCTTGTTGCTGCTGCTCAGCGGCGAGCTGGCCCGCAGGTGCTGGCCCAACGCGTCCAGCGACAAGGCCACCGAAGGGGCTGCAAGTCACACCCAGGCTGGCCGGGCGCTGGCTATGCGCGCTGGCATGGCGGGCCTGGCGCTGGGCGCCGCTGCCGTGGCTTTTGCCATAGGCTGGCCGGGTGGTTGGCTGGATTGGCAGGCCTTGTTGGCGCACTGGCAGTTGGCCACTTCGTGGGAGAGCTTGGCGCGCCTGTTGCTCTGGTTCACCTGGCCCTGCGCCCTGCTGGCCGCCTGGACGCTGTGGAAGTGGCGCCGCCAATGGCGCAGCCCTCACCTGCTGCTGCCCGCTGCGTGCTTGTTGGCGCTGCTGCTGGCGACCTTTGTGCATCGCGGCAGCGACCGCATCCTGCTGCTGGCACTGCCAGCCTTGGCGCTGCTGGCGGCCTTTGCCCTGCCAACGCTGACGCGCAGCGTCGCCGCCCTGATCGACTGGTTGGCGATTTTGTTGTTCAGCGTCTCGGCCCTGCTGGTCTGGATCATCTGGCTGGCCATGATGACCGGCGTGCCCGCCGAACCGGCCGCCAACGTGGCCAAACTGCTGCCCAATTTTGTGCCCCGCTTTGAAGCCCACTGGTTTGTGCCGGCGCTGCTGCTGACGCTGGCTTGGCTGGCGGTGATCGCGTGGCGCACCGGCCGCCACCAGCCCGCGCTCTGGAAAAGCCTGGTGCTCTCGGCCAGCGGCATCACGCTGTGCTGGTCGCTGCTGCTCACGCTCTGGCTGCCGGTGCTCAACCACGGCATGGGGCTGGCGCCGATCAGTCAACGGGTGGCTGCCCAAACCCCGGCACAGCAGTGTGTGCTGGTGCATGGCCTGATGCACGAACAGATTGCGGCGCTGCAATACCACGGTGGCTTGCGCGTGCAACGCATCACCGGCGGCCCGGCCGACGCATCCTGTACACGGCTGGTGGTCAGTTCAGAGGGTTTTGCTACGCTGAGCCAGCGGCTCGATGTGCGCCAGTGGCAGTTGCTGCGCGAAGAGCCACGCCTGCGTGAAAACCGCGATGTCTGGCTGGTGTTCGAGCGCCGACCCGGCGCCGCTGCGCCACAGTAGCCCCGAGCGCCCCTGCCCCCCACCCCATTCTCAGCACCGGCTAATCGCTGCTCAAGACCCGGCTGGGGGGCAAGATGATGCGAAAAGTCGCACCTTGGCCGGGCACGCTCTCGATCAGCACCTGGCCGCCGTGGCGCTGCGCCACGTGCTTGACGATCGCCAGCCCCAAGCCGGTGCCGCCAGTTTCGCGTGAGCGGCTGCGGTCCACCCGGTAAAAGCGCTCGGTCAGGCGCGGCAGGTGCTCGGCTTCGATGCCAGGCCCGTCGTCGCTGACATAAAACTCGGCTCCTCCATCGTTGGCCAGGCACCAGCCCACGCGCACCTGGGCACCGGCCGGGGTGTGGCGCACCGCGTTATTGACCAGGTTCGACATGGCGCTGTGCAGCTCTGCGCGCGCGCCCGCAATTTGAAAAGCAGGACCACTCTGGGCCCACACTTGGTGCGGACCGCTGCCCAATACCTCCGACAGCGCCTGCGCCTCGCTCACCACCTGCAGCAGCATGGCTTGCGCGTCGATCCATTCACCCACACCGGGCACCGGGCTGCCTTCAAGGCGCGAGAGCGTGAGCAGATCGCTCACCAGACTCTGCATGCGCTGGGATTGGGTGCCCATCAATTCGAGATACTGCCGGCGTTCGGGTTCCGACAGATCTAAAGTCAGCAAGGTTTCGATGAAGCCGCTCACCACCGTCAGAGGGGTGCGAATTTCGTGCGACACATTGGCCACGAAATCGCGTCGCATCGCCTCGGCCAGTTCCAGCGCCGTGACCTCGCGCGTCAGCATCAGGCGCCGCCCCTTGCCGTAGAGGTAGAGATTGATCGAAATGCGCTGCGGGTGCCCGGGCGTGGCGTCGCGGCCATCGATCTCGACCGAGGCGGAATGGTCGCCCTGCATCAGGTAGTCGATAAAGGACGGATCGCGCACCAGGTGCCGAATCGGTTGCCTGAGATCGCGCTTGGTGTCAAAACCCAGGTGCTGGGCGGCGGTGAAATTGCTCCACTCGATGCTGGATGACTTGTCGAGCAGCACCACGCCAATCGGAGAGGCCTGGATGGCGGCCAAAAATTCCTGCAAGCGCGCTTCGCTCTTGCGCGCCTTGCGGTTCAGGGTTTTGAACGATTTGCGGGCGCGCTCGACCACCTCGGCCCACACCCCTACCGCATCGGGGGGCGTGGCGGCGCTGGCGTGGCGCAACCAATCGAGCACACGCCGGGCGCGCAGCGCGTCGAACACAAACCACAGCACGGCCCCGACCGCGCTGCCGAGCAAGGCCAAGCCGTCAGGCTCTCCAAGGGCCGCCGCCAACGCGCCAAGCCCCAGCGTACAAGCCAGCAGCTCCAGCAGCCGTCGCATCATGCCGCAGCAATGTCGGGCTTGGGCCTCGCGCTGCTGGATTGGGCCGTGATGCGGTAGCCCGCGCCACGCACGGTCTCTATCATGACCCCGGCCAGACCGAGCGACTCACGCAGGCGTTTCACATGCACGTCGACCGTGCGCTCTTCGATGAACACATGGTCGCCCCAGATGCGATCCAGCAACGAGCCGCGTGTGTGCACCCGCTCCGGGTGTTTCATGAGATAGTGCAGCAGCTTGAACTCGGTCGGGCCGATCTTGATTTCACTGCCACTGAGCGTGACGCGATAGGTCGAGGCATCGAGCGACAAATCACCCAATTGCACCGTATCGTTGACGATTTCAGGGGCGCGGCGGCGCAGCACGGCTCGGATGCGTGCCAGCAGTTCCTGCGTAGAAAAGGGTTTGGTGATGTAGTCATCGGCCCCGGCGTCCAGCCCCTGCACCTTGTCGGATTCCTCGGTGCGCGCCGTCAGCATAATAATGGGCACCGTTTTGATGCGCTCTTGCTGGCGCCAGCGCTTGGCCAGCGCCACCCCGCTTTCGCCGGGCAGCATCCAGTCGAGCAAAATCACATCGGGCAAGACCGCGTCCACCTCGCGCTGCGCCGCTTCGCCGTCGTACACCACCGTGGGCGCAAAGCCATTGTGGCGCAAATTGACGGCGATCAGCTCGGCAATCGCCGCCTCGTCTTCCACGACGAGCACGCGCGGCAGCTTTCTCATTGCAGCACCGACCTTCTTTCTTCATCGGTGCTGTGGCGCACATCGGCTCCTTTGACCACGTAAATCGTGGCCTCGGCTATATTTTTTGCCAAATCGCCGATGCGCTCGATGGCCTTGGCCAGAAACATCAGGTGGATGCTGCTGCCGATCAGGCGCGAGTCCTCCATCATGTAGGTGCTGATCTGGCGGAAATAGGCCTCGTACTCGCTATCGAGCTGGTCGTCGTCGTTGATCACGGCCAGCGCTTCTTGGACATCGAGGCGGGCAAAGGCATCCAGCGCCCGGTGAATTTGCGAGGCAGCCAACTGGGCGCTGGCACCGAGCGACTTGACGGGCAGCACACGCGGCGCCCCGGATTGGATGAATTTGTCGACCATGCGCGCGATGCGCGTCGACTTGTCGCCCGCCCGCTCGAGGTTGGTGATGACGCGCGAGATACCGATCAACAAACGCAAATCGCGTGCTGTGGGCTGGCGCCGGCTCATGATCGAGATGATCTCGTGATCGATCTCAAGCTCGAACATATTGACTTTTTTCTCGATTTCCAGCACCTGCCCGGTGGATTCGGTGCTCAAATGGTGCAGCGCGTGGATGCATTGTCGCAATTGAGATTCCACCACCCCGCCCATTTCGAGCACGCGGGCCGTGACGTGGGCCAGTTCGGATTCGAACTGCGTAGAAAAGTGCTTGTCGCTCATGATCAACCAAACCTTCCTGTGATGTAGTCTTCGGTCTCGGTGCGCTTGGGCTTGAAGAAAATCTGCTCGGTGGCGCCGTATTCCATCAGTTCACCCAAGTACATGTAGGCGGTGAAATCGCTGCAACGCGCGGCCTGCTGCATGTTGTGCGTGACAATGGCAATGGTGTAGTCTTTCTTGAGCTCGTGCACCAGCTCTTCGATCTTGCCGGTCGAAATCGGGTCTAGCGAGGCCGTGGGTTCATCGAGCAGCAGCACCGAGGGCTTGACCGCCACACTGCGCGCAATGCACAGGCGCTGCTGCTGCCCGCCAGAAAGACTCAGGCCGCTTTGTTTGAGCTTGTCTTTCACCTCGGTCCAAAGCGCAGCTTTGCTGAGCGCCCATTGCACGCGTTCATCCATTTCGGCGCGGCTGAGCTTTTCGTAGAGCTTGACACCAAAAGCGATGTTGTCGTAGATCGACATCGGGAATGGCGTAGGCTTTTGGAACAGCATGCCGATGCGTGCGCGCAGCAGGTTCAGATCCTGCTTGGGGTCTAGAATGTTCTGGCCATAAAAACCAATCGTCCCTTCGGCGCGCTGCCCCGGATACAGGCTATACATGCGGTTGAGGGTGCGCAGCAGCGTGGATTTGCCACAGCCCGATGGGCCGATAAAGGCCGTGACCTTGCCCTCGACGATGTCGAGGTTGACGGATTTGAGGGCGTGGAAACTGCCGTAATAAAACTGGAGGTTGCGCACCTCGATGGCGTTTTTGGTGTTGACTGCGGATTCACTCATGATAAATCTTAGGAGATAAAGGAATTTAAACCTTGACGCGCTCACGGAACACGATGCGCGCCGTGATGTTGATGGCCAATACGGTTAGGGTAATCAGCAGCGCGCCGCCCCAAGCCAGCTCGTTCCAGTTATCGAACGGGCTCATGGCCATGTGGTAAATCCAGACCGGTAGGTTGGCCATGGGGCCGTTCATGTCGAGGGTAAAGAACTGGTTGTTGAGTGCCGTGAACAACAGCGGTGCGGTTTCACCGCTGATGCGCGCCAAGGCCAGCATCACACCAGTGATTACGCCGGCGCGAGCGCCACGCAGCACCACCGTGAGCGCCACTTTCCAGTGTGGTGCGCCCAAAGCAAAGGCGGCCTCGCGCAAGCTGCCCGGGATCATGCGCATCATGTTTTCGGTGGTTTTGATCACCACCGGTATGGCAATCAGCGACAGCGCCACCATGCCGGCGTAACCAGAAAAATGCCCCATGTTCATCACAACCACGGCAAACACGAACAGGCCCAGCACCACCGATGGCGCCGAGAGCATGACTTCGTTGACAAAGCGCGTGACGCTGGCGACTTTGCTGGCATCACCAAACTCGGCCAGATAGATGCCGGCCAGAATGCCGATCGGGGTGGAGATCAGCACCGCGCTGCCCACCATGAGCGCACTGCCCACGATGGCATTGCGCAAGCCGCCGCCCGGGGTTCCGGGGGCGGGTGTGTCTTCGCTGAAGAGCGCCCAGTCGATGGCATAAAAGCCATTGGAAAAGAGCACGTACAAAATCCACAGCAGGATCGACAGGCCTATGAGCGAGGCCACCATGGAAAAACCCATGATGGCGGCGTTTTTGCGCCGCCGGCTGTTGTAGAGGGCTTGATTGAATTCCATTTCAGTATCCTTTGCTGCCCTTGCCTTCTTCGACGTGTGCAATCAGCAAGCGCGCCAGCGCCAGCACGACGAAGGTGAGCATGAAGAGCAAAAAGCCAAGCGCGAACAGGGTGTGCATGTGCATCCCGAACGATTCGGCAAACTCGTTCGCCAGCGTCGAGGTGATCGAGGCCCCGGGCGCAAACAGGGTTTCGGGTACGCGGTGCGCGTTGCCAATCACGAAAGTCACGGCCATGGTCTCGCCCAAGGCACGACCCAGCCCCAGCATCACCGCGCCCACCACCCCCTTGAAGGCATAGGGCATCACCACATGGCGCACCACCTCAGAGGTGGTGCTGCCCAAGCCGTAGGCCGATTCGCGCAAAATTTGCGGCACCACCTCGAACACGTCGCGCGTCACGGCCGCCATGTAGGGCAGCACCATGAACGACAAAATAATGCCCGCCGCCAAGATGCCCAAACCGTTCGGGGCGCCGCCAAAGATCGAGCCGATGATCGGCATACCGGCCATCAGCTCTTGCACCGGCACCTGAAAATAATCAGCAAACAAGGGCGCAAACACAAACAAGCCAAACATGCCGTAAATAATGGAGGGGATGGCGGCCAGCAGCTCGACCGCCGTACCCAGCGGGCGGCGCAACCACACCGGGCAGGTTTCGGTCAGAAACAGCGCAATGCCGAAAGCCAGCGGCACCCCGATCAACATGGCAATGATCGAAGTGGCCAAGGTGCCAATGATGGGCACCAAGGCGCCAAACTGCTCATTGACCACGTCCCACTCGGCCGTCCATATGAAGGCAAAGCCAAAAGTTTGGAATGCTGGCCAGGCATTGATAAACAGGGTGACAATGATGCCGATCAGGGCCAGCAGCACCAGCAAGGCAAATGCCTGCGAGAGCCGGTAAAAGACCGCGTCTTGCAAACGCTGGCGCTTGGCTATGGCAAGCACATGGGGCGAGCCCATGTCGGGAGACTGAAAGGATGGGTCCATAGGTGAGGTTTGGCTGATAGTAGAACAGACGCCAATTGTTATCAATACTCAACAAAAACAGACCCGCCGACCGAATAAGCCGGCGCGGCGGGTGCTGCTTAAGGCCCCGACAGTTGGGGCACAGTGCACATCAGGTGCGCTGGATCAGGTTCCAGACCCGGGTGCGGATGGCATCGGCCAAGGTGTCGGGGATCGGTACAAAGTCGAGCTCAACGGCCATGGCGTCGCCGTTGCGGAAGGCCCAGTCAAAGAAGGCCAGCACGGCGTTGCTTTCGGCCACGTTGGCTGGCTGGCGGTACATCAGGATGAATGAGGCGGTGGCGATTGGCCAGGCGTTGGCACCGGCGGCATTGACCATCGAGACCCCCATGCCCGGCACGCTGAACCAGTCGATACCGGCTGCAGCGGCGGAGAAGGTGCGGTCGTCAGGCTGCACGAAGTTGCCAGCGGCGTTTTGCATCTGCATGTGCGGGATGTTGTTGCGCCGAGCGTAAGAAAACTCGACGTAGCCGATGGCACCACGGGTGCGCGCCACGATCGCCGACAAGCCTTCGCTGCCACGGCCACCGATGGAAGAAGCTGCGGGCCAACGCACGGTGGCACCCCGGCCCACGCTGCTGGCCCATTCGGGGCTGACGGCGGCAAGGTATTCGGTGAAGTTGAAGGTGGTACCGGAGCCGTCGGCGCGGTGCACCACGGTAATGGCTTGGTTCGGGAAGGTGCGGCCGGGGTTCACGGCGGCGATGCGCGGGTCGTTCCAGTTGACGATGCGGCCCATGAACATATCGGCCAGAATGGGGCCGGTGATGCGCACTTCACCTGGGCGGAAGCCCTCGAGGTTGAACATCGGCACGGTACCGGCGATGATGGCCGGGAACTGCACCATGCCGTCGCGCTCGAGCTCGGCTCCGGCCACGGGGGCGTCGGTGGCGCCAAAGGCCACGGTGCGGGCGCGGATCTGGCGGATACCGGCCGAGGAACCGATCGACTGGTAGTTTAAGCGCACACCGGTGGCGGCGCGGTAGGCTTCGGCCCAGCGCGAGTAGATCGGGAACGGCAACGAGGCGCCGGCGCCGGTGATGATGGTCGAAGCCGTGGCCAGTTTGGTAAAGCCGCCGGTCATAGCCAGTGCAGCGGTGGCAGCCACGGTTTTCAGAAAGGTGCGTTTCATCGGGTTCCTCAGAGGGATGGTTAATAAGCAAGACCGATCGTATGCCTAGATTATTGCAGTTTTGTGACAGTATCTTGAAAAATCGGCGAAAACCAGGCAGGGCCAAGCCGCCGCATGTGGTTTTCCCCAAGGATTCTCGTGTGACACTTGCATGAAAGGTCTGCGCGACTGGGTTACAGTAGCGCCATTGTCGCCAAGCCGTCGGTTCATGGCTTGGCCTTTCCTTTGACCACTCCCCAGGAGCTCCAGTGCCGATCAATCATAAAGAACGCAACGCCCCCCCGCGCAGCGTCGCCGCCAGCCACCCTTTTGAGGAGTCTCAGAGTGAGTCGAGCCCGCGCGATGACTCGCGCTTGGCCGACGCGCTGGCGTTTCTGCGCGGCTTCATGGCGCAACCGATGTCGGTGGCCTCGGTGGTGCCGAGTTCACCTTGGCTGGAACAAGGCGTGGTGCGCGCCACCGATTTGTCACGCGCGCGTTGCGTGGTTGAGCTGGGCCCAGGCACGGGCGGCAGCACCCGTGCCCTGTTGCGCGCCATGAACCCGCAAGCCCGGCTGCTGGCAATCGAGCTCAACCGCGAATTCTCAAGCCGGTTGCGCCAGCGCGTGCAAGACCCGCGGCTGCTGGTGCAAGAAGGCAACGCCGCCGACCTCGGGCAGCACTTGGAGCGCTGGGGCCTGCCGGCACCCGATGCGGTGGTCTCGGCCATCCCGTTTTCGACCCTGCCGACCGAGGTTGCGCACAGCATCGTGGCGGCCATCCAGTCCAACTTGGCCCCCGGGGGGCGCTTCGTGGCCTACCAGTTCCGCGCCCACGTGGCCAGTTACACCAGCCCAGTGATGGGCGAGCCGAGCTTTGAGTGGGAATGGCGCAACTTGCCGCCGATGCGCGTGTTCCGCTGGGTCAAGCGCTAAACTGAAGCGCTAAACCAAGCGCCAAAACCTTGACGCCGCTGCTCGAACTGCTGGCGCTGCTGGCCGCTGCCGTGGCGGCGGTGGCCCTGTTTCAGCGCATCGGCATCCCAGCCAGCCTAGGCTATCTGGCCGTCGGCGCCCTGCTCGGGCCCTATGTGGCTGGGCTCATCAGCCACACCGAGACCATCCGCTTGGTGGCCGAGTTCGGCATCGTCTTTCTGCTCTTTACCATCGGGCTCAATTTTTCGCTACCGCAAATTTATGCGCTGCGCCACAGCGTGCTCTGGCTCGGCACCGGGCAGGTGGTGCTGACCACAGCGGTGGTGGCGCTGCTGGCTTGGGGCTTGGGGCTGGATCCGGTGGCGGCCTTCATCGTCGGGGCGGTGTTTGCCCAGTCTTCGACCGTGATCATCGCGCGCCAACTCATCGAGCAGGGCGAGGAACACAGCCGCCACGGTCGCCTCGGGCTGGCGCTGTCGGTGTTCCAGGACGTGACCGCCGTGCCTTTCGTCATCGTCATCCCGGTGCTGGGGCTGGCGGCAGCGGGTTCGCTGGCCGAGCCGCTGGGCTGGGCCTTGCTCAAGGCGTTGCTGGCTTTTGCCGTGGTCTATCTGGCCGGGCGCTGGCTGCTGCGGCCGCTGTTTCATGCTATTGCGGTGCGCCGCTCGGCCGAGTTGTTCACGCTCACGGTGCTGCTGGTATCGCTGGCCTCGGCGGCGATCACCAACAGCTTGGGCCTGTCGCTGGCTTTTGGCGCCTTTTTGGCTGGCATGATGCTGGGCGAGACCGAGTTCAGGCACCAAATCGAGTCCACCATCCGGCCTTTTCGCGACGTTTTGCTGGGCCTGTTCTTCGTCTCGATCGGCATGCTGATCAACCCGGCGGCGCTGTGGCCGATTTGGCACTGGGCGCTGCTGGGCGCGCTGGCTTTGCTGGCGATCAAGGTGGCGCTGGTGGCGGCGCTGGTGCTGGCCGCTGGCATCGAGCGCCGCACGGCCTTGCGCACCGCGCTCATTTTGGCGCTGGGGGGCGAGTTCGGCTTTGCGCTGCTGGCGCTGGGCTTGGCCGGCGGCGGCATCGACGACCCGACGGCTCAGATCGCGCTCGCCTCGGTGCTGCTGAGCCTGATGATAGGGCCGTTCCTGATCCGCCACAACCAGTTTTTGAGCGACGCCTTGCTCGGCCCCGGCAGCAGCCGCAGCGCCGCCGCCGGCTCGGCCCTGCCCGCGCCCAGCGCGAATGCCAGCACCAGTGCCAAGCTGCAGCAGCACGTAATTTTGTGCGGCTACGGCCGCATCGGCCAGAGCGTGGCCAACTTTCTGGAGCGCGAGGGCATCGCGCACGTGGCGCTGGACCTGGACCCAGCGCTGGTGCGCGCCGCCCACGCCGCCGGCGAGCCGGTGTATTACGGCAACGCCGCCGAAGCCGGCGTGCTCGAAACCGTCGGGTTGGCCAGCGCGCGCCTGCTCATCATCAGCTACGACGACCCGGCGACGGCGCTCAAAGTGGTGCAGCAGGTGCGCGCCCAGCGCCCCGAGCTGCCGGTGATGGTGCGCACGCGCGACGAATCCCATGTGGAGGCGCTGCGCGCTGCCGGTGCCACCGAGGTGGTGCCCGAAACGCTGGAAGCCGGCATGATGATGGTGGCGCACGCGCTCACGCTGCTCGATGTGCCGGTCACGCGCGTGCTGCGTCGCCTGCGCGAGGCGCGCAGCGACCGCTACCGGCTGCTGCGCGAGCTGTTCCAGGGAGATCCGACCTGGTCCGGCACCGAGGCGGCGCAGGCGCGGCTGCATTCGGTGCCGCTGGCGCTGGGTTGTGTCGCCGTGGGCCAGCGCATCGAACAACTGGGGCTGGACGCCGACGGGGTGGAAATCACCGCCGTGCTGCGCGCTGGCGAACGCCTGTTGCACCCCCCACCCGCGCTCGAGCTGCAATGCGACGACGTGGTGGTGCTGTTTGGCCCACCCGAGGCACTTGCTCGGGTCGAGGCGCATTTGACACAATAATCCGCCCATGGACCTGCACCACCTCACCCTTGCCGTAGGCGGCCTCGCGCTGTTTTTGTTCGCCATGCTGATGATGACCGAGGGCCTCAAGGCTTTTGGCGGCAGCGGGCTCAAGCGCTTGCTCGGGCGCTGGACCTCGACCCCGCTGCGCGGCGTGGCCGCCGGCGCCATGGTGACGGCGCTGGTGCAGTCGTCGAGCGCGGTCACGGTGGCGACGATCGGCTTCGTCAACGCCGGGCTGATGAACCTGCGCCAAGCGCTGGGAGTGATCTTTGGCACCAACGTCGGCACCACCATGACGGCCTGGCTGGTGAGCCTGATCGGCTTTGGCTTCAACATCAATGCCTTTGCCCTGCCCATCATCGCCACCGGGGTGGCGCTGCGGCTGCTGGCACCCGAGCAGCGCTATCAGGGCTTGGGCGGCGCGCTGATCGGCTTTGGTCTGTTCTTCATGGGCCTGGATCTGTTGCAAGAGGCGTTTGGCGGTGTCGCCGCCAGTTTTGGTCAAGGCGCCTTGGAAGGCGGCCTGACCGCCCACTGGGCCACAGCGCTGGCGCTGGGATTTGTGGTCACGGCTTTGACCCAATCTTCGAGCGCAGCGGTGGCCTTGATTTTGACTGCCACCACCGGCGGCCTGATCGACCTGCCCACGGCGGCGGCAGCGGTCATCGGCGCCAACGTCGGCACCACAGCCAAAGCCGTGCTGGCCGCGCTCAAGGCCTCAGCGGCTGCGCGGCGGGTGGCGCTGGGGCACATCTGCTTCAACTTCATCACCGGCGTGGTGGCGCTGCTGATCCTGCCGTTGATGCTGTGGCTGATCGATTGGCTGTCCACTGCGCTGCAGTTGGAGGACAACCCGGCCATCTTCCTGGCGTTGTTTCACACCGTGTTCAACGTCATGGGGGTGCTGCTGCTGCTGCCGTTCACGCACCGGTTGGCGACTTGGCTCGAAGGCTTTTTCCGCAACACCGAAGACCAGTTGGCGCGGCCACAACACCTCGACCACACGCTGCTGGCCTCGCCCGAGCTGGCACTGGGCGCGGTGCGCGCCGAACTGCTGCGGCTGCGCAACGCCGTCGGCATGGTCTCCACGGCGGCACTCGACAACCAACGCCAAGTCCGCAGCTACGCCGAGGCGGCGCGCCAGTTGGCCAGCGCCATCACCGAATACATCGCCAGCCTGCGCGTCGAGCGCATGCCGCGTTCGGTCTCGGACGACCTGACGCTGAGTCTGCGCGCCACCCGCTACCTCGACGAAGCCGGACGCATGGTAGCCAGCGCCCAGCGGCTTGTGGCGGCCGCAGCAGAACCCGCCCCACCGGCGGCCTTGGCAGCGGTGCTGACCGCCGCCCGCGCCTGTCTGGGTGCGCCCAGCCGCAGCAATGACGTCGAACTGGCCGAGTTCGAGCGCGCCTATCAGCACGGCAAGGCCAGCCTGCTGGGGGCCGTGGTGGCGCGCCAAATCGATGCCGAACGCGCCGACACCCTGCTCGACGACCTCAGCAACCTGCGCCGCCTACTGCAGCAGTGGGTCAAGGCCGACACCATGCTGGCCTACAGCGACGCCGGCCTCAAGCCCGAGGACTAAACGTCGATCGGTACCGCTGCGCCCGCGCGCTCCATCAGCGCCCGGCGCGCCGCCGCCTCGCCCTTGCCCATCAACTGGCCGATGCGCGCCTCGGTCTGCAGCCAATCGAGCGCCCCTAGGCGCACCGGCAGCAGGCGGCGCGTGTCGGGGTTGAGGGTGGTGTCCCACAACTGCTCGGCGTTCATCTCACCCAGGCCTTTGAAGCGGCTGATGCTGCATTTGTCACGCGCCAGCCCGTCTTTGGCGCACTTGTCCAGAATCGCTTCGAGCTCGCCCTCGTCGAGCGCATAGGCTTTGGCAGCCGGCTTTTTGCCGCGCGCCGGCACATCGACGCGGTACAGCGGTGGCCGCGCCACGTACACATGCCCAGCCTCGACCAGGCGCGGGAAGTGGCGCAAAAACAGCGTGAGCAGCAGCACCTGGATGTGCGCGCCATCGACGTCGGCATCGGCCAGGATGCACACCTTGCCGTAGCGCAGACCGCTCAGGTCGGGACTATCGGCCAGCCCGTGTGGATCGACCCCGATGGCCACCGCGATGTCGTGGATCTCGGTGTTGGCGTACAGGCGCTCGCGCTCCACCTCCCAGGTGTTGAGCACCTTGCCGCGCAGCGGCAGCACCGCCTGGCATTCTTTGTCGCGCCCCATTTTGGCG
>NZ_JAUSOO010000120.1 GCF_030656115.1 Hydrogenophaga sp.
CGCCAAGATCGACATGGCCAGCCCGAACCTGAACCTGCGCGACCCGGCGCTGTACCGCATCCGCCGCGCCACCCACCACCGCACGGGCGATGCCTGGTGCATCTACCCCATGTACACCTACGCGCACCCGATCGAAGACGCACTCGAGCAGATCACGCACAGCATCTGCACGCTCGAATTTGAAGACCAGCGCCCGTTTTACGATTGGCTGCTGGAGCGCCTGGCCGAAGGCGGCCTGCTGCAACACCCGCTGCCGCGCCAGTACGAGTTTGCGCGCCTCAACCTCACTTACGTGCTCACGAGCAAGCGCAAGCTGGCGCAACTGGTGAGCGAAGGCCGCGTCAGCGGTTGGGACGACCCGCGCCTGCCCACCCTGGCCGGGCTGCGCCGGCGCGGCTACACCCCGAGTGCGATCCGCCTCTTTGCCGAGCGCATCGGCGCCAGCAAGAGCGATTCCTGGATCGACTACGCCACGCTAGAGGGCTGCCTGCGCGAAGACCTGGAGCACAGCGCGCCGCGCGCCATGGCGGTGCTGGAGCCGCTCAAGCTGGTGCTGCTCAACTGGGACGAGATTTATGGCAACTCCGATGCCACCGAGGGCTGCACCTTGCCCGCGCTGCCGCACCCGCCCGAGGGGCTTGAGGTGCCGCCGCGCCAGTTTCTGCTCGGGCGCGAGCTCTGGATCGAGCGCGACGACTTTGCCGCCGTGCCGCCCAAGGGCTACAAGCGCCTCTACCCGCCGCAAGAGGCGGGCGGCACCGGCAACCGGGTGCGCCTCAAGGGTGCCTACGTGATCGAGTGCACCGGCTACCGCGCCGACGCCAGCGGCCAGATCACCGAGGTACACGCCGTGCTGCTGCCCGGCACCAAGAGCGGCAGCCCCGGTGCCGACAGCGTCAAGGCCAAGGCCGCCATCACCTGGGTAGCCGCCGCCGACGCCGTGCCCGCCGAGGTGCGCCTGTACGAGCGCCTGTTCAACAGCGCCCAGCCCGAGGCCGGCGGGGCCGACTTTCTGCAAGCCCTCAACCCTCACAGCCTGCAGACCGTGCAAGCCTGGCTCGAACCCACGCTAGCGCAGGCGCAGCCCGAGCAGCGCTTCCAGTTCGAGCGCCACGGCTACTTTGTGGCCGACCGGCACGATCACGGCCCGGCGCGGCTGGTGTTTAACCGCATCACCGCGCTCAAAGACTCCTGGGGCAAGTGAGGGGCGGCATCGGCGACAATCGACTCGATGCACCTGCCCCTCGCCGCCGAATTCCTGCTCCTGGCCGCCCTTTGGGGCTCTTCGTTTTTGTTCATGATGCTGGGCGCGGCCGAGTTTGGGCCTTGGGCCACCGCCGGCATGCGCGTGAGCGTGGCGGCGGCGGCGCTGCTGCCGCTGCTGCTGCTGGCCGGGCACTGGCGCGTGCTGCGCCAGCACGCCGGGGCAATTTTTGTTTCCGGGCTGCTGAGTTCGGCGCTGCCGTTTGCGCTCTTTGCCTGGGCGCTGCTGTCGATTTCGACCGGCTTGTCGGCGATATTGAACGCCACCACGCCGCTGTTTGGGGCCGTGGTGGCTTGGCTGTGGCTGCGCGAGCGCCTGCCCGCCGGGCGCGCACTGGGGCTGGCGGTGGGTTTTGGCGGGGTGCTGCTGCTCTCATGGCCCAAGGCCGATTTTGGCGGCGGCGGCACCGGCTGGGCGGTGCTGGCTTGCCTGGGTGCTACGCTGTGCTATGGGCTGGCGGCCAGCCACCACCGGCGCTACCTGAGCGAGGTGCCGCCGCTGGTGATCGCGGGCGGCAGCCAGGTGGCAGCGGCACTGACGCTGGCGCTGCCCATGGCCTGGTTCTGGCCGACGCAACCTCCCAGCGCATTGGCCTGGAGCGCGGTGGTGGCGGTGGGGCTGCTGTGCTCGGCGCTGGCCTATCTGCTGTTTTTTCGCCTGATCGCGCGCGCCGGGGCCAGCAAGGCGCTCACCGTGACCTTTTTAATTCCGATTTTTGCCCTCCTCTACGGCGCGCTGCTGCTGGATGAGGCGGTCACGCTGAGCATGGTCGTGGGCGGCGGCGTGATCCTGCTCGGGGTGCTGCTGGCCACGGGAGCCTTGCACTGGCCGAGGCAAAAAAACAGCGCACAATCCGGGCCATGAAAAAAATCCTGCTCCTCAACGGCCCCAATCTGAACCTGCTGGGCACGCGCGAGCCCGAGCTGTACGGGCACACCACGCTGGCCGACGTGGAGGCGGCGTTCCAGCACGCCGCAGCCAAACTGGGTTACGCCGCCGAATGCCTGCAGAGCAATTGGGAAGGCGCGCTGATCGACAAGCTGCACGAGTATGGCCGCTTGCAACGCGCTGGCCTGGCGCTGGGCTGCGTGTTCAACCCCGGCGCCTACACCCACACCTCGGTCGCGCTGCACGATGCGGTCAAGGGCGTGCCGCAGTTGCCGGTGATCGAGTGCCACATCTCGAACGTACACGCGCGCGAGCCGTTTCGGCAGCACTCCTACCTCTCGCCAGCAGCGGCCGGGATCGTGATCGGCTTTGGCGTGCTGGGCTACCAGATCGCGCTGGAGGCGCTGGTGCGCAAATACGGGGCAACTGACGGGGCCTGACGGGGCTTGCGGGGCTTAAACCCCGGCTTCAGTCCGGTGCCGCAGCCGCAATTGGTGCCTGTGGCAGCCGCACATCGCCGCACTGAGCGCGCTGGCGCAGGGCGTGGTCCATCAGCACCAGCGCCAGCAGCGCCTCGGCAATGGGCACCGCGCGCAGGCCCACGCAGGGGTCGTGGCGGCCTTTGGTAATCACCTCGGTGGCCTGGCCTTGCAGGTCGATCGAGGGGCGCGGCAGCAAGATCGAGCTGGTGGGCTTGATCGCCAGCGCCACTTCGATGTCTTGCCCGCTGCTGATGCCACCCAGCACGCCACCGGCCTTGTTGCCGACGAAGCCCGCGGGTGTGAGCGCGTCGCCATGCGTGCTGCCGAGGTCGGCCACACAGGCAAAACCGGCCCCGATCTCGACCCCCTTGACGGCGTTGAGGCCCATCATGGCGTAGGCGATATCGGCGTCGAGCTTGTCGTAGATCGGCTGGCCCAGACCGGCCGGCACCCCTTGTGCTGCCACGCGCAGCCGCGCGCCGCAGGAGTCGCCGCGCTTGCGCAGGTCGAGCAGATACTGCTCCAGCGCCGACACGTCTGCAACCGGGGCAAAAAACGGATTGCGCGCCACGTGCTCCCAGCCCTCGAAGGGGATTTCGAGCGCCCCGAGCGCCGTCAGGCAGCCCCGGAAAGCGATGCCGTGTTGCTGCTGCAACCATTTTCTGGCCACCGCCCCCGCCGCCACCGTGGGCGCGGTCAAGCGCGCCGAGGAACGCCCGCCGCCGCGCGGGTCGCGCAGACCGTATTTGCGCCAGTAGCTGTAGTCGGCGTGGCCGGGGCGAAAGGTCTGGACGATGTCGCCGTAGTCTTTGCTGCGCGGGTCGGTGTTGGGAATGAGCAGGGCGATCGGGGTGCCGGTGGTCTGGCCCTGATAGACGCCGCTGAGGATTTGCACCTGGTCGGGCTCTTTGCGCTGGGTCACGAAGGCGCTGCTGCCGGGGCGGCGCCGGTCCAGCTCGGGCTGGATGTCGGCCTCGCTCAAGGCCAGCCCGGGCGGGCAGCCGTCGATCACGCAGCCTATGGCCGGGCCGTGGGATTCACCAAAGTTGGTGACGCAAAACAGGGTGCCAAAGGTGTTGCCGCTCATGCGACCGGATTATCCCAGATCCCCTAGGTTTGGCACCCTCAGGCCTTGTCAGCCGACTGCGCCTCTTCCTCGGGCCAATCGCGGATGTAGGCTTTGAGCATTTTGTTCTCAAAGTTTTGCGCTTCCACCACTGCCTTGGCCACGTCGTAAAAGCTGATCACGCCCATGAGCATGCGATCGTCCATCACCGGCATGTAGCGGGTGTGCTTTTGCAGCATCAGCGGGCGCACCTGCTCCAAGTCGGTCTGGCTGGTGCAGCTCATGGGGTGGTCGTCCATCACGGCGCGCACGCTGCCGCTGCCGCAATTGCCGCTGTTTTGAGCCAAGGTGCGCAGCACCTCGCGAAAGGTCAGCATGCCGACCAGCTCGCCGTGCTCCATCACCGCCAGCGAGCCGATGTCGAGCTCGGCCATGGTCTGCACCGCCTGGCTCAAGGGCGCGTCGGGGGAGACGGTGTAGAGCGTGCCACCTTTGACACGCAAAATATCGCTGACTTTCATCGCTAAACTCCTGTAAGGGCCGCGCACGGCATAGGCTCAAATATAGCCCACAATGGCAGGGCTATCACACCACACAAACCCGACACCCAGGAGCACCCCATGAGCGGCTTTGCCGACCCCGGCTTCGACACCCTGGCGCTGCACGCTGGTGCCACCCCCGACCCCAGCACCGGGGCACGCGCGCTGCCGATCCACCTGAGCACCTCGTTCGTATTCGAGTCCTGCGACCACGCGGCAGCGCTGTTCAACCTGGAGCGCGCCGGGCACGTCTATAGCCGCATCAGCAACCCGACCAACGCGGTGCTGGAGCAGCGCGTAGCCGCGCTCGAAGGCGGCGTGGGCGCCATTGCCACCGCCAGCGGGCAGGCGGCGCTGCACCTGGCCGTGGCCACCCTGATGGGGGCCGGCGGGCACCTGGTGGCCTCCAGCGCGCTCTACGGCGGCAGCCACAACCTGCTGCAGCACACGCTGCGCCGCTTTGGCATCGAAACCACTTTCGTGGCCCCGGCCGACCTCGACGGCTGGCGCGCCGCTGTGCGCCCCAACACCCGGCTGTTGTTTGGTGAGACGCTGGGCAACCCGGGGCTGGATGTGCTGGATGTACCCGCCGTGGCGCAGATCGCGCACGAGGCCGGCCTGCCGCTGCTGCTCGACAGCACGCTCACCACCCCGTGGCTGATGCAGCCGCTGGCGCTGGGGGCCGATCTGGTGCTGCACTCGGCCACCAAGTTCCTCAGCGGCCACGGCACCGTGATCGGCGGCGTGCTGGTCGATGGCGGCAGCTTCGACTGGGAGCGCGCCGGGCGCCACCCGGAGCTGTGCGCGCCCTACGCCGGTTTTCACGACATGGTGTTTAGCGAGGAAGCCAGCGTGGGGGCCTTTTTGCTGCGTGCGCGCCGCGAGGGCCTGCGCGACTTTGGCGCCTGCCTGAGCCCGCACAGCGCCTGGCTGATTTTGCAAGGCATCGAAACCCTGCCGTTGCGCATGGCGCGCCACGTAGGCAACACCGAACAAGTGGTGCAATTTTTGGCGTGTCACCCCTTTGTGGGCCGGGTGGGGCACCCGCTGCTGGAGTCGCACCCCAGCCACGCGCTGGCGCAGCGGCTGCTGCCGCGCGGGGCCGGCAGCGTGTTCAGCTTCGACCTCAAGGGCAGCCGCGCCCAAGGCCGCGCCTTCATTGAGGCGCTGCAGATTTTTAGCCACCTAGCCAATGTGGGCGACTGCCGCAGCCTCGTCATCCACCCGGCCAGCACCACGCACTTTCGCTTGAACGACGCCGAACTGGCGGCGGCCGGCATCGGGCCCGGCACGATCCGGCTCTCGATCGGCCTAGAAGACCCGGCCGACCTGATCGACGACCTCAAGCGCGCCCTGAAAGCAGCCGAAAAAGCCGGAGCCTAAAGATCATGCGCATAGCCCTGCCCGACGGCCCCCTGTACGCCTACACCGGCGGCCGCCCCTTCGACCCGGCGCGCCCCACGGTGCTGTTCATCCACGGTGTGCTCAACGACCACAGCGTCTGGATTTTGCAAAGCCGCTACCTGGCGCACCACGGCTACAACGTGCTGGCCATCGACCTGCCCGGCCACGGCCGCAGCGGCGGCGCGGCCCCGGAAAGCGTGCAGCAAGCCGCCGCCAGCTTGCTCGCGCTGCTCGATGCGCTGGGCGTCGAGCGCGCGGCGCTGGTCGGCCACAGCTGGGGCTCGCTGATTGCCCTGCAAGCCAGCGCCGAAGCGCCAGAGCGCGTGCACCACCTGGCGCTGGTGGGCAGCGCCTACCCGATGCGCGTCGCGCCCGCCCTGCTGCAACTGGCCACCGATGAGCCGCTGCAAGCCATCGAGCGCATCAACCAATACAGCCACTCCAGCCTGGCCAGCGGTCCTTCGGTGCTTGGCCCTGGCACCTGGCTGCGCGGCAGCGCGCGCGCCCTGATGCGCCAAGTGCTGGCCAGCAACGCGCAAGTCAATCTGTTGCACCAAGGCTTCACGGCCTGCGACCGCTACGACCAGGGCTTGCAGGCCATGCAGCAACTGAGCATCCCGGTGCTGTTCGTGTTGGGCAACCTAGACCAGATGACGCCGCCCAAGGCGGCGCAAAGCCTGGTCGATGCCGCCCCGCCCGGCAGCCGCGTGCTGCGCCTGCAGGCGGGCCACGCCCTGATGAGCGAAGCGCCAGACGCGGTGCTGCAGGGCTTGCGCGGGTATTTGGCGCAAGCCTGATCAGAGAATAGGGGGCGGCAGCAGATCGGCCAGCCGCGCCTCGCTCCAGTGGCTGCGCTGCCACAGCGCCAGCGTGCCGGGCTCGACCGGCAGCAGCAGGCTTTGCAGCAGCGGCGAAGCGGCGGTCTGCGCCGGGTCCACCAGCAGCACGAAACGCTCGCCGCCTTCGTCGAGCCGCCCGACCCAGTCTAGCGCCTGCAGCGCCTCCAGCGGGGCTTCGAGTTGCAGCGCATCCACACGCAGCCGCGCCGCCAGCGCCGCCAGCGCCAGCCCGCGGCCACCGGCCATGCGCTCGAGCTGCAACTGCGCCAGCGCCTCCAGCGCCAGTTGCATGCGCCAGCCGGGTGTGTCGCCGCGCCGCGCTACCCCGGCCAGCAAACTGGGCAGATAGGCCGCCACCACCGCGCCCAGCAACACGATCGACCACACCAGATAGACCCAGAACAGCAAAATGGGCAGCGTGGCCAGCGTGCCGTAGAGCAGCGAGAGCGTGGGCATGGCCACCAGATACCAGGCCAGCAGCCTCTTGACCAGCTCCACCCCAAAAGCCGCAAACAGGCCCCCGGCCAGCGCATGGCTCCAGCGCACGCTGGCATTGGGCACGTAGCGAAACATGGCCCCGATGGCGAGCACGATGACCCCAAACTCCAGCCCCTCCAGCAGCGTGAACATCAGCCCGTGCATACCCACCACCCAGCCCTGCGAAACCGAGAGCGCGTAAGAGGTGAGGCTCAGGCTCAGGCCGATGAGCAGAGGCACCAGCGTGAGCAGGCTCCAGTAGATCAGCAGCCGCTGCATGAAGGAGCGCATGCGGCGCACGCGCCAGATTTCGTTGAGCTTGAGGTCGATCGACCAGACCATCACCAGCACCGTGATCAGCAGACCGATGGCTCCGACCCCGCCCATCTGCGCCGCGTGCGCCGAAAACTGCGACAGATAATGCGCCATCGGCTCGGCGATGTGGGGCGGAATCAGACCGCTGAGCAGCCACTCGCGCACCTGCAACTCGATGCGCGCAAAGGCCGGAAACAGGCTGAACACCGCCAGCGCCACGGTGATGAAGGGCACCAAGGCAAAGGCGGTGGTGAACGAGAGGCTGGCGGCGGCGTTGCTGAGGTCGTCGGCGCGAAAGCGCTCGCGCAGCGTCTGCACCGTGGTGCGCCACGGAAAATGCAGCAGCCCATCCCACAGGGTCTGGGCTGGTCGGCGCAAGATATTGGCCGCGCCCATGGCCCAAGTTGATAATTTGGATGCCTGCATCCGGCTATCATGCCACGGTCTTTGCCCCCATCCATGAACCACCCGACATCCACCGATTACGCAGGCAGCGCCGACCATTTGGCGCTCACTTCCACCCCACCCAGCGCCGCGGCCAAGCGCACCCGATTCATCGCGGTGGCCAGCGTGCTGGGCTTGATCGTGCTCGGCCTAGCCTGGGAGCTGTGGCTGGCGCCGCTGCGCGAAGGCGGCTCGTGGTGGGCGCTCAAGGTGCTGCCGCTGCTGCTGCCACTGCCAGGCCTACTGCGTTTGCGCATGTACACCTATCGCTGGGTGAGTCTGCTGGTGTGGCTATACGTGCTCGAGGGCGTGATGCGCGCCACCACCGAAACCGGCTGGTCGCAGGCACTGGCTGCGCTGCAGGTGCTGCTGTGCGTGGCCCTGTTCACGGCCTGCGCCATGCACATCAAGCTGCGGCTGCAAGCGGCCAAGGCGCTGCGCGAGGTGGCGGCGGCGCAAGCTGCGGCTGGGGCTGCTGGCTCTGGCGGCCGGTCTGCGCCATGAGCCGCACCCCCGACCCCTTGCTCGACGCCCTGCGCGCCTGCGTCGGCGCGCCCTATGTGCTGGCGCCCGATGCCCCGGGGGCCGAACTCGAACCCTTCGAGCGCGACTGGCGCGGCCGCGAGCGCGGCCGTGCGCGCGCCGTGGTGCGCCCCGGCAGCACGGAGCAAGTGGCGGCCGTGGTGCGAGCCTGCGCCGCCGCCGGGGCCGCCATCGTGCCCCAGGGCGGCAACACCGGGCTGGTGCTGGGCGGCGTACCCGACCCCAGCGGCACCGAGGTGCTGCTGTGCACCCGGCGCCTGAACCGCATCCGCGCGCTCGATGCCGCCAACCTCACGCTCACGCTCGAAGCCGGCTGCGTGCTGCAAACGGCGCAGCAAGCCGCTGCCGACGCCGGCCTGTGGCTGCCGCTGAGCCTGGCCTCGGAAGGCAGTTGCACCATCGGCGGCAACCTGGCCACCAACGCTGGCGGCACCCAGGTGGTGCGTTACGGCAACACCCGCGACCTCTGCCTGGGGCTGGAGGTGGTGACCGCACAAGGTGAGATCTGGAACGGGCTCAGCGGTCTGCGCAAGGACAACACCGGCTACGACCTGCGCAACCTGTTCATTGGCAGCGAGGGCACACTGGGCATCATCACGGCGGCCACGATGAAGCTCTATCCCCTGCCCGCCGCCCAGCTGACCGCCTGGGCCGCCGTGCCCACGCTGGAGGCCGCCGTGGCGCTGCTGGGGCTGGCACACCGCCACCTGGGTGCCGGGCTCACCGGCTTTGAGGTGATGGGCCAGTTTGCGCTCAGCCTGGTGGACCGCCATTTCAAGCAACTGCGGGTACCGCTGTGGGACAGCACGCCCTACTGCGTGCTGCTGGAAAACAGCGACAGCGAGTCTGAAGCACACGCCCGTGCGCAGTTTGAACGTCTGCTGGAAGAAGCGCTGGAGCAAGGCGTGGTGAGCGATGCCGTGGTGGCCGAAAGCCTGGCCCAGGCGCAGCAGCTCTGGCACATCCGCGAAAGCATTTCCCTGGCGCAGTCCGAAGAAGGCCTGAACATCAAACACGACATCAGCATCCCGGTGTCGAGCATTCCGGTTTTTTGCACCGAAACCGACGCCCTGCTGCAACGTGAAATACCGGGTGTGCGGCTGGTCAACTTCGGCCATCTGGGCGATGGCAACCTGCACTACAACGTGCAGGCGCCCGACACCGGCGTGTACGCAGGCAACCCCCAGGCTTTTCTGCGCGAGCAGGAAGACCGGGTGAACACGCTGGTGTTCGACCAGGTGAAGCGTTTTGAAGGCTCCATCAGCGCCGAACACGGCGTGGGCAGCCTCAAGGCCGACAAGTTGCCGCACTACAAAGATCCGGTGGCGCTGGCGCTGATGCACCGGCTCAAACAGGCGCTGGACCCGCAGAACCTGATGAACCCGGGACGGGTGCTGACCTAGACCACATCCTGCCAACCCATCCTCTCCGCATTCCTATGAGCATCCGACCCATCCGTACCCAATACGAAGACTTCATGCGCCATGTGTTCACCCAGGGCGTGAACAAAGGCGACCGCACAGGCACTGGCACCCAGAGTGTGTTCGGCCATCAGATGCGCTTTGACCTCAACGAAGGCTTTCCACTGGTGACCACCAAAAAGGTGTTCCTAAAGGCCATCATCGTCGAGCTGCTGTGGTTTCTGCGCGGCGACAACAACGTGAAATGGCTGCAAGAGCGCGGCTGCACCATCTGGGACGAATGGGCGCGCACCGACGGCAGCCTGGGCCCGGTGTACGGCGTGCAGTGGCGCAGCTGGCCCACGCCCGGCGGTGGCCACATCGACCAGATCGCCGACGCCATCCACACGCTAAAAACCAACCCCGACAGCCGCCGCATCATCGTCAGCGCCTGGAACGTGGCCGAGCTGGACCAGATGGCATTGATGCCATGCCACGCGCTTTTCCAGTTCTACGTGGCGCCACCGCAGGCGCCGGGCGAGCGCGGAAAACTCAGCTGCCAGCTGTACCAACGCAGCGCCGACATTTTCCTGGGCGTTCCATTCAACATCGCCAGCTACGCGCTGCTCACCCACATGGTGGCGCAGCAGTGCGACCTGGATGTGGGCGATTTCATCTGGACCGGTGGCGATTGCCACCTCTACAGCAATCACCACGAGCAGGTGGCCCTGCAACTGAGCCGACAGCCTTTTGCCTACCCCACGCTCAACATCAAGCGCCGCCCCGATTCCATCTTCGACTACCAGGTTGAAGACTTTGAGGTGCTGGGCTACGAGTGCCACCCGGCCATCAAGGCACCCGTTGCGGTTTAATTTCCTGGTGTTTTGCACCCATCCGCAACGCATGAAGTTTCGCCATCCAGAGGCACCGCCGGGCTGGCTTTGCCAGACGGCCAGTGCCGCCCCCTGGGGGGTGACGCGAAGCGGCGCGGGGGGATCACTTTCATGATCTCCCGCCGCCAACTCTGGGCACTGCTCGCCCTCACGCTCATGTGGGGCGTCAACTGGCCCATGATGAAGCTGTCGTTGCAGCAACTCAGCCCGCTGTATTTCCGCGCCAGCACCATGCTGCTGGGCGCGGCCTGGCTGTTTGTGTACGTGGCAGCCAAGGGCGAGCGCATGTGGCCAGTGGGCCGTGAATGGCGAACCATTGCCTGGCTGGGCTTGCCCAATGTGCTGGGCTGGCACACGCTGTCCATCTTCGGCGTGCAAGAACTGGCCTCGGGCCGGGCCGCCATTTTGGGCTTCACCATGCCCATCTTCACCGTGCTGCTGGGCGCGGCCTTCTTTGGCGAGCGCATCACACCCCGCGTGCGGTTGGCCGTGATCAGTGTCAGCGTGGCCATTGCGCTGCTGCTGTGGCACGAACTGCTCAGCCTGACCGGGCGACCCGCTGGCATTGCCTGGATGCTGGGTGCTGCCGTGTCGTGGGCGCTGGGCACGCTGCTGTTTCGCCGCGCCCACCTCACGCTCTCGCCGCTGGTGGTCACGGTGTGGATGCTGCTGCTGGGCAGCGCGGTGGTGTGGGTGCTGGCCTTGTCGCTGGAGCCCCTGCCCCAGCCCACCCGCTTTTCGCTGCCCATGTGGCTGAGCCTGGCATATGGTGTGGTCATCAACTACGGCTTCGCCCAACTCATCTGGTTCGGCATGGCGCGCAACCTGCCGCCCGCCACCAGCGCCATGAGCGTGATGGCGATACCGCTGGTGGGCACGCTGAGCGCCACCCTGATCGTGGGCGAGGTGCCGCACTGGCAAGACTGGCTGGCCATGGGCTTTGTGATGGTGGCGATTGCCAGCGTGCTGCTGCCACCCCGAAACCGGGCGGCACAATAAGCCCATGACCACCGAAGCCCCCCGCCTGCACCTCATTTATGCCCGCGCCGCCAACGGCGTGATTGGCAAAAACAACACCCTGCCCTGGCACCTGCCCGAAGACATGGCCCACTTCAAGCGCACCACGCTGGGTTGCCCGGTCATCATGGGTCGCCAAACCTGGGATTCATTGCCGCCCAAATTTCGCCCCTTGCCGGGTCGCCTGAACATCGTGGTGTCTCGCAACCCGGCCTGGCATGCCTTCGGGGCGTCGGTGGCCCACTCGCTGCCCGAGGCACTGGCACTGTGCCCACCCAGCAGCGACGCCTGGGTCATCGGCGGCGCGCAAATCTATGCCCAAGCCTTGCCCTTGGCCAGCAGTGTGGTCGTCACCGAAATCGCCCAAGACTTTGAGGGCGATGCGTTCGCCCCCACGCTTGATGCGGCTTGGCAGGTGCAAACCCGAGAAGCACATGTCGCAGCCAACGGCCTGCCCTTTGCTTTTGTGACCTACACCCGACACAGCTGACAACCCAAGCCCGCATAACGCGCAGCACGCCCCGGCATGGAGCGACCCGGGGCCGTCTTCCGCTATCCTTCTACGAAAAACCTCAAGAGCCTGAGGGACTTGCAGTCAATGACTGACAGTCTCCTGGGCACTTTTCACCCCCGTTCGACCCTTTTTGCTTTTTTGCCCCTTTTCACCATGACCAAAACGCCCAACAAAATCGAGCTCACCTTAGAGAAGTTCATCTTCTCCAGCCGCTGGCTGCTGGTGCCGTTTTTCCTAGGCCTCATCGTCGGCATGGCGGTGCTGCTGATCAAGTTTGTGAAAGAGATGGTGTTGCTGATCCAAGGCGTGCTGGGCTTCATTGAGCACGACACCGTCATCTCCATCCTCACACTGGTAGACACGGCGCTGATTGCGGTGCTGCTGCTCATCATCGTGTTCAGCGCCTATGAAAACTTCGTCTCCAAACTCAGCATTGGTGACCACGAAGACCAACCCGCCTGGATGGGCAAGGTGGGGTTTTCTGATCTGAAAATGAAGCTGATTGGGGCTATCGTGGCGATTTCAGCCGTCGAACTGCTCAAGGCCTTTTTGGTCAGCACCACGCTCACCAGCGAGCAACTGAAGTGGAAGATAACCATCCATTTGACCTTTGTGGTCTCTGGCCTGCTGTTTGCCCTGGCCGACTGGATCAGCGAGCAGCGCAAGTAAACCAAAGTCAGCGCCGGTCAGCGCGCCCAAAAGCTTCAAATACACCTCCTCTCTTCAAGCACCGAGCGACTTTATGCAACTGGCCACCTGGAACATCAACTCGCTCACCGTGCGCCTGCCCCAGGTACTCGACTGGCTCTCAGCCCACCCGGTAGACGTGCTCGCCCTGCAGGAGCTCAAGCTCACCGACGACAAATTTCCCCTGCAGGCCTTCGCCGATGCAGGCTACCAGGCGCAATGGTTCGGCCAGAAAACCTACAACGGGGTGGCGCTGATCAGCAAACAACCGGCGCAAGACGTGATCAAAAACATTCCCGGTTTTGCGGACGCCCAATCGCGCGTGCTGTGCGCCACCTTTGACGGCGTGCGCGTGATCGGCGCCTATTTTCCCAACGGCCAAGAACCGGGCAGCGACAAATTCGCCTACAAGATGCACTGGCTCGAAGCCCTGCGCGAGTGGGTGCGCGCCGAGATGGCTGCCCACCCGCAACTGGTGCTGATGGGCGACTACAACATCACCTTCGACGACGCCGACGTGTGGGACCCCGACGGCATGCGCGAAACCATTCACTGCACCACCGAAGAACGCACGCACCTGCAAGCCCTCATTGGCCTGGGCCTGACCGACGCGGTGCGCCTGTTTCCACAGCCCGAGAAAAACTACAGCTGGTGGGATTACCGCGAATTCGCGTTTCGGCGCAACCGCGGCATGCGGATCGACCACATCCTGATCAGCGAAGCGCTCAAAACACGCGCCTCTGCCTGTGCCGTGGACAAGCTGCCCCGCAAAAACGAGCGCCCCAGCGACCACGCGCCGGTGGTGCTGACGCTGGACTGAAGGGGAGCAGACCGGGAACGCGACGGAACCGGCTTTGCCGGGCCGCACCGCGTTGCCCCTTTGGGAGTCGCGCGCAACGCGCGGCGGGGGTGGGAAAGATCACTCCAGGTTCAGCTCTTGAATCTTGCGGGTGATGGTGTTGCGGCCAATGCCCAATTTTTGGGCGGCCTCAATGCGGCGCCCACGGGTGTTGACCAGCGCGGTCTGGATCAACCGGGTTTCAAATCGGCGGGTCAACACATCCCACACATCGGTGCGCCCCTCCTCCAGCAAGGCCAAGGCCTCGGCCTGCAGGCCCGACTCCCAGGCCGGCGAAACACCCAACGGAGCAAGCGCCACCAGCGCAGCGGCAGGCATGGCCGGTTCGTCTGGCAGCAGCGGTGCCAAAGCGGGCACCGCTGCTGGCGCAAACGCTGGCGGTGCAGCCTCTGCCAGCACAGGTGCAGCCGGTGCCACTGGCAACGGATCCGCTGGGCTGGCCGGTGCCGCAGCCACGTGCGATACAGCCAACACCTCTGGGGGCAGGTCTTTGAGCTCAATCACCTGCGCGGGCGCCATCACGGTGAGCCAGTGGCACACGTTTTCCAGCTGGCGCACGTTGCCCGGGAAATCGAACGTGCCGAGCAAGCGCAGCGCTGCTTCAGAAATGCGCTTGGGCTCCACGCCGAGTTGCTTGGCGCTTTGCTGCAGGAAAAAGCGCGTGAGCATGGGAATGTCTTCGCGCCGCTCGCGCAGCGCGGGCAGGCGCAGGCGAATCACGTTGAGGCGGTGAAACAAGTCCTCGCGAAACACACCCTCTTTGACGCGCTGCTCCAGGTTTTGGTGGGTGGCAGCAATCACCCGCACCTGGGCCTTGACGGCGCTGTGTCCACCCACGCGGTAGAAGTGCCCGTCGGACAGCACACGCAGCAGCCGTGTCTGCAGGTCAAACGGCATGTCGCCAATTTCGTCCAGAAACAAGGTGCCACCGTCGGCCTGCTCAAAACGGCCCCGGCGCATGGTCTGGGCGCCGGTGAACGCACCCCGCTCATGGCCAAACAGCTCCGACTCCAGCAGGTCCTTCGGAATGGCGGCGGTGTTGATGGCCACGAAAGGCCCGGCTGCGCGCGGCGAATGCTTGTGCAACGCCCGCGCCACCAGCTCTTTGCCCGAACCCGACTCGCCCGTGATGAGCACCGTGACCTGGCTCTGGCTGAGCCTGCCAATGGCACGAAACACGTCCTGCATGGCGGGCGCCTGGCCCAGCATTTCGGGGGCTGCGCTCATGCGCTCTTCGGCCACTTCCTCGCGCTGGCTTTCTTCCACCGCACGGCGGATCAGCTCCACCGCCTTGGGCAGGTCAAACGGCTTGGGCAGGTATTCAAACGCGCCGCCCTGGAAGGCCGACACGGCGCTGTCCAGGTCGGAAAACGCGGTCATGATGATGACCGGCAGACCGGGCAGTTTTTCTTTGACCTTTTCCAGCAAGTCCAGGCCCGAGCCTCCGGGCATGCGGATGTCGCTCACCAGAATCTGAGGTCCTTCATGCTCGGGGGTATCGGCCAGTGCGGTCAGCACATCTTGCGGGTTGGTGAAACTGCGGGTGGGCAGGTTTTCGCGCAGCAGGGCCTTTTCCAGCACGAAGCGTATCGATTGGTCGTCGTCCACTATCCAGATCGGCTTCATGTCTATGTCTTTCCTTCGTCAAGCGAGGCGTGTGGTGATCGGTTTCAAGGCAACGGAATCAACAATTTGAAATCCGTGTGGCCGGGGACGCTCTCACACTCGATCAGACCATGGTGCTGCTGGACAAAGGTTTGCGCCAACGTGAGCCCCAGGCCCGAACCGCCGTCGCGACCCGACACCAGCGGGTAAAAAATACGGTCCTTGATCGAGTCTGGAACACCAGGCCCGTTGTCGATCACATGCAATTCCAGTGCCAGCCGGTAGCGCTGCTTACCAAACGTCACTTGTCGGCCCACACGGGTCCTGAAAATGATCTGTCCTTCGCCCGCTGCGATCCTGGCCGACAGGGCCTGTGCCGCGTTGTGCGCGATGTTCAGCACCGCCTGAATGAGTTGCTCACGGTCGCCCCGGAACTCGGGAATCGAGGTGTCGTAATCGCGCACCACACCAAGCCCCTTGGGGAATTCAGCCAGGATGAGCGAGCGCACCCGTTCGCACACTTCGTGGATGTTGACATCACCCACCACGTGCGGGCGCCGGTGCGGTGCCAGCAAGCGGTCCACCAGCGACTGCAGCCGATCGGCCTCGTGGATGATGACCTGCGTGTATTCGATCAACTCCTTGGACTCCAGCTCCATCTGCAGCAATTGCGCAGCACCTCGAATGCCACCCAGCGGGTTTTTGATCTCGTGCGCCAGGTTGCGGATCAGCTCCTTGTTGGCCTGCGCCTGGTCGATCAGCCGCTCCTCGCGGTCCTGCTTGGCCTGCTGCTCGAGCGGCAGCAACTCGACAATGGCCTCGCCGGGGGTGTCGGTTTGCGCCACCACCACATGGACCGGCATCGGCTCGCGGTTCAGCGGCTTGAGCCAGGCGTCATAACGCAGCGCCGCAAACTCATTGCTGCCCGCACCTTCCAGCGCGTTGTGCAGGATCATGGGCTCGGTGAAACAGTCGGGTAACTGGGAGCCCTCGATGGTCCGGCGCGAGGTGCCCAGCGCGTCTTCCAGCGCGGCATTGGCAAACACCACCACACCGTCGGTGCGAACCACGGCCACCAGCGTGGCCAGCAAGTCAAAGGCCTGGAAGCGCGGAAACGCCAGTGAGGCGGCGGTGAGGGAGAGATTGGGCTTTTTCAAGCCTGCCATTTTGACCCAGAAGCGCCGGCCGCGAGCTTACTGTCTGGCAGTGGGTCCCGGAAGGCGGCCGATTTCACGCTTGAGACCGGCAATGTCGCTTTCGTGGCGCGCGATGCTTTCCTTCATCTCGGCCACACGGTCCAGGTAGCGCTGGT
>NZ_JAUSOO010000129.1 GCF_030656115.1 Hydrogenophaga sp.
ATGGGACTCATAGAGAGCCATGTTAACCACTAGCCGACGGCAAGGGCAGGCCCGCGAGGTCCTGTCTGGAGGAAGCCCGAGTGCAAATGTGCGAGGCGACGGACAGAAACCGCATACAAGGCCGAGGGGGTCGAGGCAAGCAGGCACATGACGGCAAAGCCCACCGGTTCGACACCTACGGTAAATGCGGCGCTTGTGCATAGACAGTTTGCGCTCAAAGTCAACGTGGCCAAAAGCCAAGTTGCACCCATGAGCGAATGCGCCTTCCTGGGCTTCACGATCAAGGGCAAGAAGATACGCTGGACCGATAAGGCGCTGGCGGACTTCAAGCACCGGATCAAGGAGTTGACGGGCAGAAGCTGGGGCGTATCCATGGAGTACCGGCTGCGAAAACTGGGGCAATACCAGCCGCGTGCCGCGTCGCTGGTGACCGCTGAACATCGCCACACCACCTCCACTGCGCTGGCCGCGCCTATCGCGCCGCCAGCGCCGGGCTATGTAGCGCGCAATGTCGGCCTGCGGGGCGTAGCCGTAGCCAATGGCCAGCGCTTGCAGCAGGCAGTGGCGGCGTTCGGCGTGGCTTGCAGCGGCATTTGGCCGGGGCGGTTCAGGTCGTGGTGAACCTGCTTGAAGGCGGGCACCTGTGGTTTGGGTACCGCCTCGCAGCCCAGCTTGAGATGGGCGGGTCGCTGAAGCGGTATGCGCGGGCACCGTGACTATCCCGGTAGTGCGTGCGCTGCTGCGCACGCCCAGCCTGGCGCTGGGCATGCTGTGGTACCGGTTGCGGGATGTGCTTTAACCGACATGCAGACCCAAGACAACATGAGCGAAGCCGAATTTGTGCTGCAACACACCGAGGTTCAGGCCCAGTCGGTGGAGCAGGCACAGCGGCTCACCGCCATCCAGGCGCTGGTGCCCAGGCTGGATGCCCAATTTCTCGCCAGTTTTGTGGTCGATCTGTCGTGGGGCTCATCGGTGCTGGAAGGCAGCACCTATTCCATGCTGGACACCGAAGCGCTGCTGCTCTACGGCCAGCGCCACCCCGAAAAACCCACGGAAGACGCGGTGCTGGCGCTCAACCACCGCCAGGCCGCGCAGGCTTTGTGGGCCAACCCGGCCTTGACGCTCGACAACGTGTGCCAATGGCATGCCCTGCTGACCTCCGATCACGGGCTGGAAGAGGTGGCCGAATCCGATCATTTTTTGCCTGCGCACCAGCGCGGCAAGCCGCGCGAGTATGAAGACGTGAACCTGGGTGGAAGTGCCTATCTGCCCCCGTTCAGACCGGGCACGGGGTACATCGCCAAGTCGCTGGTGCGCATCCTCGAACAGGCCAACGCCCTGCATCCGGTGCAGGCAGCGGTGTACCTGATGTCGCGCCTGCCGTACCTTCAGGCGTTTGCCAACGGCAACAAGCGCACATCCCGGCTGGCCGCCAACGCCTTGCTGGTGTCGCAGGGTTATGCGCCCATTTCATTTGCCGACATGGACAAAGCCAGTTACATCCGAGGCATGGCGGCGTTTTACGAGCTGGGTCTGGTGGATGTGCTGGCCCAGGTGTTTGTGCAGGGTTACATCCATTCCATCGTGCGCAGCAGCGTGGTGCCGGTGGCCATGCGGGGAGCCGGGTTCAAAGTAGGGCCACTGGTGCAGACGCTGACCCACCATGTGCTGACGGGCCAGCGCCCGGCGGATGCGCTGGCTAGCCGGTTCCTGCGCTGAACTGCGGTATGACCGTTCAACACGCGGCGCATCATCACCCTTTGTCGCTCTAATTGGAATCTGACCCCGATTTTTCTATAGACCTGCGTAACTTGATGGATGTGTAACAGAATCCGCTGGTGGGTTTTGTTGGGCGTTTTGAATATCAAAAATAATCGTATCCGCACTGAAATCCTGTTCATGCGGCCAAGCAATACCGTGATGCAGAGGATGAACCAGGCGGAAATAGGATTCATTCAAAAGCTCTTTGAATGCACCCCCGCCTAGATAGGGCTTGACATCAAAGATGCCTGAAATACCGCTGGCTGTCTGAATCTCGATCCGGTAATTGTCGAGAGGAATGGCTTTGATGATCTTATCCATAAAATCCTCTATCGCAATGGGTCAATTTTGAAGACGGATTCGCCAGAAACAGCCAATTTCCAATCGACCCTTAAATCTTTTCGGTGAATTTTAGCTTCGTATTCGCCATACTCTGCATGGATATGAGGAACGTTGTGCTTCTATTTGTCGTAGAATTACATCAAGATTAGGATTCCGTAGAACATCGAAATGGTTGGCATATTGAACATTTTATCTTTTATCAACGTAATTTACAGCATAAACCCCGCTAAATAAACTGGACAATGCCGTATAAATTGGCTAGGGTTATCCATAAATAATAATCTCAAATCAAAACTTAAAACCCGAATGCCATCTAAAAAATAGGTATAAAAACCATGAAAATCGGCATACCCGTTCTACGATTTACCCGTTTTCTGAACCAGTTCCGGGAACGTATGCGTTAGCTGCACTATAGCCCTAAAAATGGTAGAAATTCCATAATCAGGCTTGGTCTTTTGGGTGGTTTGGCAGGCTGATGCTTGCCCCCATCACAACCTTCCCTAAGCGGGGGTGGGGGCAAAACTTGCGATTCATGCGAATCTGATTGTGGGTACTAAAATTGGAATCTGACCCCAATTTTTTCTACGCATGGTGGGTGGGCGATCTTTGGCGAGTTAGCGCGCACGCCACAGGTCACGCTGCGTTTGCAAGGCCAACCCGTGGCCGGGGCTGGTGCCCAATGCCTCAAACAGCCGCAAATCTATGTCGGCACTTACACGCGGTATAGCTTCACCTTTTGTAGCTTTAATTGGAATCTGATCCCGATTTTTTGGTTGATAAAAATGCAGAGTATATAGCAAGAATAAATGCTTCAAATAGTGCGGTGCTATTTATAGTCGCCATATACTTTGCAGCAGAAGCCTGACCGATAAAGAAATCTGAAGCTGCTTCGTTTCCAATAGATTTACGTAACTCTTCCTGCAGGGAATTATCATTAAAAGTCTTTAGCGCCTCAAGTTCTGCCCACCAAGCCAGGAGGGCAATCACGATGCAAATAATGGCAACAGATGCAACATAGAGAAATTTGATTCGCCCGTTGATTAGTCCTAATTGCACGAGCATAAGTGCTGCCAAGAAGAGTGAAATGGAAAATATTCCCGGAACTACCGGTACAGCTACGATTGATGTGAGAATTAGCAAAAGGGATGAGAGAATAATAATGTTTGTTCGATACATGGGTGAATTTCAGGTTGTATAAAATTGGAGTGAGCCGAACGTGCGCATCATGATTTTTAATATTTAGAGTTTAATTTCCGTGCTAGCTAAGGAAGGTCTGTAAAAACCCTATTTTCAGGGGTCTTTCGAATGTAAGATATTAGTTAATATAGGCCATGGTTTTACAAAACAGGATTTTGCAGAGGTTTTCCTAAATAAGTAATTACAATCGATTATAAATTTAAGCGTCACATTTTCTATATAAATCAATGACTTACAGAGCCTAAAAAGTAAAGGCGGTTGAGCTGTAGCACTCATCTTCTTTGCATCGCTTGACCGGCGTTTAGCCTAGAGATCGAATATGAACAAGCAGAGCTTGACAATTAGGACTCACTCTCACAACGCATATCGACGTGGGTTTGTCCCTTGTGTTGTGAGATGATTAGAACTGGCTCGCAATCGCAGTTCTCACATTGCATGTAAATCTTAAGGCCATGTCGTCTATCGCTAGGGTTGCCGTTTAGATCTTTATCGACGTGAACTATTTGCTTGCCAATAATGACATGGATTCCATCTTTCTGATCCTCAGTTCTGTCGAATACCTCAACCTTCACATGCCGCAGATAGTTTTCGTTGCAGCTCGGACATTTGAGTTCAGCGCCGAAGCCTTTGTGGTATTGATCGAAAGTAGGTTGCATTTGCTAGTGGTTTTCTGAATTAGGACTTTCGCAAACAGATCAAATTTTTTCACTCTGTGAGAAAATTATGAGTGCTAGAAAGCCAAAATTTACGTAAGTTGTTGATTTACATAAAGCGGGTTAGATTTCTAATATTTGCTTTGTGTAATTCCTATGAATAAGTTATGTACGATCCTATCCGGGCGTACCGCGTACCACCAGCCCGAGCCAGATAGCCTACTGTTGGCGATCCTCTAACACGAGGGGTTAGGCCACACCGTTGATAGATAAGGAGAAATTTACTCATAAAAGCGCGTTGCCTTAGAATATACAGCTACGCAAGTCTCTTCTACAGTTGTGATAAAAAGAGTATTTTTCTTGCTAAGCAAGCAGGTGCAACCGATTATAAATTTAATAACCACATTTTTCTATACAAAACAAGAACTTACGGCGCTTAAAAAGTAAAGGCAGTAGCGCTACAGCACTTAAGGCGTTAGGTAAATTGATTCACAAAATTTATCTGTAAGTTATTGATTTGTATGAATCAATTTCAAGGCGACTGGAAAATTTATGTAAATAAACATTCCAAATTTTTTAGTACAGATATACAGAATGTGACTTGTTGTAAACCCACTCTCGAGAATTTTGATTAATGTGATTTTTACTGTAAACGCCTATGGACCCTTTGCAAAACCCTGTTTTGCGAAATTTTGACCTATATAAATCAATAAATCACATGCGCAAGACCCCTAAGAAGTGAAATTTTGCAGACCCTCTTTAGCTTTAAATATCAATTACTCCCTGGATTAAAAACTTGGTGCCATGCTTAGATCTCTCCCTCTGTGCTACCACCGATAGCCTGGCACGCAGGTGGATCGGTTAAAAGAATAATCAAATAGATATACCCTAGATTTTGAATAGGCCATGTATTTGTATTCGGCGCCATATTCATGAATCAGAATAGATGCAACTGGATCTGTACATATAGAGGGTGAAAGTGTGCTTGCTATGCTACGACGGGCAGCAGACAAGTCAGGGATGTCCGCCTTCTCATAGTTGACTAAACGCATGTAGTAAACGATGGTATTTCGAATAGCCGCAGCGCCAGTGATTTGCGTTTGAGCATCGATCATTTGTCCAGATGCCTTTGCAGTTCTGGTAGCCATTGCTGCTAAGAAGCGCTCAGGACCTCCGAATTGTCTAATAACAGAGCGAATTTGGTCTGGCGTGTACGCCGACGCCGCACAGGTGGCACCGGCAGCGATGGCAAGAATGGCAATGAGCGGTTTGTACATGGGGGTACTAGGCTAGTGGTTATGCGGTCTAACACTTAGCGTTTATCTACCGCGCCAGCCAAGCCAGCCGGAGGCGATGACGTTATTCGCGGCAGATGAATCATGTTGAGCTCAACCGCCGAAGCAGCGGTGGTGGATATAGGGGATGGATGCTTTAATCCCCCACCATGCGCTTCATTATGCCTACCGCTTGGCCCAAGTAACAGTCCGTTTGAACCCTTAATTCTCCAAACTTGGGTTTTTTGGGTGGTTTGGCCGTCGGGCACCTGCCCCATCCCAACCTTCCCCCAGCGGGGGAGGGGGCAAAACCCGGGATTCATGCGAATCTGATTTTGAGTACTAAAATTGAAATCTGACCCCAATTTTTTCTTTCGGGTGCTGTCTAGCTTGGATACGGGTCTTGTGCTTCGCAGGCCAGACCTTGAACCGGCCACTGTCGCGCATCAGCGCCTAGCGCGTCGTTGCCTGCTACGAGTTGATGGACAGTGCCTATTGCAGCAGCGTCATCCGCCAAGACATCCAAGCCGCCGGGCGTGTCCCCCTGATTCATCACCACCCGCGCAGGGGAGAAAAGCGTGAGTTCACCCCCCCATGAAGCCCAACACTGCAATGCCCGCCTCAAGAATGAGTTCGGTGCCCGCCACGTGCAGGTGCGTGGACACGCCAAGGTGATGTTCCAGCTGATGCTGGGAGTCCCCGCCCTGTGTGCTGACCAATTCACGCGGCTGCTGCTGTGATGCGAAACCGCAACGCTCGCATCAAAATGAATTCAAATTCAAATCGCAGTCACCTGCGAGGGGTGGGATTGCGCCAAAACATGGGAAACCGATGCCGTAACGCGCTTGGGTAACTTTGATGTCGTCTGTGTGCTGATAATTTCAACACCGCGATGGCATCAGGCCACCTTCAGGAAAAATTCTGCACGCTCCTCAATTTACCAACCATATTGCCTTGAATCACATCCTCTCTGCGCCCAAGTAACAATATTTCCACGACAAAACAAGTCATCTCCGGCTTGGATATTTGTCATGCTTAATGGTGATGCACTATGCATTAGTTTAATAAATATTGGGGCGCTCGCCCCCATATCAAATACGTATCTATATACATCATGATAAGTTTTATCATTTTTTTGCAATGCCATGCCATTAAGCGATATTTGATGAAAACCCAACATGGGAAATTCTCTAAACACAATCCTATGAACACCGCCAAGAAATACTAACGGACAGGCTGAATAACATGATCCACTTAATTGAGTATCCAACCTAAGAGATCTTATTAGTCTACCAGCACTCATGGCTTCATAAACAAAACCCCCACCACTACTAAGTAAAATAGTTTTAACACCTGGTGATGAATTTATTGCTAGAGCGATTTTTTTTGAATATTCTTTATCTATATCGCCAAGAATTTCTAATTGTGCTGACTTTGGATCATAGCGAAAAAAACTATTTTTTATAGTGGCAAAATGCGCCCCTTGAATCCCATGTCTCCCAACACAATCTAAATTCCAAAACTGTGCTATTTCATCTTTTTTCCTGGGAATTAAGTTTCTCAGTGCAGTTTGAAGCATCGAATAATCATCAGCAACAACTTGTGCCGAAAAAGCTTCTGCCTCACTTACTTTGAAGAATTTGATTTTTGCATTTATTTTTAGGTGAGCAACTTCTTTTTCGAAACCCAACGCTATTCCTGTCGCATAGCAAAATTGCTCTTGAAACCCATATGTACTATTGCTAAAACAAGCCATTCTGTCTGAATGAAAATATGCAAGACAATAATTGCGATACCGTTTTTCTTCCGCTTCAGCCTTTTGCAACTCCTGATTTAAGATGTTCTTTGCCTGAAAATCAAAATTATTTCCAGCAAGAACAATGCTGCTTGATGTACTAGCTAAGATCAGCAGCAATCGTATAAAATTACTAAGCATTACCGATATCTTCTTGCAGCTCAAGATTAACTCCTTGTTTCAATCATCCACGCACGAAGATAATTTTCCAGAATGCCAATTAAAGACTTTGGTTTTGCGCTTGTAGGTCATTGATCTATATAGACCAAGATTTTAAAAAACAGGGTTTTGCAGAGGCTCCCTAGGCGTTTGCAGTAAAGATCGAATTAATAAAAATGCTCGAGAGTGGGTTCACAATAAGGCAAATTCCGCATATTGTCTATCCTTACTCGTTATGTGCGACTGCGCCTCTGCACTACCGTTTTGTTGATAATTCTTCGGTTTATCTTCTTTTTCCACGCAACCTGCTTCGCGGAGGGCTTCCTCTTAAACCTAGTTTCAAGAAGGAACTTGTACTCGCTCTCGTATATATAGCAAAACCTGAACGCATGCTGAATTAGGTCTTCATTGGCATTCGCGGTGTCATCTTCCGCAATCCGCTTTAGCCCAGCGAAGAGATTTCCGGTTTCGATGCCAATGAAGCGATTTACGCAGACATTGCCGACATAGGTCGTGTGGCCGCTGTGTCGATTCTGGATGTAGCAGTGTTCCTTGATCTCTTTCCCACACGGGCAATGATCAAACTCTTCGCTGACCTCAATTCCTATGAGGCTCCATTCAGTCCTAGCGGTGTTGAAGTCCTGGGAGATTGATAGCGGAAGGATGTGAGCTTTCAGTCTCTCAAAGTTGTGTTCCATTGATGCGCCTCCGTGGCTTCAAGAGCACATAACACTTATTTATCTACCGCACCAGCCAAGCCAGCCAGCGGCGGTGACATCATTCGCGGTAGATGAACCATGTTGAGCTAAACCGCAGCAGAGGCGGTGGTGTGGAAATCAACGGAATAGGGGATTGATGATTTCACCCCCCGCCATGGGAAGTCATTATGACTTGACTGGGCGCCTGCAAAGGCCTTTTTCGGGCCACAGTTCCGGTCTGTTGCGCGGCCACCGCCACATTTTTCCCAGCCCGTGAGTGGCGCAATCGGGCAGCCCGGCTATTGGCTTTTCTGGTGCTGCACTCAAACGGGTCTGGCAGGTGTTTGGCTCTCGCCAAGGTCTGCACCACACCCAGGCGCCCTTGCTGGCACACCGGGCACTGGTGGATGTTCACCCGTGCCACCCGTGCCACCCGCGCCATGAAGTCTTGCGCGCATGCCTGCGCCTTTGGGTTGGGCACGGGCATGTGCAGCGCCGCTTTGGCCTGTGCCAGTTTGGCCCCGGTGGGGTTGGCCAACAGGCCGTAGTGCCGAATGCGTTTGAGCCCGCTGGGCAAGACGTGTTGCATGAACTTGGCGCGCCACACCTTGGACAGCGCCCGCGTGGGGAACAGGTAGTCGGACTTTCTGACGGGCGTGTGCCATTGGCCCTGGCCCAACACCCACAGGCCATGATGGCGTCAGGTGGATGTGAACGCCTAAGTTCAGGACGTAGTGGGCCTGCTTGAAGGCGGGCACTGTAGTTTGGGCCACGCCTCACAGCCTAGCTTGAGGTGGGCGGGTCGCTGAAGCGGTCTGCGCGGGCACTGTGACTATCCCGGCGGTACGCTGCTGCGCACGCCCAGCCTGGCGCTGGGCATGCTGTGGTACCGCTTGCGCGACGCGCTCAGAACCGAGCGCCTGCGCTTACTGGCGCGGTTCGCCCTGTTCGTTGACCACGATGGTGGCACCGGGCGCCGAGGTCATCTGCACGCGGTGGTCCTGGCCGCGAAAGTTGTAAGACACGTCCCAGTACGCGGCTTGCGCACCGCCGGGGACGTTTTCGCAACGTTGCACATCTTGCGTGGCGGCCGGGTTGTCGCGGCCCACCTGGGCGCCGAGCGCGGCACCGGCCACGGCGCCGCCCACCGTGGCAATGTCTTTGCCACTGCCGCCACCCACCTGGTGACCCAGAATGCCACCGATAAGGGCGCCGGCCAGAGCGGCGGGCACGTTGGTGTTGTTTTGCGTTGGCGGCACTTGCTCGCTTTCAACCCAGCAGCGCTGGCCCGAGGTGGCGAGCACGGCGCGGGAAGACGTGACGGTGGCTTCAAACAGGCGCTCACCGTTGCGGCGGCGGTTGTCGTAGACCGGCAACGGCAGGGGCGCGTAGCGGTTGTCGGCCACGCGGTCGCCGGGTGGGATGGCGCGCAGCGACGAGATGCGGTCGTTCAGCCCCATGGCGGCAAGCGACGGGTAACGCCCCGGGCGCAACACCACGCAGGCGCCCCGAAAGCGGGCGTCGTTGCAGACTTCCCAGCGCTCACCCACCACCACCGCCGACGAGGCGCGGTCGTTGAAGCCGGCCCGCTGCAAATCCAGCACCGGTTTTTCGGTGGCAAACGAGCGGCCAGCGAAGTTTTCGCGTTCAAAGAAGGTCACCTGTGGCGCCACGGACGCGGGTGCGTAGCGGTTGTCGGCAATGCGCACGTTGGGCGCGATGGCGCGCACCGACGAGATGCGGTCTTTCAACCCCATGGCGGCGAGCGACGGGTAGCGCCCCGGACGCAACACCACGCAGGCACCGCGGAAGCGGTTGTCTTCGCACACCTCCCAGCGTTCGCCCACCACCACGGCCGACGCGGCGCGGTCCCTGAAACCCTGGCGCTGAAAGTTGGCCACCTGCCCGGTGGCCACGAAGGAACGGCCATCGAAGCGTTCGCGCTCAAAAAACGTGACCTGTGGCACCACCGCGGCCTCAGCCGCCGGGGCGTAGCGGTCGTTGTCGATGCGCGTGTTGGCGCTGACCAGCCGGGCCGACGAAATGCGGTCGTTCAGCCCCATGGCGGCGAGCGACGGGTAGTTGCCCGGGCGCAGCACGGTGCAGCGGCCGTAGTAATCGTTTTGCTGGCACACCTCCCAGCGTTCACCCACCACCACAGCGGACGACGTGCTGTTGTTGAAACCGTAGCGCTGAAAACTGGGCACCTGTTCGGTGGCGGTGAGGGAGCGGCCGGCGAAGCGCTCGTTTTCATAGAAGGTGGCCTGTGCCGCGACTTGGGCGGCGAAAGCCATGCCCAGGATGACCAGCAGGCTTTTGATGGGGGTTTTCATGGGAATCTCTCCTGTGCGTTGATGCACCGGAGCATGGGACCCTGTACCGAGGTTTGTCTGTGCGATGGCGCACGCGGCGGGTGCGCCAGCCACCGCGCCTGTTCAGCGGGTCGGTGTATCCGACAGCTCGTGCCGCACCGCCGCCGCCAGCACCGGGCCGTAGCGGGCAATGTCGGCCAGCGGGGCGTAGCCATAGCCAATGACCAGGCCGCGCAGGTCTTGCCGGGCCAGGCAGTAGGCCGAGAGCGGGCGCACCGTGAGACCTTGCTGGGCCAGGCGCTGGGCCAGGGCCTGGTCGTTGACCTGGCTGGGCAGGCGCAGGCACAGGTGCAGGCCCTGTTCGGCGCCGGTGATGCGCGGGCCGTCGCTGTGTTCGCTCAGCACCGGCGCCAGCGCTTGCAGCAGGCAGTGGCGGCGTTCGGCGTAGCTTTGCCGCGCGCGGCGCAGTGCGCTGCTGAAGTGGCCCATTTCAATGAACTCGGCCAGCGCGGCCTGTTGCGGCATCTGGCCGGGGCGGTTCAGGTCGTAGTGGGCCTGCTTGAAGGCCGCCACCTGGGCTTTGGGCACCACCAGGTAGCCCAGCTTGATGCCGGGGTACAGCACCTTGGAAAACGTGCCCATGTAGAGCACGCGGCCGTCTGTATCGAGCCCTTCCAGGCTGGAGATGGGCGGGCCGCTGAAGCGGTATTCGCTGTCGTAATCGTCTTCCAGCACCCAGGCACCGTGGGCGCGGGCAGTGGCCAGCAGCTGGTGGCGCCGCTGCAGGCTCATCACGGCGCCGGTGGGGTACTGGTGCGAGGGGGTAAGGTAGATCAGGCGCGGTGGCTGGGCGTTGTCGGCTTCGGTGGGGCGGATGCCTTCCACGTCCACTTCCACCGGGTGGATGTGCAGGCCGGTGGCCATGAAGGCTTTGACGGCGCCCCAGTAGGCCGGGTCTTCGGCCCACACGGTGTCGCCGTGGTCGGCCAGCAGGCGGGCGCAGAGTTCGAGCGATTGTTGGGTGCCGGTGGTGATGATGACCTGGTCGGCGTCGAGCTGCACGCTGCGGAACACGCGCAAATAATCGGCCACGGCGCGGCGCAGCGGCGCGTGGCCGCCGGAGCTGGCGTAGTCCAGCATGTCGGGGTAGGTCATGCGCCAGTGCTTGTTTTGCAGGCGCTGCCAGAGCGTGAGCGGAAAGGCGCTGAAGTCGGCGATGCCGGGGGTGAACGGCTGCACTTCGAGTTCGGTGGCGCAAAAGGTGGTGGACAGGGCCACGCCGCGTGCCGAGAGCCGCCCAACGGGCGCGCTGGCGCGGGCCGGGCCACCGGCGCGGCGGCTGGCCTGGCCGGGCAGGGCGCGGGGCACGCTGTCGTTCACATAGGTGCCGCTGCCCACGCGGCTGGCCAGGTAGCCCTCCACGCTGAGCTGGTTGATGGCGGCCACCACCGTGTTGCGCGAGAGGTTCAGGTCTTGCGCCAGATCGCGGCTGGACGGCAGGCGCTCACCGGCGGCCAGCTTGCCGTCGAGCATGGCGCGGCGCAGCGCTTCGTACAGCTGGCGGTGCAGCGGCAGCGCGTCTTGCTCACCCAGGCGGGTCATTTCACTGAGCAAAAATTCAGACAGCATGGGCGGTGGTAAACAGAAGTGGTTTTCGAAAGTGGCACCGTATGGTGGCGTCAAATGGCCCTTATTGTGATCCAATTCGGGCGGCACAATGCCTCAACGTGTTTGGAGACAACATGAACCCACCGCCTTGCATGGTCTGGCTGCCGGCCGACCACCGCCTCATGGGCGACCACGGGCACCAGATGCCGTTTCTGCTGCTCGGTGACAAATACGCCCGCGCCGTGAAAGTGGGCGCGCAGGCCCAGCCGGTGATGTTCCCGCTGGCCGAGCCCGACCAGATCAGCGAATTGCTGTCTTTGGTGGACGGCGTCATGCTCACCGGCTCGCCGTCCAACGTGCACCCGTCGCATTTTGACGAAGACGTGGCCGACCCCAGCCTGCCGCTGGACCCGGCGCGCGACATCCTCACGCTGGCGCTGGTGAAGGCCTGCGTGCACGAGGGCGTGCCGCTGCTGGGCGTGTGCCGGGGCTTTCAAGAGATCAATGTGGCGCTGGGCGGCACGCTGCACCAGCGGGTGCACGAAGTGCCCGGCCTGATGGACCACCGCGAGCCCAAAGGCGCGCCGTATGAAGAACAATACGCCCCACGCCACGCCGTGCGCTTCAAGCCCGGCAGCGTGTTCGAGACCTGGGCAGGGGGCCCGCAGGCCGAGGTGAATTCGCTGCACGGCCAGGGTATCAACCGCCTGGCCGACGGCCTGGAAGCGCTGGCCCATGCGCCCGATGGCGTGGTGGAGGCATTTGCCGTGAAGGGTGCCCACACCTTCGCCTACGCGGTGCAGTTTCACCCCGAATGGCGCTGCTGGGAAACGCCGGTTTACGCCGCCATCTTTGAGGCGTTTGGCCACGCCTGCCGCCAGCGCCGCAGCCTGCGCCTGCAGGCCGCCGACCTGGCCCGCCACACGCTCTGACACAGACAAACACAACACCGAGGAACCGGCCCATGACAGACCGTAAAAACATGACTTTCAACGACCTGGAGAACTGGCTCAACGAGCACCGCGTGACCGAAGTGGAGTGCCTGGTGCCTGACTTGACCGGTGTGGCGCGGGGCAAAATTTTGCCGCGTGGCAAGGTCACCGAAGACCGGGGCATGCGCCTGCCGCAAGCCATTGTGGGCATGGGCGTGACGGGCGAGTTTCCCGAAAGCGGGCCGTACTACGACGTGGTGGACCCGACCGACAAGGACATGCAGCTGCGCCCCGACCCGAGCACCGTGCGCATCGTGCCCTGGGCCACCGACCCGACCGCGCAGGTGATCCACGACTGCTTTGACCACGCCGGCAAGCTGGTGCCCTTTGCCCCACGCAGCGTGTTGCGCAAGATTTGCGACCTGTACGACGCCGAGGGCTGGGACCCGGTGGTGGCGCCCGAACTGGAGTTTTACCTGACCGCGCGCAACACCGACCCGAACACGCTGCTGAAGCCGCCGATTGGCCGCAGCGGCCGGGCCGAGACCTCGCGCCAGGCGTACTCCATTGACGCGGTGAACGAGTTCGACCCGCTGTTCGAGGAGATTTACGACTACTGCGACAAGATGGAGCTGAACGTGGACACGCTGATCCACGAGGTGGGCGCGGGGCAGATGGAGATCAACTTCTTCCACGCCCATCCGCTGGGTCTGGCCGACGAGGTGTTCTTCTTCAAGCGCACGGTGCGCGAGGCCGCGCTGCGCCACGACATGTACGCCACCTTCATGGCCAAACCCATTGCCGGCGAACCCGGCAGTGCCATGCACGTGCACCAAAGCATTGTGGACAAGGCCACCGGCAAGAACATTTTCAGCAACCCCGACGGCAGTGCGTCCGACGCCTTTCACCACTACATCGGCGGCCTGCAGCGCTACATTCCGGCGGCCATGGTGCTGGTGGCGCCGTACGTGAACAGCTACCGGCGCCTGAGCCGCCACACCGCCGCGCCCATCAACATCGAATGGGGCCACGACAACCGCACGGTGGGCATCCGTTCGCCCATTTCCAGCCCCGAAGCGCGCCGCGTAGAAAACCGCGTGATCGGTGCCGATGCCAACCCGTATGTGGCCATGGCCATGACGCTGGCCTGCGGCTACCTGGGCATGAAAAACAAGATCAAGCCCAAGCCCGAGATGAAGGGCGATGCTTATTTGGCCCCGTATTCGCTGCCGCGCTCGCTGGGCGAGGCGCTGGACTGGCTGCGCCGCGAGACCGACCTGCACGACATTTTGGGCAAAGAGTTCATCACCATTTACACCGAGATCAAGGAGTTGGAGTTCGACGAGTTCATGAAGGTGATTTCGCCTTGGGAACGCGAGCATCTCCTCCTTCACGTCTGAACAAGCCTTCCAAGGACCGACCATGAACCCCTCCACCCTCATCGCCCCGCCCGCCCTGGTTCGCCGTGCCGAGCAGCAAGACACCCAGGCCATTCAGGCGCAAGACAGCGCGCACTTTTTGCACCCGTTCACCGACCACGCGGGTCTGGCTTCGCGCGGTGCCCGGGTGATCACCCGGGCCGACAACATTTATGTGTGGGATTCCGAGGGCAAGAAAATTCTGGACGCGATGAGCGGCCTGTGGTGTGTGAACGCGGGCTACGGCCGCAAAGAGCTGGCCGACGCGGCTTACCAGCAGATGATGACGCTGCCGTTTTACAACAGCTTCTTCAACACCACCAACGTGCCGGCGGTGCAGCTGGCCACCAAGCTGGCGGCGCTGGCCCCCAAGGTGGGCGGGCGCAGCTTTGAGCATGTGTTCTTTTCCAGCAGCGGGTCGGAAAGCAACGACACCAATGTGCGCATGGTGCGCCGTTACTGGGACCTGCTGGGCCAGCCGCAGCGCAAGGTCATCATCAGCCGCCAGAACGCGTACCACGGCAGCACCATGGCGGGCGCCTCGCTGGGCGGCATGAGCGGCATGCACGCGCAGGGCGACCTGCCCATTCCCAACATCACGCACATCGAGCAGCCGTACTTTTTTGAAAACGCGCTGCCCGGAGAAAGCCGGGCCGATTTTGGCCGCCGCGCGGCGGGTTGGCTGGAAGCGAAGATTCTGGAAGTAGGCGCCGACAAGGTGGCCGCTTTCATTGCCGAGCCGGTGCAGGGCGCGGGCGGCGTCATCATTCCGCCCGAGACCTACTGGCCCGAAATCCAGCGCATCGTGGACCAGTACGGCATCTTGCTGATTTCCGACGAAGTGATCTGCGCCTTTGGCCGCCTGGGCCACTGGTTTGCCTATGAAAAGTTCGGCTACCGGCCCGACCTCGTGACTTTCGCCAAGGGCGTGACGAGTGGCTACATACCGCTGGGCGGCGTGATGGTGGGCGACCGCGTGGCCAAGGTGCTGATTGAGCAAGGCGGCGAGTTCAACCACGGCTACACCTACAGCGGCCACCCGGTGGCGTGCGCGGTGGCGCTGGCCAATATTGAACTGATGGAGCGCGAGAACCTGGTGGGCAAGGTGCGCGACGACATTGGCCCTTATTTGGCCGAACGCTTTGCCGAGCTGAACCAGCACCCGCTGGTGGCCGAGGCACAGACCTGCGGCTTTGTGGCCGGCCTGGTGCTGGTGAAAGACAAGGACACCCAAGCCTTGTTTGACGAAGACCTGGGCGTGGGCATGATCTGCCGCGGCCACTGCTTCAAGAACGGGCTGATCATGCGCGCCGTGGGCGACCGCATGATCATTGCGCCGCCGCTGGTGATGACGCGCGCCCAGATCGACGAAATGATGGCGCTGATCGTGTACTGCCTGGACGCCACGCTGGCCGATTTGCGCACCGCTGGCCAGTTGGCTTGAGGCCATTTTTTGATACAGTGAACGCGTTCCCCAATGTGGGGCGCATTCGGGCCCGTTTGTTGCTAGCTTTTTCGGATGGCATGGGCTCCGGCGTTGCGCCCGGTTCTTCGGTTTGTCTCCCCTTTTTGGAGTGTTCTTCACCATGAAAAAGCATGTTCTCGCGCTGGCCATCACGGCCGTTTTGCTCGCCGCCTGCGGCAAAAAAGAAGAGCCGGTGGCGGCCCCTGCCGCGCCTGCACCGGTTGCGGCTGCGCCTGCGGCACCGGCTGGCCCGGTGTTGGACGATGAAAAAGTCCTGAACATCTACAACTGGGCCGACTACATCACCGAGACCATGGTTGCCGACTTCGAGAAAGAGTTTGGCATCAAGGTCAACTACGACACCTTTGAAAACAACGAAGCGCTGCACGCCAAGCTGGTGGCAGGCAACTCGGGCTACGACATCGTGGTACCCACCGCAGGCTTTGGCAAAAAGCAAATTGACGGCGGCCTGTACCAGCCGATTGACCGCAGCAAGCTGTCGAACTACGGCAACCTGGACCCCGAGTTCATGGAAAAAATTGCGGGTGTAGACCCCGAGAACAAACACTTTGTGCCCTGGGCCTGGGGCTTCACCACCGTGGGTATCAACAAGCAGAAGGTGGAAAAAGCGCTGGGCGGCATGCCCATGCCCGAAAACGCCTGGGACCTGGTTTTCAAGCCTGAGTATTCCAGCAAGCTGAAGTCGTGCGGCATCATTTACCTGGACTCGCCGAGCGAAATTCTGCCGCTGGCGCTGCACTACGTGGGCAAGCCGGCGTACAGCGAAAACGCCGAAGACTTCAAGGAAGCCGGTGCCATGCTGGCCAAGGTGCGCAAAGACATTCGCCTGTTCTCCAGCACCATGATCGACGACATTGCCGGTGGCAAGGGTTGCGCCTTTGTGGGTTGGTCGGGCGACATCAACATCGCCGCCGACCGCGTGAAGGAAACCGGGGGCAAGGACGACATTGTGCCGCTGCTGCCCACCGGCGGCGGTTTGGTGTTCATCGACACCATGGCCATTCCGAAAGACGCCAAACGCGTGAACAACGCCCATGCGTTCATCGACTTCTACCTGCGTGCCGAAACCGGCGCTTCCATGGCCAACGAGATGAACTACCCCACCGGCAACAAGGCCTCGTTGCCCCTGATCAAGGACGAGATCAAGGACAACAAGACCATTTTTCTGAGCGATGAAGACACCGCCCGCCTGATCCCGACCGGTGGTTTCTCGAACGAGATGGCCAGCGTGGTCAACGACACCTACAACGCGTTCAAACGCGGCAAGTAAAGCCTTTCACCGGGCTCAGGGCTGTTCTGCTTGCGGGTTGAACAGCCCTTTTTTGTTGGTTAACCGAACAAGAAACGGAAACTCCCATGGCTGCTGAAGCAGGTTTTCTGGTCACCGAGAAGCTGGTCAAGCGCTTTGACGACGCGGTGGCGGTGGACGAGGTGTCGCTCTCCATCGGCAAAGGCGAAATCTTCGCGTTGCTGGGCAGCTCGGGCTGCGGCAAGTCCACCCTGCTGCGGATGCTGGCGGGGTTTGAAAAGCCCACCTCGGGCCGCATCATGCTCGGCGGGCAAGACGTGGCGGCCATGCCGCCTTACGAGCGCCCGGTGAACATGATGTTTCAGAGCTACGCCCTGTTTCCGCACCTGAACATCTGGGAAAACGTGGCCTTTGGCCTCAAGCGCGAAGGTTTGCCCAAGGCCGAGGTGCAGCAACGCACCGACGAAATGCTGGCCCTGGTGCAGCTCACGCCTTACGCCAAGCGCAAGCCGCACCAACTCTCGGGCGGGCAGCAACAGCGCGTAGCCCTGGCGCGCAGCCTGGCCAAGCGGCCCAAGCTGCTGCTGCTGGACGAACCCCTGGGCGCGCTGGACAAAAAACTGCGCGAGCAAACCCAGTTCGAGCTGGTCAACATCATTGAAAAAGTGGGCGTGACCGTGGTCATGGTGACGCACGACCAAGAAGAGGCCATGACCATGGCCAGCCGCATCGCCATCATGAGCAAGGGCCGCGTGCTGCAGGTGGGCACGCCGGAAGAAATTTACGAGCACCCGCGCAACAAGTTTGTCGCCGACTTCATTGGCAACGTGAACCTGTTCGCCGGCAAGCTCACGGTGGACGAACCCGACCGCTGCGCTGCCGAGACCGCGATTGGCGAGGTGGTGGTGGGCCACGGCGTGAGTGGCACCCTGAACATGCCCGTGTCCATTGCAGTACGGCCTGAGAAGATCGAGATCAGCAAGGCGCGACCCGAGGGCGTGGGCGTGAACCTGTTCCAGGGTCGTGTCTTGGAAATAGGTTACCTGGGCTCTTACACCAACTACATCTTGAAAGCCCGCGACGGCTCCCGGGTGCGCGTGACCGAGGCCAACACTTCGCGCCAAGACCTGTCGGACATCACCTGGGAAGACGAGGTGTATTTTTGGTGGGACGACAAGGCGGCGGTGGTTCTCAGGGATTGACAAGTTCCCCCCCGCGCCGCTTCGCGTCCCGCCCCCCAGGGGGGCGATGCGAGTGGCCCGGCAAAGCCGGTTCCACCGCATCCTTGGTTTTAGGTTGCTGCGCTCACAGGTTGAAAGTTTCTGGAGGTTCTTGATGGCCATTTCATCGATCCCCATGCCCGGCAAGCGCTTCGTCATAGGCGTGCCGTTTGTCTGGCTGTTCGTTTTCTTTTTCCTGCCGTTTCTGATCCTGCTCTACATCAGCTTTGTGGACATGGGCAGCGACATCCACCCGTTCAAGCCGCTGTGGGACTCCACCGCCGGCGTGCTCAAGCTCAAGTACGAAAACTACCTCTCCATCTTGCGCACGGAAGAGGGCGCGCCGCTGTTCAAAACCTTGTATGTGGACGCTTATTTGCGCTCCATCGGCTACGCATTGATCACGGCCCTGCTGTGCCTCGTGTTGGGCTACCCGTTTGCCTACTTCATTGCCCGTGCGCCCGAGAGCGTGCGCCCGGCCTTGCTGCTGATGGTGATGCTGCCGTTCTGGACCTCGTTCCTGCTGCGCGTCTACGCCTGGAAGGGCCTGCTGGCCGACCAGGGCGTGATCAACCGCTTTTTGATGAGCATCGGCATCATCGGCGAGCCCATGCAGATGCTCTACACCAACGTGTCGATGCTGGTGGGCATGACCTATGTGTACCTGCCATTCATGATCCTGCCGCTCTACGCCAACCTGGTGAAGATGGACTTTCGCTTGCTGGAGGCGGCTTACGACCTGGGCACCACACCATTCAAAGCGTTCTGGCTCATCACCGTGCCGCTGTCCAAGGCCGGCATCATTGCCGGCTTCATGCTGGTGTTCATTCCCTGTGTGGGCGAGTTCGTCATTCCGTCGCTGCTGGGCGGGCCGGAAAACCTGATGTTCGGGCGCGTGGTGTGGGACGAAATGTTCACCGCCAACGACTGGCCCAAGGCCACCGCGCTGGCGGTGGTGATGATTGCGCTGATCGTGATTCCGCTGGCCATTTACTACCACTACACCGGTGAACGCGACGAAGGAGCGAAGTCATGAAACAGCTGCTTGAAAAACACTTTGGCAAGTTCTGGCTGGCGCTGGTGTTCGCTTTTCTGTATTTGCCCCTGCTGTTCATGATCGTCTTTTCGTTCAACAGCACCCGGCAGGATGCGCGCTTTACCGGCTTTTCGCTGCGCTGGTACGAAGCCCTCACACGCGACACCAAGATCGTCGAAGGTTTCTGGCTCTCGCTCAAAATCGCCACCGTCACCGGCATGCTGTCTGCCGTGCTGGCCACCTTCGCGGCGTTTGTGCTGGTGCGTTACCGGCGCTTTCTGGGCCGCACCGTGTTCTCGGGCATGGTCAACGCCCCGCTGGTCATGCCCGAGGTGATCATTGGTCTGTCGCTGCTGCTGCTGTTTGTGGGCACGCAAAACTTCTTTGGCTTTCCGCAGCGCGGCATGGGCACCATCATTTTGGGCCACACGCTGCTGGGCATGGCCTACGGCATGGTGGTCATTCAGAGCCGCTTGCTGGAGATGAACCGCAGCATTGAGGAAGCCGCCATGGACCTGGGCGCACGGCCCATGCAGGTGTTCTTTTTGGTCACCCTGCCGAATATTTTTCAGGCCATTTTGGCGGCATTCTTGCTGGCCTTCACGCTCAGTTTTGACGACGTGGTGATCGCCGAATTCCTCTCCGGCCCCGGCGTGAACACGCTGCCACAGGTGATTTTTGGCTATGCGCGGCGCGGCATCAACCCGACCATTTACGCCGCTGCCACGCTGCTGATCGTCACCGTGACGGTGGTGATCGTGGCCTATGCGGTGTGGGTGGCACGCGCCACGCGCCGGCGTGACCGCGAGATTGCGGCGGCCATGCGGGCGGAGACGGTGGCGTTGTCGACGAATTGAGCGCGGGTCTCAAGACGGTCGGTATACCCCGACTGGATGGCTGATTTGCCTTCAAAGTGGATGGGGTAAATGGCTTGAAACCGGCGTAGCATGGGGCCAATTCACACGAGGAACCTGGCCCATGACCGACACCAACCCTACCCCCAGTTTCGACGGCCGTGCCGTCATCAACGGCGAGCGCGTGGCCGCGCTGGACGGCCAGACCTTTGACTGCCTGTCGCCGGTCGATGGCCGCTTGCTCACCACCGTGGCCCGCTGCGGCCAGGCCGATATCGACGCGGCCGTGGCCGCCGGCCGGGCGGCGTTCGAGTCGCGCCGCTGGAGCGGCATGGCGCCGGCGCAGCGCAAGCGCATCATGATCAAGTTTGCCGACCAGTTGCTGGCGCATGCCGACGAACTGGCGCTGATGGAAACGCTGGACATGGGCAAGCCCATCAAATACGCCAAGGGCGTGGACGTGAACAGCGCGGCCAACTGCATCCGCTGGTACGGCGAGGCGGTGGACAAGGTGTACGACGAGATCGCACCCACGGGCCGCAGCGCGCTGGCGCTGATCACGCGCGAGCCGGTGGGCGTGGTGGGCGTGATCGTGCCGTGGAACTACCCCATGATCATGGCCGCCTGGAAGATCGCGCCTGCGTTGGCGGCGGGCAATTCGGTTGTGCTCAAGCCGTCCGAGAAAAGCCCGCTCACCGCGCTGCGCCTGGCCGAACTGGCGCTGGCCGCCGGCATTCCGCCCGGCGTGTTCAACGTGGTGCCGGGCTACGGCCCCGAGGCGGGCAGCCCGCTGGCGCTGCACATGGATGTGGACTGCATCGCCTTCACCGGCAGCACGCGCGTGGGCAAGCAGATCCATGTGATGGCGGGGCAGAGCAACCTGAAACGCGCCTGGACCGAGCTGGGTGGCAAGTCGCCCAACATCGTGTTTGCCGACTGCCCCGACCTGGACCGCGCCGTGGAAGCCGCTGTGGGCAGCATCTTCTTCAACCAGGGCGAAAGCTGCAATGCGCCGTCGCGCCTGTTCGTGGAAGAAAGCATCAAGGACGCGTTTTTAGAAAAAGCCCTGAAGCTGGTGCCCAACTTCCAGCCCGGCAATCCGCTGGACAAGGGCACGGTGATGGGCGCCATCGTGGACCAGGTGCAGCTCGACAACGTGATGCGCTACATCGGACTGGGCCAGAGCGAGGGCGCGCAGTTGCTGGCCGGTGGCGCGCTGGCCGCGCCGGTGGCGGGTGGTTGTTATGTGCAGCCCACCATTTTTGGCGGCGTGACGCCGCAGATGACGATTGCCCGCGAAGAGATTTTTGGCCCGGTGCTGAGCGTGCTGAGCTTCACCGATGCCGCCAGTGTGGTGCGCGAGGCCAACAACAGCATCTACGGTCTGCAGGCTGCGGTGTGGACCAGCGACATCAACAAAGCCCACGGCGTGGCCCGCGCGCTGCGCGCCGGCACGGTGCATGTGAACCAGTACGACGAGGACGACATCACGGTGCCGTTTGGCGGCTTCAAGCAAAGCGGCGTGGGGCGCGACAAGTCGCTGCACGCGTTTGACAAGTACACCGAGACGAAGACGACGTGGATTCGGATTGATTCGCCGGTGTGACCATCTTCGTGGACATTTCGTTAAATTTTGACAACAATGTCCACTATCATGGACAAAATTAAACTCCTCTCCGATCTGGGCACAGCCATTGCCCGCCACCGTGCGGACCACAAGCTGTCGACGGTGGCCGTGGCTGGCAAGGCGGGCCGCAGCCGCACGGTGCTGCACAAGTTGGAGCATGGGCAGGACGTGACGGTGTCTTCGCTGCTGGCGCTGCTGGCGGCCATGGGCCTGTGCATCACGTTGGAAAAAGCGGGCATGCCCACCCTGGCCGACATGCAGCGCCGCTTTGCTGAGGAGGATGGGGACGGCGACGCGGGTGATGAAAGCGGTGGCCATGCTGCCTGAGCGCATCCGTTTGCTGGACGTGGCGGTCAACGGCCAGCCCAGCGGCCGCCTGTCTCACGCATCCACCTACACCTTCGATTACCACGCCGACGATGCGCGGCAGCCTGGTGTGTCGCTGCTGATGCCGCCGTCGGCGCTGCACTTCGATGGTGGCGGGGCACTGTTTCCGGCTATGGACATGAACCTGCCGGAGGGTTATTTGTTCATGCAGATACGGGCGCTGTTTCCCAAGCAGTCCATCACGCCCATGCATTTGCTGGCGCTGATGGGCGACAACGGCATCGGCCGCCTGGGCTACCAGTTGCCGGGCGCGGCCCCGCCCGCGCCGTCCGGTGTGGTCAGCCGGGCCGAATTGCTGTCGCATGGCAACGGGCCCGCGCTGTTTCAGGACTTGATGGGCGCTTACCTGTCCACCGGTGCGGGCATTTCGGGTGTGCAACCCAAGATCATGGTGCCCGACCGGGTGACGGTGCCTGTGCCCACGCTGATCGTGAAGATGGCGGCAGAGCGTTACCCCGGGCTCTCGGCCAACGAATTCTTGTGCCTGAGCGCGGCCCGTGCCGCGCAGATTGAGGTGGCCCCGTTCGACCTGTCGCAAGACGGTTCGCTGCTGGTGATCGACCGCTTTGACATTGCCCCCGACGGCACGCGCCTGGGCTTTGAAGATGCCGCCGCGCTCATGGGGCAGCGCGTACGCGACACCCTGTCTGACCGCAAATACCACGGCAGCTATGAGCGTATCGCTCAAGCGCTCAAGCTGATCAACTTGCCCGGTGCGGAGCTGGCACGTTTTTTTGAACAGGTGGCCTTCATGGTCATGGTGCGCAACGGCGATGGCCATTTGAAGAATTTTGGTGTGCTCTACACCTGCAACGACGATGTGCGCCTGGCGCCGATGTTTGATGTGGTGACCACCGCCATCTACAAATACCAGCGCTACGAGGGCAGCCCTGAGCTGGAAGACCAGACCATGGCGCTGAAACTGTTTGCCAAGCCCAAAGCCACTCGGACGTACCCCTTGCCCGACGAGTTGCTGGACTTTGGCCGCCGCGTGTGCGGTGTGGCCGACCCCGCACGGGTGGTTGAGCGCATCGCCGATGCGATGGTGCAAACCTTGGCCCAGCACCGCACCGATACCCGCGTAGCGCCCGCTTTGCACGCGCAGATGGGTGCAGCCTGGGCTTCTGGTCTGGCGCTGGCCAGCGAGATGTCCCGCTCGCAGGCGCGGGTTTGAGTGCCTGCACGGTTTGATTTCTTTCCCCTTTTGGAGACCCCTATGAACGCCATGACCGACCTGAAAACCGACCACACCAACGCCACCTGGCACCAGCGCCGGCTTGACGCCACGCCGCGCGGTGTGGGCGTGATGGGCGATTTTTTCATCAGCCACGCGAAGAACGCCGAGTTCTGGGACATCGAAGGCCAGCGCTTCATTGACTTTGCGGGTGGCATTGCGGTGCTCAACACCGGGCATGTGCACCCCAAGGTGCAGGCCGCCATTGCGGCTCAGTTGCAGCGTTTTACGCACAGTTGTTACCAGGTGGTTCCGTACACCGAATACGTGCAGCTGGCCGAGCGCATCAACGCCATCGTGCCGATTGACGGCCCGGCCAAGACCGCGTTTTTCTCGACCGGCGCCGAGGCGGTGGAAAACGCCATCAAGATCGCGCGCAGCAGCACCGGGCGCAGCGGCGTGATTGCGTTTGGCGGCGCGTTTCATGGCCGCAGCCTGTTTGCCGTGGCCATGACCGGCAAGGTACAACCCTACAAAGCGGGTTTTGGCCCGTTCCCACCCGAGATTTACCACGTGCCGTTTCCGTGCCACTGTGCGTCGCTGGACGACACGAAGCACGCCATGGAGCAGCTCTTCAAGTGCGACATTGAACCCAGTCGGGTGGCGGCCATCATTTTTGAGCCGGTGCAGGGCGAGGGCGGTTTCAACCCCATTCAGCCGGCTGCCGTGCGCTGGCTGCGCGAGCTGTGCGACCAGCACGGCATTGTGCTGATTGCCGACGAGGTGCAGACCGGTTTTGCCCGCACCGGCAAGATGTTTGCCATGGAGCATTACGGCGCCAAGCCGGACTTGATCACCATGGCCAAAAGCATGGCCGGCGGCACCACGCTGTCTGCCGTGTCGGGCCGCAAGGCCATCATGGACGGCCCGGCACCGGGCGGCCTGGGCGGCACCTACGCGGGCAACCCGCTGGCCATTGCAGCGTCGCTGGCGGTGCTGGACGTGATGGCTGAAGAGAAGCTGCCCGAGCGCGCCCAGTTGCTGGGTGACCAATTGATCGCACACCTGACGGCTGCGAAGACGATGTACCCGCGCATGGGCGATGTGCGCGGCCTGGGCGCCATGGTGGCCTGCGAATTTGTGGACGCCCACGGCGCGCCCGACGCCGACCTGACCAAGCGGGTACAAGCCGCCGCGCTGAAACGCGGTCTGCTGCTGCTGACCTGCGGCGTGTACGGCAACGTGATCCGGTTTTTGTTCCCGCTGACGATTGAAGACGCCGTGTTTGCCGAAGGCCTGGCCATGCTGGACGCGGCCATGGCCGAGGTGATGGCGTGAGCTTGGGCGTCAGCGAGAACGTGAAGGAGGGTGTTCATGAGGGCGTCAGGGCGGGCGTGGACCCGAGCCCAGACGGTAGCCCCAGCCTGAGCGAGCGCATGGCCGCCTTGCAGGCGCAAGGCGTGCATTCCGTGTTGACCACCTTCACCGACCTGCACGGCGCGCCCAAAGGCAAGCTGGTGCCGCTGGCCGCGTTGCCTGATGTGGTGCAGGTGGGCGCGGGTTTCGCTGGCCCCAGCATCTGGGGCACCGGCTTGCCGCGCATGGGCGCGCGCAGCGAATACTTCGGGCGGGTGGTGCCCGCATCGCTGCGGCCGCTGCCCTTCATGCCCGGCGTGGCGCATGCGGTGTGCGACGGTTTTGCCGGTGGTGAGCCGCTGGACACCTGTTCGCGCCAGGTGCTCAAGCGCCAAGTCGAGCGTCTGCGTGCACGTGGCCTCACGCTGTGGGTGGGCATTGAGCCCGAATTTTTCCTGCTCAAACGCGGCCCCGACGGCGCCTGGCAGGTGGGCGACGCCGACGACCGGCACGCCAAACCGTCGTACGACCTGGCCGCCATCGGCCGCAACCTGGGGTTCTTGGACGGCATGCGGCGCCACCTGACGGACCTGGGTTTCGAGTTGCAGCAAATGGACCACGAAGACGCCTGCGGCCAGTACGAGATCAACTACCGGTTTGACGACGCCTTGGCTGCCGCCGACCGCTACCAACTGTTCAAGCTGACCGCGCACGCGGTAGCGCAGCAGCATGGATGCGTGTTTTCCACCATGCCCAAGCCGCTGGCGCATGCGCCGGGCAGTGGCCTGCACTTTCATTTGAGCCTGACCGACGCCCAAGGCCGCGCGGTGATGGCCGACCCGGCGGGCGCGCTGGGTCTGAGCACCCTGGGTCACCAGTTTGCGGCCGGCCTGCTGCACCACGCCGATGCGCTGGCCGCGCTGTGCGCGCCCACGGTGAACAGCTACAAGCGCCTGGCCAGCAGCGCCAGCGCCTCGGGCACCACCTGGTCGCCGGTGTGGAAAACCCTGGGCGACAACAACCGCACCTGCCTGGTGCGCACCGTGGCCAACCGGCTGGAATGGCGCCTGCCCGACCCGTCGTGCAATGTCTACGCGGCGCTGGCGGGCACGCTGGCCGCCGGGTTGTCGGGCATCGACCTGGCGCTGCCACCGGTCGAGGCTTGCGACGAAGACCTGTACCAGCGCCAGGCCCGGGGCGAGGCCATGCCCGCGCGCCTGCCGCGCGATCTGTGCCGCGCGCTGGACGCGCTGCGCCAAGACAGCCGCCTGCGCGAAGCCGTGGGCACGGCGTTTTGCGAGCAGTTTCTGACCATCAAACAGGCCGAGTGGGACGCCTGGAGCCAGCACGTGAGCGGCTGGGAGCTGGAGCGCTACGCGGATGCGAGCTGAGAGCGAAGTAATCGGCCCGCCCGCGCCGAAAATCGTCCGAGCCAGCCCAGGCTGCAATTTCTTTACCCATGGTTTGATGCGGACGAGTGGCTGGCGCAGGAGCGATTGAGCAACACCCTCCGACTCAGCAAGGACGAAAAGGCAACCCTGGATGCGGCGGCCAGCGCCTTGCACGGGATCGTGCAAATGGACCCGGGGCGGTTCATAAAGCATCGGCGCTCGCCACCCTCGTACACCGATTGCCGCGTGCTGGCGTTCGGGCAGATCCGACCCGCCGTGGTCGTGACCGATGACCTGGCCATGCACGAACTGCTCAAGAAGATGTTGACAGCCAAGCTGATCGACAGCGATCTGGTGCGTGATTCCATTTCCCTATCAACCGTGCACTTTGTCGGCTTCGCTTGCCGTACGTTTGTACTGTCTGCGCTTCGCCTTCGCGTTCACGATGGATCTGGAAACGGAATGAGATCTATGCGGCACTGGAGTCCCATCGATTCGATGGCAGCGGTGATTTGCCGGCGTCGTGGCAGAAGGTCAAACACACCGCATTTCTCAAGGTTTTCGGGAAACCAAAGGACACGTGACGCGGGACGAGCTCTCGGCCACTGCCTGCAACCGATGATCACAGGCGGCGCTGCACGCGCAGCGCCGCCCTGGCCTGCAATCAGTCGATCTTCACGTACTCGTAGTCCACCGGCTGCTGGTTGATGCCCATGCGGGGAGGGGCGATCCAGCTGGCGTACTGGCCGGGCGCGTGGTTGGGCGTCATCAGCGAGTGGATAAAGGCGATGTCCGCATCGTTGGGCAGCCACTCGCCCTGCGCGGCGGCAAAGGCTTCGGCGCTCAGCAGCTCGCCGGTCGGGCTGATGGGGTGGCCGGCGAACTCGCCGATCCTGCGGTTGAAGCCTTTGTGCGGCTGGGTGATCTTGAAGTGGATGCCGGCCTTCTCGATGCTCTTGTTCCAGCGGTCGATGCCGCCCTGGCAGTCGGCGATGTAGTCGTCCAGCAGGCGGCTGTTGATGGCGCGCAGCGCCGGTACGTCTTCCCACACCAGTTGGCCGTCCACCACGCGCTGCACCTGGTAGGTGGCGTCCTGCAGCTGGTGGTCGTCGCCGGTGAGCTTGGCCTCGTTGAAGCGGCCCTTCAGGCCGGTGTTGAAGGCATCTGCGCCGTTGCTGGAGATCTCCGAGCCAAACAGGTCGCGCGTCACGCTCATGTGGAAGTTGGCCTTGCGCTGCAGCAGCGGCAGGTCGACCACGCCCAGGGCGCGGATGCGTTCCACGTCGTACGGGTCGGTGATGCCGGCCTTGTTCATGGCGGCGCAGGTGGCCTCGATGGTGCGGCCCACGCCGGTCTCACCCACGAACAGGTGGTGCGCCTCTTCGGTCAGCATGAAGCGGCAGCTGCGCGAGAGCGGGTCGAAGCCGCTCTCGGCCAGCGCGGCGAGCTGCATCTTGCCGTCGCGGTCGGTGAAGTAGGTGAACATGAAGAAGCTCAGCCAGTCGGGTGTCTTCTCGTTGAAGGCGCCCAGGATGCGCGGGTTGTCCTGGTGGCCGCTGCGGCGCTCCAGCAGGGCCTGCGCTTCCTCGCGCCCGTCCTTGCCGAAGTACTTGACCAGCAGGTAGACCATGGCCCAGAGGTGGCGGCCTTCCTCCACGTTGACCTGGAACAGGTTGCGCATGTCGTACAGGCTGGGGGCCGTGGCGCCCAGGTGGCGCTGCTGTTCGACCGAGGCCGGCTCGGTGTCGCCCTGCACCACGATCAGGCGCTTGAGCAGCGAACGGTACTCACCGGGCACCTCTTGCCAGGCCGGCTCGCCCTTGTGCTTGCCGTGCGGGATGGTGCGGCCTTCCACCTTCGGCGCCAGCAGGATGCCCCAGCGGTACTCGGGCATCTTGACGTAGCCGAACTTGGCCCAGCCCGCCGGGTCCACGCCCACGGCCGTGCGCAGATAAACCTCGGCGTTCTGGAAACCGTCCGGGCCCATGTCCTTCCACCAGTCGATGTAGTTCGGGTGCCAGCTTTCCAGCGCGCGCAGCAGCTGGCGGTCGCTGGAGAGGTCCACGTTGTTGGGAATGGCGTCGTCGTAGTTCACTTCCACAAAGCGGTCGTTGCTCACGGATTCCGGGGCTTCGACAAGGGTGTCTTCTTGGCTCATGGGGGGTCTCCTGGGTGGGGATTTATGCACTTTAATGCAAGTCGTCACGGACGGTTAAGTGCAGTATCTTGCTTATTTGAGGCAGCGATTTGCGCTAGATCAAAAGGCGTTCAGATCACCGCCGGGCCTCCGCCGCCGATCAGGGCAAACCCCCATGCCTGCAGCAGCGGGCTGTTACCCCGGCCACCGAGCGCGCTCCAACAATCGTCTCCACACCCCCCCACCACCAGGAGATACGCATGGGCAAGAAGCTGTTGATGATCTGTGGCGATTACTGCGAAGACTACGAAACCATGGTGCCGTTCCAGGCGCTGCAGGCGGTCGGCCACACGGTGCACGCCGTCGCGCCCGACAAGAAAGCCGGCGACTTCATCCACACCGCCATCCACGACTTTGAGGGTGCGCAGACCTACAGCGAAAAGCCCGGCCACCGCTTCACGCTCAATGCCACTTTTGCCGACGTGAAGCCCGAGAGCTACGACGGCCTGGTGATTCCCGGCGGGCGCGGCCCCGAGTACCTGCGCATGCACACCAGCGTGATGGCGCTGGTCAAACACTTCACCAGCAGTGGCAAGCCGGTGGCCGCTGTCTGCCACGGCGCGCAGCTGCTGGCGGCCACGGGCGACATCCAGGGCCGCACCATCTCGGCCTACCCGGCCTGCCAGGTGGAGGTGGAGCTCGCGGGCGCCACCTACGCCAACATCGCGGTGGACCAGGCCGTGACCGACGGCCCCTTCGTCACCGCGCCCGCCTGGCCGGCCCACCCGGCGTGGATCGCACAGTTTCTGGTGGTGCTGGGCACCAAGATCACGCATTGATGTGAATCACCCGCGCCAGAAGCCGCCGACAATGCGGCTTCGTCCGCGAAATCGTCCTCCAACGCAGGAGTGCTGCCATGTGTGAAGTCTTCATCAGCGCCAACCCCGACAGCTACGCCAGCCGCACCCGCTCGGTGCGGCTGCACGGCGTGGTGACCAGCATCCGGCTGGAGAACCTTTACTGGGACGTGCTCACCGAGATCGGCGCGCGCGACGGCATGGCGGTGGTCGCGCTGATCGAGAAGCTGTACGACGAGTTGGTGGCCGCGCGCGGCGAGGTCGGCAACTTCGCGTCCTTCCTGCGCGTGAGCGCGCTGCGCTACATGGCGCTGCAGGCCCATCACCGCATCCCCATGGACAACGCGGTGCCGATCCGCTCGCTCGACGCGCGCGCCGTGCTGCATGCGCTGCCGGCGCACTGGGCGCTGCCGACGCCCGCGGCGTCCGGCACGGTGGTGGCGCTGCGCCGCAAGGGTTGAGAGCAACGTAATCGGCCCGCCCGCGCCGCAAATCGTCCGAATGTCGTTCAGAAATACTCATGAAAATCAATCACGTAGGACGAACGACTTGAAAGACTTTCGCTCATCGCATCCGCTCTGCGTTGCAAATGCGCGCCGGAGGGGCGGTTGACGCGGTTTCGCGATAATGCAGCGCTTGACTTCCACCACCTCAACCACTGCCAAAACCTGGACCAAAACCGCCGACCGGCCGCTGCGCAGCGCTGCCAAGTCGCTGGGTATCTGGTTGTTCGCCCACTTTGTGGGTGTGCCGGTGCCGTGGCGCGCGGTGCGGCAGACGGACGGCGCGGCACTGCTGGCTTTTGAGCATGAGCGCCTGAGGGCGCTGGCCGCAGCGGGCGAACGGGTGCCGCCGGTGCTGGGTTTTGACGGCTACACGCTGGAGACGGGCGACATCGGGCCCACGCTGGACCATGTGTTGCACCGCACGCCCGAGGCCGAGCGACTGGCGCTGATGTGTGCGGCCAGCGCCGATTTGGCGGGGTTTCATGCGCGGGGACAGTGGCACGGTGGCGCCCAGACGCGCAACCTGACCTGGGATGGGCAGCACTTTGCCCGGCTGGATTTTGAAGAACGCCTGCAACCGGGCCTGCCGCTGGCCACGGTGCAGATGTACGACGTGTTGCAACTGGTGTTGTCGCTGGCCCGCTACCTGGATGCCTTGGGGCCGCCATCGGTGGTGGCTGTGCTCAACGCCTACCACGCAGCGAGCCAGGCTTCGGCAGGGCGCGCGCAGCCCGCGTCCGATCTGGCGGGTTTCTTGCGCCGGCTGTTGCCGCGTTTGTTGCGGGTGTCGCGCATGGCCGCCTGGTCCAGCCGGCTGGATAGCTCGCGCGAGTTGGTGCGCTTGCGCACCGTGCTCGACGGCATGGCGGCCTTTGTGCAACAGGCCGGGCAACCCTGAATCCGACCCTTACCCGATGACCGGCGCGATACGGTTGCTGGTGCAGCACCCGGCAGAACAACCCGAACGCTTCAACGAGGTGTTGGAGCGCATGAACGGGGCTGATCACTGCTGCGCCAGTTGTGCCGGCTGGAACAAAGCATTCAGGCGTTGCATCACCAGGGAGTCGGTTTCTTTCTGGGCATCGATGTCATCCTGGGTGAACTGTTTGTTGACATCGGCAATGTTTTTGTTGATGTCGGCCAGCGATTTGCTGACGTCAATCTGGTCAAAACTGTGCTTGGCGCCATCCTTGAGCACCAGGGCCACCGCATTGCTGGTGGCCGCGCCTGCGCCCAGCGCCATGGCGTTGGTGATGCGCTTGTTGCACTCGCCGTCTTTGTAAAGACCATCCAGCGAGCCGTGGTAAATCGTCACGGGCGAATACGGCAGCCAGGTGGAACTCCAGGGGTTGGTGTTCTGGTTTTTGTAGGCATTGCCCATGCCGCAGCCGGGATAGTAGGCAAACCCTTCGGCAAACGGGCGTGAGCCGGAGGTGCCTTCATGGGACTTCTCCAGCGCAGACAGCACGGTGGTGGCACCGTTGGACCAGCCCAGCAGTGCCACGCGGCCAGCTTGGGCCACCCCTTGCGAAACCAGGTAATTGCGCGCAGCCAGCGCATCCTCGACCCGCTCCGTCACCTCGTTCACTTTGCTGACGGTGCCCTCGAAACTGGACGGGTATTTGGCGACGGTGGCGTTGCACTGGTTGGCCACGTTGCGGAGGGTGAAACTGTCCACCAGCAGCACGTCGTAGCCCGCATTGGCCAACTGGTTGGACCAGCGCAGATGGATGTGGGACATGGTCTGGCTGTCGGGATTGCTGTTGGACCACAGACCGGCGCAACCATGCAACAACACCACCGCGGCGTTTTTGGAGATCACGCCCCTGCTGCGCACCAGATAGGCGCTGATGCTGGTATCGGGTGTGGGATGGAGCGTGATCAGGGTTGGCCCGGTGCCTGTGGCCCGTGCGTTGGTTGCGCTCACCGCTTGGGCTTGCTCAGTGGCCACACCGCCTGTCTCGTCGTCGCCACCGCCGCAGGCCGCCAACGCCAGGCTGCCCACCGCACAGGCAAGCGCTGTGAAAAGGCGGCGCGAACAGGCGCGGGCATGGGGACGGGGATTTGCGGTTGCGGAGGTGGCAAGCATGCCGGTTGGGCGGATGGTCGGATTCATGAAGGCTCCAGTGGACGTGAACAGTGTTTGGATGCCTTCTCTATTGCACAGGGTGTGCCAAGCCGAAAACCCTTATGAATCAAGGATCTTTTTGTTTTGACGGCGCGGAAGGTGTCGGCGTTTGCCGACAGCCTTTGGCCACATTTCAGGAAAACCCTTGAAAATCAACCAACTTTCACTGTCGGTGTTCACCGACAGTTCCGGAGGCAGATTTGAAATTCGCCGGATCCATCTGATGGCGACCCAGCAACGCATAAAAATCGGTCCGGTTGCGTTGGGCCAACCGGGCAGCCTGGGTCACGTTGCCCCGGGTGATCTTGAGCAACTGGCTGAGGTAATCGCGTTCAAATTCGCGTCTGGCCTCGTCAAAAGAGCGCATCTCGGCCAATGGCCCCTGTTGCATCGACAAAGCCCGCTGAACCAGCGCCAGCGGAACCTGCGGTGTGGTGGAAAGCACCACGCACTTCTCCACCACGTTGTGCAGCTGGCGCACATTGCCCGCCCAGGGCGCCGTGCTCAGCAGTTCCAGAGCACCCGGTGCAAAACCTGTCACGTTTTTGCCGTAGCGCCTGGCCAGGGTTTGCCTGAAATGCAGCGCCAGTGGCGCAATGTCTTCGCGCCGCTCGGACAACGCGGGCAGATGCAGGGACACCACGTTCAACCGATAGAACAGGTCTTCCCGGAACCGGCCCGCAGCCACCTCGTCCTCCAGCCGCTTGTGGGACGCGGAAATGATCCTCACATCCACCTTCACAGCCCGACCGGCCCCCACGGGCCGCACTTCCCGTTCTTGCAGTGCCCGCAGCAGCGTGACTTGCACGGCCAGCGGGAAATCGCCAATCTCGTCCAGAAACAGCGTTCCCCGGTGCGCACTGACAAACAGACCAGGCTGGTCCCGGACCGCGCCGGTGAAGGCCCCTTTGGTGTGACCAAACAGTTCGGACTCGATCAGGTTGTCGGGAATGGCCCCGCAGTTCACCGCCACCATGGGTTGGGCGCGGCGCGGGCTGGCCGCATGGATGGCCTGCGCCAGCAACTCCTTGCCTGTTCCGCTTTCCCCGTGGATCAGGACAGACGCATCACTCTGGGCCAGCAGATGGGCCTCGGCCAGCAGTTGCTCCATGCGCGGGCTGCGCGTGATGATGGACGCCCGCCATGCATCGGCGGGTACCTGCTGGTCGGGGTGGGCATCGTGGTCCACGCCCAAAGCCTGGGCAGCGTGCAAAGCCCTGTCAACTTCAGCCATCAGCTCACGCGCCTCGAATGGCTTGGTCAGATAACCGAACACGCCGCGTTGCGTGGCACGCACCGCGTCCGGAATGCTGCCATGGGCCGTGAGTATCAGCACGGGCAGCAACGGGTTGCGCCTGTGGACCAGCTCAAAGAGTGCAAGGCCGTCCATGCCCCCCATGCGCAGATCGGTGATGAGCAATTGCGGCAAAGCATGGTCCAGGCGGGCCAGGGCCATTTCGGCACTGTCGGCCTGCACGACCTCATGGCCTTCGTGCTTGAGCCTGAGCGCCAGCAGCCGCAACAGGGCGGGATCGTCATCAACAATCAGAATGCGTGCCATGTTGTGTCTCTATGTCGCCACCACCGGGGCGTGCAGCCACAGCCGGAAAGTGGAGCCTTTGGTTTCTTCGCTGATCACTTCCATGCGGCCCGCGTGCAGGGCCACACACTCCTGCACGATGTGCAGGCCCATGCCCGTGCCGCGCACATTGCCCACATTGGCCCCTCTGTGAAAACGCTCAAACAGGCGTGGCAGATCGGTGGCCGGAATGCCGATGCCCTGGTCTTGCACCTCCAGCTGCACATGTTCACCATCAGCCCGTGCCCTCAGCCACACCTGGCTGCCTTGGGTCGAATACTTGAGTGCGTTTCCCAGCAGATTGGTGACGATGTGCCGCACCAGCTGGGCATCGGCCTGGCGGGGCTGTTCCAGCCCGGTGCACTCGCAATGCAAAGCGTGGCTGCGGGCATCGAGCCGAATCATTTCCTCCGCCAGCTGGGTCAGCAGCTCCGAAAACGGCAACGGGGCTGGGCCACAGCGAAACCCGCCGGCATCAAACTGGCTGGTCAGCAACACCTGATCGACCATGGCATTCATGCGGGCCACCGCCCCTTTGATGAGACCCAGCACCTCATGGCGCTCTTGCTCGGGGAAGTCGTGGCCGTAATCGTCCAACAGTTCGGCCGAAGAAAAAATGGTGGCCAGCGGCGTGCGGAACTCATGGCTGATCATGGCCACGAAGCGGGCACGCATTTCGTTGAGCTCCTTTTGCTGCGCCAGCGCATGGCGGGTGTCCTCTTCGGCCTGCTTGCGTTCGGTGATGTCCAGCACCGTCCATACCGTGCCTTCACCCAGATCGCGCGGGCTGACCGCCTGGCCCGACAGCGAGACCCAGATGGGCTGGTTGTCCAGTCGGCGCATGGGCAACTCGGCGCGGTAAACCTCGCCCCGCGCAATGGCGGCGGCCACATCGCCCCCCACGCGCAGATATTGCTCGCGGCTCGTGTACACCTGCTCCATGCTGTGCAGGGGTTGGGCCGGATCGTTCCTGAACAAGGCAAGCATGGCCGGGTTGGCCCAGCGAAACCGGCCGGCGGCCGTCAGAAAAACGATGCCCACCACCGAACTGTTCAAGATGGTTTCACGCTCTTGCAGCGTCGCCGCCAGTTGCTGCTCCAGCCGTTTGCGTTCGGAAATGTCCCTCAAGATGGCCCCGAAACTCACCCCCTCATCCGACAGGATGGGCCAGACCGAGAGCTCAACAGGCATGCGGGTGCCGTCTTTTCTGAGCGCTTCGACCTCAATCATCCGATTGAGCATGGTGGACTGCTGGGTGGCCAGGTAACGGTTCAGTCCACGGGTGTGGGCCTCACGGAATTCCTGCGGAATGATCAGCTCAGCCAGCGGCTGGCCCAGAGCCTGTTCGGCAGTCCAGCCAAGCAGCTGCTCGGCACCCAGGTTCCATTCGATCACACGTCCTTGTGCCGTGATGCCCAGAACCGCATCGCGCGCAGAGTTGAGCAAATGCTTCAGCTGCTGTTCGCGCGCCTGAAGCCGTGCGATCTCAGCCAGCAGGTCTGCTTGGGGGGGTGTATTCATGGCTGTTCCGGTGCGCCGAAAACTTCACTCACAGATCCGTGTGATGTGATAGCCAGTGGTTGATGGGTATCGACTTATTTCCACTTTCCGGATTCGGGTGTGGCAGCGCTCTGTCGGGTGACAAACTGGGTGGAAAAGGAGGGGCTTATCACCACACGACTTTTTCAGATTGTTTGGCACCCGGGCGACCCGTTTTGCCATAAAACATGAAAAACCGCCGCATTTGTGAGAGCGGAAGTGAAAAAATCCGCTGATCTCATCAGGCGCAAGCAATCAATGATTGAATGATAACGGTTGAGGCCCTTGTATGCCACAACGGCGGACAGCCAAGAAACCGCAGCCGGCTCCAATTGCGCACCCGACACATGCGTCAGAGACACATGCGTCAGACAGCCTTTATCCATCTGCTGCATTGCTCAGACGAACAAGTGCAAACCAAGGGCCAAGCGTTCGCCTGTGCGGGGTGGGCGCTGAGTCGCAAGGCCAAGGCTTTCAGCGGTGCTGGTGACCAACAGCGCCTACCCGCTGGCGGCCTTTGGACAACTCCACCGGGATGTTGTGTTGTTCAACTGCTGCTTTTGGTTTTATCCCATCAGCAACGATGTACAAGGAATTTCATCAGACCGGTTTTAAAGGCGCATAATCCGAACGTTCGATCAGTTTCACTGGTCGCACAGGTTAGGTGATCGGTCAGTTTCGCGCGCTACGGCGGTACTTTTTTGGTTTGTTGTGCTTTCGGGACCCCATCGCTTTGTTTTATGTGTTTTTGAGGAGTCCCCATGGGCAATAAACTTTACGTCGGCAACCTGCCGTACACCGTTCGCGACGAAGACCTGCAACAGTCATTCAGCGAATTCGGATCTGTCAGCAGCGCCAAAGTCATGATGGAGCGCGACACGGGTCGCTCCAAAGGTTTTGGTTTCGTTGAAATGGGCAATGACGCCCAGGCCCAAGCGGCCATCAACGGCATGAACGGCCAGTCGCTCGGCGGCCGCAGCATCACCGTGAACGAAGCACGCCCCATGGAGGCACGTCCTCCCCGCACCGGCGGTTACGGCGGTGACCGTTCGGGCGGTGGTGGTGGTGGTGGTTACGGTGGCGACCGTTCCGGCGGTGGCGGCTACGGTGGTGGTGGCGGTCGCGGCGGCTACTAAGCCCTGCAACGTCTGTCAACGGCAGCCATGCCGTTGCACCCCATTTGACTCAACTTGGTGTTGAGTCGTAAAAAGGCTTCAAAACTTTGGTTTTGAAGCCTTTTTGCTTTGGCACCGCACAGCGCTGAAAAACACCAAATGCGCTATTTCCGCTCGGGCAACTCGATCTTGACTTCAAGCACTTCCAGATCGTCTTCACGTTCCAGCATGACCTTGATATCTTCTGGATTGATTTTGATGTATTTGCTGATCACAGCCATCAACTCGCGCTGCAGTGCAGGCAAATAATCCGGTTCGTCTGTCTTTCGCCCACCGCGCTCATGCGCCAAGATGATCTGAAGCCGCTCTTTGGCGACACTGGCGGTTTTCTTTTTTTCGCCTAGCAGGAATGACAGGAGCGACATACCTTACTTCCTTCCGAACATGCGCTTGAGGAAGCTGGCTTTTTCAGCTTCGATGAAGCGCAGTGGCTTGTCGGTGCCCAGAAAGCGATCAACCACGTCGGTGTACGCCTCGGCCACGTCGGTGCCCTTGAGGTGGATGGCTGGTGTGCCCTGGTTGGACGCGGTCAGCACACTTTCGCTCTCGGGAATGACACCGATAAGTTTGATGCGCAAAATGTCTTGAATATCTTCCAGCGAGAGCATCTGCCCTTCAGCCACACGCGTGGGGTTGTAGCGCGTGATCAGCAGATGCTCCTTGATGGGCTCTTTGCCCTCTATGGCGCGCTGCGTCTTGCTGCCCAGCATGCCCAGAATGCGGTCGGAGTCGCGCACGCTGGAAACTTCGGGGTTGGTCACAATGAGCGCTTCATCGGCGTAGTGCATGGCCATGAGCGCACCGGTTTCAATGCCGGCTGGCGAGTCGCACACGATGTACTCAAAACCCATGGCGGCCAGGTCGATCAATACGTTGTGAACACCTTCCTGGTTCAACGCGTCTTTGTCGCGCGTCTGGCTGGCAGCCAGCACAAAGAGGTTCTCGCACTGCTTGTCTTTGATGAGCGCCTGGTTCAGATTGGCTTCACCATGGATGACATTGATCAGATCGTAGACCACACGGCGTTCACAGCCCATGACCAGGTCAAGGTTGCGCAAACCAACATCGAAATCGATCACAGCCGTCTTGTGGCCGCGCAGCGCGAGTCCGGTAGAAAAGCTGGCGCTGGTGGTGGTTTTGCCGACACCGCCTTTGCCGGAGGTAACAACAACAATTTTGGTCATGAAGGAAATTCTTTCAGAAGCACGGTAGTGTGTGGTGCCCATCGGATGGACTGCGGCATCACACAGACAAAGGGTCAATCACAAGCTTTTCTCCGTCCTCCCCAATGACCAGGCGCACTTGGGCTGGTTTGCCCAGCACCGCATTGGGAAAAGGGACTTCGCTGGTGCGGTAAATACCCGCCACCGAAACCAGTTCGGGCGCCATATTGAGGGCAAAAATGCGGGCTTCGGTGTTGCCGCGGGCCCCTGCAATGGCCTTGCCGCGCAGCGGTGCGTAAACATGGATGTGACCGTCGGCCATGATTTCAGCACCGGGATTGACCATGGCCATCAACACCAGGTCGCGCCCGCGGGCATAGACTTGCTGGCCCGAACGAAGCGGTTTGTCAATGACCAGGGCCCCAGCCGCTGGCGGAGGTGCCACCGTTGGTTGCGCAACGGGTGCCGCCTCACTGGCCGCAGGAGTCGCTGGCCCGCGGTGCAGCGTAGCGTCGGGGGCAGAAATCAGACCGGCGGCCATGGCCTGGGCCATTTGTGCTTCGTCGCCACCCCGCACAGCCAACGGTGTCAGCCGGTACTGGCGCAGCATCTGCATCAGTGCCACAAAATCGAGGTTGGCACCGGGCTCAACGGTTTGCAGGGAAAAAAGATCAATGACCAGCGCATCGTGGTCAAAAAAATCGGGTACGCCCCCAAATTGCTTCGCAAATTCTGTGCTGAGACGGGCCAGATCAGCAGATTTGAGCAAGAGGGCCACCAAAGGCAAGTTGGCGCTCTTGATCTCGAAGGTGGTGGGCGCGTTGGCAGCGAGGGCAACGGACATGGGTGGGGCAACAGACTCAAAAACCGAGGACGACAAGGGAAAAAGCAACGGACGCGAATCCCTTTCAAGCCCGCCACCAGCCACGGCATCTTAACAGCGGGCAACGGTACCAGCGCCAAGGACTTGTACCCAAGTGTGTTCCCCCATAGGCGTTTTCAGACCCGTCTTGGCACAGCCTTGCTGAATCGGCTTGCGATTGGACAAGACAGGCCGAGCCTCACCGCCGCATACTGATAACCGCATGAAAACTCAATCCCAACCATTGACCGACACGCAGCCTGGGTGTCCACCCGAACACCCACCGTCAACAGCCCCCGGCGTCTCGCGGGGATGGCGGCAGGCACTGGTGTGGCTGCGCATGACCCGACCAGCGTTCTTGCTGCTGACCGTGGTGGCTTGCGTGCTGGGCACTGCAACCGCGGCAGCGTGCGGTTGCGGACTGGACGTGCCGCTGGCACTGGGCGCCACCGCGTTGGCGGTGCTGGCACATGCGGCCGGCAATGTGCTGAACGACCTGCACGACGCGCGCAACGGCGCCGACGCGGCCAACCAACAAGGCATTTTCCCGTTCACGGGTGGCTCCCGCTTGATACAAACCGGCGTGGTGAGCGAACGGCAAACCGCCGAATTGGCCACCGCGCTGCTGGTTTTTTTGGTGCCGGGCGGCCTGCTGCTGGCGGTGAAGGCCGGCGGTGGTGTGTTGCTGCTGGGCATGGTGGGGCTGGCGCTGGCCTGGGCGTATTCGGCGCCCCCACTGAAACTGGTGTCGCGCGGCTTGGGTGAACTGACCGTTGCCCTGGTCTGGTTTTTGGTGGTGGTGGGCGCCGACTATGTGCAGCGGCTCCACTTTTTCCCCATACCCGCCTGGGTGGCACTGGGTTTTGCACAGTTGGTGGCCGCGCTGTTGCTGATCAACGGATTTCCGGACGCCGATGCCGACGCGCAGGTGGGCAAACGCACCCTGGTGGTGCGTCTGGGGCCGGTGCGCGCCTGCGCCTTGTACGCGGTGCTGGTGCTGGGCGCGCACCTGTGGCTGGTGGCTGGGGTCTGGCTTTTGGTCCCTCCCACCCAAGCCCTGTGGGGGCTGGTCTCGTTGCCGTTTTCGCTGGCAGCGGTTGCCTGGCTGGCCTGGTATGTGCGCCAGCCAGCACGGCTCAAACCAGCGCTGGTGCTCAGCGTGGCAGCGGTGCTGCTGCACGGCCTGGGTCTGGCCGCAGGGTTTGCCCAACTGGCCAGGTTGCACTGATCCCCCCGCGGCTGGGCGTTTTCCTTGTGGCCTGTGGAAGCGACGGCACTACAGCCACCCCCGGCTTCAGTTAATCACAACACTGTGAATAACTTTTTAATAACCACACACTTATCCACAGAAGAACGGCTGCATCTCGAGTTGTCCCCGTTTCTGTCGCCGGGTAACAGGGCCCTCTGCACAGGCTTTTGCAGGACCCAAGTGCTTGTCAGCACTGGAAAAAATCGGCTTGTCCACACAAAAAGGGCCCCTCTACTACTGCTACTAATTTGTATTAAAGCTATAGAGAGATAGAAAGCGGGAACCGAAACCCCCTGTTTTTGCGCCGTCCTGAACCGCGATCAGCGGTTTTGGGGGCGGTTTTAAAAAAACCTCCGCGGTTCCGCCGTGCGTTTTTCGCGGCTTGTCGCACGCGAACCACGGCAAAGAGAACCACACGGCTTCGTTGCGCACCTAAACTGGGTTTGTGCGCTCAAGTCCGTCCTGTTCACTCACCAGAACAGGCACAAGGCCACGACAAATCAACAGCAACCAGGGAGTTTGTCTTTGGACTCGATACACGCCGGTGATCTCAAAACCATCCTGCACTCAAAACGTGCCAACCTTTACTACCTAGAACACTGCAGGGTGCTGGTCAACGGTGGCCGCGTCGAATACGTCACCGAAGAAGGGAAACAGTCGCTGTACTGGAACATTCCCATCGCCAACACCACAACGGTGCTGCTGGGCACCGGCACTTCCATCACCCAAGCCGCGGTGCGCGAGCTGGCCAAGGCTGGCGTGATGCTGGGTTTTTGCGGCGGCGGTGGCACGCCGTTGTTTGCGGGCATGGAACAGGTGCTTGAGGTGGCCTGGATACCGCCACAAAGCGAATACCGACCCACCGAATACCTGCAGCACTGGGTGCGCTTCTGGTTTGACGATGCGCTGAGGCTGGCCGCAGCCAAGTCTTTTCAGCAGGCGCGGCTCACCCGCCTGCGTCAGCACTGGGGCAGCAGCCGTGTCTTGAAAGAACAGGGTTTCCATGTCGATGCCGACGCCTTGGATGCGCTGCTGGTTTCGGCCGCCGCCAACATGGACCGCGCGGTCGATCACACGAACCTGATGACCGAAGAAGCGCGTCTGACCAAGCAGCTTTACAAACTGGCTTGTCGGGCCACGTCTTATGGCGAGTTCACCCGATCCAAACGCGGCGACAGCACCGACGCGGCCAACCAGTTTCTGGACCACGGCAACTACCTGGCCTACGGATTGGGCGCCACCGCCACCTGGGTGCTGGGCATACCGCATGGGCTTGCGGTGTTGCACGGCAAAACCCGGCGCGGCGGGTTGGTGTTTGATGTGGCAGACCTGATCAAGGATGCGCTCATCTTGCCGCAGGCGTTCATCTCGGCCATGAAGGGCCACAGCGAACAGGAATTCCGCCAAGCCTGCATTGAAGCGCTGACCCGCACCGAAGCACTCGACTTCATGATCGACACCCTCAAAGCGACAGCGCTCGCTCTGGGGCGCCAGGCGCAACAAGCATCAGCCCCCACAGAGGGCTCACCGCTGTGAACGTGCTGATCATTTCGCAATGCGACAAACGCGCGCTGACCGAAACCCGGCGCATCCTGGACCAGTTTGCCGAGCGGCGCGGCGACCGCACCTGGCAAACCCCGATCACGCAAGACGGACTGGACACGCTGCGTCGCCTGCTGCGCAAGACCGCGCGCAAGAACACCGCCGTGGCCTGCCACTGGATACGCGGCCTGGACCATTCCGAACTGGTCTGGGTGGTGGGCGACCGCAAACGCTTCAACGCGCATGGCGCGGTGCCCACCAACACCACACAGCGCAACATCCTGCGCGGCAACGATGAAAACGACTGGCACACCGGCCAGGACATCCACCTGCTGGCCGGGTTGGCCGCGCTGCTGCACGACCTGGGCAAAGCCAGCCGCGCTTTTCAGATGCGGCTGCGTGGTGACTTGACCGAGCGCAACCAAGTCCGGCACGAATGGGTGTCGCTGCGGCTGTTTGAAGCTTTTGTCGGCCACGACGACGATGCCACCTGGCTGGCCCGGCTGGCCAACCCCACGGCTGATGACGATGCTGCCTGGCTGGACTGGCCAGGGGGGCGTTTGCACCGCGATGGCATGGACGACCCTGTGCCCGCCCCCTTTGCCAGCCTGGCCCACGCGCCACTGGCCCAGGCCGTGGGCTGGCTGGTTGTCACACACCACCGCCTGCCCGTTCCACCGCCTCACGGTGAAGATGCAAAAGAGAATGCGGCCACCCTGCGCACAGCGCTGCAACGCATCCGTGCCGACTGGAACGAGAGTGGCTCTGGCGGCGACACAGCAACCCATCCTGGCAACACCGCCCTGTATTGGGACATTGAACCGGCCCATTTGCCCACCACCACCGCGCTGTGGCGCAAACGTGCCGCCCGCCTGGCCCAGCGCTTGCTGACCCTGTGCCAGCAACCCGACAAAGGCGCGTGGCTGTCGAACCCCTACGTGATGCATGTGTCGCGCCTGTGCCTGATGCTGGCCGACCACCACTATTCCAGCCTGGGGCTGGACGGCAAAGGCCAGCCCGCAGCCGGGCGTGTGCAAGGGCAACAAGGTTTTGCCGTGTATGCCAACACCCTCAGACCCTCGGGCAAGCCCAATCAGCAGCTGGATGAACACCTGCTGGGCGTGGCCCGCCACAGCAGCGAAATTGCCCACGCCTTGCCCGGCTTTGAGCACCACTTGCCCGGCCTGGGCGATTGCAAAGCCCTCAAAAAACGGGCCGCACACGAACACTTTCGGTGGCAAGACAAGGCCGCCGACCTGGCCGCCAGCGTGCGCGAGCGGGCCCATACCCAGGGCGCCTTCATCGTCAACCTGGCGTCCACCGGCTGCGGCAAAACCCTGGCCAACGCCCGCATCATGTACGCCCTGGCCGACCCCACACAGGGCATGCGCTGCGCCTTTGCCATGGGGTTGCGCACCCTCACGCTGCAAACCGGGCGTTCGTTCAAAAACCTGCTGGGTCTGGGAGACGACGAACTGGCCATCCGCGTGGGCGGTAGCGCCAGCCGGGCGCTGTTCGAGCACCACGAACGAGAAGCCGAAAAAACCGGATCGGCATCGGTACAAAGCCTGTTCGACGAAGAGGGCGATGTCGTGTTTGAGGGCAACACCGACGGTCATGTGTTGCTGAAGAAAATCCAGCACGATCCCGCCATCAGCAAACTGCTGGCCGCGCCATTGTTGGTCTGCACCATCGACCACCTGACCCCGGCCACCGAAAGCCAGCGCGGCGGCCGCCAGATTGCCCCCATGCTGCGCCTCATGAGCGGGGACCTGGTGCTGGACGAACCCGACGACTTCGACATGGCCGACCTGCCTGCCCTCACCCGGCTGGTGCATTGGGCCGGGCTGCTGGGCGCTCGCGTGCTGCTGTCATCGGCCACGTTGCCGCCAGATCTGGTGCGCGGCCTGTTCGATGCCTACCGCCATGGCCGTGCGCACCACCAGCGCAACCGGGGGAATGCGCCCGGCGCGGCACCCCAGGTGTGCTGCCTGTGGGTGGACGAATTCAACCGCGAACACAGCGACTGCGCCGATGGCGAAGCGTTTTCAGCAGCGCACACCGCTTTTGCACAAAGCCGTGCAGGCCGCTTGAAGGGCGCAGAAGTGCGGCGCATCGCCCAACTCGCCGCCTTGAGCCTCCCCAAAGGCAAGGCCCAGGGCAACCCCACCCACGCCAGCCTGTTTGCCGCGCGGATCATCTCCCTGGCGGCGGCGCTGCACGGCAGGCACCACAACCCCGATCCTGTCAGCGGCAAGCGCGTCAGTTTCGGGCTGGTGCGCATGGCCAACATCGAGCCACTGGTCAGCGTGGCGCTGGCGCTGTACGCCGCCACCGAATGGCCCGCCGGGTTGCGCGTGCATATGTGCGTGTACCACTCGCAATACCCGCTGTTCATCCGCTCCGACATTGAAAAGCGGCTCGATCAAGCCCTCAACCGCCGTCCTCGGCCCGACGGCAGCGACCCCGTGTTCAGCCTGCCCGACATCCGCCAGCGCCTGGATGCCCACCCCGAGCCCGACCATGTGTTCATCGTGCTGGGCTCTCCCGTGACCGAAGTGGGCCGCGACCACGATTACGACTGGGCGGTGGTGGAGCCCTCGTCCATGCGCTCGCTCATCCAACTGGCCGGGCGCGTGCGCCGCCACCGCAAGGGTGCCGTCACCGCGCCCAATGTGCGGGTGTTCCAAAGCAACCTGCGGTACTTCAAAAACAGGGGCGTTGAAAACATCGCCTTTTGCCAGCCCGGCTTCGAGAGCAGGCAGTTCCCGCTGAGCACGCACGCCATGGAACAGTTGCTGGCTCAGGAGCTGGATGCCAAAACCCAGAGCATGCCCATCACCGCGATCCCGCGCCTGCTGGCCCGCCCCAGCCTGAACGCCCGCCAATCGCTGGTCGATCTGGAACACGCCCGCATGCAACACACCATGCTGGCGCACCCGGCGGCCGAACTCAACGCCGCCAGCTGGTGGAGCCTGCCGCCCGACGTGGCGCTGTTGACCGGCGTGATTCCGCGGCAGCAAGCCTTTCGCCAGGACAACCACGACGACATCGAACTCGTGCTGTTGCCCGACGAGGACAACGAAGACGATTTCCGCGTGATGGAGCGCCGCGACAACCCCCAGGGCCGCCGGGGCGAAGAAATGTGGGTTTCGGCAGAGCAAAGGGTTGTCCGCATTCCCGACAGCCAAGTGCAAGGCGAACGCATCAGCCCTTGGGCAGAAACCGACTACATGCAGGCCCTGTCGCAATTGGCGTCTGACATGGATGCCATGGACTTGACCAAATGCGCCAAACGCTTCGGCACGGTCACCTTACCGGTGTACGCCCCGGGTGAAGCCAGGCCCTGGCGGTTTCACCCGGCTTTGGGGTTCAGCAAGGTGCCGTCGTGAGCGGCTTCGGCCGCCCGACCTCATCAAACACCTTCAGTGGGTGCCCAGCATCTGAACGCCCGCTGTTGCAGCCGCCTTGGCCAGACCGGCATCCAGCGTGGCCAGCGGCAAGCCCGTGCGCAGTGCAAGCTCCAGGTACGCCGCATCGTAGGCAGACAACCGGTAGCGCCGGGCCAGGTTCAATGTGTCTCCCAGGGCGTGTGTGGCCGTGGCCGGATCGGTCACGATGTTGAGCTGGCCCAGCAGGGCAACGTAGCGCTGTGATTCGGCCTCGGTCACGATCCCCTTGGCTTCCACTTTGGCCACCACATTGGCCACTTCAAGCGCCCACAGCGAGGGAACCACCGCCTGTGAATCCTTCAGCGCCATCAGAGTGGCTTCCGCGTAATCGACGCCAGCCGGGTTGGTGCCTGGCACCAGCCAGAGCAAGGCCACCGAGGCGTCCAGCACAAACCTCATGCCCTGCCTTCATCGATGAGGGCCTTGAGGTCCAGGGCACCGACCGGTTTGCGGGACAGCATGAAGGCGTGCATCTCATCCACAGCTGCTGTCGCTGCGGATTGTTTGTTGCCCTGCGCTGGCACCAGATCGGCCACCGCCTCGCCCCGCAACGTGATGGTGTAACGGCTGCCCGCCTGTATGCCACGCAGCAACTCCGGCAGTTTCGTTTTGGCTTCGTAAGACCCGACTTCGATGTTCACGATGGGCTCCTTGTGGTTGGTGTAGACCAGATACTAGACCAGTCGGAGCAGGCGGGCAACTTGTCTCTGCGGGAGAAGATCCGCGCCAAAGCCGGAACTGCGAGCGGTGCTGGCAAGGCTGGCACAACACAACTTGATCAGTTGGTCATAGCCGTACCTCGGCGGCCTGAGTCATGGGATTTGGTTGGGGCGGCCGAACTTTCGAACTCAGAAAAACGCAATAACATGAGCCTACAGATACAAAAGGAATCTGTGCTGTGCAACAACAGGGAGAAACCGGATGCAAAAACACCATCCGCAACGCAGTGCCGAGCTGCGTGCGGTCATCGTTGAATTTCTCAACAAGCGGCTGGCCGACAAGCTCGACGGCATCAAGGGCGACAACCCCGAAGACGAGCCGCTACGGCAACAACGGCGCACCGAATTGCACCAGCAGTTCCAACCCGCCACCTGGCTCGAAGATGCCGCCCGCCGGGCCAGCCAGATTCAGGCGGTCACGCACTCGCTCAAGCCTGTTCACCCCGATGCCAAAGGCACCAGCCTGTATTGCCCGCCTGCCGAGTTGGCCTGCTTGCCGCTGGTGGGTAGCCATTGTTTGGGGGCTGACTTTGCGGGCGATGTGGTGGGCAATGCCGCTGCGCTGGATGTGTACAAGTTCCTGAAACTGGAGCATTCGTCCCAGTCTCTGCTGGCGCTGTGTCTTCAAAACGATGCCGATTTTGCCGCTGCGTTGAGCGATGACGCAGCCACGGCGCAGGCATGGATGGACGCTTTTGCCAGCCTGACCGCACCGCGCGGACAACTGGCATCGCACACCCTGGCCAAGCAACTCTATTGGCCGGTTACCGACAACCCGCACCGCGACGACGGTTTTCATGTGCTCAGCCCGCTGTACGCCAGCTCACTGGCGCACAAGGTGTACGGGCAGTTGCAGGACGACCGTTTCAGCGATGAAGCCAAAGCCGCGCGGGAGGCCAAACGGGCCGACACCTTCAGCGAGCGCCCGGTGCGCGAATACCGGCACATGGCCGTGCAGCAACTGGGCGGCACCAAGCCGCAAAACATCAGCCAGCTCAACAGCGAGCGCCGGGGCAACAACCACCTGTTGGCCTCGCTGCCGCCGGTGTGGCAATCGGTGGCGGTCAAGCCTGTGCTCAACACGGACTCCCTGTTTCACCGCTACAGCCGCCGCCCGCTGGTGCGCCAGCATGTGAAAGCCCTGCTGGACTTTCTTAAAACCGACCCCCACCCCAACCAAGCCACCCGCAACCAGCGGGCGGGTTACGTGGACAGCCTGCTGGACGAGTTTTTCCAGTTCACCGCCGAACTGCGCGAGCTGGAGCCCGGCTGGAGCCAGCACGCCGATTGCGACCTGAGCATGGCGCAAGCGCATTGGCTGGACCCCTTGGGTGCGGCGCCCTCCGCGCCCTTGGATCGGGTTGAAACCATCAGCCGGGACTTTGCCGGGTGGCTCAACGCCCAGTTGCATGCCGCACTGCCCGTGGGCGACCCCGAGTTTGTGGCCTGGCGCAGGCGCATGACCGACGAAATTGATGCCTTTGAACGGGAGAGCAGCCATGCCGATTGAGGCCACCCCAGTTGCCACCGACACCACCGCAACCCCCCACGCGGCCTGGCTCATCTTGCCGCGCCTGCGCGTGCAAAACGCCAACGCCATTTCCAGCCCCATGACCTGGGGGTTTCCGTCCGTCACCGCCTTCACCGGCTTCATGACGGCGCTGGAACGCAAGCTGGGGCCGGATGCGGGCATCCGCTTCTCGGCCATCGGCATCATCTGCCACGGCTTTGAGGCCCAAGTGACGCAAGGGGGTTACACCCGCAGCTTTGCCCTCACGCGCAACCCCGTGCTGCAAGATGGCAGCACAGCGGCCATCGTGGAAGAGGGGCGCGTTCACCTCGACATCACCCTGGTGCTGCAAGCGTCCATCAGCGATGCGCTGCTGGACGATGCCCAGCGCCAAACCTGTGCCAACGCCATTGCCCAACAGGTGGCGGGCATGCGCCTGGCTGGGGGCAGCGTCATGCCATCCATGACCCAGACCCGCCAGCGCAGCCCCAAAGCCAAGCTGGTGCGCCAGGAAAGCGGTTTTGAGCAGCGAGAAAAACAGTTCAAGCGCCTCAGCCGCCAATGGTTGCCGGGTTTTGCCTTGGTGTCGCGCGACGACGTGTTGCACGCCCGCCTGGCCGACATGCAAAACAGCGCCGCACCCGGCACACCCGCGCCCACCTTGCTCGATGCCTGGCTGGACGTGGCGCGCCTGAACATCCGCGCCAGCCTCCACCCAGACACCCAGGCCGTGGAATGGAAGCCCGACGCCCGGCCCGGCTGGCTGGTCCCCATGCCCGTGGGCTTTGCCGCCCTGTCCGAACTTCACGCGGCGGGCACGGTGAGCGGCACACGCGACCCCCGCGTGCCCTTCCGGTTTGTGGAAAGCGTGTACTCCATCGGGCAGTGGATCAGCCCCCACCGGCTGAGCGACTGCACCCACCTGATGTGGCAGCCCACCTACGCGCCCGACACCGGCCTGTACCGCTGCACCAACCCCTATGCCGAGCATGCCGCAGCGGCAACCCCAGCTGAAACCTACGTCCCCCTGTCGATTGCAGATTGAAAACCCACCCCCAAGGAGCAACCCCATGGCCACCAAAAACACAACCGCCACCCCCCTCAAAACCGCCTCCGTGCTCGCGTTCGAGCGCAAGCTTGACCCCTCCGATGCCCTGTTTGCCGCAGGCACCTGGGCCAGCCGTGGCAACAGCGCCACCTGGGAGCCCGTGGTGGTGCGGGCCAAGTCGGTGCGCGGCACCATCAGCAACCGCCTCAAAACCAAAGACCAGGACCCCGCCAAGCTCGATGCCGCCATTGAGAACCCCAACCTGCAAACCGTCGATGTGGCCATGCTGCCCGCCGAGGCCGACACCCTCAAAGTCAGCTTCACGCTGCGCGTGCTCGGCGGCACCGGCACCCCGTCGGCCTGCAACAACGCCGAGTACCAAAGCGCCCTGAAAGACGCCGTGCAAACCTACGTAGCCGCCAACGGCTTCGCCGAGCTGGCCCGCCGCTACGCCACCAACCTGGCCAATGGCCGCTTCCTGTGGCGCAACCGCCTGGGGGCCGAGCAGATTGAAGTGCAGGTGGCCCGCCTCGTCGAGGGTCAGCCCGAAACCACCTGGACGTTCGATGCCCTGGCGCTTTCCCTGCGGGACTTTGATGCTCCAGAATCCGCAGCGCCTGGCCTGAAGCCGCTGGCCGATGTGCTGGCCCAGGGGCTGGCAGGCCAAAGCCATGTGCTGCTGCAAGTGACCGCCTTTGTGCGCGTGGGGGCGGGGCAAGAGGTGTACCCCTCGCAAGAGCTGATCTTGGACAAAGACAAGGCCGGCAAAAGCAAAACCCTGTACACCGTCAATGGCGTGGCGGGCATGCACTCGCAAAAGCTGGGCAACGCCATCCGCACCATCGACACCTGGTACACCGGCGCAGCCGAGAACGGCCCCATCGCCGTCGAGCCCTACGGCTCCGTCACCACCCAGGGCAAAGCCTACCGCCAGCCCAAGGCCAAAGAAGACTTCTACACCCTGTTCGACCACTGGGTCACCAAAGGCCAGGCCCCCGCGACCGAGCAGCAGCACTTCGTCATCGCCACCCTGATCCGGGGCGGCGTGTTTGGCGACGCGGGCAAAGAGTGAACGGGCAGGCCATGAACCACTACATCGACATGTGCGTGCGGCCGGACGAAGACTTTCCGGCCAGCCAGCTCATGGGTGCGCTGGTCATTCGGCTGCACCGGGCGCTGGTGGCCCACGGCGCGGGCGACATCGGCGTGAGTTTTCCCGAGCACAACGCGCAACGCCTGGGCAACCGCCTGCGCCTGCACGGCAGCCAGCAGGCGCTGGCCGCACTCATGGCGCAAGACTGGCTCAAGGGCATGCGCGACCACCTGGACCTGAGCCCCGCCAGCCCCGTGCCCACCCACGCCAGGCACCGGCAGGTGAAGCGGGTGCAAACCCAAAGCAGCCCCGAGCGCCTGCGCCGCCGCCTGATGAAACGCCACAACCTGACCGAAGCCCAAGCCGCTGAGCGCATCCCCGACACCGCCGCCCAACTGGCCGCCCTGCCCTCGGTGTGGGTGCGCAGCAGCAGCACAGGCCAGGCGTTTCGCCTGTTCATTCAGCACGGCCCGCTGAGCGAAGAGCCCATTTCGGGCGCAACGGGCGCATTCAACGCCTACGGCCTGAGCCAAGGGGCTTCCATTCCCTGGTTCTGACCCTTTTTTGCCCCTTTTTGGAAGGGGTGAAAAAGTTCTTTAAAAATCAACGGTTTGTGACGGTGGCGCGAAAATAGGTGCTGGGCCTTGATTTGCCGATTTCGTCAACGCTGACAAGGACTTAGGAACCTATCTGTCTACCGAACTGCCGCATAGGCAGCTCAGAAATTGTCGAAAACTTTTTGTCATACGCATCATCACCGAACTGCCGCATAGGCAGCTCAGAAAAGGCGAATAACTCAGCCCATGCGCGCGTAGTTCCGAACTGCCGCATAGGCAGCTCAGAAAGCCCCCGCCTGCCAAGGCGCCCGCTGTGCAGCCCGAACTGCCGCATAGGCAGCTCAGAAATGCACCGCAAGACGCTCCGTCGGCGGAGGTTGCCGAACTGCCGCATAGGCAGCTCAGAAACTGCTTCGTCGTCCAGCTGATTTTTTTGCCGGTCCGAACTGCCGCATAGGCAGCTCAGAAAAATCCAAATCAACCGGTCGTTTTCTCGTCCCCCCGAACTGCCGCATAGGCAGCTCAGAAAATGCGCAAAGTTCTGGTGCTGGCCTGGGGCCACCGAACTGCCGCATAGGCAGCTCAGAAAAGAAGGATTTTGCGGATGGAGCCCCGCAGCTGCCGAACTGCCGCATAGGCAGCTCAGAAAAGATTCATAGTCAGCAAGGACGCTGTCAAAACCCGAACTGCCGCATAGGCAGCTCAGAAATGCTCAAAGCCGCTCACGCTGCAGCAGCTGAGCCGAACTGCCGCATAGGCAGCTCAGAAAATTTGCACTATGAAAGCGACCCCTTGAACTATCCGAACTGCCGCATAGGCAGCTCAGAAAATCCCCGCCGCGCTGTACGACGTGGCGTGCGCCCGAACTGCCGCATAGGCAGCTCAGAAAATCTTGGCGACTACGCGGCCCACACCTCCCATCCGAACTGCCGCATAGGCAGCTCAGTAAAATATGTACAGAAGTCCGGCAAGCGCGGCGGCCCGAACTGCCGCATAGGCAGCTCAGAAATCTGGAGCCTCCTGATCCTGAGTCCTCAGGTCCCGAACTGCCGCATAGGCAGCTCAGAAAACTGAGGCAGGGCACGGCCGGGACGTCTGAGCCCGAACTGCCGCATAGGCAGCTCAGAAAATCGATCGTGATGCCCGTGCCGATGACTGCGACCGAACTGCCGCATAGGCAGCTCAGAAATCCCGTGGCCGCTGCCCCCGTGGCCGCGCCGCCCGAACTGCCGCATAGGCAGCTCAGAAATGCTTGAGCTGGACATATACCGGCTCACCGGTCCGAACTGCCGCATAGGCAGCTCAGAAAACCACGGTCCACTGCCGCAGCGGCGTTGCAGACCGAACTGCCGCATAGGCAGCTCAGAAATGCACGTCTTGCGTGTCCATGCGGCCCACGGTCCGAACTGCCGCATAGGCAGCTCAGAAAAGGATGTAGGGTGTATATCCGCTCGTGAGGCCCCGAACTGCCGCATAGGCAGCTCAGAAAAGCCGCAAGGTCGTCGGCAAATACCGCACCGCCCGAACTGCCGCATAGGCAGCTCAGAAAAAAAGACCATTTCATTGTTTGGCATGACCTGGCCGAACTGCCGCATAGGCAGCTCAGAAAAGCTTAGAGGCAATATCCTGGCACCTTCCACCCCGAACTGCCGCATAGGCAGCTCAGAAAAGCATCGTGCTCGTGCAAGTCATCACCGCGCGCCGAACTGCCGCATAGGCAGCTCAGAAATTGCGGCGGTCCTGCGGGGAGACGGCAAGCCACCGAACTGCCGCATAGGCAGCTCAGAAATTGCCCGCGTTGGGCAGCTTGGCAGCCAGGTTCCGAACTGCCGCATAGGCAGCTCAGAAAATGATGACAGCGCGCTGCTCGCCACGCACATCCCGAACTGCCGCATAGGCAGCTCAGAAAGTGCGGATGATGAACTGGGCGGCAGCCTTTGTCCGAACTGCCGCATAGGCAGCTCAGAAACGTCAGGGCATAACTCTGTGCTCCAGCGGGACCCGAACTGCCGCATAGGCAGCTCAGAAATCCATGCGGGTGTCCAGCGTGTCAATGCGCTGCCGAACTGCCGCATAGGCAGCTCAGAAAGTTTTAAAAACGGTCTCCCCGAGATCATCGAACCGAACTGCCGCATAGGCAGCTCAGAAAACCAAGGAAATCAAATGTCTCTCACACTCTCCCCGAACTGCCGCATAGGCAGCTCAGAAACTGGCCCGCTTGCACCCTGGGACAAACAAACCCCCGAACTGCCGCATAGGCAGCTCAGAAAATGCGCGCCACCTCTGCCATGGGCTGCGCCTCCCGAACTGCCGCATAGGCAGCTCAGAAAACCAAGTGCCCCACGTGGCCGCAGTTTGTGGCCCGAACTGCCGCATAGGCAGCTCAGAAAGGCCAGAGCGTGGATGTTCACCCCGCCGCCCGGCTGGTCTTGATGCCTTGCCCGGCGGCCCAGGTGTTGATGTCGTCGCGGCGGATGGCGGCGGCCATCAGGCCGGGGAAGGCATCGGGTGTGCAGGCAAAGCTGGGCACGCCCAGCGCGGCCAGCTTGGCGGCCAGGGCGCGGTCGTAGGCGGGGGCCCCCTCGTCGCTCAGCGCCAGCAGGGTGATGAACTGCACGCCCGACTCGACCAGTTCGTTGGCGCGGCGCAGAAGCCCGGCTTCCACACCGCCTTCGTACAGGTCGGAAATCAGCACCAGGATGGTGTTGCGCGGCTCCTGAATCAGGCCCTGGCAGTAGCCCACGGCCCCGTTGATGTCGGTGCCGCCGCCCAGCTGCACGCCAAACAGCAGGTCCACCGGGTCTTGCAGTTGCTCGGTCAGATCGACCACCGCCGTGTCGAACACCACCAGCTTGGTGGCCACGGCGGGCAGGCTGGCCATGACGGCGCCGAAGATGCTGGAGTACACCACCGAGGCCGCCATCGACCCGCTCTGGTCGATGCACAGAATCACCTCGCGCTGCGGGCGGCGGGCCTTGCGGCCATAGCCCACCAGCGTCTGCGGCACGATGGTGCGGTAGTCGGGCTGCCAGTGGCGCAGGTTGGCGCGGATGGTGCGGTTCCAGTCGATCTCATTCAGGCGCGGGCGGCGGTTGCGCTGGCTGCGGTCCAGCGCCCCGCTGATGGCGCTGCGCAGCGGCTCGTTGAGCCTGGCCATCAGCTCATCGACCACCCGGCGCACCACCTGGCGGGCCGTGGCCTTGGTTTCTTCGGGGATCACGCCCGACAGCGCCACCAGGCTGGCCACCAGATGCACGTCGGGCTGGGTGTTTTCCAGCATCTCGGGCTCCAGCAGCATCTGGCGCAGGTGCAGGCGCTCCAGGGCATCGCGCTGCATCACCTGCACCACCGAGCTGGGGAAGTAGGTGCGGATGTCGCCCAGCCAGCGGGCCACGGTGGGGGCCGACTGGCCCCGGCCCGCGCTGCGCGGCCCGGCCCCGGCACCCGTCTGGCGCGAGCGGTTGTTCAGGCCGTTGGGGCCGTCGGGGTCGTAGAGCGCGGCCAGGGCGCGTTCGATGGCTTCCTGCGCCGTGGTGGGCTGGCCGCAGCTGTTTTTGGCCTGCTCGCCCAGCACCAGCCGCCAGCGCTGCAGCCGGTTGGTGGGGGGTGCGGTCGGGTCGGCAGCGGGGTCGGTGGCTGGGCCGGATGGGCTGTTGGCGGGTGCCGACGTTGATGTCGATGCAGGGGTGGGTGCGGGAGCGGATGGAGCGGTGGTCATGCGGGGATTCCCAGGATCAGGCGCAGCAGGGGGATGGCCAGGGCGGCGCGTTCGGCATCGACATCGGTGCCCATGCCCGCCATGCTGCCGGTGTCGGCAGAGGCGGTGCCCAGGCCGGACTGTCGGCCCCGGCGGGCACGCTGGCCCAGATCGTGACGCTCCGAGGCCGAGAAGGCGGCAAAGCTGCGCCGCACCAGCGGCACCACCTGCATGAAGTGGGCGTCGGTCAGGCTCTCCAGCCAGGCATCGACCAGGCCCCACACGGTTTCATCGTGCAGCAGCACCATGGCGTTGCGGTTCAGAAAACCCTCCAGCCAGTGCGCCGCATCCAGCGGCGGTGCGCCCGACGACAGCTGGCGCGAGAGCTGGGTGGCCGCTTCGTCGCCGGGCCACTGCCCGCCGTCCAGCAGCAGGCGGGTACACAGCCCGCGCAGCAGCGGGTGGGGCAGCTCGCCCTGGGCCATCTGCACCAGCGCCCTGTGCCACAGCGCCAGCTGTTCGTCGCTGTCCTTGGTCTGGGCGTGCAGGCCAATGGCCTCGTGGGCGGCCAGCAGCGGGTCGCGCAGCTCGGTGGCCGCGCTCTCGTTCAGGCCCTGGCAGGCCAGGGGCAGGCCGATGGCACCGCGCGTGATCAGGCCGTCAAGCACATGGGCCAGCAGCGCACTGTCGGTCTGGCGCACGCTGCCGTAGCGGAACACCCGCGCCAGCGGCGGCACGGCCCCGATGAGTTGCAGCGCATCGCCGGTGGTGGCCGCACGCGACTGCAAGCTGGCGCTGACGGCATGCACCGCCGCCTCCAGATCGGCCAGCAGCGCCTGATCGACCAGCGCCGCCAGCGCGGGCAGCGATTCCAGCGTCTGGCACTGCTCGGTGATGCAGGCGGTGGCGGCGTTGGCCACGGTGGAGCCGTAGCGGCTGGCCTCGATCAGCTTGATGGACAGCTCGGGCTCCCAGCGCAGCACCCAGGTCTCGCGGAAGGTGCCCCGGCTGCCCCGGCCACCGCCCAGCCGCCCCCAGGCCATGCCCAGCAGACCCAGGCGGTGCAGCAGGTGGCTGCGGGCCAGGTCGGTGGCGTTGCGCAGGTCGAGTTCGAGCGTGCGCTCCAGCGCCTCGGGTTTGAGGCGCAGGCTTTTCTGCTGCTGCTCCAGGTCGCGCTGCAGGGGCACGGCGGGCACGTCGGGCGGCACCTGGCCCAGGCGCTGGCTCACCGTCAGGGCGCTGTGGATGAGTTGCAGCGGCGTGGCATCGCCCATGAACACGGTGGTGCGCACCGCTTCGTCCATGTCTTGCAGGCCCGGCGTGCTGTGGCCGCGCAGGGCGGCCAGCGTGTCCGACAGCCGGATGGCCTCGATGATGTGGGCCGACGAGCAGTCGATCTGGTGCTCGCGCAGCAGCCGCGCCACCCGCGACAGCCAGCCCGTGGCCCGGTCGGCCTGGGGCGGCAGGTGCCACAGAAAGTCGTACCAGCCGGGCGCGGTGATGCCCGCGCCGTAGCCGCTGGCGCGGGTGAGGTGGCCATACGTCCACGGCACCCAGGTGGCGCTGACCTTGAGCCGGGGCAGCCCCTTGAGCAAGGCCACATCGGCTTTGGCCAGGGCCTTGTCGGCTTTGTCTGCCGCCTTCTCGGCAGCCAGGTGGGCGGCCAGCCGGGCTTTTTCGGCCTTGTCGGCTTGGGCCCGCTCTTTGTCGCTGGCCTGTGCGTCGATTTCGGCGGGAATGAAGGCTGGCACGGTGGCGGGCTTCAGGGCCGGTACGTGCCAGGCACCGCACACCACGGCAATGCGTTGGTGCCCGGCTTTCTGGGCCTCGCGCACGCACTGGCGCATGTGGGCTTCGCGCAGGGCTTCTTCGGCCCGGCCTGCTTCGCTGTGGCCCCGGTAGGCCTGGGGCCAGGTGTCGCGCAGCACCGTCATGGCTTCGGTGATGGCGTCGAACAGGGCCAGCCCGTCGCCATCGGGGCCGCGTTCCTCCACCAGGTGGTTCCACCAGCTTTCGCCATCGGCAAACCCGGCGGCCTCGGCCAGGGCATCCAGCGGGTCGATGTGGGCGGGCAGTGTGCCGTTGTCGTCGGGGGCTTGGGTTTCAGAGGAAATTTCGGCTTCTTCGCTTCCCTCTATGGCGTTGTCAGCAGTGTTTTCTGATGATTCCGGTGGGTCGAGTGGGGCGGCGGTTTCAGCGTCTTCTGTGGCCTCCGTGGCTTCAGTGGCTCCGTCGTTGGCTTCGCTTGATTTCTCTGCGGCTTCCAGCTCGGCCTTCCTGGCATCGTCGCGGGCCTTCTGCTGGGCCATGCGCACGGCCTGGGGCAGGTCGATGAAGCGGGTGGGCACGCCGTGGGTGGTGCCGTGGCGCAGCGCCTGCCACTCGGGCGAGAACACAGTGAAGGGGTAGAAGGCCGCCAGGTCGGGGTGGTCGGTGCTGTGGACCAGCAGCGCCACCGGCGGCACCAGGCCCGCGTGGGTCACAAAGCCCAGTTGCGCATCGGCATCGGGCGGGCCTTCGATCAGGATGCAGTCGGGCTGCCAGTGCGCCAGCGCCCGTTGCAGGCTGCGCGCACAGCCCGGGCCGTGGTGGCGGATGCCGAAGTAGCGGGTGTCTGCGGGCACGTTGGCCGGTGTGTCCGGCGCTGGCACCGGGGCGGTGTCGTGTTCGGGGAGGGTCATGCCATCCTCGGGGTGGTCAAAGTTGCTCGCGGCAGGCGCGGTACAGCTCTTTCCAGTCGGCGCGTTCTTTCACCACGGTTTCCAAGTATTCCTTCCACACCACCTGATCTTGCACCGGGTCTTTGATGATGGCCCCCATCAGGCCCGAGGCGATGTCGTGCGCGTGCAGCACGCCGTCGCCGAAATGCCCGGCCAGCGCCATGCCGCTGTTGATGACGGAAATGGCTTCGGCGGTGGACAGCGTGGAGCTGGGCGACTTGATGCGGGTCTTGCCGTCTTCGGTCTGGCCGTTGCGCAGCTCGCGGAAGATCTGCACCACCCGGCGGATTTCTTTCAGCGCGGGCGGCTCGGCGGGCAGTTGCAAGGCACGGCCCAGGTCGCTCACGCGGCGCGAGACGATGCTGACTTCTTCATCTTCGGTGGCGGGCACGGGCAGCACCACGGTGTTGAAGCGGCGTTTCAGGGCGCTGGAGAGTTCGTTCACGCCCTTGTCGCGGTTGTTGGCGGTGGCAATGACCGAGAAGCCGCGCGTGGCCTGCACCTCGCTGCCCAGCTCGGGGATGGGCAGGGTTTTTTCTGACAGCACGGTGATGAGGGTGTCTTGCACGTCGGCGGGAATGCGGGTCAGCTCTTCAACGCGGGCAATCTTGCCCAGGCGCATGGCGTTGACCAGCGGGCTGGGCACCAGGGCTTTTTCAGACGGGCCGTGGGCCAGCAGCTGGGCGTAGTTCCAGCCGTAGCGCAGCTGCTCTTCGCTGGTGCCCGCCGTGCCCTGGATGAGCAGCGTGGAGTCGCCCGACACCGCCGCCGCCAGGTGCTCCGACACCCACGATTTGGCCGTGCCCGGCACGCCGTACAGCAGCAGGGCGCGGTCGGTGGCCAGGGTGGAGACGGCAATTTCCATCAGCCGCTGGCTGCCGATGTACTTGGGCACGATCTCGAAGCCGTTGTCCAGCCGCCCGCCCATCAGGTAGGTGACGACGGCCCAGGGCGAGAGCTTCCAGTTGGTGGGGCGCTGGCGCTGGTCGGCCTGTTGCAGGGCGGCCAGTTCTTCGGCAAATTGGTGCTCGGCGTGCTGGCGCAGGATGGTGGTGGTGGGGGCGGCTGGGGTTGTTGTGCTGCTGGCGGTCATGGTGGGGTTCTTTCAGGAGGCGGAGGCTGTGGGGTGGGCACTGGGTGCGGTGCGGTCGGTATGGCTGCCTGAGGCGGTGTCGGCCAGCAGGCGGTGCAGCGTCTGGCGCACGGCCACGATGGTGTGGAGGGTGTGCAGCCGTTCGCTCAGGCTGGGGCTGGTGTCATCAACACGGGGCAGGGTGGCCAGCGCATCGAGTGCGCCGGGCGGCAGGGCGCAGGCCAGGTCGGTGATGTGCTGGCGCAGGCTGTAGTCCTGCTGCATGTCTTTCACCAGATGGCCATTGGCACAGTGCTGGTGGAGGACGCTGGCCATGCGGGATGCGACCGCATCGCCCCAGGTGGCGTGCGCAGCCATGCCGCTGGTGCGCAGCAGCTCGGCCAGGGCGGTGAAGGTGGTGCGCGAATCGGTGCCCGTGCCCACGCTGGCATCCCACTGGTTCAGCAGGTGCTGCTCGCGCTGCTCGGTGCTCAGTCTGGCTTGCAGGGCCGTGGCATCGCCCCAGCGGGCGATGCGCGGGTGGGCCAGCAGGGCCAGATGCCAGTCGGGGGCGTGCTGCGTCAGGGCGGCATGCGCCCAGCCGCGCACCAGGGCTTCGGTCCAGTCGCTTTTGTGGGTGGCGGCCAGCAGTTCGGCAGGGGTCAGGCCGGTGTGCTGCGTCCACCAGCCCAGGGGGCTGCGGCGCACCATCTGAAACAGCAGCCAGGCCCGCTGGCCCAGCGACTCGTGCCGGGGGCGTTCGCCATCGGGCCAGTCGGTTTTGAACGGGTCGTCGGCTGGGGTGGGCGTGCTGCCCTGTGCCGCTGCTGCGGTGCCGCTGGCGGCGGCTTCGTCCGGCGGGGCGGGGGGCTCAGGGGGCGCGTCGATGTGCAGCGTCACCGGCAGTGCCGGGCCTGCGCCCAGAGCCGCAGCGGTTTTTTTCAGCAGTGACTTGAGTCCGGTGGCCGCTGCGACCGCCTCCACCACCACCAGCGGGCGCAGCCGCTCGACCATGCGCTGGCTGTAGGCGCTGTCGGGCAGGGCGGCCAGCAGGTCGGCGGCGGTGCGGCGCACGTCCTGGGCGCGGTCTTTTTGCAGTTGCTGGGTCAGGAAGGCTTCGTCGCCGGGGTTCAGGCCCTCGGCCAGGGTGGTGATGAGGCTGTGGCGGTCGCGGGCGGGCAGCTGGCCCCACACGCTGTGCAGCCGCTCGCGGGCGGCATCGGGGGCGGTCTGGCGCTCGGCCAGCAGCACGGCGCGGCGCTGCTCGATGCTGCCGTGCTCCCACTGGGTGTCGGCATCGGCCTGCTCCTGCACGCCACGGCCCCAGGCCCAGTCGTTGTTGAAGCTGGCCAGCCAGCGGCCCCGCTCGCCCAGCACCGGCTGGATGAATTCGCGCAGGGCCACGCTCTGGCGGCCCAGTTGCAGCAGGGCGGGCAGGGCTTCGGGGCTGGCGTGCAGCTGTTGCTGGTTCATGCCGCGCAGCACTTCGGCCTGCAAGCGGGGCAGTTCCATCGCCTGGGCCTGGCTCCACAGCCGCGCCCAGTCGGTGCTGGCCGGGCGACGGCTTTCGGGCGTGGGCTGGCTAGGTGCCGGGGTGGATTCGGTCTGCGCAGGCGCCACCCAGCCCGCCCGTCGGCACCAGGCCAGCGAGCCCGCCAGGCGCAGCAGTTGGCCGGGTGCTTCGGGGTCGGCGGACCCGTGTGCCTGGCGCAACCAGTGGGCCACGGCATCGGGCGTGTGCACCGGCGGCAGGCCCCACGGGCGGCTGGTGCCCACCAGCGCGGCTTGCAGCAACAGCGGCCCGTCTTGGTTGGCGGCGGTGGTGGCCGTGGAGGCCGGGTCCCGCGGTGCGGCGGCATCGACCCAGGTGGTGGCCATCCACTGGCCATTGTTGGCGTACCAGGCCGACAGCGGGTGCAGCGCATGGCCATCCCATTCGCCAAACACCGCCATGGTGTCTGCGCCCGCGTGGGCCATCCAGAGCCAGGCATCGGCATCGGCCACCGCCAGTGGCACCACCCGCTCATCGGCGGTCAGCAGCGACCAGCCTGCGTGGGCGCCCGTGGGCGGACACAGCCGGGCGTGTGCCAGCTGCAGCGGCCAGGTGGGCGACCACGGGTTGGCCGCCATGCAGCGGGCCAGCGCATGCCAGGCGGCAGGCGCGGCCTGTGTGGGCGCGAGCAATGCTTCGGCCCCCGGGACCGGTGTGCCGCTGTCAGGCTCCACCAGCGCCCGCGTGGAGGCCGTGCCGGGGTAAAAGCGCAGCGTGGCCGCGACCTGCTGGCCGGTGTGCCAGCTCTGGGCAAAGCCCTGACCGGCGAAGGCGAAATCCAGCACCAGCGCATGGCGTTGCAGGCGTGGGCTGTGGAACCAGGTGCGGCGCTCGGTCAGGCGCTGGGACGAGGTGGACTCGCGCTCCAGCGCCATCACGCCGCACACCTGCCAGGCATCGCTCACGGCCTCACCGTCGGCCAGCACGGTCTCCTTGTCGATGGGCCAGCCAGCGGCCTGGCGCACATCGGCTTGCAGCGCCTCGGGCAGGGTGTCGATGCGCTGCACGGCATCCACCAGCAGTTGCAGGCTGCCCAGCTGGGCCAGCAGGCGTTCGGGCCCGTCGGTGCCCTGGCCCACCAGCGCCATCGCGTCGGTCAGGCGCTGGCCCAGGCCGGGGGCTTGGGCATCCACCATGCGGGCGGCCATGGCCTGGTGGTTGCTGCCATCGGCCGACAGGCTGGCCAGCCCCTGGCGCAGCACATCGTTGAGCCACAGGCCCAGCTCGGCGGCCCCGGCCTGCATGCGCTGCCAGCGTTTGAGTTCGCGCTTTTCAGCCTGCTCGGCGGCCTTGGCGGCGGTGGCCGGATCGACCGGGGTTGCCTTGGCCGCCTGCGCCGCTTCGGCCTTGGCCTCTTTTTTCTCGGTGCGCTCGCGCCGCGAAGCCAGCCACTCGCTCACCCAGGCGGGCTGGGGCGCGGTGAAGCGGCTGGCATCCTGCGCCTGCAACAGCAGCAGCGCCAGACCGTGTTTGCACGGAAACTTGCGGCTGGGGCACGAGCATTTGAAGCTGGTGCCGCCGCCCGACACATCCACCTGCGTCTGGTAGGGCTTGCTGCCGCTGCCCTGGCACTCGCCCCACACCGCATCGTCCGTGGCTCCCAGCGTGGGCCACTTGGCCGGAGACAACAACCCTTTGGCTGCCTTGCTGCTGGCCTCGTCGGGCGACAGCGTCAACACCTGCGCGGTGGTCAGCGGCGTGCGGCTCATGCCCTGCACCCGTTGCGCTGCCGCTGTGGGCTGGCATGCCCGAGATACCACCGCTTCGCTGTGTGCCTGTGCCTGCCGTTCATCGCCAGAGTCCTTTGGGTGCCGCTGAAGGCTGGCATTTTAGGAGGCGGCCTGCTGCCGATGGGACGCTCTTCTGCTCCAACACCGTTGTGGTCGTGGGCCGCATCGTGTAACTGGGCCTGGGTTTGCACCCTGCGTCAGCAACCATTTGAGAACTGCTGCTGCGGTCAATGAGCGCGCACGCCAGCGTTACCCCAACCGCTGGTCAAAGCACACACACAACAAATTCCGGACAACCTATTTGCCAAAAGTCCGAAAAACACCCACAATTATCGGACAATCATGTCCGATCTCAAGTCCGCTGTCGTGTCTCTCGTCAAAACAGGCGAACCCAGCCATGTCTGGGTTCCGACGGACTTTTCTGCTTTCGGCAGCCGCGATGCGGTTGACAAGACGCTGCAACGCTTGGTCCACGATGGCGAACTGCGGCGGATCGACAGGGGCCTGTACGACAGACCGACCATCAACCGTCTCACCCAACGGCCGACCAGTCCGGACTATCGCGCCGTCATCGACGCCATTGCCCGTCGGGACCAACTTCGGATGCTCGTTGACGGCATGACGGCTGCGAACGACCTTGGTTTCACCGATGCGGTACCGGCTCGCGTCACGGTTCACACCGACGCACGGCGCCGGGCGGTCAAGCTGGACAACCTCATCATCGAGTTCAAGCAGACGGCCCCCAGCCGCCTGTATTGGGCTGGCCGGCCTGCAATGCGTGTCGTGCAGGCCCTGTATTGGTTGAAAGACACCTTCGTCACAGATCGACCGCGAATTCTGAGCAAGTTAAGCGCCTTGCTAGCAGACCCGATTCACGGTGATGTCGTCCGCAAGGATTTGCTGGAAGGCTTCAGTACATTGCCCACTTGGATGCAAAACCTCGTTCGTGAACTGCCGGGATGCAATCCCACGGCGAGCGCCAATGCGAAGCGTCCCCGTCCGAAGAGCGTGATCGGGGAAGCTGCATAAACGCCGAGAAGGATTTCTGGGTCTGCTGGACCCTGGACGCACTGTTCAACGGTCTACCCGCTGGCGGCCCGCGGCGGCTGTTCAAGGGCGGCACATCCCTGTCGAAGGCCTTCGGGCTTATCTCCCGGTTCTCCGAGGACATCGACATCACGGTCTTCCTCGATGACTTGGGTCAGGGCGTCGAAGCGGCAGACCTGGATGCGCTCAGCGGCAAAAAGCGCCGCGCCCGCCTTGACGCCATCCGCGATGCCTGCCAAAGCTATATCGCCGGTCCGTTGACCACTCAGTTCACCGAAATCGCTGCGGCCACGCTTCCTGAAGGACGTTTCCGACTGCAAGCAGACCCCGACGACAAGGATGGTCAAACGCTGCTGTTCTGGTATCCCGCAGTCACGGCGGCCGAAGGCGACTACATTCGCGCCGCCGTCAAAATCGAAGCTGGCGCCAAGTCGGCGCTGGACCCGCACATCGCCGCGACAGTAACCCCATACGTAGCGGCCGATTTGCCCGATCTGGACCTCGCGGTCGGGAACGTAACGACGGTGCGGCCAGAGCGAACGTTCTGGGACAAGGTCATCATCTTGCACGGTCTGCGCCAGTGGTATGACCGCCGCAACGAACTGCGACACCAAGGCCAACGGGTATCGCGTCACTATTACGACATCCATCGACTGGTGCAGGCGGAGGGAGCACCAGTCTGGCTGGTTGATCACGAACTTGCTGCCGACTGTGCGACACACGCCAGACTGTTCTTCGGTAGCCCAGACTTGGGATTGGACTCGGCGGCTGCAGGCACATTCACGCTGACCCCCAACGCCGCAATGCACGACGTACTCGGGCGTGATTACGCAGCCATGTCCGGGATGATCTTCGGTGAGATCCCGCCCCTGGATACGGTGCTGGCCAGCGTCGCGGTTTTGCAGGAGGAGATCAACACCGCAGCCGCCAAACCGGCCCCGGGCAGAGGGCTCTATGCCGTTCAGTGTGGAACTTGACATCAGAAGAACGATGGACAGATGTCGGGTTGGGTCGCTCCCATCCATCGTTTATCGCCTACCTATCGCTTTCTCAAGCGGCGCTGCTTCGGAACACAGCGGAACTCAGCGCCCGGTGAACACGGGTGGGCGTTTCTCCCGAAAGGCGGCTTGGGCTTCCCGGGCGTCATCCGTCTTGGCGATCTGCCCCGTCATGTCCTGCTCGTAGCGGTAGCCATCGCGCAGGCTCATGTCTTCGATCACATTCAAGGTGTGTTTGCCCATCCTGGTGGACACCGGGCTTTTTGCCGCGATGGTGTGGGCAATGGCCATGGCGGTCGGCATCAGTTCGTCGGCCGCCACGCACGCTTCCACGATGCCCAGTCGGTACAGCTCCGCACCATCGACACGCATGCCGGTGAGTGCCATCCGGCGCAGGCGCGAATGCTGGAAAAGGCGCATCGCATGGCGGCACCCGCCCAGCAGCCCGACATCCACCTCCGGCAGGCCCAACGATGCTTTTTCAGACGCCACCAGGATGTCTGCCGAAGCACACATCGCCAGCCCCGAGCCAAGCGCTGCGCCGTTGATCGCCACGATCACCGGCTTGGCGCATTCACGGATGGCGTGGAAGCACTCGCGGGTGCGGCGCGAATGGGCCATCAGATCCCCCGGCCCTTTGATGACGTCTGCGCGCCCTTTGAGGTCGGCGCCGGCGCAGAACACCTTGCCCGCCGCCGTCAGCACGACCACACGAACGCCGTCCATCTCGGAGACGCGGTCCAGCGCCAGGGTGAGCTCGTCGTTGAGCGTGCGCGTCAGCGCGTTGACGGGCGGCGCATTCATGGTGAGCACGGCCACGTGGTCGGCGATCTGCACCTGCAGTTGGGTCAAGTCATTCATGGCACGGCTCCTGTCAGGGTTCGGAAATCACACGGTTTTCAATGGCACCCAGGCCATCGATCTCGACCCGGACAACGTCGCCGGGCTGCAGGAACTTCGGCGGCGTGAAGCCGAAGCCCGCCCCACTGCTTGTTCCCGTGGCGATCAGGTCCCCCGGCTCCAGCGTCATGACGGACGACAGCTCGGCGATCTGGGCGCGGATGTCGTACACCATGCCACCGGTGTTGAGCTGCTGCCGCAGCTCGCCGTTGACGAACAGGCGCAGCGGCAGGTCGTGGGGATCGGCAATTTCGTCGGCGGTGGTCAGCCACGGCCCCATGGGTCCGTGGGTGTCGAACGACTTGCCCAGCGTCCATTGCGGCGTCCGGCGCTGCCAGTCGCGGCAGGTCACGTCGTTCATCACCAGATAGCCTGCGACGAAGTCCAGGGCGTTCTCTGGCGACACATGGCGAGCGCGTTTCCCGATCACCACACCGAGTTCGCCCTCGTAGTCCAGGGCGTTCGACACCCTGGGCAAGTTGATCGGGTCGAACGGACCGTTCAGGCACGACACGTTCTTGTTGAACCAGATCTGATGCTCCGGGGCTTTGCCGCCGCGGGCCAGGATTTCGGCGACATGGTCCTGGTAGTTCAGGCCGATTGCCAGGAATTTTTGCGGCTGCTGCACCGGTGCCAGCAGTTTCACACCGTCCAGCGGGTGCGTCGCACCGCCGCTGGCCTGGGCCAAGGTCTTGAGCGCCGAGTCACCGGCGCGAAGGGCACCGAGGACCGAGGCCTCGCAAACGCCTTCGCAGGCAGAGGTCAAGTCCACGACGGTCTGGCCCACCACCTTGCCGATGGTGGGGCCGGAGCCGGCGTTGAAGGTCACGAGCTTCATGCGGTTACTTTCATGGTTGAACGCAGTTGCCGCTGCAGGTCGTCCAGCAGCGGAGAAACGTCCGCTGGGGCGGCTGCCCCACCGAACACGTAGAAATCCGGTCGCACCAGGACGGCGGTCAGTTCCCGGCTTCGCAACCACTGCAGGGCGCTCGCACCACGGGCCTGGTCGCCAAGAACGACGGTCTGCAGTCCGATGGCCGCGGCGAACCGCTCATGGCGGGCGTCCCAAACGGGAATGGCTTGGTCGTTGTCGACGAGCAGGTGCCAGCCCGCACCGATCACATCGTCCAGAAGGCCGGTTTGCCCGCTCGTGGTCACGACGGGCTGGGGGCCGAGTTCGCCCGCCACCGAATCACGGCCTGGCTTGTGGAGCAGACCGCTTGTCAAGGTCGGGAACTGCGGCAGGGTGGGTGCGTTGCCCGACAAGATGCTTTCGTCGCGCCGGGCCGCTTCCACCGGGTCGGTGATGCAGACCACTTTTCCCAGCGCCACCGCGCGTTCGATGACGGTCTTCACATGCGGCGCACGTTCCAGCTCGTAGAGGTCGAGCGCCGACGCCTCATGGCGCCCGGCCAGCACATCGTCGAGGCGCCAGAACAACGCACGCGCGTCCCGCAAACCGGAACACAGGCCCTGCCCCAGAAAGGGCGGCATCAAATGGGCCGCATCCCCGGCCAGCAGAACCCGCCCCTGTCGCCAGGTGCCGGCCACCCCGGACTGGAAGGTGTAGACGGCCGCGCGGTCGATCCGTCCTTGGTCGGGCCGAATCCATTGCTCGATCATGGGCCACACGTTGCGGTGCTGTGTGATCTCGGCGGCGTCTTCGCCGGGGAGCAGCATCATCTCCCAGCGAACATGCCGTTTGCCCATCCGCCGCATCAGCGTGACGGGACGCGCAGGGTCGCAAATCTGCGCCGCCTCCGGCATGTCCAGCTCGCGGGTCGGATCGTTGGGAATGACATCCACCACCAGCCAGTCCGCCCGAAAGCCCAGGTCTTCCCAGGCAATGCCCGAGGCCTGGCGCACCCAGCTGTTGGCGCCATCACACCCGACGATCCACCTCGCCGTGGCGTTGCAACGCTCCTGCGTGCGCTGGAGGCGGCCGTTCTCATCCGCTTCACAGCGTGACGCTTCGATGGTCACGCCGTCGGCATCCGACCGAAGACCCGTGACTTCGTAGCCCTGGTGCACCTCCACCTGAGGAATCGACTTGACCCGCTGGTCCAGGAGGCGTTCGAGGTCGGGCTGGTAGATCAGGCTGCGGGAGGGCCAGCCACTGACCCCGTCGCACGGGTAGCGGAAGTGATAAAGCGTCTGGCCTGCGGCGTTCAACCAGACATATTCGCCGCCGGTGGGCACCGCCAGGCGCGAAAACGGCTCGGCCACCGACACGGATTGCAATATCCGCATGGCCTCGTGGTCCACCACACACGCTCTGGGCAGCGGATACAGCGAGGGCCAGCGCTCAAACACACCGACACGGTGCCCGGCCTGCCCCAGCATCGCCGCCAGCGCCTGACCGACCGGGCCATAGCCCACGATGGCCACGTCGTACGCCCGTTGCGAGCCGGGTTCGAGGCGGCATTGCGGCCCATCTTTCAATATCGGGTTCAATTTTTATCCTGTCTTTTGTTCGGTTGGAGGCAGCAGCTTGTCCGCCACCTCGGCGTGCGTCGATTGCGCTGAAGGTCGCTGCATGAACGCCCGCATCCAGGCGGCCGTCCTGGGCCTTCCCTCGCGCCAGTTCAGATCGTCGAATCTCAGATCCAGATAGCCCAACGCACAACCCAGCGCCACATGACCGATCGAGAAGGGACGCGCGCCGAAAGCGTCAACACCTTGCTCGATCCAGGCCAGGGTGGCGTCCACCTTCTGCGAGTACGCCTGGAGTGTCGGCATGGACTGGTGACCGTCGGGCCTCATGCGCTCGTTGCGCCAGAGCACCAGCGCATCCATGAACCCGCTGCCCAGGGCATTCCATCGCAGCGCGGTCCAACGCGGTTCGCCGGCCGAAGGGAACAGCCGCGGGTGATCACCCAGCTGGTCGAGGTACTCACAGATCACATCGGAGTCGAACAGCGCCACGCCGTCATCGGTCACCAGCGTGGGAATCTTGCTCAGGGGGTTGTGCGCCATCACCGCCGGATTCGCCTGGTTCATGGCCACAAAAGACCGGACCAGCTCGATCCTCTCGACCACCCCCACCTCGTGAGCGGTGATCATCACCTTTCTCACAAAAGGCGACACGGGACCCCAATGAAGTTTCATGAAATGCCTATCCACACAAAGTGCTGCAAGAGCGACCGATGCCGCCATGAAACGATTCTAGGAGTGCCCCTTCGCGAAAACGCCCACGACAAAGGCAGATCAGCTATGCAACTTTTGTGAAGCCTGGCCGGGCGTTTCCTCTGCCTTCAGCGCATATCTGGTTTCGCTCCATCACGGTGGTCACCGGGCCACCCCGTCACTAGACTGGCCTGCAAAACCACCGAGGTACCCATGCAGGAAAAAGTCATCATTGCCGCCGCACTCACCGGGTCGGCTTCCACACCCCACAAGATCAACCCCGCCGTCCCGGTCACGCCAGAACAGATTGCCCACGAAGCCATCGCAGCCCGCGCAGCGGGGGCCGCCATCGTGCACATCCACGTCCGCGATGTCGACACCGGGCTGCCCAGCATGGCATTCGGTCTTTACGAGGAGGTTGTGGCGCGCATCCGGGACTCCGGCAGCGATGTCATCATCAACCTCACCACCGGCCCCGGAGCCCGCTACCGGCCCGACGAGAAGGACCCGCGCAGGGCCAGCCACGACAGCACCATGACCACCAGCGAAAAGCGCGTGGAACACATCCTCCGCCTGAAGCCGGACATCTGCAGCCTGGACATCGCCACCATGAACTTTCCGAGCTACGCCTTCGTCAACCTGCCCAGGCAGATCGAAGAGATGGCGCACCTGATTCAGGAGGCGGGCGTGAAGCCGGAGCTGGAGGTGTTTGATCTCGGCGGCGCCTGGCTGGGGCGCTCCCTGGTGGAGCGCGGCGTCATTCGGGGGCGCGCCCTGTTTCAGCTGTGCATGGGGGTGCCGTGGGCGGCCCCAGGAACCCCCGAAAACATGATTGCCATGCGCAACACCCTGCCTTCCGGCGCCCTCTGGGCCGCATTCGGCATCTCGTCCAACGAGTTTCCGATGGTGGCCCAGGCAGCGATCCTGGGCGGTCATGTTCGGGTGGGTCTGGAGGACAACCTCTACATCGCCAAAGGCCAGTTGGCCACGGGCAATGCGCAACTGGTGGAGCGCGCGGCCCGCATTGTTGAATCGCTGGGATCGCAAGTGGCCACGCCGGCCGAAGCCCGCCAGATTCTGGAGCTCGCATGACACGCACACCCTTCCTGAAACCCGAGGAGATGAGCGCGGAGCAACGGCGCGTCTACGACGACATCGTTCGCAACCGCGGCACCTGGCTCAATGGGCCTTACGCGCCTTTGCTTCAGTCCCCCGAGCTGGCCGACAAGGCGCAGGCCTTTGGCGAACACGTGCGCTACCGGACCGTGCTGCCACCCAAGCTCAACGAGCTGGCCATCGTCTGCACCGCGCGCCACTGGGATTCGCCGTTCGAGTGGTTCCAGCACGCCCGCATTGCACAGCGCGAGGGCCTCTCTGCCGAGGTGTGCCACGCCATTGCAAACTTCGAGCCCCCGCCGTTTGCCGACAACGACGAGAAACTCATCCACGCGTTCGCCGTGGAGCTGCTGGAAACCCACCGCGTGAGTGACGCAACCTACAGCCAGGCGACGCAGCGGTTCGGCACCCGCGCGGTGGTGGAACTGGTGGCGGTGATCGGTTACTACAGCTTCATCGCCATGACGCTCAACGCACACGAAGTGCCCCTGCCGCCCGACGCGGGGACGCCGCTGCCCGAACGACCGGCCCAACCGAAGGGCTGACACCATGTCCGATATCAGCACCCTTCCCACATGTGCCACTCCGGCCCGCGCGCTGCCCCGCGGTGCCTGCGACACCCACGCCCACGTGTTCGGTCCGTACGACACGTTTCCCCTGGCCGATCCGCGCCCCTACACGCCCGCCCCTGCCCCCAAGGCCCACCACCTGGCCATGCTGGACCGGGTGGGCTTCGACCGGGGTGTGCTCGTTCACGGCAGCGCCCATGGGTGGGACCACCGGGCCATGCTCGATGCCATCGCCCATGCGCCGGATCGCCTGCGCGGCATCGGCACGGTGCCCGGCGACACCACGCTCGATGAGCTGAAGAAACTCCACGCCGGCGGGGTGCGCGGACTTCGCTTCACCGATGTGGCCGGGCCGACCGCGGCGCAACAGTTCGACGGTCGCGTGGGGTTCGACGCCCTGCACCGTCTGGCGCCCCTGATGCGCCAGCTGGGCTGGCACGCGGTGATCTGGGCCAACGCGGCGACACTGGCCGAGCACGCCAGCAGCTTGCGCGCATGGGGTTTGCCACTCGTGATCGACCACATGGGCTACTTCGACGTCGCGGCCGGCGTTGCGGCGCCAGGGTTTCAGACCGTCCGGCAACTGGTCGAAGACGGCAGCGCCTGGGTGAAGCTCACGGTGTTTCGCAACTCCAAAGAGCCGGGAACCCACCAAGACGTCCAGCCGTTCCACGAAGCACTGCTGCGCGCCAACCCCGAGCGCCTGCTGTGGGGCAGCGACTGGCCGTACCTGGGCATGACCACCTACCGGCCCACGCCTGCGGCCCTGCTGGACCTGCTGGACCGGTGGACCGACAGCGACGATCTGCTGCACCGCATTCTGGTGACGAATCCGGCCTCGCTCTACGGGTTCTGAGGCGGGGTCGCGGCGTCGCCGCCGTCGGGCTCCAGCGTCGGTGCTTCGAAGGTGCCGGCGCGCACATGCTCCTCAGCGAGCGTTCTCACCAGGCGCAGCACCTCGCGCGCGGCGCGCGTCAGCGGTTTCTGTGTGGACGTGGCCGCCACCACCGTTCGGCGAATGCTCGGCTCCACCAGCGGTGCCGCACTGACCACGCCCGCCTGAACGTCGCGCCGCACGACCACGCCGCCGTGAATGGCGTAGGCCTGGCCGTGGCTGGCCATGCTGCGCTGGATCGGCAGCGAGTCGGCCTCCAGCACCGTATTGAGGCGAAAGCCCTCCGCCTGGCGTCGCACCACCTGGTTCAGGGCCGCACGCAAGCCATTGGGTTCACCCGGCAGCACCAGCGGCAAACCATCCAGCGCGGAGAACGGCACCGAGGAAGCGCAGGTGAGCGGATCCCCCGGTGCGCCGACCACATAGGTGTCCACATCAAAGAGCGGCTCTTCCAGCGCACGGGTCTGTCGCCCGTACCGGTACAGCACCGCAATATCGAGGTGACCCGTCGCGATCCAGGCGTCGAGCTGCCCGTTGGACCCCTCAAACAGGTGCAGTCGAACTTCGGGGAAGCGTTCTTTCACCCGTCCGAACAACGGGGCGACCAGCAGCTCGGCCACCGAGGGCATCAGGCCGATCCGGACCTCGCCCACCGGCAGCTCATCCGTGCGCCGCAGCAGCCCTTCGACCCGGTCGGCTTCTGCCAGCAAGGCCTTGATTTCAGGGTAGAGACTTCGGCCGCGGTCGGTGAGCATGACGCCGCGCCCGGTGCGGTCAAAAAGCCGGGCCCCGTACTCGCGCTCAAGCGCCGAGATCTGCCGGCTGATGGCCGACTGAACGGCGTCGTGGAGCACGGCCACCTTGCTCAGGCTGCCCGCATCGGCGACCTGCACAAAGAGTTTGAGTCGCGCAAGATCCATGGTGATCGGATGTGAAGTGGGTGCCGGCGCGATTGTATGGGGTGTGCCTGGTGCGCCCAACCATCAGCGCCCGACCTACACCCTCTCCAGAACAACGGCGATGCCTTGTCCCACGCCCACGCACATGGTCACCAGCGCATGGCGTCCCTGGCTGCGGTGCAGCTGGTGGACGGCGGTCATTGCCAGCCGAGCGCCGCTGGCACCCAAAGGATGCCCCAACGCGATGGCGCCGCCGTTGGGGTTGACGCGGGGATCGTCTTCGGCAAGCAGAAGCTCGCGCTGGACGGCGATGGCCTGGGCCGCGAAGGCTTCATTGATCTCGATGACATCCATCTGGTCAAGGGTCAGGCCACAAAGGGCCAGAACCCTCCGGGTTGCTGGCACGGGGCCCATTCCCATGATTCTCGGCAGCACACCCGCCGTGGCCATGCCAACCACCCGCGCCAACGGCGTCAGGCCCTGCCGAGCCGCCGCAGACTCGCTCGCCAGCAGGAGGGCACACGCGCCGTCATTGACGCCCGACGCATTGCCTGCGGTCACCGTGCCGTCGGTGCGCACAACCCCCCGGAGTCTGGCCAGCGCATCCAGGCTGGTTTCCCTCGGATGTTCGTCCTGTGACACGACGATGGGATCTCCGCGCTTCTGCGCGATCACCACCGGTGTGATTTCCACGTCGAAGAGGCCGTTCTTCTGTGCGGCGAGCGCCTTGGTCTGGGATGCCAGCGCCAGGCGGTCCTGGGACGGCCGATCAATGCCGAACGCTGTGGCCACGTGCTCAGCCGTTTCCGGCATCGTGTCAACCCCGTAGCGCTCCTTCATCAGCCTGTTGACAAAGCGCCAGCCGATGGTGGTGTCTTCCATGCTGGCGCTGCGGGAGAAGGCCGCGTGTGCCTTGCCGACCACAAAGGGCGCCCGCGACATGCTCTCGACACCGCCGGCCATCATCAACTCCGCCTCGCCGCACCGGATGGCTCGGGCTGCCGAACCGATCGCATCCAGGCCCGACCCGCACAACCGATTCACCGTCGAGCCCGGAACCCCCACGGGAAGGCCAGCGAGAAGCGCGCTCATCCGCGCCACGTTTCGGTTGTCCTCACCCGCCTGGTTGGCACACCCGTAGATGACGTCAGCAACTTCGGCCCAATCGGTCCGGGGATGCCGCGCCATGATCGCAGCGATCGGCATCGCCCCCAGGTCATCGGCACGGACCGACGCCAGGGCGCCGCCGTAACGGCCAAAAGGTGTTCTCAGCGCATCGCAGATGAAGGCGTTTGGAAGCATGGTTCGAGAAGGTAGAAAGGGGATTCGATACGGGAAGAAGCACCGGGCCGTCTCAGCCTCTCAGCGCAGGAGCGTGCCAGACGCCCCAATGATGGTGATGTCGACTTTTTGCAGACTGCGCCGTTGGCGGGGGGCGTACGCGACCCGGAACCCGGCGACGCTCAAATCGCCGGTGGTCAGTGCGGTTTGAAGAACGGCGTCGCGACTCGGCTTGGGGCTGCGGCGAACGATCTCGGCGGCGATCCGCCCAGCAACGAATCCCTCCAGCAGCGTGTAGCTGACCTCTTGCGCTGGAGACTGGGCAAGCACCTGCGTCTGGAAGTCTCTGACGATGGCAACGTCGTTCGTGTTCGGGGAGGGCATGACCTGGGTCAGCATGATGCCTCTGGCCATCTGAAGCCCCACCGCTTTCACAACGCTCGTGGGCGTGACCCAACCCAGACAGTAGATGGGCAAGGAGAGTCCGTACCGGGCCTTGAGTGAACGCGCCGCCGCGGCGAACCCGGGACCCGCGGCGATCAGGACGACGGCGTCGGGACGTCCTGGCGCAAACCGATCAATCGCCTGCTCGATCGCCTGGGTCTGTTGCCCTGGATCGGGTTCAAAAGTGAACAGCGAGGGCGGATCGAGAACGACGCCGGCACGTTGCGACAGCTCGGCGGCGACAACCGACAACGACCGTCCTACGCCGCTGTCGATCGCCAGGAACGCAACGCGGGAACGCATCAGCTGCGCAGCGTGCTGAAACATGGCCAGCAGTTCGTCCTCATAGCTGGCCCGAACCGGAAACACATTCGGCTTATCCAGCGCCGATTGAAGACCGGCAATGGGGGCGAAGCTGGCCAGCTTGAGCGACTCCAGCGTCCCCTGCTGCGCCAGGTGCAGCAGCGATGGCGTCCCCACATTCCCCACGAGGGCAACGATATCGTCCTCAGCAACGAGCCGCTTGACGAGATCGAGCGACTTCACCGGGTCAAAATCATCCTCGCGAAACACCAGTTTCAGCGGTCGGCCGTGAACACCGCCTCTGGCGTTGACAAATTCCATGGCCAGTGCAATGCCCGCCCGGTACTGCGTGGTCGGGCCCGCCACCTGAGGGTGTGTCAACGACCCGACCTGTCCGACCACAATCGGCTTGAGCGCTTGCGCCCGGCCCACGCCGGCCCCCAACAAGCCGGTGAGCACAGCCAGGGAGAACCACCGCCGGCTCGGGCGGCCTTCGTCACATGACCTCATTTGAGGTAAATGTTGAGCTCGTGTGCCACGGGCACCAGTGTTGCTGCCTGGTGTCGGATCACCGTGTCAAGCTGATCCGCACCCATGGTCAGAGGAACAACACCGAGTCTGCCGAACTGTGTTTTGACCGCGGGCGTGTCAAGTGCAAATGAAATCGCTTGTCCCAGTTTGTTTTGAACCTCACGGAGAACGCCTGCCGGGAGAAATGCACCGTACACGTTCTCGAACATCACACCGGCCACGCCGGCCTCGACGAACGTTGGCACATCGGGAAGAAAAGAGGACCTCTTTGCACTGGCCACCGCCAAGGGAACCATGCTGCCGGCCTGGATGTACGGGAGCACGGCGCCAACATCCAGCACCGCAAAGTCAACCTCGCCGACCATTACCGCAATGGACAGAGGTGCCGCACCCTGATAGGGAACATGGGTCCCTTTGATGCCCGTTGCGCGCTTGAACAGCTCACCGACCAGGTGGTTTGTGGACCCGGTACCGATGCCCCCCACCAGGTTGTCCTTGTCCTTGGCCACCTTGATGAAGTCGGTGATCGACTGTCCTTTGGCTCTTTTCCCCGACACAAGGACCAGCTCGCTGCGGGCCAATCCGAGCAACGGCGGAACGTCTTTCAGGGGGTCGAAGCGAAGCGACATGATGGATGGCGTCAGTGCATGCCCGCCCGAGAAGCCCAGGAGCACGCTGTAGCCGTCTGCTGGCGACCTCACCACGTTTTCTGTGCCGATGCTTCCAACCGCACCGGCCTTGTTTTCAACCACGATGGCTTGGCCCAATTTGACGGAAACCGCCTCAGCCAGCGTTCGGGCGACAGAATCCAGTGGCCCCCCCGCAGGAAACGGCACAACGAAACGGATGGTTTTTTCCGGCCAGCCTTGTGCCGAAGCCGTGGAGGCCAGGGCGATCAACGAAGTGGCCAGAATGAAGGTGCGGCGATGCATGAGTGTGTCTCCAATGGATTGTTTTAACGTTTGCAACAGCGGCATGGTAGGAAGTTGCCGCCCAAAAGTGACCCGCTGACCGATGAAACCAGCTATGCAGTTTCGGGAGGGCGCAACACGATGACGCCCAGGTTCACGCCATCCGCATGCACCGGGGTGACACAGGTCACCGGGAGGTACCCGGGATGCGCGATCTGCAGGGTGAGTTCTCGGTCGCCCGGGGTCAGGTTGTCAAACCTGAAGTCGCCGAACGCGTTCGTGCGGCTCGCCGCCAGCGGTGACCCCGCAACGAGAAGCTCCACCTCAGCCTCTGCGAGGGCTTCCAGGCGGCCGGTGTCGCTCAACACGGTGCCGCCGACAAAGCTGCGGTCCCAACGGTGCAGGTTCCGATAGTGGACACGTGGCCGTGTTCCCAGCTCGGGCCTCAGGACACGCAAGTCCTGCTCGGTGGCCTTCAGGGCCATGTCGGCATCGGTCACCTTGTACACCTGCATGGCCCCCGTGGGGCAGCTGCCCACGCAGCGAGGCGCCGCCCAGCCCTGGTCGAGAAGGTGTGCATCAAAGAACCATGTCTGAGGCAGGTTCAAGTCTTCGTTCCAGACCATGGCCCCATACGGGCAAGTGTCCAACAGATCACGTCGCCCCTTCGCCTTCTCTGGGTGAATCAACACCACCCCATCTGGCCGCTGGATCACAGCGCCCTGCCCGGCGCGCACGCAAGGTGCGTCGTCGCAGTGGTTGCAGGTCATGGGAACGTGGGCCGCATCGACCATGTGCCCGGAGCCTCGAACCCGTCGTTCGATCCACATCACGCCACGCCCTTGCGGCGCATGGGGCTCCGAGTAACCGGCAAAGCGGTTCCCCACCAGCTCATCCTTTGCCGACAACACGCAGTTGTTGCAGTTCTCGCACAAGGCCACATCAACGACCAGGTTCCAACGTTTCTGTGCCGTCATGTCAGGCTCCTTCGGTTTCTGAGACGTGCACCCGCCAGGGCGCCACCTGCACCAGGCACGAGTTGGGGCTCATGCTGCTGGAGCGCACCTGCTGGGGCCGGGCCGAGGTGAGGATGTTCAGCGAGCCACCGATGTCGACCCACTCCCCGTTGAGGAAGCGCGGCTGGTACTCGGCACTGGCTTCGAACGACTTGACCGTGCCTTGGTGGACCAGGTGCGACACGTCCACGGCGCAGATCACCGCCCCGCGATCGTTGAACACCTTGACCAGCGAGCGGTGCGTGAGGCCGCGCGCCTGGGCATCGTCCGGGTGCATCTTCACGATCCAGTGGTAATGGCCGTTGATGCACATGCGGTGGTCGGCAATGTCGTTGGTGAAGCTGCCCTTGCCGTCCACCGAGGTGTGGAAGCTGTAGCGCGAATGGGTGGCAATGAGCTGCAACGGAAAGCGCTCGATCAGCTCGTTGGTTTGCGGCCCTTCCCACGCCGGCACATACCTGTTCACCACAGGCCGCTCGGGGTTGTCGGGGTCGGCCCGTTTGAGCCGTTCAGGAATGAACTCGATCTTCCCGCTGGGCGTCTGCAAGCCCTTGCCGTACACGCCCGCATACTGGGAAGGCAGTGGCTGCGCCTCTGGAATGTCCTTGGTCCGACCTTCGGCAAACCAGCGGAAATTCACGGGAGGCTCCAGACCCGGCTGCTCCGCAGGCACGACAAAGTAGCCTTTCTTGCAGAAGTCTGCCCACGAAATGTGCCGGGCCACGTCCGAGGAATCGAAGATGCGCTTGCACCAGTCCAGCTCGGTGCAACCTTCGGTGAACAAGGCGCCCAGCCCCAGCCGCTGCAGGATCAGGCTGAAGATTTCATAGTCACTCTTGGACTCACCCAGTGGCTCAATGCACTTGTGCTGCATGGCAATCAGCCGGTGGTTCAGGCCGTTGGTCCCGTGCTGCATCAGCCCGCCACCGGAAGCCCATTCGCCAATGTCGTGGCGCTCGAACTGGGTGCAGGCGGGCAGAATCACATCGGCGAACTGCGCTTCACCCTCCATCCAGATCGACTGGTTGACGACGAACTCGATGCTCTCGTGCCGGTAGGCCTCGACCATGCGCGCCGACTCGGTCAGCGTGCTGAAGAAGGATCCGCCGTACTTGTAGATCATGTGCACCCGCGCGTGCCCGGGCGTCGGATAGCGGATCGGCACGAATTGGAACTCGGGCGCCATGCCGTCCCAGGGGTAACCCATGGCCTGCCCCTGGATGATGGCTTCAGGGAACTGCTGTTTGGGAATCATCTGCCGCACGGGGTTCACTGTGAGCACATGCGGCATGCGCTGGTAGTTGTTGACCGAGTTGCCGTTGAACTGCAGGTCGCCTGAAATGCCGCCATCGGCATACCCCGGAAAGTAGAACTCGTGATCGACCGGCGCGCCGCCCTCCAGGCAGCCGAAGTTGATGCCGGGCTTGCCCAGCCCCTGCATCGCCATCAGCATCACCATGCTGCGGGCCCACTGCGCACCCGTGGCGCCGCGCCCTGCGCCCCCGAAGCCGCTGCCCTGCGCACCCACCGACAGATACGTCTTCTTGCTGGCCCATTGCCGCGCCAGTGCCCTCACCACGTAGGCAGGCACGCCGGTTTCGGGCTCCTGCCATTCGGGCGTCTTTTCCACGCCATCGTCCTGGCCCAGGATGTGGTCGCGCCACTCGTCAAAGCCGGTCGTTCGGTTCGCCACATAGTCCTGGTCGTACAGGCGTTCGACGATCCACACGTGCATGATGGCCTGCGCCAGCGCGGGGTCGGTGGTGGGCTTGATGGGAATCCACCGGCCACCCAGCAACTGCGCTGTGGGTGTGAGCACGGGGTCGATGTGAACGAACTCGATGCCCAAGGATTTCGCCCACAACCGACGCTGCGTTCCCTCGAAGGCCTTGTACGCTCCGTTGGTCGACTCCGGATCAGAGGACCAGAAAACAATCTGTTCGGCGTGTTGCAGGCAGTCTGCGATCGTTCCGTAGTTGCCCGCAATCCCCACCCGCTGCGAGTGGCCCCAGTGGTGGGTGGCGCCCCAGTACCAGCCTTCCCAGCTGTCGGGGTTGGCGGCCATTCGCGTGAAGCCCACCAGGTTCCCGAAGCGCAGCATCGAAGACAGGTAGTAGCCCACATTGCCCCACTGGTGGTGGGATCCGTGCAGAAGGGTCATGGCGCCCGGCCCGTAGGCTTGACGCTGCCGCAAGATTTCACCGGACACGATGTCGAGCGCTTCGTCCCACGAGATCGGAACGTATTCACTCTTCCCGCGGTTCTGCGGGTTGCGTTCACCATGGGGGTCAAAATCCACCCGCCGCAGGGGTTGAAGCAGGCGTTTTTCGGAGTACACGGCCGACTTCATTGCCAGCGCATGCGGCGCCACGGAGGCGCTGTGCACGGGCTTGAAGGTTCGGTTCCTGGCCTGGATCGACCAGCCGGGTGCATCCCCACGGCCATACACGACGGGGGTGAGCCGGACGATGCGCCCGTTCTTGACGTGCACGAACAGCGGGCCGCCATTGGTCAGCGTGGTAAACCGGGTGCAACCGTCGGCCTGAGGCACCCCCATGCGCAGGCCCGCCATCTGCATCTGGTTGAGGGCCTGCATGAACCACACGCACAGGGCATCGTCGCCTTTGACAACAACCCTGAAGTTCTTGGCCGCATGCACCACCTCGCCCATGTCGGGATGGGGCCGCATCATGGTCAGCGCTGTCGCGATGTCCTTGAACACCAACGCCACATCGGGGGACGGGTGCAGCCCCGCCATGGAGCGCACACGCCCCGAGCGGATGCTGAAGTGCCGCGCCACACGCCCATCCTTGAGCTGAATCTGCGCGACGATGTCGTGCCGCTTCAGGAAGGCCCGGTATGCCGGGTTGGTGCGGGCCGCGCGGTTGAGCAAGGGGCCCAAAGCCAGCAGGATGGCGCGAAGCAGGTTGTGTTTCATGTGTACCGTTGGAAAGACTGTTCGCGCCGACACGGCGTGGATCGCACCCGTGGATGGACTCCGCTCACTTCAGAAAGTCTTCGGGCATCGGGGGTGACCACTGGCTCAGCTCATCGGCGCCCACCTTTGCATGCCCGACCGGTGTGTCGTCGTTCACCAGATCGCCGTCGGTCCAGTGCTCGATCTTGTTGCCGAACGGATCGATCCAGTAGTCGAACAACTGGCTACCTTGTATGTGCCGGCCAATGCCCCAGGAATGGCGGTGGCCTTTGGAGGTCAGGTACTTGCTGCCCTGGGCGAGGTCATCGAGGTCCAGCACTTCAAACGCCGTGTGGGCGAAGCGCGCCCGTCCGTCTCGGGCGGTGATCAAGGCAATCGTGTGGTGGTCGGTCCACTGTTGCCCGAGTCCGCAGTGCATGAATGCGGCCACCACGTTGGACTCCTCCTGCGCCCAGTAGGTGTCTGAAGGCTTGAACCCCAGCACGCGGGTGTAGAAGTCGTAGGAACGGCGAAAGTCGCTGACAAACAACGCAGCGTGGCCAATGCGGGCGACCTCGCAGGGTTTGGCGGACAGGCGCACGGTGCGCCCCATGCGCTGGCGTCCCACCGCTGGGTTCATGGCAATAGGCTGCCGAGCGGGCAGCGCCGTGCCCTGCGCCTGGCCCCACAGCGCATCGACCAGAAACCCGTTCGGGTCACGGAAACGCACCCGCAACCCACCACCCGGCTCGGGGTTGTCAGAAACCACCGAGCCCACATGGGCGGCGATCTCATGAAGGTCCGATTCGCTGGAAGTCTGCAAGCCGAAGCCCAGCGTCTGGTTGTTGCTTCCCAGTTCTGTCACGTGGACAAATGGCGAAGCATCGTGTGCGCGCATGTACAGGGCCTCTGGGGTGCGGTGTGCTCGATGCAGACCAAAATCGACCAGGAACGATTCCATCCGGTCAAGGTCGGTGGCCTGGTAGCGTACGAAAGCAATGTCTTTGATGGGCATGGATGGCCCCTCCTGATGAATGGGGTAATGGGTGGGTGTGAGGAGAACGGCAGGTGGGCACGGCCTTTGCGCAAAGGCACCCGGCGCCCGGTGAAATCAGGTGTGCCACGACGTTGCACGTGGTGGCCGCATCCCGCGCCCCGCCGATGCGTCGATCCGCCTGCCATGCGGTTAGGGGAGGCGTTTGGACCAGTCCGCAATGGCTTTGGCCACCACCACCGGCTGCTCAATGAACAGGGCGTGAGACGACTTGGGAATGGTCACCACGGTAACCCGTGGCCCATACTCGACCTTCAACTCGTCCCAGCGATCTCGCGGCTTAAACGGGTCGTCTTCCGGAATCAGTTCCAGCAATGGTGCGCTGCCGGCGGACCACCACTCGGACAGTGGCACCCGCTTCTCCCGCTGCATCTTGCTGACCGCCGGGTGCCAGCCACCGAGCCAGGACTTTGGAGAGTTTCCGGGCGCAAAGAAGCCCAACTCCAGCGCGGCCAGGCGCTGCGCATCGGGCAAGGACAGATCGCCGGCGATGACGGGCGTTGCCCAGACTTTCGGATTTCGTTCGGCCGTGTCTTTGGCCGATGCCGCCGCCAGCACCACACCCCGGACCTTGGTCGGGTACTTCATGGCCGTCATTCGAGCGATGAAATGGCCAAACGCGTGACCGACGATCACCGCCTTCCCGTCGCCCAACCGGTCGATCACTTCGGCAACATCGCGCGCAAAGTGATTGAGGTCCTGACCGACCATCGGCCCAGAGGACTTCCCGACGCCCCTGGGCTGCGGACGCAGCACCTTGAAACCCGAAGCCGCGAGCGACTCGGCAACGGTGTCGAAATCTTCGAGGCCATCGCGTCCCAGAGACGGCAGCATGACGACGGCTGGCCCACGCCCTTGAACCAGGGTTTCTATCGCCACGTTGTCGTAGCGCACCTGTTCGTGCGCCACCGGGCTGTGCGCAGCCGTGAAAACCGCAGCACACCCTGAAAGGGTGATCACCGTACAGCACAAAAACCCTCTCACGGGATTCGGTAGCAGACGGCGGATGGGCAATGGAAGGGCTGGCATGTGTGTCTCCTGTTTGTGACTTCAAGCGAATGGGTGAAGCACTGTAGTTTTTCGTTTGCTCAGCAGCCAGTGGACTGGCGTGATACCAGATATGACACGGGACAAAGAGAACGCAAGGGTTCAGAGACGGCGAGTTTTTTGATCTCGTTGCCGAGGATGCGGTGGTCCGAGCACGTCCTGAGGCCATGGCTCAAGCCAATACGGCGAGCGTCGATGCGGGATTCGCCACCAACCCATTGACGCCACCCCACCACCATCCCGCCGCTTCCAGGCAGCTTGACCACAACCCTGTTGATAACTTTTTAGCAACTTCCACGTTATCCACAGGGTGGGCACCCAACCTCAAGTTGTCCCCGCTGCTGTCATCGGGCAACAGGGGCGTCTGCACAGGCTTTTGCAGGGCCTAAGTGTTTGTCGGCATTGAAAAAAACCGGGTTGTTCACAAAAAATCGGCCCCTCTACTACTGCTACTAATTTGTATTAAAGCTATAGAGAGATAACAAACGGGAAACCGCAGATGCAAAAAAACCGCCTCGGCGGGCGGTTTCGGAAGGGGTAGGGGTACAAAAACCCGGTTTTACAGGGGGTGGGTCACCAACTTGAAGTCGGGGTCTTCGGCAAAGGTTTTGATGGTGTAGCCCAGACCTTTCATGAGTTTGAGCATGCCGGGGTTGTTGGCCAGCACCAGGCCTTCAATTTCGGTCAGGCCTTTGTCGCGCGCTTCTTCCATGATGCTGAGCATGAGGCGCGAGCCCAGGCCTTTGCCGTTGAAGTCGTCGGCCACCACCAGCGAGAACTCGCAGCTGGATTTGTCGGGGTTGGTGATGTAGCGCGACACGCCGACGATGCGTTCGGTTTCGACCGGTTCGCCGTCGGCACCGGTTTTGCGGGTGCGGTGGATGGCGACCAGGGCCATTTCGCGGTCGTAGTCGATCAAGGTGAGCCGCGAGAGCATGGACGGCGGCAGTTCTTTGAGCGAGGACACAAAGCGGAAATACCGGCTTTCGGGCGACAGGTGTTGCACCAGGTCTTGCAGCATCTGGGCGTCGTCGGGGTGGATGGGGCGGATGGTGTATTCGCCACCGCCGCGCAGCGGCCACACCTGCTCGTAACGCGCCGGGTAGGGCAGGATGGCGAGGTGGGCGTAGTTGCGGGCTGTGGCGGGTGCGTTGTCGATGACGATGCGGGCGTCCACCGCCACGGCGCCGGAGGCGTCCACGATGATGGGGTTGATGTCCATTTCGCGCAGCTGGGGCAGTTCGCACACCATTTCGGACACGCGCAGCAGCACGTGTTCGAGGGCGTCGCGGTCCACCGCGCTGGCGCCGCGCCAGTCGCCCAGGGTTTCGGCCACGCGGGAGCGGTCGATGAGCCGGCGCGCCAGGAACTGGTTGAGCGGCGGCAGTTCCATGGCGCGGTCGTTGATGAGTTCGATCATGGTGCCACCGGCGCCGAAGGCGATGACGGGGCCAAAGGGGTCGTCGGTGACGAGGCCGATGTAGAGTTCGCGCCCGCGTTTGTTGCGCGCCATTTTCTGGATGGTGACGCCGTTGATGCGGGCACCAGGCTGCAGCTTGGTGACGGCCTGGATCATGGTGTTGTAAATGTCGCGCACGCCCACGGCGTTGAGCACGTTGAGCGCCACGCCGTTGACATCGCTCTTGTGGCTGATGTCGGGCGAGTCGATTTTGAGCGCCACCGGGTAGCCCAGCTGGGTGGCGATCATCATGGCTTCGTTGGCGCTGCGGGCCAGAATGGTTTGCGTCACCGGGATGTGAAAGGCCGAGAGCAGGGCCTTGGACTCCATTTCGGTGAGCACTTTGCGCCGCTCGGTGAGCACGTTTTCAATCAGCAGGCGGGCGCCTTCGATGTCGGGTTTGGCCAGGGTGGACAGCGGCGGCGGCGTTTGCTGCAGCAGCTGCTGGTTTTCATAAAAGCTGGCGATGTTGCCGAAGGCGCCCACGGCAGCCTCGGGCGTTCGAAAGCTGGGAATGGCCGCCGCCGCCAGCACTTCGCGGGCTTCGACCACCGAGGCGTCGCCCATCCAGCAGCACAGCAGCGGTTTGCTCATCTGGCCTTTGAGGCTGGCCATGGCGCGCGCCACGTCGGCGGCGTTGGTGCCGGCTTTGGGGGAGTGCACCACCAGCACGCCGTCGATGGTGCGGTCGTGCCCGGCGGCGTCGATGGCGGCCTGGTAGTGCGCTGGGGTGGCTTCTTCAGACAGGTCGATCAGGTCGCACAACGAGGCCAGGGGGGCGAGCTGGGGTTGCAGGGCTTTGGCGGTGTCGGGCGCCAGGCGGCCGAGTTCCAGCTGAATTTCGCTCACCCAGTCGGCCGCGAGCACGCCGGGGCCGCCGCCGTTGGTGACGATGGCCAGGCGCTTGCCGACCGGGCGGTAGCGCGAGGCCAGGCATTTGGCGGCTGAAAACAGCTCGACAAAGGAGCGCACGCGCACCGCGCCGGCGCGGCGCAGGGCGGCGTCGAACACGTCGTCGCTGCCGACGATGGTGCCGCTGTGGGTTTGCGCGGCCTGGTTGCCGGCGGTTTTGCGGCCGGCTTTGAGCACGACCACGGGTTTGGCGTTGGCGGCGGCGCGCAGCGCGCTCATGAAGCGCCGGGCGTTGGAAATGCCTTCCATGTAGACCACGATGCTGTGGGTTTGTGCATCAGACGCCAGGTAGTCGAGCACCTGGGCAATGTCCACGCAGGTGTTGGGGCCCAGAGACACCACGGTGGAGAAGCCCACGGCGTTGAGGCTGGCCCAGTCGAGGATGGAGGCGGTGAGAGCGCCCGACTGCGATACCAGGGCCAGGGGGCCGGGTTGGGTCAGTGGACCCGCCACGCTGGCGTTGAGGCCGCTGCGGGTGCGTTGAAAGCCCATGCTGTTGGGGCCCAGCAGGTGCATGCCGTGGCGGCGTGCGACGCGGTGCATGTCCAGGGCGCGATCGGCCGGTATGCCGCTGCCCACCACCAATGCGGCGCGGCACTTGATGCGCCCGGCCACTTCCAGGGCTTCAATGGCTTCTGCCGGGGGCAGCACGATGATGGCGAGGTCGGCCCGGGTTTGCGCCAGGTCGGCCAGGGTGCCGGTCGTGTGAATGTCCAGAAACACCAGGTTGCCGCTGAAGCGTTGGGCGGTGAGCGCGGCCACCAGGGCCCGTGCTTGCGGGATTTGTAGATCCGGTGTGTCGGTGTTGCCGACAAAGACCGCAATGGTTTCGGGTTCGAAGAGGGGGGTGAGGTAGTGTTTGTCCATGAGGGACTCGGGTTGCTGCAAAAAAGATGCGGTGGCGCGTTGGTGCATGCCTGAAACATCATGCCCAAAACCCATGTCTTTGGACAGCAGACCGGCCCCCGGATTTCCGACCAAGCGGGGGCGGCGGTGTGGGCTGGATGTCAGTCGGCTCCAATGAGCACGCGCACATGGGCGGCCACGCTGCGCGCCAGGGGGCTGAGCACGTAGCCACCTTCCAGGCACGAAATGACGCGGCCTTTGCCGTGTTTTTGGGCCATTTTCATGAGTTCCTGCGTCACCCAGGCGTAGTCGGCTTCGACCAGGCCGAGGTTGCCCATGTCGTCTTCGCGGTGTGCGTCGAAGCCGGCCGAGATGTAGATGAGTTCGGGGGCGAAGGCGTCGAGCGCGGGTATCCAGTGTTGGGTGACGGCTTCGCGAAAGGCGTCGCTGCCGGAGCGGCTGGGCAGGCCGACGTTGACCATGTTCTCGCCGGTGGCGGTTTCGCCGTTGAAGGGGTAGAGACCTTTTTCAAAGATGGAGCACATGAGCACGCGCTCGTCGCCGCGAAAGATGTCTTCGCTGCCGTTGCCGTGGTGCACGTCGAAGTCGATCAGGGCCACGCGCTGCACGCCGTGCGCGTTGAGTGCGTGGCGGATGCCCACGGCCACGTTGTTGAAGAAGCAAAACCCCATGGCGGCGGCGCGTTCGGCGTGGTGGCCGGGCGGGCGCACGCAGCAAAAGGCGGTGGGTGCGTCGCCGGCCAGCACCAGGTCGGTGGCTTGCACGGCGGCACCGGCGGCGCGCAGGGCGGCATTCAGGGTGTGCGGGCACATGTTGGTGTCGGGGTCCACCGCGTGCAGGCCTTCGCTGGGCGAGGCTTCAAAAATTTCGCTCACGTAGAGGGAGGCATGGGCCTGGGCGAGCTGCTCTTTGGTGGCCAGGGGCGCGTCGTACGGGATCATGTAGTCGAGCAGGCCCTTGACCAGCAGGTGGTCGTTGATGGCGCCAAGGCGGTCGGGGCATTCGGGGTGGTGCGGACCCATGTCGTGGCGGGCGCAGTCGGCATGGGTGATGTAGGCGGACAGCAAGTCGGGTCTCCTCGGCTGTGGTTCGGGGGATGGTCTGGTGGTGAATCCGCAGGCATCGGGTGTGCCTGTTCAGGACGAACACATCAATTTAGACCCGAATGCTGACGGTCACCTTGATGCAGCGCAACCGGTTTCCCCTCCCACAAGCGTCCTCTTTCACGGTGACGCTGCGACGCGCAGGTGCCAGGTCACCAGCGCGGTGGTGTTGCCCTGTGGGATGGATGCCGATGGCGGGGCCGGTGCGGTTCAGTGGACGAAGTGCCAAGAGCGGGGCGTTTGCAACACACCGGTCAACAACAGCGAAAAAAACAAGAACAGCAATGCGGCAAGCACCAGTCGGTACCAGGCCAATATGGTGCGCAGGCTCCAGCCTTGCGCACCGGCTTGCCGTTGGGCATGGCCGGCTTTGGCCCAGTGCTGGCGATCGATGAAAAAACTGGCACCAATTTTGAGCAGTGAGCCGATCCATTGGTCGTAGAGCTGCAAAGGCAGGTGCAGCAGCCGCACCACGAAACCGTCGGGAACCAGCACCCAGAGAAAGAGTGTTCGTGTCATGACGACCCACGCCATGTAGGCCACCAGAATGTGGCTGCCGTAGTGGTAGGTTCCAACCAGTGCCGTGACCGGCCCCAGCAGGCTGGTCCACATCGAGATGCGTTGGTCTAAAAGGCTCAGCCAGATAAAGGGGGGCATGCGCTGAAGCCCCAGACCCAGTGCGCGGCCGTTGTTGCGCGCCATGTTGCCGTACCAGCGGAACATGAGTTGCGAGCTGGTGCGCACGAAGTTGCCACCGCGCCCTTCGAGGCAATTCACAGACACATCGGGGACGTAGAGCATGCGCCAGCCTTGGCACAGCAGGTCGTACCACGTGCTTTTGTCGTCGCCCATCAAAAAACGCACGCGGCCAAACAGCCAGTGGTTCAGCACATCGTGTTCAATGCGCCGTATGAACGCTGGTTGCAAGATCGGGTCAGCCCGAAAGATGGAGAAGCGGCCGGTGAGTGTGAGCACGCGGCCAGCCAGCGCATGCGAGCTCATCATGCGGTGGCGTTTGGCGAACTTCAGATCGAACCAGGGACCTATCGCGCTGCGGGCGGCCTCGGGCGTCACCATGTGGCCCATTTCGTCGGTGGTGAGTGCGCCGAGGTCGGGCAGCGTTTTGAAAAAGCCCAAGGTGCGGCGAAACACGCCAGGTGTGACTTCTGTGTCACCGTCCATCAGCACCACCAGATCGCTGTGAGCCTGTTCGTGCCAGTGGTAAACGTCGTGGTAGCGGCGCGAGACGGTACGCAAGGCCTGGCCCAGTGCAACACGTTTGCCGTGGGCTTGTTGCATGAACACCAGATCCAGGCGCTCGCGGCGGCCATGGCGCCGCATCAGGCGGTGAATGAGGTCGATCTCGTTGTGCCCGGAGACACTGAACACCACGCAGACCCATGAGGGCAACAGGCTGATTTCACGCGCCAGTGCGGCCACGCAGCGCTCGGTGATGGCCGTGTCTTCTTTGTAGGACGGAACGACGACAAACAGGCGCTGAGGGTACGGTGTGGGGTGCGCGCGCTCGGTGCGTCGAAGGCGGGGGAAGACCCCGTTCAGGTAAATCGCTGCGCGTATCTGGTTGGTCAGCAACCAGAGGTAGCGTGCCATGCCGATGGCTCCAAAAGCCAGCCAGCCAGAATGCAGACTCTGAAAGAAACCTGGCGGCAGGGTTTGCAGCAGGGCCAGCGCTGCCAACAGATAAGCCAGCGTGGCCGGCAGGCTGCGCACGGCCGCCGCCAAGGCGCTTGGGCGTGCACCGGGGCGCAGGAGCGCGGTCATGGCATGCGTTGGCGCAGGATGGTCAGCAGGTCTTGCTCGGTGTCTATGACCACCCGTGCGCGCACACCACTGGGCAGTTGGGGAATGGGCTCGTGCAGTGCGATGGTGGCGGGGATTTCGCCGATACCGGTTTCTGCCACGGCGGCCGTCCCGCCCTGTGTGACCAGGCCCTGCCAACCGATGGCCTCGACACGGCCCGTCAAACGGATGCCCAAAGCGGGAAATTCGATTTCAGCGGCTTGTCCGGGCGACAGGCGAATGGCATCGGTGTGGGTGAACTTGGCGAGGATGTTGGGTTTGGCCTGGGTTTCGATCACCGCCACGAGTTCACCCTTTCTGACCAACTCGCCACGGCTGCGGTTGATCACGCGCACCTTGCCCGCCTCGGGAGATGGCAGGCGGGTGTTTTCCAGCTCTGCGAGCAGGGGACCCATGCCTGCCAAGGCCTGGGCCAGTTCTGTGCGTCGCTGTTCTGCGTGGAGCACGACTTCACCGAGTTTGTTGGACACCTGGTTGTCGCCAAAGAACCGTCCCTTTGCCGCTTCCTGGGCTATGTCGCGTGCCAACACCGCTTCGGTTTGCGAGCGCAGGGCTTGGGCGCGGCGCTGCAAGGCCGTGGCACGCTGGGTTTCGGCCCAGGAGGGGGATACGTAGCCGCTTTTCAGCAGTGTTTCCACACGCTGCAACTCGCCTTCGGCCTGAACCAGCGCGGCCTGAGCTTCCTGGGTGCGCGCGTCTTCCACGCGTTCGCGGCCCAGTGCCACACGGGAGTAGAGCGTGTTGCGCCGTTCTTCTTCCTTCACCACCCGTTCGGCGGCTTGCACGGAGCGTTCTAGCTGGCGGTGCAGGTAGCCCGCGGCGGCCAGGTTGCGCCGGGCCTCGGTGGCGTCGAGTTCCATCAGCAGTTGACCGACGTGCACCTCGTCCCCGCTGTGGATGTGGACTTTGTCAAGATAGCCTTCGATGCGGGCGCGAATCTCGACGGTATTGCCCACCAGCTCTGCCTGCGTGCTGACCAGGTTGCGCTGGGACTGAAGCACCCAAGCGCCTACGGCGACCACGGCCACGCCTGTCAGAAGCAGCAAGCCACCCCGGCGCGCGGAACCGGCGCGTGCATGCGGTGTCCGTGGTGGGCCTGAACTGGCGATCTCGGCGGCCGACTGTGTGGTGCTCGGGGTGGTCGTGTTGCCGCCGTGGTGCAGCGTCTGGCGAACGTAGTCGCGCATGAGCATGCGCACGTTGGGTTCTACTTCGTGGAACTCGAAGCGCGCTTGCGTGGCGTCGATATGGCGAACTTCGGCACGCAGGTGGCAGCGCGCGGTGTAGTGGGCAAAAGGCAGCGAGAAAACGAGATCGTGTATTTCACCTTCCTGGAGGTTGAGGTCGGGGCTGTGGTTGATGGAGAAACCCGCAAATGACCAGTCGCGCACAGCAAAGTCGCGATCGCGAACAGTGGCCGTGGCTGCCAGGGTGAGGCGTTCGTGCATACGGTGCTGATCGTGTTTGTAGCTGGCGTGGGTTGAGGCCATGGGACAGCGCCGAATGCGAAGACGGCAGGTAGGCAAGTTGACAGCATTAGTTTACGTGTGCTGCTGCGGGTTTGCCCAGGTGTCAGGCACGGCGCCAAGGCACAGCGGGACGGCTGTGGCCAGGTGTTTGCAACCGCCGGGTCGCAAACACGGTTTCAAAACCTAGGAACGGCAGTTGGGCAGGTCTGAGAGGCCTGGCCGCCCAATCGGGGCGCAAGCGCACCCACCCAAACAGTGAGCTTGCGCGTGGGCCAAATTTTCAGCATCCACAAGGCCTCTCCAGCGGCTAGAGCGCGGTCAACGGCCGTTTCCGGGTTCAATGCAGTCCGGTCAGGCTGGCCGCTACCGCCCGTTTGAACGGGGTGAAGCGTTCACCCAGGCCCACCAGGGTCTGGCGCACCCAGCGAGCGGGCGCTTCTTCGCGGGTATAGAGCTGCGCCAATGCGTGGGTGGCCAGGTACAGCCCGCGGCTGGCGTGTTGGTGCTGGCGTTGGTAGCGCTCCAGCAGCGCAGGCGAGGCGATGTCCTGGCCCCGTTGGTGTGCGCGGACGATTTCTTGCGCCAAGGTGTCGATGCTGCGCAGACCGAGGTTGAAGCCGTGCGCGGTGACGGGGTGCATGCCCACGGCGGCGTCGCCCACGGCAGCAAAGCGCTGCGCCACCAGGCGGCGCGCCCACACCGCCACCAGCGGGTAGGCGTGGCGCGTGCTGCACAGCCGCATGGTGCCGAGCTGGTGGCCAAAGCGCTGGGCCATGGCGGCGTTGAAGGCGTCCTCGGGCAGGTCCACCAGGGGCTGCAGTGTTTGGCTGGGCAGGGTGAGCACCACCGACGAGCGCGGCAGCCCACTGCGCGGGCAGGGGTTCATGGGCAGCAGGGCCAATGTCTGGCCGTGGTCGAACCATTCCCACGCGGTTTCATGGTGGGGCTGTTCGTGCGTCATGTTGCACACCAGCATGGTGCGGCCGTAGTCGTGCAGGTCGGCCGGTATGCCCATGGCGCGGCGGGTGCTGGAATGGCGGCTGTCGGCGGCCACGGCCAGGCGGGCGCTCAGGGTGGTGCCGCTGGCCAGGGTGAGGTGGGCGCCGTGGGCGTCGGTGTGGATGTGGGTGACCTGTTGCTCGCTGTGCAGGGTGGGTGGCGTGCCGGGGCTGTCACGGTCTGTGGCCATGGCCGCGTCAAAGGCGGCGCGGCGGATGTGGTGGTTGGCCACCAGATAGCCCAGCTCGGGCTTGGGGCTGAGCGTGTGGCTGATGTGCATGCGCGCCTGGCTGTGCCCGGCGCCGCCGTCGAGCACCAGGGCGTCGCGCAGGGGAGCAATGTGGGCTTCGCCCAGCCGGGGCCACACGCCGAGCTGGCGCAGCAGCGCCGCACTGTGTTGGGTGAGGGCGATTTCCCGGCCGTCAAATGCCGGTGTTTGCAGCGATGCCAGGCGGTGTTGCTCGACCAGCCCGATGTGCAGACCGCTGCCGCGCAGCGCGCGGGCCAGACACAGTCCGGCGGGGCCGGCGCCGATGATGATGAGGTCGAAGTCCATGGCGGGGCAGCTTATCGGCAGGCCGCTGCGCGGGGCTTGACGTGCATCAAGCAAAACAGCCCCGGGGTGACCGGGGCTGTTGGGGCGTCTTTGGGCAGGGCAACACGTGCCCGCTGGCTCAGCTTTGTTTCTGCATTCCGGCTTCACAGCCCATGCCACCCATGCCTTTGGGGCCGCCTTTGCCGCCCATGCGGTGTTCGCCTTTCATGCCGGCGCGCTGCATGCCGCCATGGGCCTGGGTGTCAAACACCTTTTGCTGCTCGGGCGTGAGCGCGGCATAAAAGCTTTTGGTCGCGTCGATGCGCTGGGCCATCTGCGCGTCGCGTTCGGCCCTCAGGGCCTGCATTTTGTCCAGGCGCTCGGGCGTGGTCAGCTTGGACCAGTCTTCCTGCGCAGCCGCTGGCATGGCGCGCGGCGCTTGGGCGGTGCGGGCCACAAAGGCATTCCAGGCGGGTTCCTGCGCTGCGGTGAGCTTGAGTTCGGCTTTGAGCTGCGCCTGGCGTTCGGCATGGTGTTGCTGCATGCGCTCCATGCGCTGGACACGGCGTTGAGCCATCTCGGGCTTGCCGGCTTCGGTGCTGGCCTGGGCCATGTGCTGTGCGTGCATGCCGTGCGGCATACCGCCCATGCCCTGTGCAATGGCGGTGGCTGAGATGCCCACAAAGGCGGTGGCGAGTGCGGCGGCAACAAGGCCTTTTTTGGAAATCAGTTTCATGGTGTTCTCTCCTGGGTCGGTGGTTGAAAGACGTTCCAGAGACCGCAGCGGATGTGTGTTTCTGGAGTGGCTTCAGTGTGCGAGTCCTGTGTATCGGCTCGGTGACCTATTGAATCGCTTCTGTAAAGATTTGTTCCGTTTGCGCGCGCAGAGCGGGCTCGCTTTTGACCCATATCAAGGGTGGGCCAGATCGTCCAGGATGGGGCAGCCGGGGCGGCCGTCGCCGGGACACAGGTTGAGCAAACCGTCCAGGCTGCGCTGCATGGCTTGCAGCGCTTCAATGCGCTGGCTCAGTTCGTCGCGGTGTTTCTGGGCAATGCGTTTGACGCTGGCGTTGCTGCGCCGGCGGTTGTGCCACAGGCTCACCAGTTCGGTAATGGCGTCCAGGCCAAAGCCCATGTCGCGCGAGCGGCGGATGAAGCGCAGCGTGTGCACGTCGGCCAGGCTGTATTGGCGGTAGTTGCTCTCGGTGCGGTTCACCGCACCCAGCAGGCCGAGCGATTCGTAGTGGCGCAGCATTTTGGGTGAAATGCCGCTGAGCCGTGCCGCCGCGCCAATGGCGACCGGCCAGGCGCTGACCGCGTCCAGCGCCGGGTCGGTGTCCTGGGTGGGCGTGTGGTGGCAGGGTTTCATGGGGCCACGGTGTAGCCCTCTTCGCGGATCGCTTCGGCCACCGCTTCGCGCGGCTGTTCGGTGTTCACCTCCACCCGGTTCTGGCTGCGGTCGATGCGGATGTCGGCTTGGGGGTCGAGCAGTTTGATGGCGGTGCTGACGGCCTTTTCGCAATGGCCGCAGGTCATGCCTTGCACGGAAAAAATCTGGTTCATGGTGGGTTCCTGTGGTGTTGGTTGAGGTGCTGATTTGGGGTGAGCCTATGTTCAGGCTTGACACGGTGTCAAGGTCAAGCCGGGTTGCGAACACCCGATACACCTTGTGGCTTGACCTTCCCACGGGGTGAAAGCTTATGCTGTGCGCATGAAGACCTTGACCGCACCGGCCGAACCCCACGGCCAGACCGACCCCGCTGCTGCGAGCCAGATTGACCTGGGCATTGGTGGCATGACCTGTGCCTCGTGTGTGTCGCGGGTGGAAAAAACGCTGAAGAAGCAGGCCGGCGTGAGCGAGGCCACGGTGAACCTGGCCACCGAGTCGGCTCGCATCCTGCTGGCAGGGCCCAACGATGCCGAAACCCTGGCGCGGTTGAAGCGTGCGGTGCGAGACGCCGGCTACGAACCACGCATGACAGATGCCATGGACGACGCCACACCCGCGCACTGGATGGGCCTGCCGGTGGATGTGTGGCCGGTGCTGGTGGGTGTGTTGCTGTCGGCGCCGCTGGCGCTGCCCATGGTGGGCGACCTGTTGGGCAAACACTGGATGCTGCCCGCATGGATTCAGTTTGTGCTGGCCACACCGGTGCAGTTTGTGCTGGGTGCGCGCTTTTACAAAGCCGGCTGGCACGCGCTGAAGGCACTCACCGGCAACATGGAATTGCTGGTGGCCATTGGCACCACGGCGGGCTGGGCGCTGTCCACCTGGCTGTGGTGGAAGGCCGAGCCGGGCGAGATGGTGCACCTGTATTACGAGGGCTCGGCGGTGGTGATCACGCTGGTGCTGCTGGGCAAATGGCTGGAAACCCGCGCCAAGCGCCAGACCACCAGCGCCATCCGTGCGCTGCACGCACTGCGACCCGAACGCGCTCACCTGCTGCCCGATGGCATTCGCCGCATCGAACTCACCGACGTGCCGGTGGATGAGCTGTTGCCGGGCGACATCATCCGCGTGCTGCCAGGCGAGCGTTTTGCCGCCGACGGCGAGGTGCTGCTGGGCCACACGCAGGCCGATGAGTCCATGCTCACCGGCGAGGCCATGCCGGTGGCCAAACAGCCGGGTGATTTTGTGACCGGTGGCGCGCTCAACGGCGGGGGCGCGGTGGAGGTGGCTGTGCGCGCGATTGGCGCGCAGAGCGTGCTGGCCCAGATCATTGCGCTGGTGCAAGACGCACAGGCCGCCAAGGCGCCGGTGCAACGTCTGGTGGACCAGGTGGCGGCGGTGTTTGTGCCGGTGGTTCTGGTCATTGCAGCAGCAACGCTGGCGGCCTGGCTCTGGAGCGGTGCGCCGGTGGAAGAAGCGCTGCTGCACGCCGTGGCGGTGCTGGTGATTGCCTGCCCCTGCGCCCTGGGCCTGGCCACGCCCACCGCCATCATGGCCGGCACGGGTGTGGCCGCGCAGCACGGTATTTTGATCAAAGACGCACAGGCGCTGGAGGTGGCGCACCGCGTGGACACGGTGGCGTTTGACAAGACCGGCACGCTCACCGTGGGCCACCCCCGGCTGCAAGCGATTGAAGCCGCGCCCGGCGTGGACGAACAAGCGGTGCTGCAGGCCGCCAGCGCGCTGCAAGCCCAAAGCGCCCACCCACTGGCCCGCGCAGTGATGGACGCTGCTGCTTCGCGCGGTCTGGCGGTGGCTCCCGATGCCGCGCAAGATGTGCAAGCCGTGGACGGGCGCGGGGGCTGGGGCACGGTGCAGGGCGTTCGGCTGGCGCTGGGCAGCCTGCGCTGGATGGACGAACTGGCCGCACCGCTGGGCGCGCTGGCCGAGCGCGCACAGGCGCTGCAAAACGAAGGTGCCACGGTGTCGGTGCTGGCCGCGCAGAGCGGCGCGGGCGCCTGGTCACCGCTGGCGCTGCTGGCGTTTGCTGACGAGGCCAAACCCGGTGCCGCCGCCGCCCTGGCCGGCCTGCGCGCGCAGGGCCTGCGGTTGTTCATGGTGTCGGGTGACAACCAGGGCGCGGCCCTGGCCATGGCCAAAAAGCTGGGCCTGCGGGCCGAAGCGGGCGAGGTGATTGCCGAGGTGCTGCCCGGCGACAAAGCGGCTGTGGTGCATTGGCTCAAGCAGGGCGGAAAAGGGGAATTCGAACCCCCCCGGGGGGCAGCGACCCGCGCAGCGGCGGAGCGCGGGGGTCTGCACACCGTCGCCATGGTGGGCGACGGCGTGAACGATGCGCCCGCACTGGCGGCTGCCGATGTGGGCCTGGCCATGAGCCACAGCCAGGGCGGCGGTTCGGACGTGGCGATGCACGCCGCAGGCATCACGCTCATGCGCGGCGACCCGATGCTGGTGGCCGCCGCGCTCGATATTTCGCGCCGCACCGTGTCCAAGATCCGGCAGAACCTGTTTTGGGCCTTTGCCTACAACGCCGCCGGCATTCCGCTGGCCGCGCTGGGCTACCTGAGCCCGGTGCTGGCGGGCGCGGCCATGGCGCTGAGTTCGGTGAGCGTGGTGAGCAACGCCCTGTTGCTCAAGCGCTGGAAACCGCCGGTGGCAGAGCCGAGCGGCGCGGCGCACAGGCCGGGTGGATCAAACGGTTGAGTGGCTGGAGCCCTTGAGCCGGTGCAGGCCGAACGCTGCAGGGTGCTTTTGACCTGCATCAACACCGCAAACGGCGATTTGCAGGATGCTTACAGGGTTTGTGTTGAGCCCAAAACAACCCACAGGAGACAACGCCATGAACCACGAAGCCCTGCGCGTCATACGCGACGAACACGCCACCCTGGCGGCCATGCTGCAGTCGCTGACGCAAATGGTCAAACGCGGTCCCAGCCCCGAGGGCAAAGACCAGCATGAACTGTTTTTTGACGTGCTGCGGGCCATGCTGTTCTACATCGACGAGTTCCCCGAAAAGCTGCACCACCCGAAAGAGTCGGACCTGTTGTTTCCCCGCGTGGCCCGCTCAGCGCCCCACACAGTGGCTGCCATTGACCAACTGGAGCGTGACCATGAGACGGGCGAGTTGCGTGTGCGTGAACTCATGCACCTGCTGATGGCCTGGGAGTATTTGGGCGAAACGCGGCGCAAGGCATTTGAAGACAGCGTGACGTCGTACGTGGACTTTTACCTGCAGCACATGCGGCTGGAAGAAACCGTGGTGTTGCCCGAAGCCGAAAAGCACCTGACCGACGCCGACTGGCACGCGCTCAACGCCGCCTTCGCCACCAACCAGGACCCGTTGAACAGCCGGGTGCCGCGCGACCCACAATTTGACCGCCTGTTCACCCGCATCGTCATGCGGGCGCCTGCACCCGTGGGTTTGGGGCAAGACTGACGTTGATTTTGATTGGGCCAGGGGTGACCTGATCAAGCAGACCCTTCGCGAGGTCGTCGGTCAGCCGGAACAAGGCTTCTTGCTCAGCGAACGGCATCCGTTGCCGTTCGCGTCCTGGCATTACCCGAAAAACCCCATGCTGCGCGACTCGCGCACCTCGGGTTTGATGCGGTGTTCGGCTTCCAGCTGGGCCAGGAATTCGTCGGCCGACAGCGCCTCAGCCAGTATCTCCACCTGCCGCTTCACGGCGGCGAAGTCGCCCGGGCACAACTGGACCAACTGGGCCAGTCGGGAACGCTGTGCCTCTGTCAGCGCTGGCGCATCACCGCCCAGGGCTTCCACCACAAACATGCGTTCGCGCTGCTCGCGGGTGAGCGGTTTGAACTGGATTTTGAAGGTGAAGCGCCGCAGCGCTGCCTGGTCGATGCGGTCCATGAGGTTGGTGGTGCAAATGAAGACGCCGGCGTAGCGTTCCATGCCCTGCAGCATTTCGTTCACCTCGGTCACCTCGTAGGTGCGCTGGGCACCGCGGCGGTCTTGCAAAAAGCTGTCGGCTTCGTCGAGCAGCAGCACGGCTTTCTCGGCCTCGGCTTCGCGAAACATGGCGGCCATGTGTTGTTCGGTTTCGCCCACAAACTTGCTCACCAGGTCGCTGGCGCGGCGCACCATGAGCGGGCGCTCCAGCTGCTGAGCCATGTGCTCGGCCAGCGCGGTTTTGCCGGTGCCGGGGGCGCCGTGAAAACACAGGCAGCCGTGGCCGCGCGCCTTGAGTGCACTGACGATGCGCGGCAACGCGTAGCGCGATTCCACGTTGAGCATGTCCAGGCTGTACTGCGTGACGCTGGGGCGTTGCGCTGCATCGGGTTGGCGGCCCAGCGCCAGGTCGGCGTGTTGCAGTTGGCGCTCGATCAGCGCGTCCAGCACCGGGGCCGGGGTGCTGCGCGCGGCGGTTTTGCCCGGTCGGCGAGCGGCGGGTTTGGCTGGTGGCGTGGCCAACTGGGCAAAGCGCACGGCGGTGCGAATCTGCGCTGGCGTGAGGCCTTTGCGCTCGGTGAGGCGGGCCACCAGCGCGTCGGACACGGGCACGTCTTCCAGCGTTTTGCGCACCAGTTGTTCGCGTGCGCCGGGCGGTGGGCTTTTCAGTTCCAGGTGGTAGGCAAAGCGCCTGCGAAAGGCGGGGTCGATTTGCTCGATGCGGTTGGTCACCCACAGCGTGGGCACGGCGTTGGTTTCCAGAATCTGGTTGACCCAGGCTTTGCCGCTGACGCTGCCGGTGTGCGGCGCGGCCACGTGCTCGGCGCGCGCCATGAGTTGCGCGGCTTCGCTGGAGATGGGTGGGAACACGTCTTCCACCTCGTCGAAAAGCAGCACCGAATGGGCCGTGCCTTTCAAAAACACCTGGGCGATTTGCAGCGAGCGGTAGCGGTCGCGCCCGCTCAGGGCGTTGCCGTCGCGGTCGGCGTATTCCACTTCAAACAGCGCCAGCCCGGCGGCTTGGGCCACCACGCGGGCCAGTTCGGTTTTGCCGGTGCCGGGCGGGCCGTAGAGCAAGATGTTGACACCCGGCTCCTGGCGCGCCACGGCCTCGCGCAGCAGGGCGCTGAGCAGTTGCACGTCGTCGCCGACAAAGGCGAAGTCTTTGGGGCTGAGGTTGGTGCGGGCGGCGGGGCGGGTGAACACGGCCATCAGCTCGCTCTGGCTGCGGTATTCGCGCATGAGCACCGGCGGCAGTTTTTCGCTCACCTTCATGAGGTCGGCCAGGTCGGTGATGTTGTGCTCGGAAATGAGGTTTTCGACCATGCCGATGCGCTCCAGCCGCGAGCCGGCACGCAAGGCCTCGCCCACTTCGCTGGCTTTCACGCCGGCCACATCGGCGATGGCCGCGTAGGCTTCGGGCGCATTGCTCACTTTGAATTCGACCAGGATGGAGCGCAGGTCACGCTGGTAGCGCGCCAGCGTGCCGTAGAGCAGCAGGGCGCGCTCGGCGCGGTTGAGCTGCAGCAGGCCGGCCAGGGCATCGATGTTTTTCTCGACCAGGGTGGACTGTTTTTTCAGGGTCTGGCCGAGCCAGTCGCCGGTGACGGCGAGCACCGAGAGCAGGTCTTTGGGTGACTCTTTGGCGTATTCGTCGAGGTAGAAAAACAGCGTGCCTTCTTCGTAGGGACCGCGCCACATGCCGTAGCGTTCTATGAAGGCGGCCGTGCCGAGGTGGTCGTGGCCGTGCCAGAGTTCATTGTCTTGGCAGCGCCGTTGCAAAAACTCACGCAAGCGGCCCAGCACGGTCAGCGGCCACACCAAGTGGCGGCCCGCGAGCGACAGCAAGGTGTTCAGGTCGCGCCGCACATTGAAACGGGGACCCTGGCGCGCGGAGAGGGTGAGCACAAAGTGCGAACACATGAGGTCAAGCACCGGTGCCTGGCGCAGGCCGTGGGGCACAAACACCCGGCCTTCTGCCGCACAGGGGCTGCGCCCTTCGCGGGGCTCTCGCGGTTCCAGCACCGCCCTGGGCCAAGGGCTTGCGGGCTGCACCGTGCGTTTGCTCATCCAGACACCTCCAGAAAAGAATGTTGACGGCCCTGGGTGGGCCGTCAACGTGGGGTTGTGTGGAGCTCGCCTTTTTGCGCCTGAGCAACCCACAACCTCTGAGAGACTGAGAGTCTTTCGTTCATACCCGCTCGCCACCCCAAAACGCACCCGCTGGTCTCTGCAAACGCGCGCCATAGCCCTGCTATGGCTGTGCTTTGCGCCTTGATCGGGCACATTTTGAGGCGTTGCTCGGACACGCCCGAAAAACGCTCAGCCTCTGAGCGGAACATAACCCAGCTTGATGTTTCATGGAAGAGCGTGATGGAGCGTGTTTGAGCCATTTGTGGGGCTTTTCCCCATGCAGGTGAGCGACAACGGTGGGCCACAATGGCGGCATGCTGGAACGACACGACATTGAAGCCGCCGCCCAACGCCTGAGGGGCCAGGTACTGGACACGCCCTTTGTGGAATCGCGCACCATTTCTCAGCTCACCGGCTGCCAGGTGTTCTTGAAGTTTGAGAACCTGCAGTACACCGCATCGTTCAAAGAGCGCGGCGCGTGCAACAAGCTCTCGCAGTTGAGCGCCGACGAGCGTGCCCGGGGCGTGGTGGCCATGAGCGCGGGCAACCACGCGCAAGGCGTGGCGTACCACGCGCAGCGGCTGGGCATTCGCGCGGTGATCGTCATGCCGCGCTTCACGCCGGGCGTGAAGATTGACCGCACCCAGGGCTTTGGGGCCGAGGTGGTGCTGCACGGCGACACGCTGGACGAAGCGCGGGCCCACGCCTACACGCTGGCACAGCAGCAGGGCCTGGTGTTTGTGCATCCCTACGACGATGCGGCCATTGTGGCGGGCCAGGGCACGGTGGCGCTGGAAATGTTGCGCCAGCAGCCCGACCTGGACACGCTGGTGGTGGCGGTGGGCGGTGGCGGCCTGATCGCCGGCATGGCCACGGTGGCGCGTGCGGTGCGGCCCGACATCGAAATCATCGGCGTGCAGACCGAGCGTTTTCCGGCCATGTACAACGCCATCAAGGGCACGCACCTGCCGCAGGGCAGCAGCACCATTGCCGAGGGCATTGCCGTGGGCACGCCGGGTCTCATCACCCGGGCCATCATCCAGGACAAAGTGAACGACCTGGTGCTGGTGGACGAGGGCGACATTGAGCAGGCCATCGTGATGCTGTTGGAGATTGAAAAAACGCTGGTGGAAGGTGCGGGTGCCGCCGGTTTGGCGGCGGTGTTGAAGTATCCCGAGCGCTTCGCAGGCAAGCGTGTGGGCCTGGTGCTGTGCGGCGGCAACATCGACCCGCTGCTGTTGGCCTCCATCATCGAACGCGGCATGGTGCGTGCCGGGCGGCTGGCGCGCATTCAGGTGAACGCGCGCGACGTGCCGGGCAACCTGGCCCGCATCACCGGCATCGTGGCCGAAGCGGGTGCCAACATCGACGAGGTGCACCACCAGCGCGCCTTCACGTTGCTGGCGGCGCAAAACGTGGCCATTGAACTGGTGCTGCAAACGCGCGGGCGCGAGCACATTGCGCTGGTGATCAAGCGCCTGCAAGAGGCGGGTTTCGATACCGTACTGCCGTAAGGCTTGCGCGGCCAGAGCTGCCCGCCGCCACTCCCCTGGTTGCGCGCCTTGGGCGTATGTGACAGCAATTCGACGTCTTTGGCTGTTTTCGCCTTTTTTCCAACGCGATCAGCGACTATCCCGTTTCACTGGGTTGACGCACACCCCTGTGCTCTGCATCATGGGGCGGTGTCTAACACCAACCTGGAGGAATCATCATGAACACAAACGCCTTGTGGGACTCGTTGCAAAGTACGTTGGGCAGCCATATACCGCAGCTGCTGGGGGCGCTGGCCATTTTTGTGCTGGGCTGGCTGATCGCGGTGGTGGTGCGCGCGGCCGTGCGCAAAAGCCTGGGCTTCGCCGGTTTGAACCACCGGTTTGGCAAGCTCACCGGCACCGGAATCGACATCGAAGGCGCGCTGGCGCTGGGCCTGTTCTGGGTGGTGATTTTGCTCACCCTGGTGGCGGTGTTCAACTCACTGAACCTGGCCATTGTGTCGGGCCCGTTCTCGGCGTTGGCCACCGAACTGTTTGCCTACGCGCCGCGTGTGCTGGGCGGTTTGGTGCTGGCGTTGGTGGGCTGGTTGGTGGCGAGCATGGTGCGGGCCCTCACGCAAAAGGTGCTGGACAAAACCACGCTGGACGAGAAATTGTCTGAGCACGCTGGCATGGCGCCCATCAGCGAAGGCTTGGCCAGCGCCCTGTTCTGGCTGGTTGTTTTGCTGTTTGTGCCGGCCGTTTTGGGTGCGCTGGACATGGACGGTTTGCTCGACCCGCTGCGCGCCATGGTGACCCAAACGCTGAGCATGCTGCCCAACGCCCTGGGCGCCTTCATCATCGGCGGCGTGGGCTGGATCGTGGCCACCGTGCTGCGCAACCTCACCACCCAACTGAGCCGCACGGCGGGTGTGGACAAGCTGGGCGGGCCAGCCGGACTGACGGCGTCGGTCCGCTTGTCCAGCGCCATCGGCATGCTGGTGTTTGTGGCGGTGTTTCTGCCGTCGCTGATTGCGGCGCTGGACGCCCTGAAGATCGAAGCCATCTCGCGCCCCGCCACCGACATGCTGGCCCTGCTGCTGCAAGCTGTACCACACCTGATTGCCGCTGCGCTCATTCTGGTGGTGACCTGGCTGGTGGGCTCGTTTGCCAGCAAGCTGCTCGCCAGCCTGCTGGCCACACTGGGTTTTGACACTTTGCCGGCCCGCATCGGCATGGGCCATGCCTTTGAGAGCACCCCGGCGTCCACCGCCGTGGGGCGGGTGGCGCTGTTTTTTGCCATGCTGTTTGCCAGCGTGGAAGCGGCCAGCCAGCTCGGCTTTGCGCAGGTGAGCGAGATCGTGGCCACCTTCATCCGCTTTGGTGGCGACATCTTGCTGGGCTCGGTGATTCTGGTGATGGGCTTCTGGTTGGCGAATGTGGCCCACGACGCGATCGACCGTGCCAGCGGCCCCGGCACCAAAGGCTTGGCCCGCATCGGGCGCTACGCCATTCTGGCGCTGGTGGTCGCCATGGGCCTGCGCGCCATGGGCATTGCCGACGACATCGTGAACCTGGCGTTTGGTCTCACCCTGGGCGCCGTGGCCGTGGCCGTGGCGCTGGCTTTTGGGCTGGGCGGGCGCGAGGCCGCCGGCAAAATGATGGACCATTGGCTGACCCAACTTCGCAGCAAGGAATGATCCGATGACCGAATCCACCACCACCATCGCTCCGCTCACGCCGGTTCCTGTCACAACCCACACGCTGCAGCAAGCGCTGGCCGACTGGTTTGCGCCCTGGGTACAAGCCTTGGGGTTGACGGTGGAGTCGTTTTCCGATGGCGTGGTGACCCTGAGCTTGCCGCACAGCGATCGGCTCAGCCGTGTGGGCGGCATGGTGTGCGGCCAGGCGCTCATGTCGGCGGCCGACACCGCCATGGTGCTGGCCATCGTGACCCGCCTGGGCAACCAGCGACCCATGACCACGGTGCAACTGAACACGAGCTTTCTCAAGCCCCTGTCCAACCAGGACGCGCTCGTCACGGCGCGCATCATCCGGGCCGGCAAAAGCCTGGTGTTTGGCGAAATTGACATCAGTGGCGCGCGCGATGGTCAGAGCGTGTGCCGCGCCAGCACCACCTATGCGCTGCTGTAGCCCCGGTTTTTTTCGCGCAACGGCGGTGTCTGCCCTAAAATCCAGCGCAGTTTTGTTCATTCCTCTGGAGAACCCATGTCCCACCACGATCACGACAGCCACAAAGACCAGCCGCAAGATGTGGTGGAGTCCATCGTTCCCCTGATGCCCATCGTCCTGCCGGTGGCTGGCGCTGTGCTGATCTTCCTGCTGGCCTTCATCGCTGTCTTCATGGCTTGAGCGTCCTGCGTCAGCCCGCCAGGCCGAACGCCCATCCGGGCCTTCGGCCTTTTTCATGGGCGTGACGCAGAGCGCAAGCACCCGGTCGCACCGGGTTCTGCGCCCAAAGTTCATACGTCATAAGCATTAAGTTATGCTGGTTTTGCATGTAACTTGCCCGTAACTGACCCGGTGCTTTCATAAAATCAAGCGTGTAGGCCGACACGCGGATCAAAATTTGGGTTCACCCATCCCTTTTTTTCCTTCGTGCTGCATCCGCAACCCGTACAGCAGCCCCGAGCGCCGACCGTCTTTTTTGCACAAGAGTGCCCCACAGCCGCCCGCCGCCTTTCCCGGCCTGCGGCTGTTGGTGTCTCTTGGGCTTGCCGCTTTACAAACTTTGGAGCTTCTCCTATGAATTCACCCGTGATGCAGGGACTCAACCTCAATACCCCCGCCTATGTGAAAAACGCCAAGTTGGTTGCCTGGGTGGCCGACATGGTGGCCCTGTGCAAGCCCGAGACCGTTTACTGGTGCGATGGCAGCGACGCCGAGTACGACCGCCTGTGCCAGCAACTGGTGGACGCGGGGACCTTCAAACGGCTTGACCCGGTCAAGCGCCCCAATAGCTTCCTGGCCTGCTCCGACCCGTCGGACGTGGCCCGTGTGGAAGACCGCACCTACATCTGTTCCGAGAAAAAAGAAGACGCCGGCCCGACCAACAACTGGATGGCCCCGGCCGAGATGCGCCAAACGCTGCAGCCCCTGTTTGACGGCTGCATGCAAGGCCGCACGATGTACGTGGTGCCGTTCAGCATGGGCCCACTGGGATCGCACATTGCCCACATCGGCGTGGAGCTGACCGACAGCGCCTACGTGGCGGTGAACCAGAAGCTGATGACCCGCATGGGCAAGGCCGTCTTTGACGTGCTCGGCACCGATGGCGAGTTCGTGCCCTGCATGCACACCGTGGGCGCACCGCTGGCCGCCGGCGAAACGGACACCACCAGCTGGCCTTGCAACCCCAAGGTGAAGTACATCGTTCACTACCCCGAGACCCGTGAAATCTGGAGCTACGGCTCGGGTTACGGTGGCAACGCATTGCTGGGCAAAAAGTGCCTGGCGCTGCGCATTGCTTCGAGCATGGGCCGTGACCAAGGCTGGCTGGCCGAGCACATGCTGATTTTGGGCGTGACCAACCCCGAGGGCAAGAAGTACCACGTGGCAGCGGCTTTCCCCAGCGCCTGTGGCAAGACCAACTTCTCCATGCTGGTGCCGCCCGAAGCGGGTTTTGCCGGCTGGAAAGTCACCACCATCGGTGACGACATCGCCTGGATCAAGCCCCGCGCCGACGGCAAGCTGGTGGCCATCAACCCCGAAGCGGGCTACTTCGGCGTGGCCCCCGGCACCAACATGCACACCAACCCGAACTGCATGCTGTCGCTGAACAAAAATGTGATCTTCACCAACGTGGCGCTGACCGATGACGGCGACGTGTGGTGGGAAGGCATGGAGAAGGACACGGGCACCGTGCCCGAGCACCTGATCGACTGGCAAGGCAAGGACTGGACGCCCCAGATCGCCAAAGAAACCGGCGCCAAAGCCGCCCATCCCAACTCGCGTTTCACCGTGGCCGCACAAAACAACCCGGCCTTGGACCCGCAGTGGGACGATGCCGATGGCGTGGTCATTGACGCGTTCATCTTCGGCGGCCGCCGTTCGACCACCGTGCCGCTGGTGACCGAAGCCCGCACCTGGATGGAGGGCGTCTACATGGCCGCCACCATGGGTTCCGAGACCACCGCAGCCGCCTTTGGTGCGCAGGGCGTTGTGCGCCGCGACCCGTTTGCCATGCTGCCGTTCTGCGGTTACAACATGAGCGACTACTTCCAGCACTGGCTCGACATGGAGCACAAGCTGGAGAGTCTGGGCCACACGCTGCCCAGCATCTTCTGCGTGAACTGGTTCCGCAAGGACGCGGCGGGCAAGTTTGTCTGGCCCGGCTATGGCGACAACATGCGTGTGCTGAAGTGGATGATCGACCGCCTGGAAGGCCAGGCCACCGGCACCGAAACCATGTTTGGCGTGGCCCCGGCCTACGGCGAACTGAACTGGACCGGCCTGGACTTCACCGCCGAGCAGTTCAACACCGTGACCAGCATCGACAAAGCCGCCTGGGAAGAAGAGTTCAAACTGCACGAAGCGCACTTTGAGCAGCTGGCTTACCACCTGCCGCAAGCGCTGGTGGAGACCAAGGCAGACCTGGAGAAGCGCCTCGCCGCGCTGTAAAAACACAAGAAGAAACGGTTCAGGGCACAACCTGCCCTGAAACCCGAGCCCCCGGACCATCCGTCCGGGTGAAAAAAAAGCCACCGGCGGAACCCGGTGGCTTTTTTGCTGGGCGGTGCCTTGTGGGCCACCGGCTCAGCGCAGGTTCACACCATGCTCAGATGTAGTGCAGATGCATGTTGCGGGTGCGGCTGGCGGCCATGCGCTCAATGAACGCATCCCAACCAGCAGACTTGACCGGCACCACGCCGACTTCCACGCCCAACGGTGCCAGTGCGTCGCTGAAGTCGTTGCGGTCTTCAAGCGCACGCAAACGTGCCTGCGTCAGATCTGCCATCAGCCGGGGATCGCGGTGGGCCAGCTCCCACAGACGGGCTTCGGCGCGCGCTTGTGCGATGGTTTGCGACCAACCATCGAGCGAACGCATCGCGCTGTGGGCCAAGCGGCGGGCAGCACCGGCAAACAGCGCCGAGCCGGCAAAGATCACGACCCACAGGCACACCCAAGCCAGGAACAGGTGGCCATCGGCCCAGGTGCTGATGAGGCGGTCGGCCACCACCACCAACGCGGCCACCACGGCGGCGAGCAGCATCGCGGCAAGGCCACGGGCACCGTCAAAATGGCGACGGGCACGGTAAGTCCCGGCCTTGTTGGCCAGGGAGGACGGGTTCAGACCCAGGGATTCGGGGGTAGGAGAGAAAACGGTGCTCATGACGAACTCCTTAAAAAATGGCAAATGTCTTTTGGACAGGTGAATACTAGGGTAAACCCGCATGTCACGCCAATTTATTTTTGTGATGAATTACATTCACGAAAATGATAAATGAACGCAATTTTCGAACCCTCGATCTGAACCTGCTGCGGGTGTTTGACGAGGTGATGACCGAACGCAACCTCACCCGGGCTGCGCACAACCTGGCCATGACGCAGCCGGCGGTGAGCAATGCGCTGAAGCGTCTGCGCGAGACCCTGGGCGACGAACTGGTGCGGCGATCGGGCTACGGCGTGGAGCCCACACCGGTGGCGCTGGTGCTGTGGCCCACCGTGCGCGACGCCTTGCAGCAACTGCGCGACGCCCTGGCCCCGGGCAATTTCACACCCGGCAGTGCCCACAATGCTTTTGTGCTGGCCATGGCCGATGCCACCGCCGCCAAAATTGTGCCGGGCTTGATGGACATTCTGGAAAACGAAGCGCCGGGCGTGAACCTGCGGGTGGTGCCGCTGACCACCCGCGATCCGCGCGATTTGTTGGAATCGGGCTCGGCCGACCTGGCCATTGGCCACTTCCCGGGCGTGCTGGCCGAGCTGGGGGCCTTGCACCTGCAAGAAAACAGCCCCCGTTTTCTGTACCAGCGTCTGTACGACGGCGAATACGTGGTGGTGATGCGGCGCGGCCACCCGTTGGCCGGCCAACCGCTGACGCTGGACAGTTACTGCGCGGCCCGCCACCTGTTGGTGAGTTTTTCAGGGCGGGCCTTTGGTTTTGTGGACGAAGCGCTGGCCGGGCTGTCGCGCCAGCGCCGGGTGGTGCTGACCGTGAACCAGTTTTTCACCGCCGGGCGTGTGGTGGCCACCACCGACTTGCTGACCGTGCTGCCGCGCCACTTTGTGGAAGCCACGGGCCGCGAACACGAACTGGCCCTGAGCGAGTTGCCGTTGCCCGTACCGCCGGTGCATGTGGACGCGCTGTGGCACCGCCAGGCCTCGCACAGCAGCGCCCACCGCTGGTTGCGCCAGACGGTGGAGCGGGCGTCGGTCAGCGGATTCTTGTCTCATGAGACGCCCACCTCCAGTGGGCCTGCGCGTTGAGGCACCCGCACCACAATCCACACGCATGAAACACGTCAACACCGCCGGCCCCGGCGTTGCGGGCATGCGTTTCATGATCAATGCGCTGGCCAGTGAAGACAGCCAGCGCCAGAGCCGCCAATACCCCAGCGGCGACCCACCCGTGCGGCTGTTCAACCCTCACAGGTTGGTGCCCAGCCAGCGCTTGAGTTCGGCCGCCGCCACGCCGCTGCGCGCGGCCAGGTCCTGCACCTGGTCTTCGCCGAGTTTGCCCACATTGAAATAGGTGCTGTCGGGGTGTGCCAGGTAGAAGCCGCTCACGCTGGCGGCCGGCGTCATGGCCAGGCTTTCGGTCAGCGCCATGCCGATCTCGTCGGCCTGCAGCAGCGCGAACATGGCACGCTTGACCGAGTGGTCCGGGCAGGCCGGGTAGCCCGGCGCGGGACGGATGCCCTGGTACTGCTCCTTGATCAGCTCTTCGCTGCTCAAGGCTTCGTCGGCCGCGTAGCCCCAGAGGTCGGTGCGCACGCGGTGGTGCAGGCACTCGGCGAAGGACTCGGCCAGGCGGTCGGCCAGCGCCTTGAACAGGATGGCGTTGTAGTCGTCGTGCGCGTCGAGGAACTGCTGCTCTTTCTTCTCGGCGCCCAGGCCGGCGGTGACGGCGAACAGGCCCACGTAGTCGTCGGCCACACCCTTGGGCGCCACGAAGTCGGCCAGGCAGCGGCTGGGGCGCATCACGCCGTCCACTTCCTGCTTCTCGGTCTGCTGGCGCAGGCCGTGCCAGGTGAGCGCCACCTGGCTGCGGGTCTCGTCCGTGTAGAGCTGAATGTCGTCGTCGTTGACCGTGTTCGCCGGGTAGAGGCCGATCACGCCATTGGCGCTGAGCCAGCGGCCTTCGATGATCTTCTTCAGCATGGCCTGCGCATCGGCAAACACCTTGCGCGCCTGCTCGCCCACCACCTCGTCTTGCAGGATGGCGGGGTACGGGCCGGCCAGGTCCCAGGTCTGGAAGAACGGCGCCCAGTCGATGTACTTCGCGATCTCGGCGAGGTCGAAGTTCTTGAACTGGCGCTTGCCGATGAACTTCGGCTTGGTGGGTTTGAAGCTGGCCCAGGCGGATGCGGGAGAGCCCTCACCCCTGCCCTCTCCCAGCGGGAGAGGGGGCGATGCGGGGAGCCACTTGTTGGCGCGCGCCTGGGCCAGCGACCACAGCGGCACCTGCTTCTTGTTGGCGTGTTGCGTGCGCACTTTGTCGTAGTCGGCGTTCAAGTCGGCGATGTACTGGGCCGCCTGGTCGGAGAGCAGGCCCTGCGCCACGCTCACGCTGCGGGAAGCGTCGGGCACGTAGACCACCGGGCCGCTGTAGTGCGGCGCGATCTTGACGGCGGTGTGCACGCGGCTGCAGGTGGCACCGCCAATGAGCAGCGGAATCTGCGCGTCGCGGAAGTGCGCGTCTTTCTCCATCTCGGCGGCCACGTACTGCATTTCTTCCAGGCTCGGCGTGATCAGGCCACTCAGGCCCACGATGTGCGCGCCCTCTTTCTTCGCCATCGCCAAAATCTCGTGGCAGGGCACCATCACGCCCATGTTCACCACCTCGAAGTTGTTGCACTGGAGCACGACGGTGACGATGTTCTTGCCGATGTCGTGCACGTCGCCCTTCACGGTGGCGATCACGATCTTGCCCTTGGTTTTCACGTCTTCACCGGCGGCGGCCTGGGCCAGTTTTTCGGCTTCGATGTAGGGCAGCAGGTGGGCCACGGCCTGCTTCATCACGCGCGCGCTCTTCACCACCTGCGGCAGGAACATCTTGCCCTGGCCGAACAGGTCGCCGACCACGTTCATGCCGTCCATCAACGGGCCTTCGATCACATTGAGCGGGCGGCCGCCGTCGCGCTCGATCTCGCGCCACATCTCTTCGGTGTCTTCGCTGATGAACTCGTTCATGCCGCGCACCAGCGCGTGGCTCAGGCGCTCGCGGATCGGCAGCGCGCGCCACTCGTTCTTCTTGCTGTCGTCCTTGGCAGCGCCCTTGGCGTTTTCGGCCACTTCCACGAGCCGCTCGCCGGCGTCGGGCCGGCGGTTCAGCACCACGTCCTCCACCCGCTCACGCAGCTCCGGCTCCAGCTCGTCGTACACGCCGACCATGCCCGCGTTGACGATGCCCATGTCCATGCCCGCCTGGATGGCGTGGTACAGGAACACGGTGTGGATCGCTTCGCGCACCGGGTCGTTGCCGCGGAAGCTGAACGACACGTTGGACACGCCGCCGCTCACCTTGGCGCCCGGCAGGTGCTGCTTGATCCAGCGCGTGGCGTTGATGAAATCGACGGCGTAGTTGTTGTGCTCTTCGATGCCGGTGGCAATCGCGAAGATGTTGGGGTCGAAGATGATGTCTTCGGGCGGGAAACCCACCTCGTCCACCAGGATGCGGTAGGCGCGCTCGCAGATCTCGACCTTGCGCTCGTAGGTGTCGGCCTGGCCTTTTTCGTCGAAGGCCATCACCACGGCGGCGGCGCCGTAGCGCTTGACCAGACCGGCCTGGCGCTTGAACTCGGCCACGCCCTCTTTCATGCTGATCGAGTTGACGACGCCCTTGCCCTGCACGCAGCGCAGGCCGGCCTCGATCACCTCCCACTTGGAGCTGTCCACCATCACCGGCACGCGCGCGATGTCGGGCTCGCCGGCGATCAGGTTGAGGAACTTCACCATCGCGGCCTTGCTGTCGAGCATGGCCTCGTCCATGTTGATGTCGATCACCTGAGCGCCGTTCTCCACCTGCTGGCGCGCCACGGCCAGCGCCTGCTCGTACTCACCGTTCAGGATCATGCGGGCGAAGGCCTTGGAGCCGGTCACGTTGGTGCGTTCGCCCACGTTGACGAACAGGCTGCCTTCGCCGATGCGCAACGGCTCCAGGCCCGAGAGCAGCATGGGCGGCACGGCGGCGGCGTGGGAAGGGACGGAAACGGTGGAGTCGGAAACAACGGGCATGGGGCTCACCAGGGTTGCGAACGGAAACTGGTGAGCGCCGTTGGGGGCCGGGCAAGCCGGCAGGGCCGTGTGCGCCCGGTGTCTCAAGCCTGACGCCCATCCGGTGGATGGCTCGCTGCAGCGCTCCTTGAGAGGAGCGTGATTTTAGCCGGTGCAGACCCAACGAGACCCGGCCGTTAAAACACAACAAATTTGTGCCGACGTAGCTTAAGCTCCATCGCTGTTCTTGCCCATCTGTGCTGCATGCTTGCCAACCTCATCAACAACATTGCTTTCCTGGTTGCCTTGGTCGCAGCCGGGCAGATGGCGATTTCCCGTGCCCACAAGAAGCCGTTGCAAGGCCAGATTGTGCTGGGGCTGCTGTTTGGGGCCGTTGCGTTGCTGGGGATGGCGAACCCGGTGAATCTTTCACCCGGCGTGTTCTTTGACGGCCGCTCCATTGTGCTGGCGGTGGCGGGCGTGGTGGGCGGCGGTCTGCCCGCAGCGATCGCGGCGGGCGTGGCGGCCGTCTACCGTTACCAGTTGGGCGGCAGCGGAGCGGCGGTTGGCATCGCGGTGGTGTTGTTGTCGGCTTTGCTGGGTGTGTTGGCGCGGCAATGGTGGCAGCGGCGCACGCATCCTCCGCAGGCAGCCGACTACTTTGCGCTCGGCGTGGTGGTGCAACTGATGCAGCTGCTTGTGTTCACCCAAATTCCCAACAACGCGGGTTACCCCTTCATCCGGCAAGCCTGGTGGATGCTGCTGCTGTCTTACCCGCTCGCCACCATGCTGCTGTGCATGATGTTCCGGAACTACGAACAGCAGCTGATCGACAAAGAGACCCTGCAAGCGGCGCAAGCCGCGCGTACGGCAGAAGAGCACGCGAGCTTGCAGCGGTTTCATGCCTACTTCGACCAGTCCATCGTGGGACTGGCCATCACCAGCCTGAACAAGGGTTGGATCGACGTCAACGACGCCCTGTGCACAACGCTGGGCTACACACGGGACGAACTGACCCGCATGACCTGGGCCGACGTGACCCACCCGGAGGACCTGGGACCAGACCTGGCCGAGTTCAACCGCATGCTGGCCGGCGAGATCAACGGCTACACCATGGACAAGCGCTTCATCCACAAGGAAGGTCATGCTGTTTACACACGCCTGGCGGTCAGCCATGTGCGCAAACCGGATGGCAAGCTCGATTACGTGGTCTCTATGGTGGAGGACATCAGCGAGCGGTATCGGGCACAGCAGGCGTTGGAAACCGAGCGGGCGCACTTGCACACCCTGGTGAGCACCATTCCCGATCTGATCTGGTTGAAAGATACGAAGGGCCGGTATCTCTCGTGCAATCCCGCCGTCGAATTTTTCTTTGGTGCGGCTGAAAGCGAGATCGTTGGCAAACCCGACCACGATTTTGTGCCTGCGGATTTGGCCGATTCCTTTCGCCGATACGACCACGCTGCGGTAGCGGCCGACGGACCCACCCGCAACGAGGAATGGGTCACCTATGCCGGTGACGGCCGCCGCGTCCTGCTGGAGACCACCAGGGTACCGATGCGGACCACGGACGGCCGCTTGGTGGGCGTGCTCGGGATCGGCCACGACATCACGGATCGCACAGAGCATCAGAAGCAACTCGAACACATCGCCCATTTCGACATCCTGACCGGTCTGCCCAACCGTGCCTTGCTTGCCGACCGTCTGCAGCAGGCCCTGGCCCAGGCGCAGCGCCACCACCGGATGCTGGTGGTGGCGTATCTCGATCTGGACGGGTTCAAATCGGTCAACGACCAATACGGCCACGAGGCCGGCGACCATCTGTTGACCGCGTTGTCGGGCCGCATGAAGCGCGCTTTGCGCGAGAGCGACACGCTGGCGCGTCTGGGTGGCGACGAATTTGTTGCGATTTTTCTGGACCTCCCGAACGTCGAGTCGTCTGTGCCCCTGCTGACGCGCCTGCTCGCAGCGGCCGGGGAGGTGGTCTACGACAGCGGCCATGCGCTGCGCGTTTCCGCCAGTCTGGGCGTGACCTTTTATCCGCAGGCGGAGGAAATTGATGCCGACCAACTGCTGCGCCAAGCCGATCAGGCGATGTACCAGGCCAAGCAGATGGGGAAAAACCGGTACCACTTCTTTGATTCCGAAAACGACCGCAGTGTGCGCAGTCACCACGAGCATCTGAAGCGCATCCAGCAGGCACTGGAGGCCAGGGAGTTTGTTCTTTACTACCAGCCAAAGGTGAACATGCGCACCGGCGAGGTCATGGGCACCGAGGCCTTGATCCGCTGGCAGCACCCCGAGCGCGGCCTGCTGCCGCCTGCGGCGTTTCTGCCGGTGATTGCAGACCATCCGCTGGCAATCGCATTGGGCGATTGGGTGCTGGACACCGCCATGTCGCAAATAGAGGCGTGGAAGGCTGCCCACCTGGCGTTGCCGGTCAGCGTCAATGTCGATGCGATCCAGTTGGCGCAGCCCCATTTTGTTGACCGCTTGCGCCAGCTCATGGCAGCTCACCCGGCGCTGGTGGCTGGCGACCTGGAACTTGAAGTGCTGGAAACCAGCGCACTGGATGACATTGCCCACGCATCCAGCGTGATTTTGGCCTGTGGCGAGATGGGGGTCGGTTTCGCGCTGGACGATTTCGGTACCGGCTATTCGTCGCTGACCTATCTGAAACGTCTGCCGGCCGACTTGCTGAAAATTGACCAGAGCTTCGTGCGCGACATGCTGGACGACCCAGACGATCTGGCCATTCTGGAGGGGATTCTGGGCCTGTCCAAAGCATTCCAGCGCGGGGTCATCGCCGAAGGCGTGGAAACCCTGGAACACGGGCAACTGCTGTTGCGCCTGGGTTGCGAATTGGCCCAAGGCTACGCCATCGCCCCACCCATGCCCGCTGAATCCATTCCGGTTTGGCTGGCAACCTGGCGGCCCGACCCATCATGGCGGAACCAAGCACCGATCAGCCGCGACGACCTGCCCATTCTGTTTGCCTCGGTCGAGCACCGGGTGTGGATCAAACAGGTGGATGGCTTTGTTCGGGGTGAGAACGGTACGTGGCCGTCTCTGGAACCAGAGCGGTGCCGCATTGGGCAATGGATGAAGGCCGAGGCCCACGTGCGACAGGTGCATTGCGTGGCGATCGAGGCCTTGAAGCCTTTGCACCTCGAAATCCATGCACTGGCGGGCGAGTTGATCCGTTTGCAGCAGGACGGGCACCAAGAGGCTGCCGTGGCACAGCTGCCCGAACTGTACCGCTTGCGGGATCGCTTGCTCTCGAACCTCCTGGACATGCTGCGGCCTTCAAACGTTGCAGAAACCGCCGCCGTCTGAAGCCCACAATCCCCGTCCGGACGGACGCTGAGCGCCACTGGTGCGATGTTTGCTTGTGTATCACCCCAACACCAGACACCCCATGCCGCCCCACCGCACCGACCCTGACACGCCCGCCACCGACTGGCCCGCCCAGGAGCTGCTGCTCATGCGCGAGGTCATGAAGCTGGTGGGCCGCAGCCTGGCGCCGGCTTTTGTGCTGCGTGAAATGCTGCACCTCATGAGCGAGCTGCTAGGCCTGAACCGGGGCCGCATGGTGCTGGCCGACGACACCGACGCCTCGCCGCGCACGGCGTCGGTGCGCCACGCCTACGGCCTCACGGCCAAAGAAGTGGCGCGCGGCGTGTTCCAGTGGGGCGAGGGCATCACCGGGCGGGTGCTGGCCAGCGGCCTGCCCGCCATCGTGCAAGACGTGGACGCCGAGCCGAATTTTCTGTTCCGCACCGTGGCCCGCGCCGACCTGCCGCCGCAAACCGTGGCCTTCATTGCGCTGCCGATCCAGATCAACGGCGCCACCGTGGGCGTGCTGGCCTGCCACCGCATCCGCAGCCGCCAGCGCCACCTGAACGACGACCTGGCCGTGCTGCGCCTGCTGGCCACGCTGGCCGGGCAGCTGTTGCAGCTGGAGCAACTGGTGGCCGAGCAGACGCGCCAGCTGCAAACCCGCAACCAGCAGCTGAGCCGCGCGCTCGACACGCACACCGCGCGCTACGGCCTCATTGGCCGCTCGCCCGCGCTGCTGCAGGCGCTGGGCGAGCTGGAACGCGTGTCGCAGTCGCAGGCCACGGTGCTGCTGCTGGGCGAGTCGGGCACCGGCAAAGAGCTGTTTGCCCGCGCCGTGCACCTGGCCAGCGGCCGGCACGCGCAGCCCTTCATCAAGGTGAACTGCTCGGCCATCCCCGACACGCTGTTTGAAAGCGAACTCTTCGGCCACGAGCGCGGTGCCTTCACCGGCGCGAACACGGCCCGCCCCGGCTGGTTCGAGCAGGCCAACGGCGGCACCATTTTTCTGGATGAAATCGGCGAACTGCCGCTGGCCATGCAGAGCAAGCTGCTGCGCACCCTGCAAGAGGGCACGCTGGTGCGCCTGGGCGGCCAGCGCGAGCTGCGCATCGACGTGCGGCTGGTGGCCGCCACCAACCGCGATCTGGCCCGCGAGGTGCAGGCCGGCCGCTTCCGGCAAGACCTGTATTACCGCCTCAACGTCATCCCCATCCGCCTGCCCAGCCTGCGCGAGCGCCGCGAAGACGTGCGCGCCCTGGCGCTGCACTTCGTGAGCCGCGCCAACCAGACGCACCAGCGCAACGTGTACCTGGCACCCGACGCACTGGCCCGGCTGGAAGCGCACGACTGGCCCGGCAACATCCGCGAGCTGGGCAACCTGATCGAGCGCATCGTGCTGCTGGCCGACCACACGCTGGTGAGCGCCGCCGCGCTGGAGCGCTTCATGCCGGCCGCCTGGGCGCCGCTGGCCGCGCCCGAAACACCGCCCACGTTGCCCCTGCCCGCAGGCCTGGTGCGCGAATACCAAAGCGTCCGATCGCACAGCACCCAAACCCTGCAAGACGCCCTGCTGCGCCACCACGGCAACCAAAGCCAGGCCGCGCAAAGCCTGGGGCTCACGCTGCGGCAGTTTGGCTACCGGTTGAGGAAGGCGGGCTTGCGGTGAGGGATTAAAAGGCCGGGCGTCATCAGACTCGCGCAATCACTGGATGCGACGACCCGCAGCGAAAGCCCACCGCAGCGCTACAGCCTGGCGCCGCCGAAGCCTGGTTTTCTGTGCTGATGGCGAACCACGATGATTCGGATACCCGGCTCAAGGCTGCGATAGACAACCGAATACGGAAAGACACGCATCGGAAAGACACGACGGCCCTTTGTGGTCAGCGTGCCCAGGCCCGGATGCTTCACCAAGAGATTTGCAACGCGCTCAAACTCGTCAAGAAACCGTTGGGCAACCCGCAGGCCTAAAAATCCAAGGCATCCGCCATGTCTTGCACGGCGCCAGGGTGAAGCGAATACGTCACCTGACCAGCCTTTGCCGCAGCCGGTTTATGGCATCTTGAGCGGAGACCTCGGCCACCAGGCCCGACGCCAACGATGCCTCTCTTTGATCCGCTTCCAATGCCCAGGCTTGCTCAACGTCCGGGTCGGTGTCGAGGCTCGCGATGAGACGCTCAGGCAGGTGTGAACGGTCCGCAGGGGGAAGCTTCAGGACTTCGGCTTCCAGGACTTCAAGGCTGGTGGACATGGTGATTTCCGACGTGATGGCGCTGAACCAGCCGTAGCTGGCCACACTTGGCGCCCAGGGCTGGCGGTTTGGGTTGCGCCTGGGGAAGGCGGGATTGTCGTGAAACGCTGGTGTGAAGCTTTGAAGTGAACGCCAGCGCACGCGATTTGTGACAGCATCGGTGCCATTCCCCAAGACTGACACCAAGCCGCCATGAAAACCATAGACGAAATGCTGAACCTGGCCTTGCTGACCCCCGACCAGCACCAGCAAATCAGCCGCTGGATCGCCCAGGCCGACTCGCCCGACGACATTTTGAAAATGCCACCGCCGCTGTGGCGGGCCATTGAGCGGGCCAGCGCGGTCATGGGCATCGACGAAGACCTGATGCGCCCGCCTGCGCTGGATGCCGACGACGTGGTTGGCCGGTAGACGGCGCCCCGAGCAGGTTGCAGCCTTCGCCAAAGCACCCCGCCCACGCAGGGCCAACGGTTGCGCTGGCAGACGCATGCACGCAAACTGCTTGAACTCAGAAGCCGCACAGCGATCCCATCCACGGCCTGTGCCACCACCCCCTGACTTCAGCGAGGAACCCATGCCCACCCGACAAACGCCCCTCAAACGGCGCGCCCTTTGGTCCATGGCTGGCGCCGCCCTGGTGTTCGCCACGGCCACCACGGCGGTGGCGCCCGCCGCCGCCCACCACGGCTGGACGTGGGCCGAAGACGTGAACGCCGAACTCACCGGCACCATCGTTGCCGCCAAGCTCGGCAACCCCCACGGCGAACTCACCTTGGCGGCCGACGGCGCCCAGTGGATCGTGGAAGTGGGCCAGCCGTGGCGCAACCAGCGCGCCGGGCTGAAAGACGAGATGCTGGCCAAGGGCGTGAAGCTCACCGTGTCGGGCCACAAACACACCGACCCCAACAAGCGCGTGTTCAAGGCCGAACGCCTGCTCATCGACGGCAAGACCTTCGACCTGTACCCCGACCGCAACTGATCCGCGCACCGCCCAGCCGGATCGTTGAAACCCCCATGGACGCGCTGGCCGCCGCCCTGCAAGACAGCGCGCTATCGCAACTGCTGCGCTCGTCCATCTGGCTGTACCCACTGGTCAACACCGGCCATGTGGTCGGCATCGCCCTGCTGTTCGGCGCCATCGTGCCGCTGGACCTGCGGTTGATGGGGTTCTTCCAGCGCGCACCGCTGGAACACCTTTTGAACACCCTGATCCCGGTGGCCGTCACTGGGCTCGTGCTGGCGCTGTTCACCGGCTCCCTGCTTTTCGCCACCCGCCCGCTGGACTATGTGGGGGAACCGCTGTTTGGGATCAAGCTGGCGCTGCTGGGCGCGGGCGTGGTCAATGCGCTGGTGTTGCGGTATTCACCGAGCTGGAAGTGGGTGGGCGGTGCGACGGGTGCGCCGCCGCCGCGGGCCTGGCGGCTGCACGGGCTGCTGTCCATCGTGCTCTGGCTGGGGGTGATCACTGCGGGCCGCTTGATCGGGTACCGGTAGGGCCATGGTCGAGGCGATGGGTCACCAAGAGGCACAAGGATGGACCCTATTTTTGGGCGGGGGGTGCAGATTCACCTGCAAGGCTTAATCCACCCGCAGCACCTCAAACTGCTGTCGGATGGAAGCGACCTGCATCGACACCTCATCACCCTCGCATTTGCCCAGCATGGCCCTGCCCAAAGGGGCTTCACTGCTGATGACCTGAACGGACTGAGCGCCGCTGACCAACTGCATGTTGCCCCCACCGGGACCGAGAAAGAGCTGTTGCTGCTTATCGTCGGCATCAACCAGGCATACCAGCGCGCCGAGCGGTATGCCTTTGCTGGCGTCATAAGGGCGCGGGTGGAATTGGCGCCAATGGGCCATCGCCTGGCGGATGGCTTCGGCGCGACGGGCTTGCCCGGTGGCCAGGTAGGCGGCTTCGAGCCCCAAGGTGTCGTATTTGTTTTCGGCGATGTTCTCTTCGTGCGTCGCCGTTTCATGGGCCGCCCGCACCGCTTGCTCGGCTTGCAGCAGGTCTTCGGCGAGCCGTTCCAGCACCTGCTGCTGCAGCGAGAATTTATCCATGGTGAAAGGTAGCGATGTAATCGGCCCGCCCGTGCCGCGAAGCGGCAACCTTCAGTTGTGTGTCTGTTTGGGCCAGAAGGTTAGGCGGTATTGCCTCGCTGACCTTGATGGCTCGGTTCAGCACGACTTTTGACTCTCGGCGGAATGTACACATACTTTTCTTGATTCGACTTCTTGCGCTTCCGATCAGGCCAATCACAACTACCGCAGTCGCAGCAGCTCACAAAGTCGAAAAACCGAGAAAGGCTTCGCCCACTGGAGAGATCAAACCCACAGCCCTCCGGCGCATCGCATCCCAAATCGCAATCTCCACGCTGCGATCTGAAAGGTCGACGCGGTCGATCTGAATATCGACGATGTGCCACCCCGCATCTGTAAGTTCTCTCCCGCAATAACAAAAGCCCGCCAATGACACCGTGGCGACGCACTGCGCGATAACCAAGCGCAGAGCAACTTGCGCACCCGGTGTGCATGCTGTAGGCGCAGCGAAAACCCTTGTAAGGCGAAACGTATCGCTGATAAAAGCGAATGACTGCAAGTGCAAGTCGGCGCATACCCAATGATGTTTAACGAATGAAAGAGGCTTCCCCGTCCCGAACGAGCCGCGCACCCTGAGGCTTGCGGTTAACGGTAACTGAGTGCCACGATGGGCAGCTTGAACTTTTGGCAAGCCGAAACTTCGTTTGCATCAACTCACTCGTTTTGTGGAAGGGGAAGTACATGACCACCATTGTCACCATCGGAATCGATCTCGCCTTGCCTGATCGGCATGGAAGCTTGCTCCGGTGCCCACCACTGGGCACGCGAGTTCCAGAAGTTCGACCACACCGTGCGCCTGATGGCGCCCAAGTTCGTCACCCCCTACCGCCTCTCGGGCAAGCGCGGCAAAAATGATGCAGCCGATGCCGCCGCCATCTGCGATGGCCGTTACCCGGCCCAACATGCGCTTTGTGCCCATCAAGTCGGTCGAGCAACAAGGCCAGCTGCTGGTACACCGCGCCCGCCAGTTCTGCGCCTGGCTCGGGCTGGTGCCCGGGCAGTACAGCTCGGCGACAAGCAGCGCCTGGGGCGCATCACCAAGGCGGGTGACCCGTACCTGCGCAGCCTGCTGGTCATGAACAAGACCAACCCCCGGCAAGTCCCTGTGAGCCGCTGGGCGCGTGGCCTGGCCGAGCGGCGCAGTTATTGGCGCTCGGTGGTGGCCGTGGCGGCCAAGAACGCACGCCTGTGCTGGGCGGTGCTGCAGCGTGGGGAGGGGTTCAAGATGCCGACTTGAACCGCGCCCACTTCAGGAATCCGAAAGAGATGTCACCACAGATCAAACCGTCCGCCGCGTGAAGGCTTGAAAGTTGATGTGCAAAGGTTGGGCGTCAAGTTCCGCCTGTTTATCCAGCGTGTTTATGAACAGGCGGAACTTGACACAAAAGCCGCTCCGCCTTTTTCAATCAGAACCTCAACCCTCAAATTCCCAAGGGTTCACCACAACCAAGCGGCTGATGTGTTCAAAGTCTGCGGTGTTGCGTGTGGCCAGTGTCAGGCCATGCGCCAATGCAATGGCAGCAATTTGCGCGTCCTCGGTGCTGATGGGCCTGCCCATGCGGGTGCGGTTTGCCACGGTTTGGGCGTAGTGGCTGGCGGCGGCTTCGTCAAACGGCAGGCAACGGCCCTGTAGCTCGGTGTCAAACATGGTCTGTGCGGCGTGGGTCAGGCCCGCTTGCCGTTGTCCCGCGGGCATCAGGGCCAGCCCCAGTTCAATTTCAGCGCGGGCGATGGCGCTGGTGTAGGTATTTGCCGGGTTTTGTGCATCCAGCCAGGCCACCACTTGGGCGGCGGGTTGCGGCCGCATGAACTCCGACAAAACGTTGGTATCCAGCAGCATCATGTGGCGTCATCCCATTGGGGTGGTGTGCGTGCGGTTTGGCGTGGAGGGGTGCTGAAATCGGGGCTTGCCACGGCTGCAAAACAGCCCAGCAGCCGCTGGCCCATGGGCTTGGCGGTGATGTTTGCCCGTGACAGCGCATCGCGCAAGATGCGCCGGGCTTCTTCTTCCATGGACACCCCGTTGTGGGCGGCGCGTATGCGCAGTTGGGTCTTGAGGGCATCGTCCACGTTGCGAATGGTGAGTGCGGCCATGCGTGGCTCCTTTTGATAGCAATGATTGCATTGTAGGCAGTTTTGGAGTGGACTGTCGTAACCACAACAGCCTGTTCGAAAGACCGCAATGGGGGCGAGACATGTCATTGATCTTGTCATCCCTGACACCCTGCTGCCCCATCTCAGCAGCCATGAACCCATCGCCACTGTGTTGACACAATGTCAACACAGTGGCGATGGTCAGCACCGCTACCCGCTGGCGCAGTGCGGCGAAAAAGCAAAAATCCTCAAATAAATCAATTGCTTACACGCAGTTATACAACTGCGTTTCCCCCTGGCACGTCCATTGCAATGAAGCTCGCAGGCCATCCCGCCTGCCGACCTTCACGAGAGGACTTTTTGCCATGAGCATTGACGCCACCCTGATTGCGCCCGCTGAACTCGCTGCCCTGCAAGCCACCGAACCGGTGGTGATCATCGACACCCGCGACGCGGACACATTTGCCGCCGGGCACATTCCCGGCGCGGTGAATTTGCGCGAGGTGTTCACGTTTCTGGCCACGTCCACGCCCGAAGGGCTGAACGAATTGAAGGCCACGTTTGCGCAGGCGCTGGGTGCGGCGGGTTTGTCGGGCGCAGAAACGGCGGTGTTTTACGAAGACGCGATGAACAGCGGCTACGGACAGTCGTGCCGGGGCTATTACCTGTTGACCTGGCTGGGCTACCCCAAGATCAAGGTGCTCAACGGTGGCTTCAGCGCCTGGAAGGCGGCGGGTTTGCCCGTGTCTACCGAGGCGGCCACGCCCACGCCCGCCACGTTTCCCGAGCTGCCGATGGCCGACGTGATGCTGACGCAGGCCGATGTGCAGGCCGCGCTGGGCACCGACACGGTGTTGCTGGACGTGCGCGATGTGGACGAGTGGATTGGCGACAGCTCCAGCCCCTACGGCAAAGATTTCGCGCCGCGCAAGGGCCGCCTGCCGGGCGCCAAGTGGGTGGAGTGGTACCGCTTCATGAAACCGTCGGCCCAAGGCCCGGTGTTCAAAACGCCGGACGAGGTGCGGGCCGAATGCGCCACCGCCGGCATCACGCCAGACGACACGGTGTACCTGTATTGCTTCAAGGGCGCGCGCGCGTCCAACACGTTTCTGGCGCTGAAGCAGGCGGGCTTCAGCGACGTGCGCATGTACTTCGGCTCGTGGAACGAATGGTCGCGCGACGACAGCTTGCCGATTGAAACCGGGCTGCCACTGGCCAAGCCGAGCCAGAAGCCCGCGCTGGCGCTGGCGGCCTGATTCCCTTTCGTTTTCCTTTTTGCGTTTTTCCTCCCATCAACCTTGTCCATTTTTGGAACCCTTCATGTCTTCTACCGATTTGCTCGAACCCACCGCCACCGTCACCACCGTGAAGACCTACCTGCGCCCGATTGACGGCACCGGCCTGGCCGCGTTTGCCGCCAAGGGCAAGGCCAACCCGGCCAGCCGGGGCACCAACAAGGTCCACACCATCATGGAAGGCCAGTACCGCTCGCTGAGCTACGTGGGCCAGCACGCGCCGGTGGTGGTGGACGAGCCGCTGCACCTGTTTGGCGAAGACACGGCGCCGGCGCCGGGCGAGATCGTGCTCTCGGGCCTGGGCGGCTGCATCGCCGTGGGCGTGACGGCCGTGGCCACCTGGAAGGGCGTGAAGCAGAGCAAGCTGGAGGTGTTCATGGAAGGCGACATTGGCACCCCGGCCGCCTGGGGCGCGGGTGGTGCGCTGGAGAAAACACCGCCCGAGATGGGCTTTCAGGCCATTCGCGTGAAGGTGCTGGTGGAAGGCGACGCGAGCCGCGAGGTGCTGGATCAGATCGTGCAGCACGCCAACTTCTATTCGCCGGTGGCCAACAGCATGCGCAACCCGATTCCGTTCGAGATTTCGATGCTCTGAACCACCTTCACCCCGGCCTTCTCCCGCGAGCGGGAGAGGGAGCGAATACCACGCCCCACCCTGGAACCGCCATGAACCCCGCCGACCTGCCTCCCGAACTCGCCACCCCTTCCGAACCCGCCCTGCTGGCCGCCGTGCGCGCCATTGCGCAAGGCCCGCTGGCCGAGCAGGTGCAGGGCATTGACCGCGAGGGCCACTACCCGCGCGCCGTGTTGCAGCAGCTCGCGGCGGCGGGCGCCATGAGCGCGCACCTGGCGGCACCCGCCGGGCTGGGCGACTACGGCCTGGCGATCCGCGCCATGGCCGAGGCCTCCCGCGTGTGCGGCGCCACCGGCTTCATGATGTGGTGCCAGGCGGTGTGCGGGCTGTACCTGGAACAATCGGGCAACCCCGCGCTCACGGGCGACGCGCTGCTGCAGGTCGCCAGCGGGCAGCGGCTGGGCGGCACCGCGCTGTCCAACCCCATGAAGAGCTACGCGCAGATCGAAAGCCTGTTGCTCAAGGCCACACCGGTGGATGGCGGTTACCTCGTGAACGGCGCGCTGCCCTGGGTGAGCAATCTGGGGCCTGACCACTGCTGCGGCGCCATTGCGGCGGTGGAAGCCGACGGCCAGAGCCTGGGCAAAGAGCTGATGTTTTTGCTGCGCTGCGACGCGCCGGGCGTGACGATGCGCGACTGCCCCAGCTTCTCGGCCATGGAAGGCACGGGCACCTGGGCGCTGCACCTGAAAGATTATTTTGTGGGCGCGGGCGAGGTGATTGCCGACCCGGCCAAACCCACCATCGCGCGCATCCGCGCGGCCTTCGTCATGCTCCAGTGCGGCATGGCGGTGGGCATCACCCAAGGCGCCATCGACAGCATGTGGGCGGTGGAGGCGCAGCTGGGCCATGTGAACCAGTTTCTGGAAGACCGGCCCGACACGCTGCAAGCCGAGTTGGACGCGCTCACCGCCCGCGTGATGAAGATGGCCGAGACACCGTTTGACGGCAGCACCGAATTTTTCATCGACGTGCTCGACGCCCGCGCCCACGGCGCCGAGCTGTGCCTGCGCGCTGCGCAGTCTGCGCTGATGCACCAGGGCGCGCGCGGCTACCTCATGAGTTCGGACGTGCAGCGCCGCGTGCGCGAGTCGCACTTTGTGGCCATCGTCACACCGGCCATCAAACACCTGCGCAAAGAAATTGCGCGGCTGAGCCAGGAGGAGATGCCGGTATGAGCATGCCTTCACGCCAGCCCGCCAGCGCATCGGCGGGCGCCCTGTCCCACATTTACGGCGAGGTGCGCGACCTGCCGCTGGCCGCGCCGGTGTTGCCCGAGGCCGCCGCCGGCCAGCCGTTCCGCCAATACATCTGCGACGCCTGCGGCTACATCTACGACGAGGCCGTGGGCGATGCCGACAGCGGCCTGGCCGCCGGCACGCGGTTTGAAGATATTCCCGACGACTGGTATTGCCCGCTGTGCGGTGTGACCAAGAGCGACTTCGCGTTGTACGAAGCCCCCAGCATCGACGCGCTGCGCGCCAAGGCCAGCCGCCACGCGCCGGTGTGGAACGCGGCCACGCGGCACCAGGCGGGTGTGGTGATCGTGGGCGGTGGCCGCGCTGGCTGGCAGATGGCCGAAGCCCTGCGCGCGCTGGACGCCGCGCTGCCCATCACCCTGGTGAGCGCCTGCGCCGCCGACGTGTACGACAAGCCCCTGCTGTCCGTGGCCATGGCGCGGCAGTTGGACCTGGGCCATCTGGTGAAGGAAACCGGCACGGATGCCGCGCGCCGCCTGAACCTGCGCCTGCTGGCGCACACCGACGCCGTGCGCATCTGCCCCGACACCCGCACGCTGCGCACCACGCGCGGCAACCTGCGCTACGACCACCTGGTGCTGGCCCACGGCGCGCAAGCCGCGCTGCCCCCGGCGCTGCCCGCCGCGCTGTGCTGGCGCATCAACCACCTGGGCGCCTACCAGCGCCTGCGCGCCGCGCTGGGCGATGCCGGCAAAGACGTGGTGATCGTGGGCGCCGGGCTGATCGGCAGCGAACTCGCCAACGACTTGGCACTGGGCGGCCACCGCATCACCCTGCTGGACGTGATGACCCAGCCCCTGGCCCGTTGGCCCGGTGAGCAGGCAGGCGCCCCACTGCTGGCCGCCTGGCAAGACCTGCCCATCTTGTTCAAAGGCGGTGTGCAGGTGGCCAGCGTGGAAAAGCTGGGCGGGCGCTACCGCGTCACCACCGCCTGTGGTCAGCGCTTTGCCGCCGACGAGGTGATTGCCGCCACCGGCCTCGCCACACCGCCGCGCCTGGCGCAAAGCGCCGCCCTGGCCTGGAACAACGGCATTGCCGTGGAACCCATGGGCCTGCAAACCAGCGCGGAGCGCATCCACGCGCTGGGCGACTGCATCACCGTCAACGGCCAGGCCAGCCGCTTCATTGAACCCATTGCCCGCCAGGCCCGCAGCATCGCCGCGGCCATCACCGGCGCCGCGCCCGTGCCGTATGAAGCCAAACCCACCGTGGTGCGGGTGAAAACCACCACGCATCCGCTGACGCTGCATTGAGCGGCGCACCCTCTAAGGTGTGGCGTCGTTGATCGGCGTTGCTGCATGCGTGCCCCCATCCCAGCCTTCCCCCGGAGGGGGAAGGAGCCACACGGGGAAGGGCACTCGCCCGCAGATACCCCCTGCAGACTCCCCTGTATTCGCCCCTTCCCCCTCTGGGGGAAGGCTGGGATGGGGGCTTTCCCCGGCTACAGAGGGGCGCCGACATTCTCCCGCTCAAGCCACCGGCAGCAGCCGCAGCACCCCGTCTTCCCGCGCCAGCCGGCCGGCCTGTTCCAGCGCCGCCAATGCGCGGTACAGCGCTTCGTGCGTCACGCCGAGTTCGGCGGCGAGCGACTTCAGGCCACCCGGCACCGGGTAGCGCCCGGCCTCGCCCTCGGTGGCCAGCAGGTGCAGCACCCGGTCTTGCACGCGGTGCAGCGCCAGCCGCTCGCACTGCAGGCGCAGGCGGCGCACTTCGCGGTTGAGCATTCCGATCCAGCGCGAGGCAAAGGCGGGGTCGCTGGCCAGGGCCGCGCGCACCGCCGCCACCGGCACGCGGATGAGGTGGGCGTCGGTCAACACCCGGGCGTCGCAGTGGTAGCGCTCAAACTGCAGGCTGGCCTCGCCAATGAAGCCGCGCCGCGTGCGCTGCAACACCACCAGCTCGCCGTGCAGACCCGGGCGCTCCAGCACCGCTTCGCCGCGTTCCATAAAAAACAGGTGCGCCGGGCGGGCACCGGTGGCAAACAGGCGCGTGCCCCGCACCGGGTCAACGACGCTGCACAGCGGGTGCAGGGCGGGTGGCAGCAGCGCGGCCAGGTCGGGCGGCAACACGGGCGCAGCGCCAGCAGGGGTCTCGGTGGTTGGGGTTTTCATATGATTTTGATCATAGGTGCAGCGACCGCATGTGGTGAATACTGCGCAGCCCTGTGACGCTGTCTGGTGCCCCGTGCTGGGGTTTTTCAGCCTGTCTTTTGATGCCCCGCTTGCAACCACCACCCACCATGACCCTGTTTCAGTTTGGCCAGACCCGCCCCGAATTTGCCGTGCCCGTGCTCAACGAACGCGCCGTGCGTGCCAGCGCCGGCATTTTGTTTGCGGTGGCGTTGATCGCCTTCATGCACGCGTTTTTGCAGGGCAACTTCCAGCCCACGCGGGTGTTTGTGGTGGCCTTCGTCATTGAATTTGCGGTGCGCTTGTTCGTCAACCCGCAGCTGGCACCGGTGTACATGCTGGGGCAGTGGGTGGTGCGCCACCAGCAGCCCGAATGGGTGGGCGCACCGCAAAAGCGCTTTGCCTGGGGCATTGGCCTGGCGCTGGGCCTGAGCATGTTCTGGCTGTTGGTGGTGCAACAGGTCATTGGGCCGGTCAACATGCTGGTGTGCGGCCTGTGCCTGGTGTTCATGTTTTTTGAGTCGGTCTTTGGCATTTGCATCGGCTGCAAGGTCTACAACCTGTTCAACAAAGAGCAGGCCCAGCTGTGCCCCGGCGGCGTGTGCGAAACCAACCCAGCGCCCCGCGAACGCTTGCCCGCCCGTACCCGCGCCGCGCAAGCCGCCGTGTTGCTGGGCTTTGCGGTAGTGGTGCTGGGCAGCGCCCGCTGGGTGAGCGACAACGCCGTGCCCACGCCCGCCCAGTGGCAAAACACACCGACCAGCAACAGCGCGCCCGCAGCTGACCCCGCCCAGGCCACAGACCCCGCCGAGGTGGAACGCTGCAAAGTGCCCGAATTCGCCAAGGCCATCGGCCACGAGGCGATGTGGAAGCTGCACAACGGGTGCTGACAAAACAGTTGGACCCAGGCAATCAACCCACGCGCAGCGCCATCACCTTGCGCCCCGGCTTCTCTGCCCGCGCCCGCAACTGCCCACAGCCGCCGTCCACGTCCTGCCCAGCCGACTGGCGCAGCTTGGTGAGGATGCCGCGCTGGTGCAGGCGGCGGGCGATGGCCGCGGCTTTTTCCCAGCTGGGGCGCTGGTAGGGCAGCTCGGGCACGGTGTTGTACGGAATCATGTTGAGGATGGCGTATTTGCCCGTGAGCAGGCGCACGATGCCGTCCAGCTCTTCCTCGGTGTCGTTGATGCCGTCCATCAGCGTCCACTGGTATTGAATGGGGTAGTCGGTGGCGCGGGCGTACACCTCGCCCGCTTGCACCAGTTCTTCGGGCGACAAACGCGGGGCGCGCGGCAGCAGCTGGGCGCGCAGGTCGGCGCGGGTGGTGTGCAGCGACAGCGCCAGTGCGGGCTTGACGCGGCCTTGCGGCAAGGCCTCAAACACGCGCGGGTCGCCCACGGTGGAGAACACCAGGTTTTTGTGGCCGATGTTGCCCACGGTGCCCAGCAGGTCGATGGCCTCCAGCACGTTGTCCAGGTTGTGCGCGGGTTCGCCCATGCCCATGAACACCACCTTTTTCACCGGGCGCAGGCTGCGCGCCAGCGCCACCTGGGCCACGATTTCGGCGCTGCCCACCTGGCGGATCAGGCCGGTGGTGCCGGTCATGCAAAACACACAACCCACCGCGCAGCCGATCTGGGTGGACACGCACACGCCGTCGCGTGGCAGCAGCACGGTCTCGGCCATCTGGCCGTCGCTCAGCTTCACCAACAGGCGGGCCGAGCCGTCTTCGCCGGGGTGTTGTGATTCCAGCGTGGCCAGTGCGGCCAGTTCTTGTGCAATGGCGGGCAGCTCGGCCACCAGCGCGGCGGGCAAAAAGTGTTCGACCTGACGCCGGCCGCTGGTTTGCGGCAGGGCCTGGCTCCACAGGCGCAGCACGCGCTGTTGGTGGCGGGTGTTGGCGCCGAGCGCTTGCAAGCGCTGGCGAAGGTGTTCGATGCGCATGGGCCGGGCTGGCGTTTGGAGCACTACGCTTTGGGCGTGACGGCCTGGGGGGCGCTGGCTTCGGTTGACCAGGGCGGCACGCGGTGCGGTTGGCGGTGAACTGCATGCTGCAGCCGCAACAACGGCCCTTGGCTGGTGATGTGGTTGGCCAGGCCGTCTCGGCGCACCGGGCGGTAGCCGGTGGAGGTGCCCGCGTCCACCCAGTCCAGGTGCAGGGCCTGGTGCAGCCACTGCCAGTCGTCGCCCACGCGCAGGCGTATCCAGGGGTTGGGCAGGTACAGGCCTTGGCGCAGCCGCATCCAGAGCTGGCGGCTGGGTTGGTAGCTGCTGTCGATTTCGGCGCGTGCCATGACGTGGTTGATATAGCTGCGCTTGCGCCGAGGCTCGGACCACAGCGCCACGGGCAGGCGCTCCAAATGGACTTCCAGGGCTTCGGCGGTGAAGCCGTTGTCCAGCACATAGGGCGTGTTGTCTGCCACCCCGTCGCGCAGCACAGCACCGGCACCAAACCCGGTTTTCAGCCAGACCAGCATGATGCTGAGCGGCCAGTATTCGCCCTGTTCCTGGGTGATGCGGTGCAGGCGTTCGCCGGTCTGCACGTCGATGAAGGCAGGGGCCAGCCGCTGGGCCAGCGCGGCCAGGTGCTGCTGGCCAAAGGCGGTGTCTTCGATGGCGCGCGACAGGGCGTGCATCCAGGCGGTGTGGCCGAACTCGTCGCGCAGCTCGGGGTTGGCGCCGCGCGTCAGCAGGGCGTCTACCAGCGCGGTGTTGCCGGCGCGCGCCGCCATCATCAACGGCGTGGCGCCGGTGGGGGTGGGGTGGTTCAGGCCGTGGCGTTCGCAGGCTTGCAGCACCGGCTTGAGGCCGTGGGCTGCGTACATGGCCAACTGGCGCAGTTGCAGCGCTTGCTGCGCCCGCAGCGCCTTGACGCAAAAAGGCAGCTTCGGATCAGCCTGCATGATGGGGCTGGAATAGCTGACCGGCAGCTCGGTCAAGCCCATCACACCCTCGGGGGCCAGCTGCGCGGCGGGGACAAAACCAGCGCGGGCGAGTTGGTCCACCCAGCCGGTCTGGTCGTGCCACAGGGCGTAGTCCATCACCAGTTGCTTGAGCTTGGTGCTGGGGTGCTGGCGCTGCAAAGCCTGGGGCACGGCGGCTTCGATGGCGGTGCGGCTCCAGGGCTGCCAGGGCACCGGCTGCTCGCGCAAAATGGTGTCGCGAATGGCCTGCGCCTGCTCGGTTTTGCCCTGCATCTCCAGGCGGCGCGCCTCTTGCGCCCATTCTTGCTGGCTCGACACCTCGGGCGCACGCGCTTGCCAGGCCCCTTCGCGCAGCCCCAGCAGACCCAGCAGCGGGTGCGACAGGTCGGCCTCGACCAGCGTCAGCGTTTCCACCGCCCGGGTCATGGCCACATACAGCGCGTTCACATAAAACTTGTAGCGCTCCAGCGACTTGTCGGCCTTGTCGCGCCCGCGCCGGTATTGCAGCGCATCGACCGCCAGCGCCTCGGGGCCCACGCCTTCGCACACGGTGGCGTAGGCCTGGCGCGCACCGCTGACCATGCCCAGCAAAATCACATGCGGGTATTCCAGGCCCTTGGCCTCGTGCACCGAGAACACCAGCGGCGTCTTGAGCACCTCACGCGCAGCGGCCTTGTCTTCGTCGCGCAGCACCAGCACCGCGTGGCGGGCCGAAGCGCGCACCGCTTTGTCCAGCGCCTGCAGCGTGTCGCCGCGCTCGGCCAGCAGCGTGACCTCGCCGGGGCGGTCCGAACGGCTTTGCACCAGGTGGTTGCTTTCGCGGTCAATCGAGCCAAAGCGCGCCTGTTTGATCTTGAGCAAGCGGTTGGCCAGCTCGGTCACCGCCTCGGTGTTGCGGAAATTCGCTTGCAGGATGTGCAACTGCTCCAGCGCCGCCGTGCCGGGCTCGCCCGCGTGGCCTTTCCAGAACAGCTCGCGCAGCGCGGCCCAGGAAAAGAAGTTGGGGTGCACGATCTGGTTCGCATCGCCACACAGCAAAAACTGGCCCGGCGTTTTCAGGGTGGCCAGCGCGGCTTCCACCTGCGCGGCGGTCAGGTCCTGCACCTCGTCCACCACCACATGGTCGTAGGTGGGCTCGATGAGCGGGCGCCATTCGTGCACCAGCAGCGCGGTGTCAAACCAGCCGGCCTCGCGCAGCCAGTCGCGGTAGCGCAAAAACAGCGGGTAGGCCTGGGCGCGCTGCTCGGGCGTGAGCAGGCTTTGGCGCTGGCCGCGCTCCAGGTACTGTTCGGCCGACAGCGCGCCGCCGGGCTGCGCCGCAATGACGCCGCGAAACTCTTCCAGCAGGCTGTGCGCGTCCAGCCCCAGGGCGCGCACCTGAGCCCGGTGGCGCTCGTGCCAGCCGACAAACGCGGCAAAGCTCAGCGGCTTGCCGGGCGGCACGCGCCAGGTTTCCAGAAACGCCTGGAAACTGAGGAACACCACTTCCTGCCGCTCGTTGTGGTAGCCGTGGGCGTGGTAGAGGTCTTGCGCGGACTGCGCCAAATAAGCCGACTGCGTGAGGTAGAGCACCTGCCCGCGCATTTCGCGCAGGCGCGAGAGCGTGACCGCCGTCTTGCCCGAACCCGCCGAGCCCACCAGCACCCAGGGCAGCGGCTGGTCCAACACCGCCTGCTGCACATCGTCGAACTGGATCGGCTTGTCCAACAACTCAAACTGCGGGCGCTTGGGGTGCAGCCAGCGCACCGCCGACACGTCCTCGGCGGGCAGCGCCGCCGCGCCAGCCGGGGCCGGTTCGCGGTCAATCTTGTCTTCCTGCACCACCGCACCGCGCAGAAAGCGCGACTTGTCGTAGGCGTGCTGTGCAATCAGCTCCAGCGCCAGACACACCGTTTGCCCCTGGTGCTGCACAAACTGCAGCAGCAGGCGGTTGCTGTCGTCGAGCTTGGCGCGGTAGTACGGACCCACGTGCAGTTTTTTGACGTTGGGTGTCTTGAAGTCGTCGGCTTCAATGGCCTTGCGAACCTTGTCAAAAGCCGCCTTGTGGTGGCGCAGGTCCAGGCCCTGGTAACGGAGTAAGCGCATAAGGAATGTGTCGGCAAAGAGGAAATCAGCGGAGCGCTGTGGTGCTGCAGCGGTTCACCCGCTCGGACATGCAGGGCTATTGTGTCCGAGCGCCCGCCGGGTGGTTGACGCGCCGTGGGCGCATGCCTGTTCGTCCTGCGCTCAATACCCCACCCCTCTTTGGGTGGTGATCCGCCCCTCACTCGGCCGGGCACCGCACCCTTCCACAATAAGCGCCTGTTTACACGGAGATTCTCGATGAAGTCTGTTTCTTTCATCCAGCGCAACACGCAGGGCCACTGGGTCGGCGACGGCTTTCCGGTGCGCACGCTGTTTTCGTACAACGACGACCCGGCCGCGTTCTCGCCCTTTTTGATGCTCGACTGCGGCGGCCCGACCGTGTTCGACGCGACCACGAAGCGGCGCGGCGTGGGCGCGCACCCGCACCGGGGTTTCGAGACCGTGACCATCGTCTACGACGGCGAGGTGTCGCACCGCGACTCCACTGGCGCTGGCGGCACCATCGGCCCAGGTGACGTGCAGTGGATGACGGCGGCGTCGGGCATCGTGCACGAGGAGTTCCACAGCGAGGCCTTCGCCCGCACCGGTGGCGCCTTCCGCATGGTGCAGCTGTGGGTGAACCTGCCGGCGCGCGACAAGACGGCGCCGCCCGGCTACCAGGGCATCACCGCAGCGCAGACACCCGTGGTTGAACTGCCCGGCGGCGGCGGCACGGTGCGCCTGATTGCCGGCGCCTTCGAGGGCACGCAAGGCCCGGCCCGCACCTTCACGCCCCTGCAGGTGTGGGACGTGCAGCTGAAGGCTGGCCACACGGTGACGCTGCCGGCGCCCGAGGGCCACACCACGGTGCCGCTGGTCTACCAGGGCCGGGTCAAAACGCCCGACGGCCAGGAGGCGGGCGATGCGGAAATGATCGTGTTCGAGCGCGCGGGCGAGGGCGTGCAGCTCACCGCGCTGACTGATACCACGCTGCTGTGGCTCTGCGGCGAACCCATTGACGAGCCGGTGGTGGGTTATGGGCCGTTCGTGATGAACACCGAGCAGGAAATCCGCCAGGCTTTTGTCGATTTCCAGAGCGGGCGGATGGGCCGGCTTTGATGCCCTGACCCGCACCGTTCGGGCCGAGCCCTTTGACAAGCGCAGGGCAAACGGTTCTCATTGCACGCATCCAGACATCCAAGGAGCCCAACATGCTGGAAATGGTGATCAACGCCCGCGCCGCCGACCTGGGCCATGGCCTGACGGTGCGGCGCGTGCTGCCGTATGCGAAGCGCCGCCACGTCGGGCCCTTCGTGTTCCTGGACCACGCCGGCCCGGTGCCGCTGCCGGCCGACTACAGCCGCGCCGCCGACGTGCGCCCGCACCCACACATCGGCTTGTCCACCGTGAGCTATTTGCTCAGCGGCCAGATCACCCACCGCGACAGCCTGGGCACCTTGCAGGTGATACGCCCCGGCGAGGTGAACTGGATGACGGCCGGGCGCGGCATCAGCCACAGCGAGCGTTTCACCTACCCCGACTCGTACGCCGGCGGCGGGCTGGAGCTGATGCAGCTCTGGGTGGCGCTGCCCGAGGCCGACGAAGCGTGCGAACCGGCCTTCACCCACTACCCCGCCAGCGACCTGCCGGTGATCGAATCGGACGGCGTGTGGATGCGCCTGGTGGCGGGCAGCGCCTATGGCGAAAGCAGCCCGGTGCGTACACACTCACCGCTGTTCTACCTGCACACCGAGTGGCAGGCGGGGGCGCGCCACGCCCTGCCGGGCGGCCATCCGGAACAGGCGGTGTACGTGGCCAAGGGCGACATCGAATACGGCGGCCAGCGATACCAACCCGGCCAGCTGCTGGTGTTTGGTGACGACACGGACGCGGTGATCAAGGCCCGTACACCCGCCACGCTGATGCTGTTCGGCGGCGCGCCGCTGGGCGAGCGGCACATCTTCTGGAACTTCGTGTCTTCGCGCAAAGACCGCATCGAGCAGGCCAAGGCCGACTGGGCCGCTGGCCGATTTGCACTGCCGCCGGACGACAACGACGAGTGGATTCCGCTGCCGGGGTGAGGGTTGCTGCCGCCAGGACAGGCGTCCATCATCAAGCGCCGTCCAACGGGACTCAAACGCCCAGGTAGCGCCCGGGCCGGTGGTTGAGCGTGAGGATGGCGCCCACGGCCACGGCACCCAGCACCGACTGCAGCACCCGCTCGGGTGGCACCACGGCCAACGCGGCCAGCACCACCAGCACATCCACCGCCATCTGCACATGGCCGGCGCGCACGCCGCGTGTCTGCTGCAGCCACTGCGCCACGATGTTCACGCCACCCACACTGGCCTGGTGGCGCAACAGGGCCAGCAGTCCGAAGCCGATGAGGAAGCCTCCCAGCACCGAAGCCACCCAGACATTGAGCAACTCAAAGCGCACCACCTGGGGCGCCAGCGCGGTGAACAGCGACACCAGCGTCACCGCCACCAGGCTCTTGAGCGTGAAGGCCGTGCCCAGGCGCCGCCACGACAGCCAGAAAAACGGCAGGCTGAACACAAAGAAGCACAGCGCCAGGCTCCAGCCCGTGGCGTAGCTCACCAGGAACGCAATGCCGGCCACGCCGCCGGTGAGCAGGCCAGCGTGGGCAAACATGGTGAGCCCCAGCGCCACGAACAGCGAGCCGGCCAGCAGCGCGTGCCCGTCGTCGAGCCAGGAATGGGAGAGTCGGGCCAGGGCCGACGGTGTGGATGAGGACATGCCCACAGCCCAAGCACATCGCGTGCCGTGCTGGGGTGCGCTACAACCCCAGCGCGCTCAAACCCGGGTGCTCGGCCGGGCGCGGGCCCAGCGGCCAGTGGAACAGGCGTTCGCTGGCGTGAATGGGCCGGTCGTTGATGCTGGCGTGGCGCTGCGCCATGTAGCCCTCGTCGTTGAACTGCCAGTTCTCGTTGCCGAACGAGCGGAACCACTGGCCCGAATCGTCGTGCCACTCGTAGACGAAGCGCACGGCAATGCGGTGCGTGTCAAATGCCCACAGTTCCTTGATGAGCCGGTAGTCCAGCTCGCGCGCCCACTTGCGCACCAGCAAGGCGTGCACCTCCGAGCGCCCCACCGGAAACTCCACCCGGTTGCGCCAGCGCGTGTCTTCGGTGTAAACCTTGACCACCCGGTCAGGGTCCCGTGTGTTCCACGCGTCCTCCGCCATGCGCACCTTTTGCGCGGCGGTCTCGGCGGTGAAGGGCGGCAGCGGTGGCCGAGGTTCCATGGCGCGATGTCCTTTCCTGGGGTTGCCGTTGTGCATCGAATCGGGTGCGGCCCCGCTCAGGCCCCGGCCCGGATCGGGAACGAGCGCAGGTACTCATCTGGCTTGTTGGCATCAAATGCCTTGCCCATGATGCGGTGGCTGCGCATGGTGCCTTCGGGCGCACGCCAACCCGCTTGCGCCATCTGCTTCTTGGCATCGGTCAGCAGGAACACCTGGTCAGCGATGTGCTGGAAGTTCACGTCGTTCTTGACATAACCCCATCGCTTCATCTGCGTGAGCATCCAGATCGCCTGGCTGTGCCAGGGCACCGGGTCGAACAGAATGCGGTCGGGCACGTCGTGGCGGGTACCCAGACCATCGTCGTACTTGCCGGTCATCACCTGCATCAGCAACTCGGGTGGCTGGTTCAGGTATTGTGGTTGTGCAATGGCCTGCACCATCTGCTCGCGCGAGCCGGGCAGACTGGCCAGCACCGACGCGCTGATGATGGCCCGGTACAGCGCCGAAAACGTGTCGGGAAACTGTTGAATGAAAGCCGCCGACACGCCAAAAGCACAGCAGGGGTGCCCATCCCAAATGGCCTTGGTGAGCAGGTGGATGAAGCCCACGCCCTCGAACACGGCCCGCTGGTTGAACGGCTCGGCCACGATGAAGCCGTCGATCGTCTGCGCCTTGAGTTGGGCCAGCATGTCGGGCGGCGCCATCACCTGCAGCGTCACATCCTTGTCGGGGTTCAGCCCATGCTCCGCGAGGTAATAGCGCAGCAGGTAGTTGTGCATCGAATGTTCAAACGGAATGCCAAACCGCATGCCCTTCCAGTTTTTGGGGTCCCGGTTGTCCTTGTGCTTTTGGTGCAAGGTGATGGCGTTGCCGTTGGTGTTCTGGATGGACGCCACATGCATCGGCTGCGCGGGCGAGCCCAGCCCCAGGGACATGGCCAAAGGCATGGGCGACAGAAAATGGGTCGCATCCAGTTCACCCTTGAGCATGCGTTCGCGGATCGTGCCCCAACCGGGGGTTTTGACCAGCTGCACATTCAGCCCCCGCTGTTGGTAGAGCCCCATCGGGTGGGCGCCGATCAGCGGTGTGGCACAGGTGATGGGCAAGAACCCCAGCTTCAGGTCTTTTTTCTCGGGCGTGCGCTGTTCCTGTGCCATGGCCTGCAGACTGACCAGTGCGCCGGCAGGCAATGCCGATGCCACCGCCGCGCGCAAGCTGGCCGCACCCACGGTCTGCAACAGCTTGCGACGCAGGGCCGACGCCGGAAACAAGGCCTTCAAAAGTGCCGCTTCCTGCGTCTGCTGAATGTGCGTTTCAACGCTGACATCTGCCACCGTGGGGCTGCAGACCCCGGTGGGTGGATGGGACTGACCACAGGCGCACGACCAGGATCGCAGTGATGGGATGAGCGGCTGGTCTGACAGCAAACGTCGAAACATGGGTTCTCCGCCAGCGCTGCTCAGTACTGCTTGTAGGGAAGGAACTTGCCCGACATGACGATGTTCACGCGGTCGCCGTTCGGATCGGCCTGGCGCTGCAGGTCCATCTTGAAGTCGATCGCGCTCATGATGCCGTCGCCGAACTCTTCGTGGATCAGCTCCTTGAAGGTGGTGCCGTACACGCTCACCAGTTCGTAGAAGCGGTAGATCAGCGGGTCGGTGGGCACGCTGGTGGGCAGCGAGCCTTTGTAGGGCACGACCATCAGCCATTTTTGTTCGTCGGCGCTCAGGCCGAAGATCTCGCCCAGCGCTGCGGCTTGGGCCGGGGTGGCGGTCATCTGGCCCAGGCACAGCGCCGTGGTCCATTCCTTGGACTGGCCCACCTTCTGGGCCACGTCGGCCCAGCTCAGGCCTTGGGTGACTTTGGTGTTGATGATTTTTTCGGTGACGGCGAGTCGGCTCATGGGTTGCCTCTTGGTGGTTAAAACAGAAGGAAGGAAAGGGGAACGAGGGGGAACGAGGGGACGTTGTCGAGGGGCGCCGCGCAGCGGCGCAGGGGGTCAATGAGCCTTTGCTCTGGAAACGAGGAAATCCACGATGTGATTTCTGAGTTCGTAATAGCCATCAAGGTGGTGCAGCTGCGCGCGCGTGCGGCTGCGTGGCAACGGGTTGACCACCACTTCGGCCATGCCACCGGGCTTGTAGCCCTGGTCGGTTTCGGTACCGTTGCTCATGAGCAAAATGCGGTCGGCCAGCAAAATGGCCTCGTCCACGTCGTGCGTGATCATGAACACGGTCTGGTGCGTCTCGCGCACGATGCCCATCAGCTCGTCCTGGATGGTGCCGCGCGTGAGCGCGTCGAGTGCGCCGAAGGGCTCGTCGAGCAGCAGCATCTTGGGCTGGATGGCAAAGGCGCGCGCAATGCCCACGCGCTGCTTCATGCCACCCGAGAGCTGGCTGGGTTTTTTGTCGATGGCCGGGCTCAGGCCCACCATGGCCACGTGTTTTTCCACCTGCGCGTCCACCTCCGCTTTGCCCCAGTCGGGCCAGCGCGACTTGACCGCAAAGGCGATGTTTTGCCGCACGGTGAGCCAGGGCATGAGTGCGTGGCTCTGGAACACCACGCCGCGCTCCAGGCTGGGGCCGCTGATTTCGCGCCCGTCCATGAAACAGTGGCCGCTGGTGGCGGTGTCGAGCCCGGCCAGCACGTTGAGGATGGTGGTTTTGCCGCAGCCGCTGTGGCCGATGATGCAGACGAATTCGCCCTTGTGAATGGTGAACGACACGTCGGCAAACACCGGCTTGTCGGCCTGGTAAGCCTTGGCAAGGTGTTCGACTTTCAGGAAACCAGACATCGGAGAAACCTTTTCAGTGGGGGCGTTCACAGGAACCGAAAGTGCCGCGCTTTCGCGCACGCTGGTGTCACTCCACATAGGTCACCACCTTCTGCAACTGCGCAAACATCAGGTCGAGCAACATGCCGACCACGCCGATCAGCAACACGGCAAAGATCACGTTGGTGAGCGAGAGGTTGTTCCACTCGTTCCACACGAAGTAACCGATGCCCGTGCCACCCACCAGCATCTCGGCCGCCACGATCACCAGCCACGCAATGCCCATGCTGATGCGCATGCCGGTGAGGATGGTGGGCGCGGCGGCGGGCAGGATCACCTGAAACGCTTTGCGCAGCGGGTTCACTTCGAGCGTGCTGGCCACGTTGAGCCACTCGCGCTTGACCGCCGCCACACCGAAGGCGGTGTTGATCAGCATCGGCCAGATGGAGCAGATGAAGATGACGAAGATGCCGCTCACGTCGGAGTCTTTGAGCGCGTAGAGCGCCAGCGGCATCCAGGCCAGCGGGCTGATGGGTTTGAGCACCTGCACGAAGGGGTCCAGTGCCTTGCGCATCAGCGGCGACATGCCGATGAGAAAGCCCAGCGGGATCGCCACCACCATGGCCAGCAGGTAGCCCGCGGCCACGCGCGCCAGCGAATGACCGAGCTGGATGCCGATGCCCTTGTCGTTCGGGCCCTTGTCGTAGAACGGGTCCGACAGGTGCCCCCAGCTCGCCTGCGCCACAGCCCATGGCCCCGGCACGCCGGCGCTCTTTTCGGTGCCTGGGTCCTTGCCCATCATCTGCAGGTATTCGATCTCTTCGGCGCTCATGCCCGCCGACGAACCTCCGACCGACGGACCGCTGGTGGACAGCTCCCAGATGCCGAGAAAACAGACCAGCAGCAGCAGCGAGACCACCGCTGCGCGAGCGTTGAGGCTGAACATCTTCATTTCACAAACTCCAATTTCGGGTGTCGCACGAACCTTTCCGGCGCGAAACAGACCATTCCAGGAATGCCGTGGAACCGGCTTTGCCGGCCCACGGGCATGGCTCCCTTGAGGGCGTCGCGCGAAGCGCGGCGGGCGTGGTCAGGCCTTGCTGATGGCGAAGCTCTTGGCGTAAGCCGCAGCCTTGGCCGGATCGAACTCCTTGCCCATGATCTGGTGCTTGGTGTAGGTCGGGCCGGCCTTGAACTCCTGCCCCAGGTCCTTCATGTGCTTGCGCGCGTCGGTGATCAGGAACACCTTTTCGGCAATGGCCTTGTAGTCCACATCGCCCTTCACATAGCCCCAGCGCTGCATCTGCGTGAGCATCCACACGGCCATGCTCTGCCAGGGCATGGGGTCGAAGTCGGCGCGGTCGGGCACTTTCTGGATCTTGCCCAGGCCGTCGGCGTAGGTGCCGGTGAGCACCTGCCTGACCACGATCTCGGGCTGGTTCAGGTACTGCGCGGGCGCGATCACTTTGGCGATGAGTTCGCGGTTTTTCGGCTGGCGCGCCATGGCAGCGGCCGTGAGCACGGCGCGGTACAGCGCGGCGAAGGTGTTCGGGTTCTTCTGGATGAACTCGGTGGTGGTGCCGAAGGCGCAGCAGGGGTGGCCGTGCCACAGGTCTTTGGTGAGCGTGTGCAGGTAGCCCACTTCTTCGTAGACGGCGCGCTGGTTGAACGGATCGGGGCCCAGGAAGCCGTCGATGTTGCCGGCGCGCAGGTTGGCCACCATCTCGGGCGGCGCGATCACGCGCAGCTGCACGTCGGTGTCGGGGTTGATGCCGTGCTCGGCCAGGAAGTAGCGCAGCAGGAAGTTGTGCATCGAGTAGTCGAACGGAATGCCGAACTTCATGCCCTTCCAGTTCTTCGGGTCGCGGTTGTCCTTGTGGCGGATCGACATCGTGATGGCCTGGCCATTGATGTTCTGGATCGTCGCCACGTTGGTGGGCACGGCGTTGGAGCCCAGGCCCATGCTCATGGCCAGCGGCATGGGGCTGAGGAAGTGCGAGGCGTCGTATTCCTTGTTGATCACCTTGTCGCGGATCAGCGCCCAGCCGGCGGTTTTGGTGACTTCGACCTTGAGCCCCTGCTTCTCATAGAAGCCCAGCGGGTGCGCCATGATCAGCGGCGTGGCGCAGGTGATCGGAATGAAACCGATCTTGAGGTTGGTTTTTTCCAGACTGCCTTTTTCTTGCGCCATGGCCTGCATGCTGGCCACCGGCAACACGCTGGCAATGGCCGCCATGGCCGTGCCCTTGCCCACCGCGCGCAGGAACAGGCGGCGCTGCTCGTCGTGCGGGAACAGCGCCTTCACCAGGGTGGCTTCGATGAACGCGTTGCTGTAGGCCTCGAACTCGGCGCTCTCGCTGCGCCGGCGCAACTCGATGGCCGCGCCGTCGGCCGCCACCTCGGCGTGGTGGTCGGCCAGCGTGTGGTCGCGGCCACAGCTGCACTTCAGCATCAGAGGACGGTCGGCGTTGTAGGGATCGAAGAATTCGGACATGGCACACCTCGTGAGTTGTAGACGCGGTGTGCATTGCAAGCAGCGGGCCAGAAGCCGTGCCAGTCAGCGGCGTGGGCGCACGGGTTCTGCATTTCGCAGCAGTGGGCACCACGCGGTGTAGGGCTGGCCCTACACCGCGGTCCCATTCAGATGGGTTTGGCGGTGCGCGCGTGCCGCTCGGCGTACAGCGCCAGTTCCACATCGTTCTTGGCGCCGGTCTTTTCCAGGATGCGTGCCCGGTAGGTGCTCACCGTGTTGGGCGCCAGGCCCAGCTGCGCACCAATTTCGCTCACGGTCATGCCTTGCGTGAGCAGGCGGTAGACCTGGTGCTCGCGGTGCGACAGCGTTTCGGGCCCGCCCTGGGCCGAGGCGCTGCCCACCGCCGCGGCCAGTGCTTCGGCCGTGGCCTGGCTCAGAAACACGCCGCCGCTGGCGGCCTTGCGCACGGCGGCGAGCATGTCGTCGGGGTCGGCGCTTTTGTTCAGGTAGCCGCAGGCGCCCAGGCGGATGCAGCGCACGGCGTATTGCTTTTCGGGGTAGGTGCTGAGCATGAGCACCGGCAGGCGCGGGTGTTCGCGCTTGAGCGCCTGCAACACATCGAGCCCGTCCAGCCCCGGCATGGCGATGTCGAGCAGCACCACGTCCAGCCCCTGCGGGCCGCCCAGCGCCTGCACCATGGCCAGCACCTCGGTGCCGGTCTGGGCCTCGGCCACCACCTGCACATCGGGCGCGTCGGCCAGGATCTGCTTGAGCCCCTCGCGCACGATGCGGTGGTCGTCCCCGATCAGCACGCGCAAGGTGTCGGGCAGTGGGTTCATGGGGCAACTCCGTCGGGCAAGGTGAGCGTGAGGCACATGCGCGTGCCCTGTCCTGGTGCGCTGCTGATGTGCACCTCGCCGCCAAAGTGGCGGGCGCGTTCGCGCATGCCCATCACGCCGTAGGCGTCGGCGGCTTCAAAGGCTTGCGCCAGGGCGCCCACGCCGTTGTCTTGCACCGCCAGGCTCAACGCACGACCGTGCACCACAATGGACACCGCCAGGTGCCGAGCGTGCGCGTGGCGGCCCACGTTGCTCAGCATTTCCTGAAAAATGCGAAACACCGCCATGGCCAGCGGCTCGGGTGGCTCGGGCACGCCGTCCACGGCCAGGCACCAGTCCAGGGTCATTTCAGCGGACTGCACAAACTCTTGTGCCTGCCATTCCAGCGCGGCCCACAGGCCCTGGTGGTCCAGAATGCTGGGGCGCAGGTCGGTGATGATGCGGCCCACGTTGTCCACCGCGGTCTCAATCAGGCGGCTCATGTTCTGGCACTTGCAGCGCATGCGCTCGCGCATGACGCCCGCGGCCTCGGGGCTGCGCTGCGGCTGTTCGGCCAGGCGCTTGTCCATCCAGTTCACGTCCATCTTCAGCGCCACCAGCAGGCTGCCCAGCTCGTCGTGCACCTCGCGGGCAATGCGGGTGCGCTCGTCTTCGCGCACGGTTTCCGACCACGCGGCCAGCTCGCGCACCTGCTTCAAAGCCGTGGCCAGCGCCCGTGTGCGCTCGTTCACGCGCTCTTCCAGCCCGTCTTTGGCGCGCTGCAGTGCGTCGGCGGCGCGCTTGCGCTCGGTGATGTCGACAAACGTGACCACCGCGCCGCGCACCTGCGGGCCATCCAGAATGGGGTGGCTGGAATACTCCACCGGAAACGCCGTGCCGTCGCGGCGCCAGAACACCTCGCTGTCGATGCGGCAGGGCAGGCCCTGGCGAAAGGCGTTGAAGATGGGGCACTCGGCTTCGGGGTAGGGCGAGCCGTCGGCGCGCGCGTGGTGGGTCAGCTCGTGCATGTTGCGGCCCAACAACTCGGCGGGCTCAAAACCGATCATGCGGGCACCGGCCTGGTTGATGAACACGCACAGCCCGTCCAGGTCCACGCCGTAGATGCCTTCGCCGGTGGAGGCCAGCAACAGCGCCAGCGGATCGCGCCAGGCCTCGGCGGCGGGCGTCTGAGGGCGGCTGAACCAAGCGTGGGCATCCAAGGGCATGCAACGCACAAGCAATCGATGTGCCAAAGCGCTGTGTGTTTTTGCCACCGCGGGCATGGCAACGGCGGCACAATGCCCGTCTACCGTTCCTCTACAGCCCCTCCATCTGCCCAACACCCCCATGGCTCTGCTCGACAAACTGTTTGGCGCGCACCGCGAAAAGAACGCATCCGATTCACGCCACCCCACGCCCCGCGAGGCGGCGGTGAGCGGCTCGTCCAGCGCCCACGAAGCGGCCCGGCTGCTGCGCGCACCCACCGCGCTGATGCAGCTCAGCGAGACCGAGGCACTTACCATCGTCGGCTTCATGACGCCGCACCGCTTTGCCAGCGGCACCACCATCATCCGCCAGGGTGAGGTCACCGACACCGGCTTCATGGTGCTGGTGCTGGACGGGGAAATCACGGTGGAAAACCTGATCGGGCACCGCGTCAACCCGGTCACGGTCAACGTGCTGGGGCCGGGCAGCCTGATTGGCGAAATGGCGCTGGTGGACGGCGCAGCCCGCTCCGCCACCTGCACCGCCAGCACCGATGTGCACTGCGCGGTGCTCACGCGCGAGGCGCTGGAAACCCTCATCACCAAACGCCCGGCCACCGCCGCCAAACTCATGACCGCGGTGGCCCAGCGCCTGGCCGAGCGGCTGCGCGAGAGCATCCACAAACAGCAGATCTACAGCAAGCTGGTGCAGTCGCTGCAAGAGGAGCTGGACGCGCTGATGCCCACAAACGACAGGAGGCGTTGAGTCAGGGCGGCGCTGAACAAGTCCCCCCACGCTGCCGCTGCGCGGGGCGCCGCCTCATTTCAGCAACTCGATTTCGCCGTAGTGCAGGCGCAGAAAGCCCCGGGTCTCCAGCGTCTTGAGCGCCTTGTTCACGCTTTGGCGGCTCACGCCCAGCATGCGGGCAAACACCTCTTGCCCCAGGCGGATGCGACGGCGAGGCGCTCCGCGGCTGCCATAGCCTTGGGCCAACAGGCACAGCCTGCGCTGGATGCGCTCCTCCAGCGGCAGCAAGGCCAGCTCTTCCAGCACCACAAAAGCCACCCGCAGTTTCTGGCAAACCAGCCGGGCGAGTTCTCGCCAGTGGTCTGGATGCCCATCCAGCCAGTCCTGCAAGGCGTTGCGCGGCACCACCAGCACGTGGGTTTCGCCGTCGGCCACCGCGTTGTGCGTGCGGGGCAAACCGTCAATCAGGCCAATTTCGCCAAACCATTGGTAGGGCTCCAGATACGCCAGTTCAGCCGGTTGGCCCTCGGCATTGAGCGTACCGATGTAAAGACCGCCCGCGATCACACAGCACAAACCGTCCGCCGGCCCTCCGCGCAAGAACAGCGACTGTCCATGCGCCAGGTGCCGCACCCGCCCCAGCCGCAGCAGCACGTCTTGCAGTTCTGCGGAGCAAGCGGCGAACCATTCGTCGCTGGCCAGCGCGGCCCGCAACGGGGTGGGTAGCGATTCTGATGAGGGCATGGAAGGAGACAGCAACCCACCGCACCTGGGCGGGATTGTCGAAATTTTGACAGACAGCCGCTCCGGTTGCGCGCATCCTTGCCGCTCCTACACAAACCACCCTGGAGACAAGCATGGACAACGCCACCCGCCAGCTGGTGCAGTACGCCCACTACCACCGCGACCCGCGCAACATCGCCACCCACTACATCGGCATTCCGCTCATCGTCTTCGCCGTGGCCGCGCTGCTGGCGCGCGTTCGCCTGGAAACGGCGGGCCTGGTCATCAGCGCCGACTGGGTGGTCTGGGCGCTGGTGACCGCGTGGTTTTTCACACTTGGGCAGCGGGCGCTGATCCTGTGCACCGCCCTGGTTCTGGCCTTGCTGGTGGCCCTTGCGCACCCCCTGGGCACCGCGCCGCTGAACGCCTGGCTCGGCTGGAGCCTGGGCAGCTTTGTGGTCGGCTGGGTGTTCCAGTTCATCGGCCATTACTGGGAGGGCCGCAAACCCGCCTTCGTGGACGACCTGCGCGGCCTGCTGATCGGCCCGATGTTTGTGGTGGCCGAACTGGCTTTTGCCCTGGGCGCTTTCCGCGCCTTGCACACGGCGATCGAGGCCGCCGCCGGCCCCGTGCAACGGCGCGGGTCCGCTGAAAAGCGCCCGGCGTGAGCACCTCGGCCAACCTGTCGGGCAACGCCCCGCCCGGCCCCGTGCTCGTGATGGGCGCCGGAAGCATTGGTTGTTTCGTGGGCGGTTGCCTGCAGGCTGCTGGCGTTGAAGTGGATTTTGTGGGGCGAAGCCAACGCCTCGCCCAGTTGCAGCTCAGTGGCCTGCACCTGACCGATCAGGACGGCCGCGACCAGCACATCCCAGCGACCCGGTTGCGGCTGCACGAACAGGTACCCACGGGCGCACAACCCTCGCTGGTGCTGCTGTGCGTCAAGAGTGGCGCCACGGCCCACACGGCCCGCGACCTGCAGCAAACACTGCCTGCGGGCACGCCGGTGTTGTCGCTGCAGAACGGCGTGCAGAACGCACCCACGGCCCAGAAAGCAGCGCCGGCGTTGAAGATCGTGCCGGGCATGGTGGCCTTCAATGTGGCCCAGGGACCCGACGGCCGCTTCCACCGGGGCACCGCCGGCCAACTGGCCGCGCAGGACACGCCCGCGCTGCGTTTGTGGCAAGCCCACTTTGCGCGCGCCGGCCTGCCACTGGTCCTGCACACCCAGCTGCGCGACGTGCAATGGGGCAAGCTGCTGCTGAACCTGAACAACCCGGTCAACGCCCTCTCTGGCTTGCCCCTGCGCACCCAGCTGCAGGACCGGGCGCTGCGGCGCGAACTGGCCGCACTGATGGAAGAAGCCCTGGACGTGATGGCCCATGCGGGCGTGCGACCCGCCCGCATGACGCCGCTGCCCTGGCGGCTGCTGGTTCGCGTGCTGCGCTTGCCCACGCCCATGTTCCGCGTGTTGGCCCGGCGCATGCTGCGCATGGACCACCTGGCCCGCTCCAGCATGGCCGACGACCTGGCGCACGGCCGCCCCACCGAGATCGACGAGCTCTGCGGGGAGATCGTGCGACTGGCACACACCTCCGGCCGTTCAGCCCCGCTCAACAGCGCCATGGCGGCGCGCATTCTTTCCCACTCCACCGCGTGCCGTCCCATGCCCGCACCACCCCCACGAACATGACGTCACTTCCTCCGACCCCCAGACCCGGCGCACCAACCATGGCGTGGACCAGCGCCTTCGCTGCACTGCTGCTCCTGCTGGCCTTTGCCGCTGCGTGGTGGACGCGTGATCTGCCGCTGTTCGCGCTCACGCCGCCCGGCGGCGGCGCTGCCGACATGCTGCCCAGCCAGCGGCAGGACCTGCACACCACCTTCTTCACCATCTGGGCCGCGCTCATCCTGGTGGTGCCCGCCCTGTGCCTGCTGCCGTTTCGCCACCGCTCGGCCAAGGCGGCCGACTACTGGCTGGCGTTCTGGACCGTGTCCCTGCTCGTTTTCCTGGTGCATTTCTACTGGGCCGTGGTCGTCATCTTCGGCAACGACTGGTCGCGCATCCTGAACACGCCGCGCGTGACCGTCCCGCGTCTGGACACGGTGTTTGCCGCCTGGTGGGTGGCCGACGTGCTGATCGCCTGGCTCTGGCGCTCCGAAGCCCTGTGGGTGCGCGTGCAGCGCTGGGGCGTTCACGCGCTGGCTCTGCTGCTCTTCTTCATGGGCGCCGCACGAGAAGGCGAACTCGCTGCTTCGCGCACGCTGGGCTGGCTGCTCGGGGTGGCGGTGGTGGTCAGCGCTGTGATCGCCCTGCAGAACCACCGGCGCGCCCGCACCGCCTGACAGGGCATCGGGTACAACCCTCCAACCCCATTCACCCAGGCCCACAACATGCACACCCTGACCATTGCCCTCGCCCTGATCGTCTGCTTCATCCACGTCTACATCGTCGTGCTGGAAATGCTGTGGTGGGACACGCCCAAAGGCCACAAGGCGTTTGGCCTGAAGCCCGACTTTGCCAAGGCCACCAAGGTGCTGGCGGCCAACCAGGGTCTGTACAACGGCTTCCTGGCCGCCGGCATTGCCTGGGCGCTGTGGCGCGCCGATGCGCCGGCCCTGGCCTTCTTCCTGGGCTGTGTGGCGGTGGCCGGCCTGTACGGCGCCGCCACCTCCAGCAAGAAGATCCTGTTCATTCAGACCATACCGGCCGCCGCGGCGCTGCTGGCGCTGGTCAGTCTGCCGGCCGCCTGAGCGGCTCAGGTGTTGGGCGCGGTCTTGGCGCTCCAGACCATGGTGATGGCCAGAATGCCCAGCACCACCCCGAGCGACACCGCCACCGGAATCTTGAAGATGTCGATCAGCATCATCTTGGTGCCAATGAACACCAGAATCACGGCCAGGCCGTAGTTCAACAGGTGGAAGCGGCTGGCCGCGGCCTGCAGCAAGAAGAACATGGCGCGCAGACCCAGAATGGCAAACACGTTGCTGGTCAGCACAATGAACGGGTCTTTGGTGATGGCGAAAATCGCCGGAATGGAGTCCACCGCGAAGATCACGTCGGTCATGCCCACCAAGGCCACCACCATCAGCAGCGGGGTGGCAATCCTCTTGCCGTTCTCCACGGTCCAGAATTTTTCACCGTCGTATTCCTTGCTCACCGGCAACACCTTGCGCAGCAACTTGAGCGCCGGGTTGTCGTCCAGGCTCTCTTCTTTGCCGGCGGCCCACCACATCTTCACGCCGGTCAAAATCAGAAACGCGCCGAACACATACAAGATCCAGTGGAACTGCGACAGCAGCCATCCGCCCACCAGAATCATGATGGTGCGCAACACAATGGCGCCGATGATGCCGATCATCAGCACCCGTTTCTGAAATGCCGAGGGCACGGCAAAGTAGGTGAAGATCAGCAAGAAGACAAAGATGTTGTCCACCGCCAGGCTCTTCTCGATCAGGTACCCGGTGAGGAATTCCAGCGATTTTTCGTTGGCGATGGCGGTCGAACCCGTCTCGTTCTTCACCGCCCACCAGAACATGGCGTTGAACACAAAACTCAAGGCCACCCAGACCAGCGACCAGTTCAGTGCTTCTTTGATGGTCACGTCGTGCGCGCCCTGCTTCTTGAGCACCACAAAATCGACAAACAGCGCCGCCAGCACGAACGCAACAAACACAAGCCAGAGCCACAGGGGCGCAATGGTTTCCATAAAACTACCTTGAAGGACGGTGTTGAAGAACAAACACCCTCCAAGGTCTGGCCTGAACCGGGCGTGGCGCCCGGTTCGGGGTTTCCGGCGGTTTGCTTCGCGCTGAAGCAGACCACGTATTGACGAAAACCCCACCCGCCGAAACCGCGCGCAGCGCCCGGTGGCAGGTTGGTTACTCCCCTTGATGGGAAGGCGCGATTGTGGGGGCAGCACCCCGACCCCACAAACTGAACGACCTTCAGCATTTGACTGACGGTGGCCGCTGCCCGGCGCAGCCGCAGACCCGGCGAAAATACGGCCAGACACCGCCCCTTTCAGCCCACCATGTTCAAGCCCCTGACCCTGCTCACCCTCACCACGGTTTTTTGCCTGGGCGCTGTGGCCGCCAGCCGCGACGAAGCCGGCGCGAACACCGGCGACAGCGCCGAAGGCTTTTGGGTTGCCACCGCGCCGAGCGGCGTCCACGTGAAGTGGGGCGTTCTGGATAACGGCGACACCTGGGGCCTCTACGACCGGGAGGGCACCATCCTCGGTGCCTTCCATGGCAGCACCCGTTCCAGCCAGGGCGTGCTGCACGGCACCGGGCAGGCGTTTGACATCCCTTCGCGCACGGTCGGAGCGACCAGCTTCACCGGCACCTACGTGCCGCGCCAGGCCATCAGCATCACCACCTCGCACGGCGTCGGTTTCAGCGGCCGTTATGTGGCGGGCTACGACCAACCGGCCCGCCTGAGCGAGCTGGCAGGCCGCTTCGACGGCGAAGGCCTGAGCAGCCTCAGCCCCGTGCACAGCATGGACCTGCGTGTGGATGCGTCCGGCGCTGTGGCGCTGTCGTCAGACCACGGCTGCACCGCCAGCGGCACCGCCACACCGCGCCCCGGCGGCAAGAACGTGTTCAACATGGCGCTGCAATTTGCCGGCAGCGGCTGCGCCCTGGGCCACGGCACCACCGTCTCGGGCATTGCCCACTTCAGCACGGCGAGTGGCGAGCTGTTTGTGCTGGCCATGAATGCGGCGCGCACGGATGGGTGGCTGTATTTGGGGGCCTGGGTGGGGGAATGAAGGGCCCGAACAGGCGGGCGGTCACAGCGCCCATTCCTCCACCGCCAGTCCGGGCACCCGGTGAAACTCTCGGGCGTTGTTGGTGATCACCACGCTGTCTTGCGCCAGCGCATGGGCTGCGATCAGCATATCCATGCCGCCCACGGGTTTGCCTGCGCGCTCCAGCGCGGCGCGCAATTGCGCATAGTGGTGGGCAGCTTCTACCGGCCAAGGCCGCACGTCAAAGCCCGCCAGCCAGCTTTCCACTGCCGCGCTGAACTTGGGTGACGCCAGCTTGGCCGCTCCAAAGCGCAATTCCGCCGCAACAATGGCCGACAGCCAGAGCTGCTGACGATCGAGCGCTGCAAAGCGCTCAACCATGCTGGCGGGATGACGACGCAAGATGTAACTGCAAATGTTGGTGTCCAACGTGCGGCGCATGTGCAGGCTCAGCTCCAGTCGCGCTCTTGCGCAGGCGGGTCTTGCCGATCGGTCAGAAAGTCGGCAGGCAGTGGCTCCGTGCTGGCGTAAAAGGCTTGCAACCACTGGCCCATGTCGGCAGCAGGCTCGACTTGCGGCTGCATCCAGAGTGCATGACCGATCTGCTCAATGCGCACTTCCTGCGCCTGCAGACGCAGCTTGGCCGGCAGCCTGATGGCCTGACTGCGGCCGCTCATAAAGAGTTTGGCGGTGGTGGACATGGTGGCCTTCCCCTTTGTAATATGACATAAGCATATTACATGGCTGGCGTGAGCGTATCAAGTTCACGCAGCTTCTTTGTAAAACACCGTCCGCGGCGCCTGGCTTGCCACCGCCTCGTGGATCGCACCAATGTGCTGCGGCGTCGTCCCGCAACACCCGCCCACGATGTTGACCAACCCCTCGGCCGCGAACTCGCGCAGCAGGCGGCTGGTCACTTCGGGTGTTTCGTCGAAGCCGGTGTCGCTCATGGGGTTGGGCAGGCCGGCGTTGGGGTAGCAGCTGATGAAGGTGTCGCCCGCCACCTTGGCCAGTTCCTGGATGTAGGGGCGCATCAGCGTGGCGCCCAGCGCGCAGTTCAGGCCCACGGCCAGCGGCTGGATGTGGCGCACGCTGGCCCAGAAGGCGGTGACGGTCTGGCCGCTCAAGATGCGACCCGACGCATCGGTCACGGTGCCGCTGATGATGACGGGCAGGCGCTCGCCGCTGTTCTCGAAGAATTCGTCGATGGCGAACAGCGCGGCCTTGGCGTTGAGCGTGTCGAAAATGGTTTCCACCAGCAGCACGTCGGACCCACCCTCGACCAGCGCTTCCACCTGTTCGTAGTAGGCGGCGCGCAATTGCTCGAAGGTCACGTTGCGCGCGCCGGCGTCGTTCACGTCGGGGCTGATGCTGGCGGTCTTGGGCGTGGGGCCCAGGGCGCCACACACGAAGCGGGGTTTGTCGGGCGTGCTGTACTTGTCGCAGGCTGCGCGGGCGAGGCGGGCCGAGGCCAGGTTCATCTCGCGCGCCAGGTGGGCCATGTCGTAGTCTTCCTGCGCGATCGTGGTGGCGCCGAAGGTGTTGGTCTCGATCAGGTCGGCGCCGGCGGCGAGGTAGCCCTCGTGGATGTCGCGGATCACGTCGGGACGCGTGAGGCTCAGCA
>NZ_JAUSOO010000130.1 GCF_030656115.1 Hydrogenophaga sp.
CGCTGCTGGACAGCCACGCCCGCTTCGTGAAATACTGACAGCGGCAACGGCGCCCTCCATCGCGGTGGGTCTCGGGGCGCGACAGTGGGTTTACCGGAAAGTGACTGTCACTGTCGCGCCTGCTTCTTGCACAGGTAGGCGATATGTAACGCAAATGGCCAGCTCTGCGCCATGCCCCTGCGCTGACTCACCCCCGCTTGTCCCACGGCCAAAGCAGGCACGCCCAGGACACGTCTGTGCCCTGCACAACGGGCATCCCCCATTCGATTCAAAGGTAGTTCAAAGCAGTCCGCCGACTGTCGCGGGTGACTACGTCCGGCTTGATGCCGACACCAGATTTACGCGGAAACTGACAGCCGTCTACACCACCTAGAAATCTTCGTTCACCCAGCGCGCCGGTTCAGGCTGGCGCTGTTTCCCGCGTGACCACACGCATGGTGGGTGGGCGATTTTTGGCAAGTTCGCGCGCACGCCACAGGTCATGCTGCGTTTGCAAGGCCAACCCGTAGCCGGGGCTGGTGCCCAATGCGTTGGACAGCCGCAAATCCATGTCGGCACTCACAGCGGCATGGTCATTCAACACGCGGTGCAGCATCACCCTTTGTAGTCTTAATTAGAATCCGACCCCGATTTCCCCAGGGCTATACGGCAAACAAAGGGAAAGCTTCGTCGAGCGTGCCAACTTGGTTGTTCCGCCCACTGCGGACCCGCACGGTGGGTGGTGTGGGGGCTGGGAGTTAGAAACTCCCGGCTACCCGATTCGGCCTCACCGAGTTCGCGTTACAGCTGCGAGGAGACCGCCAGAACGGCCTTGGGGTTTGTGCGTGCAATAGCCAGCAGTGTTCTTGCGGCGCCACTGGGTTGCTTGCGACCTTGCTCCCACCCCTGAAGTGTGCGGACTGAGACACCTAGAAGGTCTGCAAACTGGGACTGCGAAAGGCCAGTGGCTTCGCGTGCCTCAATGGCCGCGGGAACGACAACTTTGCCCTTGCCGGCCTTCATGTCCTTGATTGACTGGAGGATCTCAGCGCCGATGTCTCGGGCGGCTTCAAAGGCATCAAGGTCTGTAGTGTTAAGTTTCTTAGGCTTCGAGGGCACGGCGAATCTCCTTCAGTGTGGCGGCAGAGATGCTTGAGGACTCAGACTTGGCATACAGGGTGAGTAGGTACACCTCACCAAGTTCATTTCGTGTCAGATAGACAATCCGAACGCCTGCGGACTTTCCGGTTCCTTCGCGGGCCCAGCGTACTTTGCGTACTCCTCCTGAGCCACGGATGACGGCGCCTGCGTCTGGATTCAATGCGATGAACGACGCGAACTCAGCGCGTTCGTCTTCGTCCCAGTAGCGAGGCCAAAGGCGTTGGAAGATGGGGCTCTCGACAACGGTAAGCATGCCGGACTGTACGCCTTGGGCGCATAGCTGTCAACCGGTGCTTGTTGTGGGGCCGAACCGTTCGAGCTAAGCGGGGGTCAGGCGGCGCGCCGTTAGCGCCCCGCTTGAGCGAGGGGTGTGCGCCCAGCATGGGCGCGAACTTATGGGGTGAAATTCCCCTGTGGGAGAACCGAATGGGACTCATAGAGAGCCATGTTAACCACTGGCCGAAGGCAAGGGCAGGCCCGCGAGGTCCTGTCTGGAGGAAGCCCGAGAGCAAAAGTGCGAGGCGACGAACAGAAACCGCATACAAGGCCGAGGGGGTCGAGGCAAGCTGGCACATGACGGCAAAGCCCACCGGTTCGACGCCTACGGTAAATGCGGCGCTTGTGCACAGACAGTTTGCGCTCTTACCTGGGGAGATCTGCACCGCATGCGGTGCAACTGGATGACGACATGACCCGGATAGGTTCCACCGGGATAACAAGACCCGAGCGCCGTGGCGAGCTGCCCGCTGCGTGTCGAAGAAACTGGCAGCAACGTCGTCCAGGCGTACAGCGCGACCCGCAGCAATGCGGGGCGTGACGGTGCAGAAGTCAGCAGCGGCCGTAGTAGGTGCCCAGGCGTCGGGGCGCTGAAGGGCCAAACAATGAGACACAAGGAGCAGACGTGAAAGCCTTGCCCAAATCGACCAAACCCGAGCGGGCCAGATACGGGTGGCGGCCAACACGCACCGAGCCTTGAAACAAGACGAAGTGACAGTGAGAACCACAGAACTGCTTGAAGACGTGCTGGCCAGCGACAACCTGGCGCAGGCATGGAAACGG
>NZ_JAUSOO010000136.1 GCF_030656115.1 Hydrogenophaga sp.
TATCTGTCGTATTCGAGCCGGTATGCCGATCTGTTGTTCGAGTTGATCAGCCGGCGCCATGAGCACAAGAGCACGCTGATCACCACGAACAAGTCCTTTGCCGAGTGGGGTGAGGTGTTCCCCAACGCGGCCTGCGTGGTCGCTCTCGTGGACCGCCTGGTTCACCACGCCGAGATTGTGGGCATCAAGGGACAGTCGTACCGCCACAAGGAGGCACAAGAACACGCCCGGGCACGCACGGCCAAGCGCAAGCCTTCAAAGGAGGCGATATGAAACCGTGGCATCCGCCCTCAGGACTGCGCCAAGGGCTGCCCTTCGCGGTGGACGACACCTGGACCCCGGAGCAGGCCTGGGCGGTGTTGGAGTTGCTGGATGATCTGCGCGATCGCGTCTGGACCCATTACGGCCTGGCGGTGCAGGAACTGCTGCGGGAGCAGCGTGTGACGCAAGAACCGTTGGACGACTTTGATCAGGACTTGCCGTTCTGAGCGCCAACGAATCTCCCACGCCAACGACAAGGGCCCCTGACGGGGCCCTTGTCGTTGTTGCATCCAGCACCGAAAGCCGCCGCCGCAATCCGCCACCAGAAATGGACACCAGATTGCGCCACCGTTTACCGCCGCCAGATTTACGCGGATTTAGACCGCCGCTAACACTGTTAAGGCTTGTGTGACACCTACCCATCCGCACAAGCGCTCGAACACCCTCACTGCTGTCGGGCAGGTGTTGCATAAGCCTCGAGGGAGGAAACCGCGGCGAGTGCCACGGTAATTTTCGAGAGCGGTAACTATGGCGATTGCTCTACGCTCGCGCAAACCCAATGGATTCTTCTCACAGTTTGGGTTGATTCTAGTGATGCCTTAATCCGAAGCCATTCGAGTCTGTTCCAGTCCTTCTAGCAGTGCGGATTCGTCGTTCAGACCACCTGCCCCAACCAGCCGTGTGACGATCTCCCGTTCAACCGCCCACTGGTACAAATGCAATGAACGGTAGACAGCGCTTTCACCGATCGTGAACTCAGCCTTGCTGTTTCTGTTGCCCGTGTGAAGAAGGAACAACAGCATCAAGGGTGCAGCAAGGTAGCTCGATCCGTGCTGATCACCCTCGTTTTCTTCTAGCATCCTCAGATCCCTGGCAACGGAGATGAGAAAGTTCTCGGGCAGAGCCGAGGGTACCGCCGCTTGCGCGCTTTTCCCACGAAGGCACTCCGACAGTTGAGCCAGCTGTGTTGGTTCGGTTGGGCGAAGATCGTTCAGGTTCATTGGGGCCTCTGGAGGACTGTGTGCACCACCAATTTTGCACCATAAAAGCGGGTGCATAAAAGAGTGTGTCCCATGACATTCGTCCCATGCGAAAACCACGGGACGAAGCGATTCTCAGCGCCTTGGCCAGCGAGATCAAAAGCCGTCGTCATGGTCTGGGCATCAGCCAAGACGAGCTGGCATTCCGGGCAGATCTGAGCCGGACGTTTGTGGGGAAGATGGAGCTGGCTCAGAGCCAACCTGCCCTAAACGCCGTGTTTCACCTTGCAGAGGCGCTGGAGATTGATCCTGCCGAGTTCATTAAATCGATCTGGACTCGTGTGCAAAAGGAACGCAGGAAATCGGCGTGAAGCCCACTTGGCTGCTCATTGGCGAGGTCAGAAGGTGCTTCGGAGCGCACGCTCGCGACCATCGATCATCAAGGTCGCTTTAAGGCTGGGAGCGGACTTTCAGCCTTCTCGCGCGACCTGCAGCTTCCGTAGGCTGATCATAGTCATTCGCGGTCTATTGTTTGGACGGCAACAACGCCAATACCAAGAGTTACACGCCGTCTGTCCTGAGTGGCGCCTCAGGCCTCGGAACCGGGAGCTCGACTGCACGGCTCGCAGCATAACGGATTGAACGACTACTTCTGCGTGCAACAATAGATGCATGTCGAACCAAAGCTGTCTCGAAGTCCACCAGAAAGAATATCTGAAAACTGACGTTTATTCGGCTGGGTTTCCAACACTGCAGCGTGACCTGAGGAACCACACTACTTATTTCGCCATGGGCTTAAACTTCAGGTTGCTTCGAGTATGTTGCTGAGAATTCAGGAGGAACGTATGGCTAAGATAAGGGTATTCATCAGCTTCGACTATGACAATGATGCCCGACAAAAGGACTTGCTAGTTGGGCAGTCAAAGCACCCCGACACCGACTTTGAATTTGCTGACTGGTCTTCGAAAGAACACCTTACTGGCGACTGGAAGGCAAAGATCAAGGCGAAAATGGCCCAAGTCGACGTGGTTTGCGTCCTATGCGGTAAGCACATGTCTACGGCAACGGGCGTCGCACACGAAGTCGCGATAGCCCAGGAAATCAACAAGCCGTACTTCTTCGTCGCCGCCTACCAGGACGGCTGCACCAAGCCATCGACGGCGAAAGCAAGCGACAAGCTCTACACATGGACTTGGGAGAACCTAACGCTCCTCATCAAAGGCGCTCGCTAAATGGTCTCGCCACAGGTTGATCGAGCCGGCTTGTTCAACGAAATTGCTGAGGGCACGACCTACCCGCACAACGATAAGTGGTACAGCCATCTACTAGATCAATACAAGCTTTATGTCGAAATGGCTGACCGCATCAGCCAGAGGCGCGCTACCGCCAATACCTACTTTCTCAGTCTGAATTCGGCAATTTTGGCTTTTGTTGGGTATCTCTCGGTGAAAGATACTGGCGAGTACAACTGGATGCTTGCCTGCGGTGGAGCGGCTCTTTCATGGCTCTGGCGAACCCTGATCATTTCTTATTCGAATCTCAATACCGCAAAGTTCAAGGTAATTCACCAGATTGAGAAGCGACTCCCCATCAGCCCCTACGAGGCAGAGTGGGACGCAATGGAGCGAGGAACAAACCCGGCTCTGTATAAGCCACTGACTCACATCGAGCGCAATGTGCCACTGGTCTTCATGGCACTGCACATCATTGTCTTTGCGCGGATGTTCCCATGGTGTTGGCTTACTGTCTTACGCGAACCACCTTGGCCAGGTTGTGGCTTCTGAATGAAAGCAGCCCATCCACATACGGACTGCAGAGGGGTTAGCGAAGTAATCGGCCCGCTCGCGCCGCAAATCGTTCCGAAGTCGCTCAAAAAAGTACATATAAATCAATTACTTAGGATGAGCGACTTGAGAGCGCTCACCGCGAGCAACGATGAAGGTACAGACCAAATGCCACACTATGCGCCGAAAGACAACCTCCCTCCGCGGTCCTGCCGCTGGTTCAGTTAAGTACTCAATCTAGTAAGTGACATAGATGCGACACCCCGTCTTCTTCTCGTTCGCTGGCGATGCAATAGCGCTTGTCGAGCGCATCAGGTCCAAGTTTAGGGATGACCTCGTCTACGCCTATACCAGGACAGGTGTCGACGGGGACAGCTTCCCGGCAGAAATCCTATCGGAGCTGCGACAATGTCAGCTATTCGTTGTGTTCTGGAGCGCGGCGTATGTGGCTGGAGATCCGAGGCGTCCATGGTGTCGGCGGGAACTGCTGACCGCCTTGCGGCACCATAAACAGGATAGACTTCAACGGTTCTTGATCATCCAGGCAGACGGGACCCCCCTGGACCAAACGATCACCGATCCTGAAACAGGGCTTGACGTGGATGCACTTGCAGCGTTTCGTCAGGAAGGCCGCGCATTCACTCACCCGGTCCGAGATCGAACGATTGAGCAGCGCCTATCGATGGAGTTGGCGAAGATTGATCAATCGGACCATCCGCTGCTCCCTCGGGCTGAGCTTCAAGAGTTGTTGCGCAAGGCATTGAAAACTGGCGACGTTTATACCAAGGCCCCGATCACGTTCGTCTCCGGCTTTCACGGATCTGGGCGACGCACTCTAGTTCGTCTCATTACGCAAAGCGAGTATCGGCACCTGACGGAATACCCCATCAGTCTGGACAGTGTCGACGGACCCGAGGATTTACTGCAGTTGATCTGGGGCGACGTGTTGCACAAGTCGATAGCCGAGCGGCGAGAAATGATGCAGGATGTTCAGCAGAATCCTTTGGCGTTGCGTAGGTACTACGCTCAACTTGGGATGCTGTTGGCCACCAATCGATGCTTTGTGGTCGTGTCGAAGGACGATTCGACCGACGTAACCGAAGTAATGCCATTTTGGGCCGCGGAGTATCTGGGCTTGATTCGTTCGGCTGTTCAGCCGTTGATCTTCTGCACTATTGGGCGACCGCTTCCAGAGTTCATGGTGCGAGCGATACCAAGCGCAGGCCACATTGCCGTGCCAACACTCGAAGAGAGCGAAAGCACTGAATTAGCTAATCGCGTGATAGCGGCGGTCGATCCTGCGCGAGTGGCTCGGTGGCGTCAGCATATACCGGAGATTATCGCGGGCGGTGCTAACAATGCGAAGCTGATAGTTGACATTGTCAGAGTCGCCGCACGAAGGGCGTCGCTGGATTTCCTCTCGCGCGACATCGCCGTCGAGGTCGAGCGCTTTGACCAGCGCGTACAAGCGGTTGTTCAGTGGGCTTGGCAATCCATATCGGATGACAACGCAGCGATCCAGTTGCTGGATGTGGTAAACCTTCTAGGTGTTGCTCATATCGACGCGTTGAGTGAGATCTTCGGGAATTCACAGGTGAGTATCGGCGACTCGCTATATCGCCTGATGGAGGTAGGCTTGGTAGAGCATCTATCTGAGTCAACCTACAGAGTTCCTCGGGCGCTCGCGAGGAAGCTGAATCTTCACTTCGCGGGTGCGCTGCCGCGTCGTCAGTCCATGGACCTGATCCGGCGCTACGCACGAGCGGTAGAAGTTGGGCGTGACGAAGACTACAGCGCAGTTGTGCTGAACAACCGGTTGCAGGCAAAACTTGCGACAGACACCGATATCGGCGCAGACGACGTCGTTTTCGTAACTGCTGCACTGTTGTTCAAAGCGGGATGGCAGAGATACAGACTTGGCCAAACTAGTTCCGCTCTTCCACTGCTTAGGCGCGCGTTTGGTGCGATCGAGCGTGTGCGAGATGACTCGACGAAGCTCGAGATTGCCAGATACTTCGGTCTGGCAGCGGCGCGCGAGCAATCGGATGACGATGTTGCTTCCGCAGTCCGATACCTAGGTCATGCATCCAATTTTCATTTTCGCTACGAGGCGAAGGTGAAGGCAATGGCGCTCTTTGTTCAGGGCTTTGCCTACAAGTGCAAGTCGCAGTACCAGCTTGCGCTGCCGAAGTATGAACAAGCTCTTGATCAGTTGCCCGGGGAAGGTCGCACTGAACATCAAAGGTCTCAGATGTTGAACGAGGCCGTGCAGTGCATGCTACGCATTGAGCCAACCAATTATGTGCGTGCTTTGGAGTTCGCCAGGTGCTCAGTTGCGTTACGCGAGAATCCGAACAACATCGATGTGCTGCTGCGCGCTCTGCTGGCGAGGACGTACTTTGATCAATCCACCCCCACAGCTGAGGTTTCTCAGAACCTTGCGGACCTCGACCGCTGGGAATCGGTTCTGAAGACTAAGAGTGCAATCGGCGGGCTGAGCTTCTATGCGCGTCGTCGTATTGATCGACTGGAAGCTGAAGCCGTCGATGCTGTGCTTGTGGCCGAACAGGAGTTTCCCAGTCTGGATTTGCGGTCAGTTGTTGCTGTTTGCGATGAGGCATTCCAAGCCTATCAGGATGACGCGCTCCTTTGGAGGAAGTGGGACCTGATGCTACTCAACGAAATAGAGCGCGACTGGAAGGGCCTGCACGCCGAGGCAAGTCAGTACCTCGATCGGGGTGCGCCAAACAAGATAGCTCGGGGAAATGCCGCGCGAATCAAGATTCTTACCTTTGACCTTGCAGACGAAGTCGAAAGGCGTGCCGCCTATGCTGATCTTGAGCGATACCGTTCTGATGGGACGCTGCCACGATCAGTCGTGGGCGACATCAAGCATCATCTCGACCTCAGTGCCGATGGCTCCGGTCGGGTGCTTGGGAAACTTGTGAAGTATGGTGGCCGCAGCTATTGGGAAGACTGATGTCGTACGAGTAGCTCCAAGACGAGCAACATTGTTGGCGGAACGGTATCTCGTGTGAGGGCCAAGGAAGGTTTGCAAAAACCTATTTTTCAGAGATTTTGCGCATGCAATTAATTGATTTATATAGATCAAAAATTTATAAATCAGGGTTTTGCAGAGACTCGGCTTTGTTGCACAACTCAAAATGGAACGAGCTAACCCCAACCCCAACCCCAGACGCAGCTATGCCATGGCGACCACGGGCACCGTTGTTGGGCGCCCGAGTTGCGTAAAGCGGTTGAGCAGCGCTACCCGCACATGCAACTCCGCCACCTGCCGCTCGAACGTGCGTGCCATGACCCGCTCGCCCAGGCGCTTGAAGCAGTGCATCTTGGTTTCCACCAGGCTTCTGCGGTGGTAGCCGCTCCACTTCTTCCATATGGCCCACCCCAGCCGGCTACATGCTTTGAGCGCCTCGTTGCGCACACTCGCCCCCATGAAGGTCGCCTTCCAAGGCTTGCCGTTCTTGCGCGGTGGGACAACCGCCTGCGCGCCTCTGTGGGCAATCGCCGCATGGCACGCCCGGGTGTCGTAGGCCCCGTCTGCGCTGACACTCGCTACCGCTTCGTCGGGCGGTATCTGAGCCAGCAGCTCGGGCAGCATCGGCGCGTCGCCCACACCGTTGTCGGTGACCTCAATGGCCCGAATCTCCAACGTGTGGGCGTCAATGCCCAGGTGCACCTTGCGCCACTGCCGCCGGTACTCGGCCCCGTGTTTTTTGCGCTTCCATTCACCCTCGCCCAGGAACTTGATCCCGGTGCTGTCCACCAGCAAGTCCAGCGCGGTGGTGCTGGCCCAGTAGGGCAGTTGCACCCGCAGCGTCTTCTGGCGCCGGCTTACGGTGCTGTAGTCGGGCACGCTCCAGTCCAGATTCGCCAGGCGCAACAGGCTTTGAACCATACCCAGGCTCTGGCGCAGCGCCAGGCCGAACAGGCACTTGATGCTCAGGCAGAACTGGATGGCTGCCTCGGAGAAGATTCGCTGGCGTCCTCGCTTGCCACTGGCCGGGGCGTACCACCGCATGTCTTTGTTCAGCCAGATCGTCAACGACCCTCGGGCCTTGAGTGCGGCGTTGTACGCGGCCCAGTTGGTGGTCTTGTAGCGAGCCTTGGCGCTCTTGGGTTCGGTCATGGGTGGAGGTTACCAGTACGGTTGGGCAGCTTTGTGCAACAGAGCCCCTCCTATTGGGCCTCAGGTTTGAGGCTCAGAGGTGTCTATCAATTCCGGGGCGATTCACCTGAATCTTCCGCTGGCGCAAGCATGCGGTCCCTACCGCTGGCTCAAACGATAGTTTCGATCAAACGTAGGTTAGAATCTTTGTGTAGTGCCGGGTTAGCTCAGTTGGTAGAGCAACCGCCTTGAAGTGACGAGTGCCCCGTTGGAAATGACGGGAGTAGAACCCCTCAAATTCGGGGAAAGCTAACGCCCTTTGGGCTACGCCAATCCCGAGCCAAGCCCAGTGATGGGAAGGTGTAGAGACTAGACGGGGGGGGCCTAAGGCATTTGCTAGGGCCAAGGGATAGTCCAGACCACAAACGTCAGGCGGCGAAAGTCGAAGTGGTAAGGTAAGCGGTAGGTCGTCTGTTCGAGTCAGACACTCGGCACCATTGATTTTTGAAAAGCAACACTGGCGTTTTACAAACGCAACAGACAATTTGGTTCCCAAGGGGCAGTGAAAAGCAACGGGCCGACCTACATATAACCCCTTGTAAGCGATAGGTCGTCTGTTCGAGTCAGACAAGCGGCACCACAATTTCCCGGCAACGTTTCTGCTATCGAAAGCGGGTAAGCATGGTTTGCGGTCACGCCATTTGGACTTTGATCCGAATCGCGCTGACTTGAACACCGTTTTGCGTCAAAACCTGCTGCATCGCAGGCAGCAGTTGGCGAAGCTTGGTCGATGCTGCAGCACTGGTTACCAAAATGCACCACTCAGTGTCCTGCATGGGGCCTGCCTTGATGTGTTGCCGTAGGGTTGAAGGGATCAAGGGGCGCACTATTTGTAGGCATTGCTGAGATGCGCGTATGCGTTCCTGTAGTGCTGCCAAGCTTGGCGCCTCGCCGACGGCTTGAGCCAAGCTGAGCATGCTGTGAAGTCGTGGGGCGTTGCGCATGCGGTAGGGTCGCTTCGGCAGTGTGCCGGGGTTGTTCGAGAAGGTTAAATTGTGCACATCATTATCACGGACGCTTGGTTGGCCAGAAGTCGGGCCCTTCACCTCAGTGGTTACAAACTGATCGGGGCAGGCCTGCTTGTATCCATCTTGCTCATGCTGGGCTCCGTTGTCACTTACCACGGGGTGTTTCTAGAAGGGGTGCGTCAGGGGTGGCCTGGTTTTGCTTCGGTTGGCCGTATGGTGCATCGGAGCGAACTGGAGACGCAGGAGGTTTTCATGCGGGAAAATCTCGATGCGATGGCACGAAAGCTGGGGGAAATGCAGGCCCGGATGTTGCAGTTGGAGTCGCTGGGTGAGCGAGTGGCTGGGTTGGCTGGTTTGAATCCTGCCGAGTTCAAATCAAACCTTGGTGCTGGCGGTGTTCTGGTGGCAGGAAGGGATCTTTCTGTGTCGGAGTTGATGGTGGCCATGGATCGACTTGATCTTTCCAGCAGTTCACGCGTCGATTGGTTGACTGTGGTCGAATCCCGACTTTTTGACCAGAAGATCCAACGCACCATGGTTCCCACTGAGCAGCCCGTGTCCAATGTGCCTGTGGGTTCTCCGTTTGGATTTCGCATTGATCCGATCACCGGTCGGTCCGCATTGCACACCGGTTTGGATTTTCCAGCAGATACGGGTACTCCCATTCTGGCTGCAGCGGGTGGTGTCGTTGTGGTGCAGGAATACCACCCAGCCTACGGCAATATGGTCGAGGTGGACCATGGCAACCAGTTGATTACCCGCTATGCCCATGCTTCGCGGGTGGATGTGAAAAAAGGTGACATCGTCAAGCGGGGTCAAAAAATTGCCGAGGTGGGTTCAACGGGTCGTTCGACTGGTCCGCACCTTCACTTCGAGGTCTGGGTTTCTGGTGTTCCGCACGACCCCCAGCGGTTCTTGGCTGCCGGCGAGTCGATGGCGACGGCGCAGTTGCAAACAGCCCGTACCCACAAGCCCTGAGACTGGCTTGAAGCCGCAGTTAAAATGTGCGCTTGCTCTTGAAAAACGAACGTTTGGTGGAACCTAACGGCAAGCTGTTGGTGCTTTTTACCACTCACGTTCGAAAGAACCTTCCGATTCCCTTTTGCCTGAACGGCACCCTGCGGGTGTCCGGTGCAGGCCTGTACGTATGGCCACAAACTTCCTTACCAAAATTTTCGGTAGCCGCAACGACCGTTTGCTTAAGACCTACCGCAAGACTGTGGAGCGTATCAATGGTTTGGAAGCGCAGTTTGAAAAGCTCAGCGACGAAGAGTTGAAGGCTCAGACCGATGTTTTTAAGCGCCGAGTGGCCGACGGTGAAGCGCTCGAATCTGTATTGCCCGAGGCTTTTGCTGTGGTGCGCGAGGCCAGCAAGCGCGTCATGAAGATGCGACATTTTGATGTGCAAATGGTGGGCGGATTGGCGTTGCACCATGGCAAGGTGGCCGAAATGCGCACGGGTGAGGGCAAGACACTCACCGCTACGTTGCCGGTTTACTTGAATGCCCTCACCGGCAAAGGTGTGCATGTTGTGACGGTGAACGATTACCTGGCCAGCCGAGATGCGCAGTGGATGGGGCGGCTCTACAACTTTCTGGGTTTGACGGTGGGCATCAACCTGCCGCAGGCACCACGCGAAGAAAAGCAGGCCGCTTACCGTGCTGACATCACTTATGGCACCAACAACGAGTACGGTTTCGACTACCTGCGCGACAACATGGTGTACGAAGCCGCTGACCGCGTGCAGCGGGCGCTGAATTACGCGATCGTTGATGAGGTGGACTCGATCCTGATCGACGAGGCACGTACGCCGTTGATCATCAGTGGCCAGGCTGAAGACCAGACACCTTTGTACCTTGCCATCAACCAGTTGGTTCCGCAGTTGGTGCGGCAAGAAGGTGAAGCCGATCCGCGCACGGGTGAGGGTGTGATCAAGCCCGGCGACTTCACCATGGACGAGAAGGCGCACTCGATTCACATGACCGAGCAAGGCCACGAAAACGCGGAACGGTTGCTCAGCCAGGCGGGTCTGTTGCCTGAGGGCGCTTCGTTGTACGACCCGTCCAACATTGCCTTGCTGCACCACTTGGTGACGTCGCTCAAGGCGCACCACCTATACCACCGCGACCAGCATTACGTCAGCCAGAACGGTGAGATTGTCATCGTGGATGAATTCACGGGGCGCCTCATGTCGGGTCGCCGCTGGAGCGATGGCCTGCACCAGGCTGTGGAGGCCAAAGAGGGGGTGACGATTCAGCCAGAAAACCAGACGCTGGCGTCCATCACCTTCCAGAACTATTTCCGTCTCTACGGCAAGCTCTCCGGCATGACCGGTACGGCCGACACCGAGGCCTACGAATTTCAGGAAATTTATGGCCTGGAAACGGTGGTGATTCCACCGAACCGTCCCAGCTCGCGCACCGATCAGCTTGACCGGGTGTACAAAACGACGAAAGAGAAATACGTCGCAGCGATCGAAGACATTCGCGAATGCCATGAGCGTGGTCAACCGGTGTTGGTAGGCACTTCGTCGATTGAAAACTCTGAAATCATCGCCGCGCTGCTGAAGGCTGAAAATCTCCCCCACGAGGTGCTGAATGCCAAGCAGCATGCCCGCGAGGCAGACATCATCATCCAGGCCGGGCGTCCGGGCGCCATCACCATCGCCACCAACATGGCGGGTCGTGGTACCGATATCGTGTTGGGCGGTAACTTGGAGAAAATGGTCGAAGCGGTGCAGGCCGACATTTCGCTTGACGATGCCACCAAAGCGGCGCGTATTGATGCGGTGCGTCAGCAGTGGACGCTGGACCATGAGAAGGTGCGGGCGCTGGGCGGCTTGCGCATCATTGCGACCGAGCGCCACGAGTCGCGGCGCATTGACAACCAGTTGCGCGGTCGGTCGGGTCGCCAGGGCGATCCGGGTTCGTCGCGTTTCTATCTGAGTCTGGATGACTCGCTCATGCGCATTTTTGCGGGTGATCGTGTGCGCGCCATCATGGACCGCCTGAAGATGCCCGAGGGTGAGGCCATCGAAGCGGGCATTGTGACCCGCAGCATTGAGAGCGCTCAGCGCAAGGTCGAGGCGCGCAACTTCGACATTCGCAAGCAGTTGCTGGAATACGACGATGTGTCCAACGACCAGCGCAAAGTGATCTACCAGCAGCGCAACGACATTCTGGATGCCAGCAGTCTGCGCGCTCAGATCGATTCGCTGCGCGACGGCTGCTTCACCGACCTCGTGCACCAGCATGTGCCCGTAGGCAGCGTGGAAGAGCAGTGGGACCTGCCGGGTCTGGAGCGCAATTTGCGCGAAGAATGGGCTGTGGATGTGTCGATGTCCAGCTGGGTGTCGGATGCCGAGGCGATTGATGTTGACGACATTGTGGAGCGTGTGCTGGTGGCGGCCAAGGAGGTCTTCAACGGCAAGGTCCAGGTGGTCGGTGAAGAGAACTTCACCCAGTTTGAGCGCGTGGTATTGCTGCAGACCATCGATAGCCAGTGGCGTGAGCATCTTTCAGCGCTGGACTACCTGCGCCAGGGCATACACCTGCGGGGCTACGCTCAGAAGCAGCCCAAACAGGAATACAAACGCGAAGCCTTCGTGTTGTTCGGACAACTGCTTGACAGCGTGAAGAACGATGTCTCCCGCATTTTGATGAATGTGCGTGTGCAGTCAGCGGAGCAAATTGCCCAGGCGGCAGAGCAGTTGGGAGAGCGAGCAGAACAGATTGCCAATGTGACTTACACCGCACCCACCGAAACCGGTGAGGTGGAAGTCATCAGCAGCGTCGGGTCTGTGAGTGCTGCCTCGGGTGCTCTGGCAGATGCCGTTCCCCGTGTGGGTCGCAACGACCCCTGCCCTTGCGGTAGCGGCAAAAAATACAAGCATTGCCACGGCAAGCTGGACTGATATTCCGCGGTTGACCCCTTTGGGTCGCCACACGGCAAGCCACGTCTTTTTCACGGAGATCCTATGCCTGTTCAACTCAATACCCCGCTGGCGTCTGACTTGCTGGCAATTCCTGGCGTTCGCATCGGTGTGGCACAGGCGGGTATTCGCAAGGTCCATCGCAAAGACCTGACGGTTTTCCTGCTGGACGAAGGCAGTACGGTGGGTGCCGTGTTTACCCAGAATCGCTACGCTGCCGCACCGGTGCAGGTGTGCCGTGATCACCTGGCCTCGGGAGCCGCCATTCGCGCCCTGGTGATTAACACAGGCAACGCCAATGCAGGAACGGGCGAACCGGGCTTGGCAGCGGCTCGCCAGACATGCACCGCCATGGCGCGCGCACTCGGTTTGGGTCACGAGCAGGTGCTGCCGTTTTCCACAGGTGTGATCATGGAGTCGTTGCCTCTGGATCGGCTCCTTGCGGGTTTGCCCCAGGCGCTTGAGCAGGCCGCTCAGTCGCCCGTGGCTTCCGGTGCGCAATGGCTTTCTGCCGCCGAAGGTGTGATGACCACCGACACGCTGCCCAAGGCCGCCAGCCGCCAGTTCATGCTAGGTGACTCCACGGTGAGAGCCACAGGCATTGCCAAGGGGGCTGGCATGATCCGCCCCAACATGGCCACCATGCTTGGCTTCTTGGCCACCGACGCCCATGTGGCTCCCGAACTGATGAGCACACTGGCTCGTAAGCTGGCCGATGTGTCGTTCAACCGCGTCACGGTGGATGGCGACACGTCCACCAACGACTCGTTTGTGGTGGTCGCCACGGGTCGCGCTGGGCACGCACCGATCACCGATCTCAGCAGCCCCGACGGCCAGGCCTTGCTGGCCGCACTGACGCCGCTGGCGCAGCAGCTAGCGCATGCCATTGTGCGCGACGGTGAGGGTGCTACCAAGTTCATCACCATCCGTGTTGAAGGCGGTCAGACGTCGGCTGAATGCCTTCAGGTTGCCTACGCGGTGGCGCATTCGCCCTTGGTCAAAACCGCATTTTTTGCCAGCGACCCGAACCTGGGCCGCATCCTGGCCGCGGTGGGCTACGCAGGCATTGCCGATCTGGACGCCACAAAAATTGAATTGCACCTGGGAGATGTGCATGTGGTATCCGCCGGGGGCCGGCACCCCGATTACCGCGAGGAAGACGGTCAGCGTGTCATGAAGGACGCCGAGATCGTGGTGCGCATCGGCCTGGGTCGCGGCGAGGTTACTGAAACCGTCTGGACCTGCGATTTCAGCCACGATTACGTCACCATCAACGCCGACTACCGCTCATGAACGCCCATTTCGAGCGCTTGCTGGAGCGTGCCGAGCAGCTGATGGCGCGCATCGAGTCGGTGCTCCCTCAAACCCTGGGGGCACCCGACTGGTCAGCTTCGGTGGCTTTTCGCTACCGCAAGCGCAGCAACGGCCATGGCGTGCTGGAGCCCGTGCGGCATGTCGCGCATATGCGGTTGGCTGACTTGCAGGAAATCGATGGGCAGAAAGAGAAAATCCAACGCAACACTTTGCAGTTTGTGCAGGGGCTGCCTGCCAACAACGTGTTGCTGACAGGTGCCCGTGGTACCGGCAAGTCGTCCCTGGTCAAAGCCTGCTTGAGCGCGTACTCTGCTGAAGGGTTGCGCCTGATCGAAGTGGACAAGGCCGACCTGGTGGACTTGCCCGATATTGTCGATGTGGTGGCAGACCGCCCTGAACGCTTTGTGGTGTTTTGTGACGATCTGAGCTTTGAAGACGGAGAGCCCGGTTACAAAGCGTTGAAGTCGATCCTGGATGGGTCGGTGTCGGCGGCGGGTCAAAACGTGCTGATTTACGCCACCAGCAACCGGCGTCACCTGTTACCGGAATACATGAAGGAAAATCTCAGCTACACACACACCGCAGATGGAGAGGTGCATCCAGGCGAGGTGGTGGAAGAAAAAATATCCCTCTCCGAGCGTTTTGGTCTTTGGGTGAGCTTCTATCCCTTCAGCCAGGACGAGTACCTCACCATCATGGCGCAGTGGCTGGCATCGTTCGGTGTGTCTGCTGAGGCAATCGAGTCGGCTCGCCCCGCCGCGCTGGTCTGGGCTCTTGAAAGAGGTTCACGCAGCGGCCGGGTGGCCTACCAGTTTGCCCGTGATTACGCAGGAACCCATGCTGCGCGTGGTTGAATGGATGCGATGGGTTGTCGACCTCCGCAAGGCTTTTCCATGAACGACCAGGTTTTGGTGGTGGACGCCAGCCACAACCGCACAGACGGACCAGTGCGCCCCGTTATTGAAGTGGCCGTGGGCCTTCTGATCGCGCCCAGTGGTGAGTTTTTGCTGACCTCCCGACCTCAAGGCAAGGTGTATTCGGGCTACTGGGAGTTTCCTGGCGGCAAACTGGAAGCGGGTGAATCGATTGAGCAGGCTTTGCGGCGCGAATTGCAGGAAGAAATCGGCGTACATATAGGCGCGATCCACACCTGGAAAGAGAAGCTGGTGGACTATCCGCATGCGCTTGTTCGTCTGCACTTTTGCAAGGTGTTCGAGTGGACCGGAGTACTGCAGATGCGCGAAGGGCAGAGGTTTACTTGGGAGCGACTGCCAGTCCGTTGTGCTCCTGTGTTACCGGGCACCGTGCCCGTGCTGGAATGGTTGACTGCAGAACAAGCGGGTTGACATGCGATGGACGAAAGGTGCCACGAGTCAGCTCTGATCAAATGCAGGATCGCTGTTTTCCAGGGTTTCAGGCAATTTGAAGGTTTCGTTGGCCCAGGCACCCAAGTCCAGATTTTTGCAACGCTGGCTACAAAATGGCCGGTACGGATTGCTAGCCGCATAGACGCTGGTGCCAGCACAGGCTGGGCAGCGGACAACTTTGACCTGCACTTCGACGGAGCTGTTGGTCATGGCAAACCTCAAGCACAGAGTGTGAGTTCAAAAGCCGTATCTTCCCGTGCGGGATGCAGCCGATCGTCCGTGCCTTGGCGCATCAAACGAACCGATACCATCAACCTGTTGCCACTGATCTCGGGAATCAGACCTGCCGCTGAGTCTATGCGCAAGCGCAGCAACTGAAAGGTGCGTCCCTGAGGTAGGTTTTGTTGGAACTGCCCCCCTAAGGCAACCACTTTTTGTGCAGAGCCTGAGTCACGCAGCATTTTGATCAGCAAGCCGATCGATGCCGCCAGTGGTTCCAGTGAGGCTGTCCAGCGCAGCAAATCGGCACGGCGCTGTTCCTCGCTGTGATGTTGCCAGTCGAAGTACGCTGGAAGATCGAATTCGCATGTTCCGCCGGGAATACCAACGCGGCTGCGTATGCTCATAAGCCAATCGTTTTCGGTCAGCGTTTGGCCAGTTTTTCCGCTCAGCTGATTCAACTGAATGAAGCAGTTATCGAGCTGGGCTATCACGCCATCCAGCACCTGCTCTGAAATGGCTGGATTGCCACGGTAGCTGTTGAGTTGAAGCTTCTGTCGGTCGATATCCTTGAGAACATCCGATTTCATGTCGGCTCGAGAGGCCACATCCATAATTTCAAAAATCGTTTGAATTGCGTAGTGGTGATCCAACGGGTGGCTGCGTTGCCTCAGCTCGGCCAGACGCCGGAAGAGCTGTTCAAGCCTCAAATAGGTGCGGATGCGCTCGTTGAATGGGTATTCGTACAGGATCACAGTGGCTGGGCTTCGTTGAGAAGGGGCCAAGAGGCCAGATCGAACAAGACTTTCATCATAGCCCGAACCGATGGGCCAAAACTTTTACGGAATGCTGCAAGGGTACGATCTCGTCCATGTCGTTGAAAAGCACAAAGTCTGCCGCGGCAAGGCGCTGTTCGCGCGAGCTTTGACTGCGTATCACAGCGTCGATGGTGGCGGGATCCCATGCATTGCGTTGCCTGACCCTGCGCATTTGCGTTGCGTGTGAACAATCGACCACCACGATGCGATCCAACTGATGACGCCAATGAGAAGATTCGACCAGCAGTGGTATGTCGAAAACCAAACAGGATGCTCTGGACGTGGCGGCCAGGCGCTGGATTTCTGCACCAACCAGGGGGTGGATAATGTTTTCGAGGGTGTGCCTTGCGCTGGGTTGGGCAAATACATGGTCACGCATACGTTGGCGATCGAGACCGCCGTCGTCACCCACAAAGTCAGTTCCGAACGTGTTGACAATCGCAGGCATGGCGCTACCTCCACAGAGAGTGCATGCACGAGAGATGGCGTCAGCATCAATGACAAATGCACCGCGCTGCTGGAGTAAGGTGGCGACGGTGCTTTTGCCGCTGCCAATACCACCCGTGAGCCCAAGCCGAAGGGCAGGATGTGCACTTGTAACCAGTTTCACAGCCCAATAAAGGCCAGAATGGCAGTAGGGCCAAAAATCATGGCGGTTAGGCCTGCGATAGCCAGAAAAGGACCGAACGGTACATAGCCTCCTTCGCGCAGTTGTCCCATGAACTTGATCGCGATACCCATCACGGCACCGATGACCGATGCCATGAGGATGACTGGGATCAGCGCTTGCCAGCCAAACCATGCGCCAAACGCTGCAAAGAGCTTGAAGTCACCGTAGCCCATGCCTTCTTTGCCTGTGACCAGTTTGAAGGCCCAGTAGACCAGCCACAGCGACATGTATCCAGCCACCGCACCCCAGACCGCATGAGGAAGATCTGTGTCGATCAGTCCCAAACCGGCCGCACACAGACCCGCCCAAAGCAATGGCAACGTGATGTCGTCTGGTAACAGCGTGGTGTCCCAGTCAATGCAGGCCAGCGTGATGACAGAAGCAGAGAAAACACACCAAGCCAGAGCTTCCCACGTCGCTCCCCATTTCCAGCCACACCAGGCAAACAGCGCACCGCACAGCAATTCCACCAATGGGTAGCGCAGGCTGATGGATGCAGTGCAGTGACTGCATCGCCCTCTGAGAACGATGTAGCTGATTATGGGAATGTTTTCAAACCAGCGAATAGGATGTCCACACTGTGGACACCTGGACCGAGGCACCATCAGGTTGAACGTGGCAGGCTCAGGCAATGCTTCATCCGCAGCCCTTTCATGGGGGCGGTGAAGTTCAGCACACTCAGCTGCCCAACGCATTTCCATCATTTTGGGCAGGCGGTGAATCACCACGTTCAGGAAGCTGCCAACCAGCAAGCCCAGCAAGCCCAGCAAAAAAACGTCTGACATGTTGAGAGCTTGCATCAGACCACCGCACCCAATTTGAAGATGGGGAGGTACATCGACACCACGATGCCGCCGATAATGCTGCCCAGCAAGACAATGATGATTGGCTCCATGAGGCTGGACAGGCCGGCCACCATGTCATCTACCTCGGCCTCGTAAAAGTCGGCCGCTTTGCCCAGCATGTGATCAATCGAACCGGATTCTTCGCCAATAGAACACATTTGCAGCACCATGGAAGGGAAGATGTTGGCGTTGGTCATTGCGTCTGTAAGGCTGGTGCCGGTGGATACTTCTTGCTGAATTTTCTCGGTGGCCAGCGCGTAGACCGAATTGCCGGACGCGCCGCCTACCGAGTCCAACGCTTCTACCAACGGAACGCCTGCCGCAAACATGGTGGAGAGCGTTCGGGTCCAGCGGGCAATGACGGATTTTTCGACCAGGGCGCCGAAAACAGGCATTTTGAGCATGAGGCGGTCCATCACCCTCTGGACTTTTTCATTGCGCTTCCAAGCCTGCATAAAAAAGTAGATGCCCCCCCCCAGTCCACCGAAGATCAGCCACCAGTAGGCCGTGAAAAATTCGCTGATGGCGATCACGAAAAGTGTGGGCGCAGGGAGGTCTGCACCGAATGAGGTGAACACCTCTTTGAAAGACGGAATCACAAAAATCATGATCACGGCCACAACCACGAAGGCGACGATGACCACCGAAATGGGATACATCAGGGCCGACTTGATCTTGGATTTGATGGCTTCGGTCTTCTCCATATAGACCGCCAATCGATCCAACAACTCTTCAAGAATACCGGCAGATTCACCCGCTTCGACCAGATTGCAGTAAAGATTGTCGAAGTAGAGTGGGTTTTTGCGGAACGCGGCGCTCAGCGAAGTACCCGTTTCAACATTGGTCCGGATGTCGTTCAAGAGCTTGGTCACGCTGGGATTGGGGTTGCCACGACCCACAATGTCGAAGGCTTGTAGCAAAGGCACGCCCGCTTTCATCATGGTAGCCAGCTGACGCGTGAAAATGGCAATGTCTTTGGGCTTGATGCGCTTGCCCGATGCCATACGCCTTTTTTTTAATTTGCTGGGAACGATGCCTTGGCGGCGCAGGGCCGCAAGCACTTGGTTCTCTCCCCCCGCACGCGTCTCGCCGCGAACGGTTTTGCCATTGCGGTCTTTGCCTTCCCATTCGAAAACAAATTCTTTGATGCTTTTTGATGCAGCGGTTGCCATGTGGTCCTCGGGGTCGTGTGTCTAGCACGGCATCATTCGTTGGTGACGCTGAGCACTTCTTCCAGTGAAGTCATGCCCTGTCTGACCTTGAGCAAGCCAGATTCACGCAGTGTGCGAACACCTTCCTTGCTGGCCTGCTGGGCAATGTCTAGGGCACCGCCACCCCGTAGGATGATGCGTTGAATTTCTTCCGAAATCGGCATCACTTGGTAGATACCAACACGGCCCTTATAGCCATTGTTACAGGCTGAGCAACCCACCGGTTTGTAGGGCGTCCACGTTCCATCAAGGTCATCGCTTTTGTACCCCGCATCGATCAAGGCCTTCCGTGGTACGTCCAGGGGGGTCTTGCAATTCGGACACAAGCGCCTGGCCAAACGTTGAGCTGTGATCAAGATTACACTGGATGCAATGTTGAATGGGGCAATTCCCATGTTGATCATTCGGGTGAGCGTGGTAGGCGCATCGTTGGTGTGCAGCGTAGACAGCACCATGTGACCCGTTTGTGCAGCCTTGATCGAAATGTCTGCAGTCTCCAGATCGCGAATTTCGCCCACCATGATCACATCGGGATCCTGACGCAGAAAAGCTTTGAGCGCTGCAGCAAAGGTTAGCCCAGCCCTTTCGTTGACGTTGACTTGGTTCACTCCAGGCAAGTTGATCTCCGATGGATCTTCTGCCGTTGAGATGTTGATGCCAGGCTGGTTCAGGAGGTTGAGACAGGTGTAGAGCGAGACGGTTTTGCCTGAGCCGGTCGGTCCTGTGACCAGTACCATGCCGTAGGGTCGCGCGATGGCGGTCATCAGGCGCTCTTTCTCCTCAGGCTCGTAGCCCAAAGCCTCAATACCCAGCTTGGCACTGCTTGGATCCAAGATACGGATCACAATCTTTTCACCAAACAGCGTAGGCAACGTACTGACGCGGAAGTCGATCACCCTATCCGGGCCGATCTTGAGCTTCATCCGTCCGTCTTGCGGCACCCGCTTTTCGGAGATATCCATGCGAGAAATCACCTTGATACGGGAAGCCAGTTTGTCCTTGATGGCAATCGGTGGCGATGCGATTTCGCGCAGCTCGCCATCTACACGAAACCGCACGCGGTAAGTGTGTTCATAAGGCTCAAAGTGCAAATCAGATGCTCGCATGTTGAAGGCATCAATCAGCATTTTGTGCAGAAACTTGACCACCGGCGCGTCATCTACTTCGGATGCTTTGTCCGTTGTATCCGCGACCACAGCCTCTGAGACAACGTCATCGAATTCGAAATCGCCACCGATGATGTTGTCCATCGCCTCGTTGGCACTGGTGGTCTGGGTGTCAACCAGCTTGCTGAGCTTGTCGTACTCTGCAATGATCCAGTCCACTCCCATCTGGGTCGCAAACTTGATTTTCTCCGCGGCTTGTTGGTCTGCTGGATCGGCTGTCGCCACCAAGAGGCGGTTGTTGCGCTTGCTTAGAACAACGATGCGGTAATCCGCGCAAATTTTGCTGTCGAGCAGATTTTTGGGTAAGCGTTCCCGGTCAATAGCATCAAGATCCAGCAGTGGTGCTGCGTAAGCCGTCGACATTGTGTGTGCCATGTCAGCGGCAGAAACAGCACCTGAATCTGCCAGTACAGCAATGAAACTTGTACGATTGGCCTGTGCTTTTTTGTATAAATCCTCGGCCGCCTTTTGCCCCAGCTTGCCAGCCGCCACGAGTGCTCGCCCAAGCCCTGGCAATGCCACAGGGGAGCTGTCTTGTACAACGGGATCTATAGATGCCATAACTGCGTAATCTAACGTAAATCAACAACTTGCATGTGGTTATTCAGGCGATTTATGTCGAAAACGCAAGGGTACGTGGGTTGGGTGCTGTGTGAAAAAAACGAAAACCCATTGCAGTGCGTTGCGCCCCGCCGAGGTGTTGGCGAGGGCTGCACAAAACGAGATGGATATGGTCGGGGTGAGAGGATTCGAACCTCCGGCCTCTACGTCCCGAACGTAGCGCTCTACCTGGCTAAGCTACACCCCGATCTACTGCTTCAAGCGCCGCACATCGTGCGGTTTCCAAGCTTGGATATGACTACGAGCGCCTGCTCATAAGCTCGTTAGCCAATTGTAGCAAAGCAGCACTGTATGCATTGACGGGAAGCCGCAAGGCTGCGTCTGCTGCACGCTGTGCTTCAGCCATCGCACTGGCTCTTGCCTGCTCCAGTGCTCCTGTTTCCAAGATAATGGACAAAATGTCGTCTAGGTGGGCTGCGTCACCTTGTTCAATGGCATTGCGAATCAGTTTTTTTTGGGGCTCTGACCCGGTTTTGAGCGCGCAGATAATTGGCAGTGTGACTTTTCCTTCACGCAGATCGTCACCCAAGTTTTTCCCCAGCTCGTCGGCCTTACCCTCGTAGTCCAGAACATCGTCAATCACCTGAAATGCAGTACCCAGCGCCTGGCCGTAGGTGGCGCAGATGGTCTCTGTTTGGATGTCGGCAGCGACCAAAATGGGCGCAAGCCGCGCGCTGGCTTCAAACAGCTTTGCGGTTTTGGAACGGATCACACGCAGGTAATCCGTCTCGGTGAGCGTGGCATCGCGCATATTCATCAACTGCAGTACTTCACCCTCTGCGATCACGTTGGTTGCATCCGACAGCACCTGCATCACGCGCATGTTGTCCACGTCCACCATCATCTGGAAGGCCCGCGAATACAAAAAGTCACCCACGAGCACGCTGGCGGCATTGCCAAAGCGCTCATTTGCGGTTTCTCGTCCGCGGCGCAGCGTCGACTCGTCCACCACATCGTCGTGCAGAAGCGTTGCGGTGTGAATGAATTCCACGACCGCTGCCAGGGTGTGGCGGTGGTCATTGTGGCTGCCCAGTGCGCCACTCATGAGCAATAGAAGGGCCGGGCGTAGCCGTTTGCCTCCTGCTGAGATGATGTATTGCGCGACCTCACGCACCAAGGGTACTTCTGTGGCTAGGCGCTCGCTGATCACGTGGTCAACCCGCTGCATATCGGGCTGGATGAGGCCCAGAGGGTTGTCTTGATGGCTTGAAAGAGTGGTCAAGGTGGGTGTACGACAGGTGGGCTTTTTGGTAAGCAGTCTTTTGATTATAGAAACGGGTGCCGCTCGCCTCGTACGTGGGAGGCTGCAGAAACTGCGCAACTTCAAGCGGTGCAGCGAGTTTTGTAGCTGGATTGACCTGTTCGCTAACCCTTGCTATAATCCCAAGTTCGGTAGAATTTGGTCCGCCGAGTATCCATTCGTGGATTTTTACAAGAGGTTCATATGTACGCGGTCATAAAAACCGGCGGCAAACAGTATCGTGTTGCTGCTGGCGAAAAAATTAAAGTAGAACAGATTGCTGCGGATGTGGGTCAAGAGATTGTGTTTGATCAGGTTCTGGCTGTCGGTAACGGCAGCGAGATCAAGGTCGGCACTCCCTTGGTTTCCGGCGCAACGGTCACAGTCACGGTTTTGTCGCATGGCAGGCACGACAAGGTGCATATCTTCAAGATGCGCCGTCGCAAGCACTACCAAAAGCGCCAAGGGCACCGTCAAAATTTCACCGAACTGCAGATTTCGTCAATCGCAGCCTGAGGAGTAAGTCAACATGGCACAGAAAAAAGGCGGCGGCTCAACGCGAAACGGGCGCGATTCCAAGCCCAAGATGCTCGGCGTGAAAGCGTTTGGCGGTGAAGTGGTCAGTGCGGGTTCGATCATCGTTCGCCAACGTGGGACCAAGTTCCACCCCGGCACGAATGTGGGTCTGGGCAAAGATCACACTATTTTTGCCACGGTTGATGGCCGTGTCAGCTTCGCCATCAAAGGTGAGTTGAACCGCCAGACGGTCAGCATCACGCCTTTGTGATGAGGCTTGCCGGTGTGGTTGCCGGGTTTGCAAAACCTCGCAGTCTGTCGGCGTTGGTGATGTCCTGAATACAAAAGGCCCGCCTGTGCGGGCTTTTTGTATTGGTCATGGTTGTGTGTTGTTCCCAGGAAGAAATGTCATGAAATTTGTGGACGAAGCTACGATCGATGTCGCTGCGGGCGATGGCGGCAACGGCTGCGCATCGTTCCGGCATGAAAAGTACAAGGAATTTGGTGGCCCCGATGGGGGAGATGGCGGCCGCGGCGGCAATATCTACGCGGTGGCAGATGCCAGCCTGAACACGCTGGTTGACTTCCGTTACACGCGCCGGTTTGAAGCACACCGGGGCGAGCACGGCAAAGGCTCTGACATGTTTGGTGTCAAGGGTGACGATATTGTGCTCAAGATGCCTGTGGGCACGATCATTGCCGACGCCGAGACCGGCGAGGTGTTGCACGAGCTGCTGCAACCGGGTGAGCAGGTGACAATCGCCAAGGGAGGTGACGGTGGCTTCGGCAATATGCACTACAAGAGTTCTACCAACCGTGCGCCGCGTCAGAAAACAATGGGCTGGACTGGTGAGCGGCGCACGCTTAAGCTGGAACTGAAGGTTCTGGCCGATGTGGGGCTGCTGGGCATGCCCAATGCGGGCAAATCCACCCTGATCTCTGCGATCTCCAACGCCCGCCCGAAAATTGCCGACTATCCCTTCACCACCCTGCATCCCAATCTAGGTGTGGTGCGCGTGGGGCCTGAGAAAAGCTTTGTGGTGGCGGATGTGCCTGGCTTGATCGAAGGTGCCTCGGAAGGTGCAGGCCTGGGTCACCAGTTCCTGCGCCACTTGCAGCGTACCCGCTTGCTGCTGCATCTTGTGGATGTGGCTCCTTTTGACGAGGGCGTTGACCCGGTCGTGCAAGCCAAGGCGATCGTGGCTGAACTCAAGAAGTTCGATCAGTCGCTGTATGACAAGCCACGCTGGCTGGTGCTGAACAAGCTGGACATGGTGCCAACCGACGAGCGCGAGGCTCGGGTGAAGGACATTGTGAAGCGCTTGAAGTACAAGGGGCCGGTGTTCGAGATCTCCGCGTTAACGCGCGAGGGTTGCGAGTTGCTGGTGCAAAAGGTGTACCAGCACATCGCGCAGGTGCACAAGTCTCAGCAACCGGTTGAGGTCGACCCCCGCTTTGCTGTGGCACCCGACGCGAACTGATTTCCCCTTGGTAGTTTTTCCTGTTGACGTCACCTGAACCCTCATGCAGCTTGATGTTTTCTTGAATGTCCAGCAGGTCGCTCAGTCGGCGCTGTTGATGAACGCCCGCCGAATTGTTGTCAAGGTGGGGTCCAGTCTGGTAACAAATGAAGGCCGTGGCCTGGATGAAGAAGCCATCGGACAGTGGAGCCAGCAGCTGGCGGCTTTGGTCAAGGATGGTCGGGAACTGATCATGGTCAGCAGCGGAGCCGTGGCCGAAGGCATGAAGCGTCTGGGTTGGACTGTGCGACCCAAGGAAATCAACGAACTGCAGGCCGCAGCTGCGGTAGGGCAGATGGGTTTGGTGCAGATGTACGAGACCAAGCTGCGCGAATGTGGCATAGGCAGTGCGCAGGTCCTGCTGACACACGCCGACCTGGCCGACCGGGAGCGCTATCTCAATGCCCGATCGACACTGCTCACGTTGTTGCAGTTGGGTGTGCTGCCTGTGATCAATGAAAACGACACTGTGGTGAACGACGAGATCAAGTTTGGCGACAACGACACCTTGGGTGCGCTGGTGGCCAACTTGGTGGAGGCCGATGTCTTGGTCATTCTGACCGATCAAAAAGGTTTGTACACGGCGGACCCGCGTCGCGACCCGGCGGCAACATTCGTGCATGTGGCCCGCGCGGGCGATCCCCAGCTGGAGCTGATGGCGGGCGGTGCCGGCTCGGGCATTGGCAAGGGCGGCATGCTCACAAAAATTTTGGCCGCCAAGCGCGCAGCCGGTTCGGGCGCATCCACCGTCATCGCCTGGGGGCGAGAGCCGCAGGTGCTTCTGCGTTTGTGTCAGGGCGAAACCATTGGCACCTGTTTGCTGGCACAGACACCCAAAAACCAAGCGCGCAAGCGCTGGATGGCCGACCATCTGCAACTGCGTGGATCGGTGAGTGTGGATGCTGGCGCGGTGGGCAAGATCGTGAGCGAAGGCAAGAGTCTGCTGCCGATTGGTATGACGGCCGTGGAGGGGGATTTTTCGCGTGGCGACGTGATTGCCGTGCGCGACGCCAACGGCCAGGAAATTGCGAGGGGACTGGCCAACTACGCCAGCTCAGAAGCACGCCTGATCTGCCGCAAAGCGTCCAGCGACTTTGAGCGCTTGCTGGGCTACATGGCCGAACCCGAGATGATTCACCGCGACAACATGGTGCTCGCTCGCGGGTGAATGATCGTTGTGCAGCCAGAATGCCTTCGGATGCCGCAGCAGCTGTATCGGAAGGCATGAGGTGATTCGCACTACTTGCTTTCGTCGCGCTTGCTCTCTGTAAGCCGAGGCCATATTTCTTGGACTCGGTGCTCGCTCTGGGGATCGGGATCGAAGCTGGCACCCGGAGGGAGTTCCAATCCTTGGGGCATGCTGGTGAACAGCATCTGCGAGGGGCTCTCTTCTGACAAACGCTGGCGCATTCCACCACGAAGAAAGCGGTTGCGCATGTCGTTTCGCGGCAAGTAGCGAGACAGTTCGGTCAGTGCCATCTCATAAACGCCCCGTTTGAACTCCACCACCACGTCCAGCGGGACCCAATAGTCGTGCCAGCGCCAAGCGTCAAATTCCGGGTGGCTGGTTGCGCGCAGATTCAAATTCCAGTCTTGCGCCACCAGACGCAACAGGTACCAGATTTGTTTTTGTCCTTTGTAGTGTCCACGCGCGTCGCGGCGGATGAAGCGGTCAGGCACCTCGTAGCGCAACCAGTCCCGTGTGCGGGCGACGATGCTGACGTGTTCAGGCATCAAACCCACTTCTTCGTGCAGCTCTCGGTACATCGCTTGTTCGGGTGTCTCGCCCCGGTCGATACCACCCTGCGGGAACTGCCAGGAGTGGGAGCGGATACGTTTGCCCCAAAACACCTGGTTTCTCTGGTTGAGCAGAATGATGCCGACATTGGGCCTGAAGCCTTCTCTGTCAAGCATAATCAACCTCAAATTTTTAAACTGTGTTCATTATGCATCGCCAATAGGGCCTTGCGAAGTGATCACACACCTGTATTGCACCCGAACGCATGCGGGTATGCCCTAGCTTGCAGGGCATGCCACCGACGCTGTGGCGTGGTCCTCCCCATCTGCCAACGTTACCTTCTGCCGCCACGGCAACCGATCCCATGAAAGCTTCCCAGTTTCTGATCACCACTCTCAAGGAAGCCCCGGCAGATGCCGAGGTTGTCAGCCACCAACTCATGACCCGTGCGGGCATGGTCAAAAAACTGGGTGCTGGCATTTACAGCTACATGCCCATGGGACTGCGGGTGATTCACAAGGTCGAGGCCATCGTGCGCGAGGAAATGAACCGCGCCGGTGCGGTCGAGCTCACCATGCCGGTGATCCAGCCGGCCGAACTTTGGCAGGAAACCGGTCGTTTCGAAAAGATGGGGCCGGAGCTGCTGCGCATCAAGGACCGCCATGGGCGTGACTTTGTGGTGCAACCCACCAGCGAAGAGGTGATCACGGACATTGCCCGCCAGGAGTTGCGCAGCTACAAGCAGTTGCCGAAGAACCTTTACCAGATTCAGACCAAGTTCCGTGACGAACGCCGGCCACGGTTTGGTCTGATGCGCGGGCGCGAGTTCATCATGAAAGACGCCTACAGCTTCGACCGCGACGGCGATGCCGCGCAGGCCAGCTACCAGACGATGGCAGCCGCCTACCGGCGCATTTTTGACCGCTTCGGTTTGCGCTACCGCGCTGTGGCTGCAGACAGTGGCGCCATTGGTGGCGACCTGAGTGAAGAATTCCAGGTGATTGCCGCCACCGGCGAAGACGCGATCGTGTACTGCCCCACCAGCGATTACGCCGCCAACATGGAAAAGGCCGAAGCGCTGGCACCCGCCGGTGCGCGTCCGGCAGCGGCCAACCCGATGGTGAAAACGCCCACACCGGGCAAGAGCACCTGCGCCGACGTGGCCGAGCTGCTGGGCGTGCCGCTGGCCCGCACGGTGAAGTCGCTCGTATTGGCCACCGACGAGATCAATGAGCGTGATGAAATTGTGAAGACCCGCATCTGGTTGTTGTTGCTGCGTGGCGACCACGACATGAACGAGGTGAAGGTGGGCAAGTTGCCCGGGCTTGATTTGGGCTTCCGATTTGCCACCGTGTCCGAAATCGAGGCCCATTTTGGCAGCAAGCCAGGTTATCTGGGGCCGGTGAACCTGAAGCTGCCGGTTCACGTGATCGCTGACCGCGAGGTGGCGGTGATGGCCGACTGGATCTGCGGAGCCAACGAGGCCGACTTCCACATGACCGGTGTCAATTGGGCGCGCGATTTGCCTGAGCCCGACCTGGTGGCCGACATTCGCAATGTCGTCGAGGGTGACGCGTCGCCAGACGGCCAAGGCGTGCTGGCGATTGAGCGCGGCATTGAAGTGGGCCATGTGTTTTACCTGGGCACCAAATACTCGCGCGCCATGGGCGCCACCTTTCTCGGCGAAGACGGTAAGCCTGCGCACTTTGAAATGGGTTGTTATGGCATTGGCATCACCCGCTTGCCCGCTGCAGCCATTGAACAAAACCACGACGAGCGCGGCATCATCTGGCCCGATGCGCTGGCGCCGTTCACGGTGGTGATTTGCCCCATTGGGATGGACCGCAGTCCGGAGGTGAAAGCGGCCGCAGAACAATTGCACGAGCAACTGCTGGCAGCCGGTGTGGACGTGATCCTGGACGACCGTGGCGAACGGCCCGGCGCCATGTTTGCCGACTGGGAGCTGATTGGCGTGCCCCACCGAGTGACCATTGGGGACCGTGGGCTGAAGGCGGGACAGGTGGAGTACCAGCACCGCCGTGATGCGACGGCCACACAGGTGGCGGCCGCCGATATTCTCGATGTGTTGAAGGGCAAGCTGGGTCAATGAAGGGGCCGGTTCGACCCGCGTGTCTACCTTGGGCTGCGGGATACACGCCAACGGTGAGCCGCCGCACCTGTCTGGCGTCGATGGTGTCGTCGGGTTTGGGGCTGGGTCTTTCTGGGTTGCCGCTGTCGGCCAGCGGGGGGCAACTGGAAGAACCCTTGGCCGATTCGGTGCGCGGTGCCCTGAGTGCTGCCATTGCCAATCAGGCGCCTCCGGTGCCGGAATTTGCCACCCTGGAAGCGCGCTTGGCCCACCTGCGTTGGCTCGGTGCCATGAGCGATCGGCTGCACCGCAAAAAAACGGACTTTCAAACGCGCATCGAATTCTTGCAGACGGTTTGGTACGAAGCGCGCAGGGCTGGACTGGACACCACTCTGGTGCTGGGCTTGATACAGGTGGAGAGCGCGTTTCGCAAGTTCGCCATTTCCCGTGTGGGTGCGCGGGGGTATATGCAGATCATGCCGTTCTGGTCTCGCCTGATTGGCGATGGTGATCCGGGCAAGTTGTTCAATATGCAGACCAATCTGCGTTTTGGCTGTGTGATTCTGCGGCACTACCTGGACCGCGAGCGCGGTGACACCTTCATGGCGCTGGGCCGTTACAACGGCAGCCGAGGGCGTGCCGAGTACCCCCATGCGGTGTACGCAGCCGCGAAAAACTGGGCGCATCCTGACGCCTGAGCGCCTGGTGTTGGGTGATAGGCGCTATTGCAAGAAGCCGATGCGGCTTTTCCCTGCACCATGGCGGGGCAGGTCGTCGGCTTCGATCCGGTAGCGGTTGTCCAGACGGGCATTGCCAAAGGCGGTGACCAGGGCGCGGCGCATCTCTCTCGGGGCCAGGCTGGTGAGTTGGTCCAGAACATCGGCGCTGGGTTCGGGGTCGAAGCGTTGGCCCCAGTCGTGTTCGCTGCGTATGCCCCGGTACAGATGGGCGGCAATTTTTCGGGCTGCGTCGGGCGACGGAGCTGCGATTTCGAACACATTCATTCGGTTGCGAATCGGTTCGGGAATGGCGCGCTCGTTGTTGGCGGTGGTGATCCAGATCACCTGGCTCGCGTCAATGGGCACTTCAGCGAACTCGTCCACAAAACTTTGTGCCGTGTCGTGTTCCAGCAGGCTGTAGAGCGCGCCCAGCGGGTCGTATTGCGCGTCGGCGCTGGCTTTGTCGATCTCGTCCACCACAATCACCGGGTTGGCGTATTGGCCGTCCACCAGCGCCTCAAACACCTTGCCGGGCTTGGCACCTTTCCATTGGGAGGATGAGCCCGAGAGCAGCCAGCCCGCCGTCATGGAACTCATGGGTAGCAGGCTCATGCTGGTCCCCAGCAGGTCGGCGATTTGGCGGGCAAAGTGGGTTTTTCCCACACCGGGTGGCCCCAGCAGCAGGATGGGTGTGACTTCCAGGCTGTCGCGGCTGTCTTGGCTCAAGGCCACGTGGCGCTTCACGTCGTCGAGCACTTCACCAAAATTGGGCAGCAGGTCGTACAAGGGTGCCATGTCGGGCACGCCCGAGGGTTTGACGGCGAAGCGCTGCGGGCCGCGCTCCAGCATGCGCTGGTAGGTGTTGCGCAGACTGTCGTAATCACGCTCAACGCCACTGTTTTGGAGCTTGTGCAATTTGCGCTCGACATCGTCGGCGCTGAACACGTTGCGCATCTGGGCGATGGGCAAACCGAGAGAGGGTGAAGCGGCCAGGCTGCGTGAGCTCATGCGGTTCTCCTTGTAAGGTTCGGTGACATTTTTATTCAAGCACAAGGCGTGCCCGGTTTCCATGCAGGAAAAACCTCACAAAGGCATGTTGCAATAAGCAAAAAGCCACCCGAAGGTGGCTCTGTGTTGGCGGGATACCCGCAGGGCTTCAGGCTTCGCCGGAGATCACTTGTTGCAGTTCACCGGATTCGTACATTTCCATCATGATGTCCGAGCCGCCAATGAACTCGCCCTTGATGTAGAGCTGCGGGATGGTGGGCCAGTTGCTGTATTCCTTGATGCCCTGGCGCACGCCGTCGTCTTCCAGCACATTCACGGTTTTCACCGCTTTGGGGTCCACGCCGCAGGCTTTCAAGATTTGAATGGCGCGGCCAGAAAAACCGCACATGGGGAAGCTCGCGTTGCCCTTCATGAACAGCACGATGTCGTTGGTTTTGACCAGTTGGTCGATTCGGGTTTGGGCGTCGCTCATAGCGGGTAGGTCCTTTGGCGGATGGGTCTGAAATAACCCGTAGAAGTGGTTAATTATCGCTGCTGAGGCCAGCAACCGCCACTGCAGCGCTCGATGCCCGCAAGGTCGGTGCGGCTGCTGACCTGCACAAACCCCGCGCACCGCAACAGGGCGCGCGCCGCTGCGGCTTGATCGTGGCCGTGTTCCAGCAGCATCCAGCCGCCCGGTAACAAGGCATCGCCCGCTTGGCGGATGATGCTGCGGATATCGTCCAGGCCGTCGGCGCCCGAGGTCAAGGCGCTGATGGGTTCGTGCGTCAGCGCCCGCAGGTGCGGGTCACCCTCGGCAATGTAAGGCGGGTTGCTGGCAATCACATCAAAGCGCTGGCCGGGCACGGCGCTCAGCCAGTGGCCGTGGGCGAACTGCACCGCCAGGCCCAGCCGCTGTGCATTGGCTTGCGCCACGGCCAGCGCGTCGGCGCTGGCGTCGGTGGCGGTGATGTGGGCGTCGGGCCGCTGTTGGGCCAGCGCCAGGGCGATGGCACCGCTGCCGGTGCCCAGGTCCAGCACGCGTGGCGGCATGGGTCCACCCACGGCGGGCATGGCCTCCAGCGCCCATTCCACCAGTGTCTCCGTGTCTGGGCGCGGCACCAGTACCCGGGCGTCCACGGCGAGGTTCAGGCCAAAGAAGTCCTTTTCACCCAGCAAGTAGGCCACGGGTTCACCGGCTTGGCGGCGTTGCAGCAGGGTGTGCCAGCGGGCTGCGGCCGTGTCGGGCAGCGCGTCGCTGTCGTGGGTCAGCAACCAGGCGCGGTCGTGGGGTGAGCGGCCCAGGGCGTGCAGCAGCAGCATCTGGGCGTCGAGTCGGTCCAGGCCGTGTTGTTGGGCTTGGTGCAGCGTGTCACGCAGTGTGGGAGCGTTCATGGCGGGTGTGGATGGCTCTGCGTTCACAGGCTGTTGCGCTGTTCCAGCTCAGCCAGCAGTTCGGTGCCGCGCGCCACTTGCAGGGCATGGATCACCTCGTCCAGATCGCCCTCCATCACCATCAGCAGTTTGTAGAGCGTGAGGTTGATGCGGTGATCGGTCAGACGACCTTGGGGGAAGTTGTAGGTTCGGATGCGGTCGCTGCGGTCGCCGCTGCCAATCAGGCCCTTGCGGGTCGCGGCCTCTTTGGCTGCGCGCTCGCTGCGGTCTTTTTCTTGCAGGCGTGCGGTGAGCACCTGCAGTGCTTTGGCTTTGTTGCTGTGCTGGCTGCGGCCGTCCTGGCATTCGGCGGTGATGCCGGTGGGCAGGTGGGTGACGCGCACGGCGGAGTCGGTTTTGTTGATGTGCTGGCCACCGGCGCCGCTGGCGCGGTAGGTGTCGATGCGCAATTCAGCGGGATTGAGTTTGACCGCTTCGGTTTCGTCGGGTTCGGGCATCACCGCCACGGTGGCGGTGCTGGTGTGGATGCGGCCCTGCGTTTCGGTGGCGGGTACGCGCTGGACGCGGTGGCCGCCCGACTCAAAGCGCAGCTTGCCGTAGGCACCGTGTCCGGCCATGCGCAGCACCACTTCTTTGTAGCCGCCGAGTTCGCTGGGCGATTCGCTCACCACTTCCACCTGCCAGCCTTGGCGTTCGGCGTAGCGGGTGTACAAGCGGGCCAGATCGCCAGCGAACAGGGCCGACTCGTCGCCACCGGTGCCGGCGCGGATTTCCAGGAAGGCATTGCGCTCGTCGTCGGGGTCTTTGGGCAGCAGCAGTTGTTGCAGTTCGGCGTCGAGTTGTGCCATCTCCGCTTTGGCGCTCTGTATTTCTTCCTCGGCCATCTCCGTCATGTCGGGGTCTTGCAGCATGCTTTCGGCTGCGGTCAGGTCGGTTTCGCGCTGCAGGTAGCGGTTGAACACATCCACGATCAGCGAGGCGTCGGCGTGCTCGCGGCTCAGGGTGCGGAAGCGATCCATATCGTCCACCACGTCGCTGGCAGAGAGCAGGGCGTCCAACTCGTGCAGGCGCACGCGCTGGCGCATCAGGGTGTCGCGGACGAAGGGCTTCATGGGGGCAGGTGGATGGTGGGTTCAGCGCAAAGGACAACTCAACAGGGCGTTGCCAAGCAACGCACCCGTTGAGCGCACTTGCTGAGCGCTAGGATTTTTCGCGCAGGAACAGGCGCGACACCGTTTGTGCGGTGGCGGCGCGCGCTTCGCTGTCGCCGGTGTGCAGCTCGGCCAGGGTGCCGTGCAGCATTTTTTGCGTGAGGCCTCGTGACAGGGCTTCGAGCACGGCTTCCACGGGCTCGCCTTTGGCCAGCAGTTTGCGCGCGCGGGCCAGCTCGGCGGCACGCCAGGCGTCAGCCTGGGCATGGATCTGCTGAATCAGCGGTACCACGCCGTGGGCGGGGTCGCGCTGCTCCAGCCAGTGCATGAAGCTGAGCACCCCCGCGTCAATGATGACCTCGGCCTGTGCCACGGCGGCTTGTCGGCTGTCTTTGCCGGTCTGAACCACAGCCGCCAGGTCGTCCACGGTGTACAGGTACACGTCGTCCAGGCCCTTCACATCCACTTCGATGTCGCGCGGCACAGCCAGATCCACCATGAACATGGGGCGGTGGCGGCGTTTTTTCAGTGCGCGCTCCACCGCGCCCAGACCAATGATGGGCAGGGTGCTGGCGGTGCAGCTGATCACCGCATCAAATTCGTGCAGGCGGTTGGGCACATCGGCCAGGCGCATCACCTCGGCACCGAAGCGGCTGGCCAGCTTTTCGCCGCGCTCCAGCGTGCGGTTGGCGATGGCCATGCTCTTGGGCGACTTGGCTGCAAAATGGGTGGCGGCCAGCTCAATCATTTCGCCCGCGCCCACAAACAGCACCCGGATGTCTTGCAGGTCTTCAAACAGTTGGCCCGCCAAGCGCACGGCGGCGGCGGTCATGCTGATGGAGTGCGCGCCGATTTCGGTGGAGGTGCGCACTTGCTTGGCCACTGCAAACGAGCGCTGAAACAACTGGTGCAGTGTGGAGCCCAGGGCACCGGCGTCGCTGGCGGCGCGCACTGCGTCTTTCATCTGGCCCAGAATTTGCGGTTCGCCCAGCACCATGCTGTCGAGCCCGCTGGCCACGCGAAACGCATGGCGTGCGGCTTCGTCTTCGCGCAGCACATAGGCGTGGTCGCGCAACACATGGGTGCTGACGCCGCCGGTCTTGGCCAGCCATTCCAGCGTGGGTTCTACGGCAGCCTGGTCGCCTGCGCCGTACAGTTCGGTGCGGTTGCAGGTGGAGAGCAAGGTGGCTTCAGGCTGGCGCGCCAGGCTCTGGCGATAACCGTGCAGCGTGGGCTGGATTTGGTCGAGCGCGAACGCGAACCGGCCCCGCAAATCAAGCGGAGCCGTGTGGTGGTTGATACCGAGCGCCCAAACAGACATACGCAGATTATAAAATTGAACGCTTATGCACACCCCAGGCACCGAACAATGAATTTTTTCGCCTTTCTGGTGCACCTCGCGGGCTTCATGGCGCCGGCCGTGGTGGTCGGGCTGATCTTGTGGCTGGCACCCCTGTGGTCGAGCCAGGGGCGTGTGGCCCGCTGGAGCCGTGCGATCGATCTGACGGTGTTGCTGGTGATGGGCGTGGGTGTGCTGCTCGCCGGGCTCGTGTTTTTTGGCCGCGACGGCAAAATGGCCACGTATGCGGCGCTGGTGCTGGTGCAAGGCACGCTGGCCTGGTGGATGCGGCGGCGCTGAAGGGCGCGACCGTCAGGCGTCTGGCGCGAAACGGTCCACCCGGTCGGTGATGATGCTGTCCAGGCCCAGCGCCAGCAGCCGCTGGACTGCGGTGGCGTCGTTCACGGTGTAGGCCAGGCTGTGCAGGCCGGCGCCGCGCACCTGGTGCATCAGCGCCTCGGTCCACAACCCCTGCTCGCACACCACGGCCTGGCAGCCCAGCGCCAGAGCTGCGTCCAGCCAGCCCGTCCACAGCGTTTCCAGCAGCAGGCCACGCGGCAAAGCCGGTGCGATTTCTTGTGCGCCGGCCAGGGCTTCAGGCTGGAATGAGGACAGCAGCGGCGGCTGAGCATGGTTCGCCCACAGCGTTGCCGCCGCTTGCGCCACCGCCCTTCCGGTGCGCCAGTCGGAGCCGGGCGTGGGTTTGATCTCGATGTTGAGCCCGTAGCCGTTGGCCATGCACCAGCGCGCCACGGCCGCCAGTGTCGGCAAGGTTTCGCCCGCGCAGGCGGGTGAGTGCCAGGCCCCGGCATCGAGTTGGCTGAGCGCTGCCCAAGTGTGATTGCCCGCCACGCCTTGGCCGTCGGTGGTCCGCTCCAGCGTGTCGTCGTGCAGCAAGAAGGCCACGCAGTCGGCGCTCAGTTTGACGTCGCACTCAAACATGCGGTAGCCGTGCTGGGCACCCCGCCGGAACGCGGCCAAGGTGTTTTCGGGTGCCAGCAGACCAGCGCCTCGGTGAGCAATCCAGCGTGGGTACGGCCAGGGCCGTTTGGGTGCCGTTGAAGGTGTGATGTGGGTTGGCATAGAGGCTGAACAGTGTGGTTCCAGAGTGTGCCAGTACCCGGAGTTCGGGTATGTGTATGTGGCCCTGCGGTACCATCAAGCGTTCAGCTCCTCCTGCTGGCAGTCCACTTCCCATGAACGCTTCCACCCCGCTTTCGCTCCTAGAAAACGCCACCGACGACGCGCCGCGTCTGCGCGAAATCCCCTACAACTACACGTCTTTCTCAGACCGTGAAATTGTCATGCGGCTGCTCGGGGCGCGTGCCTGGGCCTTGCTGGACGAACTGCGTGGCGAGCGCCGTACCGGGCGTTCGGCCCGCATGTTGTACGAAGTGTTGGGCGACATCTGGGTGGTGCAGCGCAACCCGTATTTGCAGGACGATCTGCTGGACAACCCCAAGCGCCGCAAAGCGCTGGTGGACGCCTTGCACCACCGCCTGGCCGAGGTGGCCAAGCGCCGCACCCCGCAAGACGACCCGGCCCGCGATGCTTTGGTGGGCGAACTGCTCACGGCGGCCCGTGGTGCGGTCGATGCGTTTGCCCGTTCGTTTGAAGACATGGCCGCGCTGCGCCAGCGCGCCACCAAGGCGCTGCGCAAGCTCACCGCCCACGACAACATCAAGTTCGACGGCCTGTCGCGCGTGTCCCACGTGACCGACGCGACCGACTGGCGCGTGGAATACCCGTTTGTGGTGCTCACGCCCGACACCGAAGCCGAGATGGCCGAGCTGGTGCGCGGCTGCTTCGAGCTGGGCCTGACCATCGTGCCGCGCGGCGGCGGCACCGGTTACACCGGCGGCGCGATCCCGCTCACCGACCACGCGGCCGTCGTCAACACCGAAAAGCTCGAATTCCTGAGCGCAGTCGAAATGCGCCACCTGCCCGGCGTCGAATTCGAGGTGCCCACCATTCACTGCGGCGCGGGCGTCGTCACCAAGCGGGTGATGGAAGCGGCCGACGCGGCGGGGCTGGTGTTCGCGGTCGACCCGACCTCGGCGGACGCTTCCACCATCGGCGGCAACGTGTCGATGAATGCGGGCGGCAAAAAAGCCGTGCTGTGGGGCACCGCGCTCGACAACCTGGTGTCGTGGCGCATGGTCACGCCGGATGCCGACTGGATCGAAGTCACCCGGCTCAACCACAACCGCGGCAAAATCCACGACGTGCCCTCGGCCACCTTCGAAATCCGCCGCTTTGCCGCCGACGGCAAGACCCTGAAGGGCTCGCCGGAAATTCTGCTCATTCCGGGCAGCCGCTTCCGCAAAACCGGGCTT
>NZ_JAUSOO010000143.1 GCF_030656115.1 Hydrogenophaga sp.
CTTCGTGGCGAAGCGCACTTCATCTGGAACGCCGGCCTTGGCACGCCGTTCAGGATCCGCCGCCCAGTCATTGGGCAGGTACAACTGCCAAGCCACGGGCAAGCTGCCCTGCTTGCTCGCAAGCGAGATACTCACGGCCACTTGGCAATTGTCCTGCTTGCCGAGCATCCCGCAGTACTGACGGGTGACACCGACCGAGTGACGACCCTTCTTCGGGAACCCGGTGTCGTCGATGATCCACCAGCCGCCCTGGCTGAAGTCCATCTTGGGCATCACCCACTGGCACACGCGGCGCAGCATCTGGGTGTCTGACCACTCTGCCTTGGCCACGAAGTGGTGCAGTGCTTGATGCCGTGCGCTGGCGTGTGTCGGATCCACTCTCGCAGCCATCGGCTCCACGCTCTTGCGCGGCAGGGGGAGCATCAGGCCCGTGCAGTAGCCCCGAAGGCCGGCGTGCCGGTCTGCGTGACCCCAGCCTGCGCTCAGGTGTTCAAGGTAGAGATCAAAGCGTTCCGCTGCACTCATAGATCCTCCAGCTCGAAGTCTGGAAGATCGAATTATGTCATTTATGACACAGTAAGATTAGCAGGCTACTGAAATACCCCTGCCGAAGCTGACCGCCTCAGCACGATGAGCCAGTTTCGGAAGATTTGGTCGGTCGCGGTCGCGCCATGCGCCATCCAGGGGGGCTGTTTTACGCATTTGCAGGGCTTTTTACGCTCATCTGGCGCTCACTGCGCACCCTCCAGACGGACTTGTTGCGGGTTTGATCGCCGACCTCGTTGCTCTGTTCTGTGTCGCAATCCTCCTGCTCTTTGTGTTTGCTGGAGTCGGCGTGTTTGTCGTGGGTGGCGCCATGTTCGTCGGGCTCGTCTGGGTGGCGCTTTCGCTGCCGTACTTGCTCGTCGTGCTCGTTCCATTGGCACTTGTCTGGGTGTTCATCGCGATCGCGCGAAAGCTTGATGCCAAGTAGCTGCGCGGATTGGCTGCAGAATGTGCTCGCGCCCATGTTGGGAGAGCGTATGCCATTGGCTCGCGCCTCCGCCCGATGAAATGCCATTTTTCGCGGCAACTGATGCTTGATCGATACCAGCGGCCACCTTGAAATCAAGTATCGTGCCGCATGATCTCCCACGGTCGCTACCTCGCCCTCCTCGCTGCGCTGTTCGCCGTGGTGTGGGTCGCGCTCGCCATCGACCCCTGGTACCGGGACGACTGGGCGCTTGAGAACGTGCTGGTCGTCGTGTTCGCGGTCGCGCTGTCGGCGTCGCGTCGCCGCTTTGTGATGTCGCGCCTGTCCTATACGCTGATCTTCCTGTTTCTCTGCCTGCACACGGTGGGTGCGCACTACACCTACGCCGAGGTTCCATACGACGCATGGATCAAGGCGCTGACTGGACGCTCGCTCAACGAAGTGATGGGCTGGGAGCGCAATCACTTCGACCGCTTCGTGCACTTGATGTACGGGCTGCTGCTGGCCTATCCGATGCGCGAGCTGTTCCTGCGCGTGGCCGACGCCCGCGGCTTCTGGGGCTACTTCCTGCCTCTGGACATGACCCTCTCGACCTCTGCACTCTTCGAACTGTTCGAGTGGGCCGCGGCCGAGATCTTCGGCGGCGGCCTGGGGGTGGCCTACCTCGGAACCCAGGGCGACGTCTGGGATGCGCACAAGGACATGTCGCTGGCCGGTCTCGGCGCGTTCATCGCCATGCTGCTGACTGCGCTCATCAACGCCCGCCTGCGCCGCGACTTCGCGCGCGAGTGGCAGGACAGCATGAGGGTCAAGCGCGCCGCACCTCTTGGCGAGAGCGAGACCGTGCGCATGCTGCGGTCGCGGGAGGCCGGGCGGTGAACGAGATCGAAGTGCATGTGGCCGAGCTGGAGCAGTTCTTCGACCACATGGACGCGTCGCCGCTCGCGACCCGCAACCTCGATCCGCGCGCCGAGCGCTTCATCGTCGACGCGGCCAAGGACCTGCCGCGCGATGAGGCGCTCGGCCTGGTCGTGCATCTCGAACACCCGTCTTCCGAAACGGCATCCGTCAGCGACGCGGTCCACGCGCATTTCCACCTGCAGGGCGCCTCGGCGCGGCGGCGACTGCGCGAACTGTTCCGCCGCGGCAGGCTCAGCCTGTTGATCGGCCTGGCGTTCCTGGCCGCCACCCTCGCCGCGAGCAAGCTGGCCGAGAACTGGCTCGATCCGGGCGGCATGCTCGAGGTGGTGCGCGCCAGCCTGTCGATCGCCGGCTGGGTCGCGATGTGGCGGCCGATGGAACTATTCCTCTACGACTGGTGGCCGATCCGCGCCGAAGCGCGCCTCTTCGACCGACTGGCGTCCATGCCGGTGCGGTTGATGGCATCGTGACAGTCGGTCTAACTGCCCCGCCGCACGCCCTGCGCAAGAGAGGCCGCATCGCAGCCAGACGCGCACCGTGGCCCAACAATCAACCATTCCCTGCAAACGGAGCCCCAGCATGACATGGCACACCCTTTGCCGTTCGGACGAACTGCCCGTCGGCGAGATGAAGTCCTTTATCGTCGACAAGCACAAGATCGTTCTGTACCACCTCAGCGATGGCTTTTTCGCGACACAAGCCAGCTGCACCCACACCTTCGCGCCGCTGGCGCGCGGCAAGCTGCTGGAAGACTGCAAGGTGCAATGCCCGCTGCACCGCGCGCGCTTCGACATCCGCACCGGCGCGGTGCTGGACTGGGCGAACTTCCCGCCGGGCATCCAACTGCTGAACGTCGTGCGCGGCGAAAAGGCGCTGCAGACCTACAAGGTCAGCGTGAAGTCCGGGCAGGTGCGGGTCAGCGTACCGGAAGCCTGAAGAACGCTGCCGCCGGGGCCGGCGCTCAGTCCTCACACCGTTGGTGCACGTAGGCTCCCGGTGCGCCACACAGGCCGTCGCGTCCAGTCAGCTGGCGCGCCGACACCTCTCGGCCGCTGCCCTTGGCCTTGATCCAGGTGTCCCAGGCGGTCCACCACGAGCCTTCGTGTAGCTTGGCTGCGGCTTCCCATTCGTCCGGCGACAGCCACGGGTCACCTGGGCGGCGCACCGCATCGCGCCAGCGTCGGCCCGCATGGCCGGGTTCGCTGACGATGCCGGCGTTGTGGCCGCCGCTGGTCAGCACGAACGTGATCTCGGCGTCCGTCAGCTGGTGCAGTTTGTAGACCGAGCGCCAGGGCGCCACGTGATCCTTTTCCGTGCCCACCACAAACATCGGCTGGTGGACATCGTCCAGCGACACCGGCCGGCTCTCTACACAGTAACGCGACTCGGCCAATTCGTTGTGCAGGTACAGGCGCCGCAGGTACTGGCTGTGCATCGCCGCCGGCATGCGCGTGGTGTCGGCGTTCCAGGCCATCAGGTCGTTCGGCCGCAGCGGCTCGCCCATCCAGAGTTCTCGCAGCGTGGCCGACCAGATGAGCTCGCGCGAGTGCAGGAACTGGAAGCTCGCGGCCATCTGCCG
>NZ_JAUSOO010000161.1 GCF_030656115.1 Hydrogenophaga sp.
TCCCCAGCAGCACCGGCGCCGCCAAGGCCGTGGGCGTGGTCATTCCTGAGCTGAACAAAAAGCTCACCGGCATGAGCTTTCGCGTGCCCACTTCTGACGTGTCGGTGATCGACCTGACGGTGGAACTCAACAGCGAAGCCAGCTACGCCGAGATCTGCGCCGAGATGAAGGCACAGAGCGAAGGCGCCCTGAAGGGCGTGCTGGGCTACACCACCGACAAGGTGGTGGCGACCGACTTCCGTGGCGAGACCTGCACCAGCGTGTTCGACGCCGATGCCGGCATCGCGCTGGACAGCACCTTTGTGAAGGTGGTGGCTTGGTACGACAACGAGTGGGGCTACTCCAACAAGTGTTTGGAAATGGTCCGCGTGGTTGGTCGTGGTTGAGGAGGGCAGCATGCAATTCCTCCGATTCAGCGACGTGTGTGCCAGCGGTTTTGCACGCGACAAGCGCGTGTTCATCCGCGCCGACCTCAACGTGCCGCAAGACAAAGAAGGCCACATCACCGAAGACACCCGCATCCGCGCCAGCATCCCCGCCATTCAAATGGCGCTGGACGCCGGTGCCGCCGTCATGGTGACCAGCCACCTGGGCCGCCCCACCGAGGGCGAATTCAAGCCCGAAGACTCGCTGGCCCCCGTGGCCGCGCGCATGGGCGAACTCATGGGCCGCAACATCCCCGTGGTGGCCAACTGGGTGGACGGCGTGAACGTTGAACCCGGTCAGCTCGTCATGCTGGAAAACTGCCGTCTGAACGTGGGCGAGAAAAAGAACAAACCCGAGCTGGCCGCCAAACTCGGCCAGCTTTGCGACATCTTCGTGCACGATGCCTTTGGCACCGCGCACCGCGCCGAAGGCAGCACCTACGGCATTGCCGAAACCGCGCCCATCGCCTGTGCGGGTCCGCTGCTGGCGGCCGAGATGGACGCCATTGGCAAAGCCCTGGCCGCGCCCAAACGCCCACTCATCGCCATCGTGGCCGGCAGCAAGGTCAGCACCAAACTGACCATTCTGCAAGCGCTGGCCAAGAACGTGGATGGCCTGATTGTGGGCGGCGGCATTGCCAACACCTTCATGCTGGCGGCGGGTTTGAAAATCGGCAAAAGCCTGGCCGAGCCCGACCTGATCGGTGAAGCCAAAGCCGTGATCGAGGCCATGAAAGCCCGCGGCGCAGCGGTACCGATTCCCACCGACGTGGTGACCGCCAAAACCTTCAGCCCCGACGCCGTGGCCACGGTGAAAGCCGCCACCGACGTGGCCGACGACGACCTGATTCTGGACATCGGCCCGCAAACCGCCGCGCTGCTGGCCGAGCAACTGAAGCAAGCCGGCACCATCGTCTGGAACGGCCCGGTGGGCGTGTTCGAATTCGCCGCGTTCGAGAACGGCACCCAGGTGATTGCGCAAGCCATTGCCGAAAGCAGCGCCTTCTCCATCGCTGGCGGCGGCGACACGCTGGCGGCCATTGCCAAGTACGGCATTGAGAAAGACGTGGGCTACATCTCCACCGGCGGCGGCGCGTTTCTGGAGGTGCTGGAAGGCAAGACGCTGCCGGCGTTTGAAGTGCTGGCGCGGCGCGCGGCTTGATTGCCTAGGCGGGCGTGCCCCCACCCCAGCCCTCCCCCAGCGGGGGAGGGAGCCAGCCGGGGACAAGCGCCCACCAACAGGCTCCCCGCATTCGCTCCTTCCCCCTCTGGGGGAAGGCTGGGATGGGGGCTCCCCGATGGGCCCTCGCAGCTTCAGCCTCAATGTGCCCCGCCAGTTCTGGGGCCATGTTCTCGAGAGTTTTTACACCTTCGGTTGCACGCTTGCGCCAGCCCGACCCTCTACCAGAAAGTCAAAACGGGTTGGGCGAGGGGTCTGGGTAGGCGCTGGTTATACAACGTGCTCTGAGTTTGTTGTATAGCGGCTGAGGGCTGTGCCATTGGGGCTACCAGCAGCCCACACCCTTGCCGAAGAAAGACGACTCCAGCAGGCGCATGCTGTACAGCGGTTGGCAGGCGGTGTACCCGGCCAAATCGAGCATGAACTTCACCACCTCGGGCCGGGTGTTGACCGCCCCCCGCGCGTCAGCGTCCGCTTGGCTGGCGAGCGTGTCCACGGCATCGGCTATGGGGCAGAAGCCTTGGAGGGAGGGTTGGTCGATTAGGAGGGGTGGGGCATGTGGTTGCGGATGGTGGGCCGGGTGGCGGTGTCCAATCAATGCATCGGTACTGCCTTCACGGATGAAGACAAATGCCGCCTTTGAATATTTCAAGAATGACTGTTTAACGTACTACAGATCCGGCCCTGTGAAGTTTGAAGCTTTCCGGTATGCATCCACTACGGATGATCCGTGCCTGAGTAAAGACTTTCAAGGACCGGAGCAATAATTAGGTCTCACGAGAGATGCTCACTTGTGAAACCCTGGACGAATAGAAGCATCATGTTGACCTGCTCCAGCGTGTACTCCGCATACTCGCCGTGCGCGGCTTTGTTTCGGACATGCGCCCAAGTTGTGACCTGCTTCTGGACTAGCTTCGAGTAGATTGCCGCTTTTGCGAGTTGAGCGTTCAAAGGCTCAATCGTTAGCTGCTTGCCAGAGTCGGCAGTCAGCGGTAGCGAGGCGCGTTCGCAGAGTTTTCGAAGTCCGTCCTCCAGCACACTTCCGATGACGACTGCGGCCGCGTCCTTGTAACCCTCAACTAGAAGGTACTCTCCCATTTCTAGAAAATCAGCGAACACTTCGGCCTGTACGAGTGACTTGAAGTCGACAAGAAGGCCATGGGTAAGGTCATGCTGTATTGCCTTGGCAACGCCAAACACCTGAGTGAAATGATCGTAGTAGTTGCTGTGAAGGTTGTAGAAGTTGTTCGTGGATAGTGCTTTGTTGTAAGACGCGAAGTGTTGACTCTTTTCGCCGTATAGCTTGCGAATCAGTTGGCCAAGGCGTGTTACCCACATAGCCAGCTCTGCAAGCTCGTCGCCACCAATACCGCTATGGGATGTTGAAGCATTTCGATGGAGACGCAGCCCAACTTCGACTAGGTCGTTGACTTCGTTAGTGATGCGTGTGTCGAGTTTTGGCATATTTTTTGAAACCAAACGTGATGTAGACAATCGCCCATTCTGGAATCCCCCCAAGACAGGCATCGAAATAAACCGGTTCAATGAATTCAGCAAATTCATGCGCCACCGCCAGCCGCTTCCCCCGCAGCCAATCAGCGCAACATCCGTGACAGTTGCCAAATTCCCCTCCCCTGTTTCCCCTTGCCGCCCGCCTGCTGCATCATCAGCCAGTTTCGGGGCGTTCCGGGTGAATGCACTGTAGCCCAGCCACGGCACAGGCTTGCCTGTATCCGATCAAATCGGTGCCCGTGGCTCCCACCACACCATGTCCCAATCTGATCGTTTCCTGTCCGTTTCCGCGCCGGTCAGCGGCGTTGGACACAGGAAAAATCAAGGCTTCTTAACCAGGAGCCTTCCATGAAAACATGTCTGTTGGTGATCGATGTGCAGGAGTCCTTCCGCCACCGTCCTTTCTTTACCGAGGCTGATCTGCCTGCCTACCTGGCGGCGCAGAACGCGCTGATTGCCGGGTGTGTAGCGGCGGGGGTGCCCGTGGTGCGGGTGCTGCACAGCGATGGCCCCGAGGTGGCGGGCAACCCGTTTGCGCTGGCTTCGGGCCATGTGCGCCCGCTGGATGGGCTGCTGGGGTTTGAGGCGGCGGCCACTTTCGTCAAGCACCGACACAGTGCGCTGGTGGGCACGGGGCTGGATGTGTGGCTCACGCAGCAGGGCATGGGGCGGCTGCTGGTCAGCGGCATCCGCACCGAGCAGTGCTGCGAAACCACCACCCGCCATGCGTCCGACCTGGGCTGGCAGGTGGACTTTGTGCTGGAGGCCACCCTCACGTTCGACATAACCCAGCCTGACGGCAAGGCGCTGCCAGCAAAAGACATTGCCATGCGCACGGCCACGGTGCTGCAAGACCGGTTTGCCTGTGTATGCACGGTGGCGCAGGCGCTGGCCCGTGCAGAAGAAGGCGCTGGAGCAGCGGCATGAGCACGACAGCCACTGTCAGCCCAACACCCACCGCGTCCGCTTCACCCGCGCCCGTGTTCACCATCGCCCTGCTGGCGTTTGACGACATGGAGGCGCTGGACTTTGCGGGGCCGTTTGAGGTGTTCACCACCGCCAGCCGGGTGTTTGCGCGGATGCTTGCATCACAAAACGCAGCAGACTGTTCAAGCACAGAAAGCACAAGGCCGCTGTTTGGCGTGACGTGCGTGGCCCGCACCCTGGCCCCGGTGCAGGCGCGGGCGGGTTTGCGGGTGCTGCCCGATGCAGACTTTGCCGCCCCCCTGGCTGCCGATTTGCTGCTGGTGCCGGGCGGCGTGGTCAACCGGGCGATGGCCTGCCCCGACACGCTGGCCTGGGTGCAGCGCATGCACGCAGCCAGCCGCGTGACGGCTTCGGTATGCACGGGCGCGTTCATTCTGGCGGCGGCGGGGGTGCTGACGGATGAGCCCGTCACCACGCACTGGGAAGACCAGGCCGATTTGCAGCAGCAGTTCCCCAGGCTGCGGGTGCAGAGCGGCGTGCGCTGGGTGGAAGCTGGCGTGGTGGCCGGAGCGGGAGAAAACGCCCCCGCCCGCCTCACCACGTCGGCGGGCATCAGCGCGGGCATGGACATGAGCCTGCGCCTGGTGGCCACAATGGCTGACCCCCACATGCGCGCGCTGGGGCTGAGTGGCCAGGCCCTGGCCGAGCGCACCGCCCTGCAAATGGAAACCACATGGACGCAGCAAGCCCCCCATCCACCTGTTTGACCAGCCCAGCCAGCACCAACGCTGGCGCAGCGCCCCGGCCATGACGACGCACCCCATCACCACACCCACCACGGGCCAGGCCTTGCCGCAGCCGCCCGCCATCCGCGTGCTGTTTGTGCTGCTCCCGCACAGCCTGACGCTGGACTGGGCCGGCCCGGCGGAGGTGCTGCGCTCGGCCAACAGTGTGTTGCGCGGCATGGGCCAGCCGCCCCGGTTTGAGCTGGGTTTTGTGGGGCCGCTGGCCGAGCCGGTCACGTCGGTGGGCGTGTGCCTGAGCGGTGTGCTGCCCTTGCCCCGGCTGCTGGCCGATGCGGCGCGACCCACCTGGGTGGTGCTGGTGGGCGAGCCGGGTGAGCGCATGCACACCGACACGCCCGCCGCGCAAGATGCCCTGCACTGGCTGCGCGGGCTGCGGCTGGTGGCGGGCCAACTGGAGCTGCTGACGGTGTGCGCCGGTGCGGTGCTGGCCGCACACGCGGGCCTGCTGACCGGGCGCGAGGCCACCACGCACCACCACCATCTGGACGAGCTGCGCCAGGCCGACCCCACCTGCCGGGTGCTGGCCAACCGGGTGTGTGTGACCGACGGCCCGGTGTGTAGCAGCGCGGGCGTGACCACGGGCATTGACCTGATGCTGCACCGCGTGTCGGGCGTGTGCGGGCCGGTGGTGGCGGCGCGGGTGGCGCAGGCGCTGGTGGTGGCCCTGCGCCGGGGGCCGAACGACCCGGAGCTGTCGCCATTTTTAAGCCACCGCAACCACATGCAGCCCGCCGTGCATCGGGTGCAGGATGCGGTGAGCCAGTCGCCCCAGGCGGACTGGACGGTGCAGCGCATGGCCGAGGTGGCCTGCACCTCGCCCCGGCACCTGGCGCGGCTGTTTGGCCAGCACGCGGGGGTGGCACCGCTGGCCTATGTGCAGGGCATTCGGCTGGACGTGGCCGAAGCGGCGCTGCGCAGCGGGCGCAATGTGGGGCAGGCGGCGGAGCTGGCAGGCTTTGCCTCCGACCTGCAACTGCGCCGCACCTGGAAGCTGGCGGCCAAGCCGGGCACGCCGCGCGATGTGCGGGCGGCGGGTGGGGCGTAGGCACCCGCCCCAACGCCGCCGGCATCGCCGCGTTCAACTCACCCCGTCTCCACCTCAAACCCCACAATGTTCCGGTCGTTCTTGCTGAATTCCACCCCCACCAGGTGGATGGGTTCGCCCCGGGCGCGGTATTTGTCGGCGTAGCGCATGTCTTTGATTTGTTGCAGCGCCCGCCCTTCGGGCACCAGCTCCACCACCTTGAACTCGAACACAAACACTTGCCCGTTGAACAGCACCGCCATGTCGATGCGGCCCTTGTTCGTGGTGTCTTCCAGCCGAATGTCCAGCCCCAGCGCGGCAAAGTGGCTGTAAAAAATGCTGGCCCAGTAGCCTTCAAACTGGGCCATGGGGTTGCTGCGGTACCAGTCGTGCGGAATGCTGGCAAAAAAGGCCTGAAACAGGGTTCTCAGGCCCTCGAAGTCTTGCGCCTGCAACAACCTGTACAAGCGCCCAATGTGCGGCCCGGGAATGGACGGGTTGCCCACCAGGTATTGCAACAGGCTGTCGTTCAGGCTGGCCTGCACCTCCAGGTTGGGGTATTTCAGCGTCACTTCCATGCGCCCCGGTATGCGCCACACATGGTCAATCGTCAGGTAACCGGCCTGAAACATCAGCGCCTCGGGCGGTATGTTGTCCACGTCGAAGGTGGACAGCAGGGTTTCGGTGGCCACCAGGCGGCCAATGTCGGGCGTGAAGGTTTGGGCCTGCGCCAGCAGTTTGATCAGAAAGGTGGGTGTGCCGGTTTCAAACCAGTAGGGCTTGAATTCGCGCCGATCAAACAGCAGCAGCATGTCAAACGGGTTGTACACGCCTTCGCCCAGCCAGTTGTAGCCGTTGTACCAGCGGCGCACTTCTTCGCGATCCAGCCCGGGCAGTTCGGGTGCGAACACGGTGTCCACATCGGCATCGGTGTAGCCACAGATGGCGCTGTAGCGGGGGTCGAGGGTGATGTCTTTGAGGTGATTCAAGCCAGAAAACAAACTCACCTTGCTGAACTTGCTCACCCCGGTGATGAACACAAAGCGCAGGTGTTCGTCGGCGTCTTTGAGCACGCTGTAAATGTCTTTGAGCCCTTCGCGCATCTCCAGCGCCACCGCGCTGTCGGTGATGTTGTCGAGGATGGGTTTGTCGTATTCGTCCACCAGCACCACGGCGGTTTGGCCGGTTTGGGCATGGGCTTGGGCAATGAGTTGCGCAAAGCGCCCGCTCAGCGATGTGTGGGTGCAGGAGACGCCCAGGCGGTCTTGGTTGTCTTGCAACAGTTCGCCCAGCCTCTCGTCCAGCGCGGCCCGGTCTTTCAGCACCCCGCCACCAAAACTGATGCGAATCACCGGGTGCGTGCGGCTCCAGTCCCAGCGCTCGTCGGCGGCCAGGCCATGGAACAGCGACCGCTTGCCCTCGAACATCTGCTTGAGCGTGTCCAGAAACAGGCTTTTGCCAAAGCGGCGCGGGCGGCTCAGAAAGTAGCACTTGCCGCTGTGCACCAAATCGACCGCCAGGCCCGACTTGTCCACGTAGTAGTGGCCGTCTTCGCGGATTTCGCGCAGGTTTTGTATGCCAATGGGCAGCTTTTTGCGGGCAGTGGGTGCGGCTGGTGCGGTCATGCATGGATTCTGGCAGGCTTCTCAACCCGGCACAGGCTCATGAAGCCTGGCGCGGTCCGCGGTCCGCGGTCAGCGGACAGTGCCGATGGGTTGTGCTACTTCCTGCGGGTGGGTATGCGCAGCACCACCCAGGCCCCCACGGCGGCCGTGGCCAGCAACACCAGTTGCACCGCCAGGCGGCCTTGAAAACCCCAGGCCGACACGCTCACCATGAGCAGCATCGATCCGACGGCAATGGTCTTGCTGCGCCGGGTCAGGCTGCGGTCGCGTTCCCAGTCGCGCAGCATCGGGCCCATCCAGCGGTGGTTCAGCATCCACCGGTGCAGGCGCGGCGAGGCTTTGGCGTAGCAGGCGGCGGCCAGCAGCACAAACGGTGTGGTGGGCAAGCCCGGCAACACCACACCCAGCGCTGCCAGCGCCAGCGACACCGTTCCCCCCAGCCACAGCAGGCCGCGCACCCAGCGCGAGCGGTGCGGGTGGGCCGTGGCCGTCGGTGTGCTCACAGGCGCCACCAGCCCAGCGGGTGCCGCGCCAGCGCCACCGACGCCATGTAGGCCAGCACCGCCAGCGCCAGCACGCCAAAGGCGAACTTGTGCGCTGGCGTGCGGCCGCGCTTGAGCGCGAACGTGCCCAGCCCGATGTACACCACCAGCCAAGCCAGCTTGGTGCCCAGCCAGGGCTGGTGCAGCGGGTGCAGCTGCAGCAGCCACCACAGCGTGGCGCCCGTGCTCAGCAGTGCGGTGTCGATCACCACGCTCAGCGTGCGCCACAGGCGCTGCAGGGGCCAGCGCGCACCGGCCAGCACGCCCAGCCAGCGCAACACAAACAGCCCCGCGCTCAGCGTGACCAGGCCGATGTGGGTGTGGAGCAGCGCGGGGTACAGCGTGGCGAGAGAGGGGGCCGACATGGGAGGCAAAGGGGGTGTGGGTCAGGCATTGTGCGTCAACACCCTTCAGCCGCAACCCGCCTGAAGTCCGGTGGTTTGTCAGGGGCAGCAGGCCGCCGCCTGCGGCTCGAACTGCGGAAACAGCAGGTTGTTTTCCAGGTGGATGTGGTTGATCAGGTCGTCCGAGAGCTGGGCAATGCCGGCGTAGAGCGCGCGCCAGGTGTTGCAGGCACCGAAGGGCGGGGTGGCGTCGTGGCTCAGGGTCATCAGGCGCTCCAGCTGCTCGCCGTGGCGGGTGTGCTCGTCGCGCATCACGCCCATGGGGTGGCGCACCATGGGCGTGCCACCAGCCTTGAGCATGGGGAACAGCACGGTTTCTTCTTTCTCCATGTGCTCCAGCAACTCGGCTTCCATGGCCTCCAGGTGGGCGGCCTGGGTGCGGTGGCACTCAGCATGGGTCTTCGCCGCTCGCCGGTCTTTGTGTGCCAGTCCAGCCTCCAGGGCGACACCGTCCACTGGTTGCAATTCCAGCTCACCCAGCGACGTATCAAGGACGTGATGGAGAGGCCGGACCCTGATGCCGCCCGCATCATCCGTTCGGTCAAGGACAACAGCTGCAGGTGTCGGGCAAACTGGTACGGGAGTAGCCGCGGCTCGACGACCGGCTGCTTGCCTTGCGCGTGGTCAAGGCCGTGCAATTGGCCTTCGAGGGACGGGGGTCTGCTCCCAGCATCGGGTAAGGGCGTGCGCAGAGCTGGATTTCGGCCAGCTGAATCTGCTGCTCACTCCGATGCTTTTTGGGGGGATGACCGTCTGATGAAGCAGAAGCGAGATCGATAGGATTGATGGCAGGATAGGCTGCGCGCCGGCAAATGGTTGCCAAGCAGCGCAGGTGATCAAGGGAGGAAATCAAGGATGGCGAGACGCAAGAGAACCAGCACGGCCGATGACCTGCTGGAATTGGTGGCGATGCTGCCGTGGTGGGCTGGTGTGCTGTTGGCGGTGGGGAGCTACTTCGTGCTTCATAGCATCGCATCCCAACCGGTGATGGCGCCCACGCAGCCCGGTCAAATGGGCGCGATGCTCACCCAGTCGATCTGGAAATCGCTGGCCACTGTCGGCCAATACTTCGTTCCTTTCATTTGCCTGCTGGGTGCGGGCATATCTGCCTGGCGGCGCCATGAGCGAAAGAACCTGGTGGCTGATGTGGCCAGGAGCAAGGCGACCGACGCGCTCGATGGCATGGGCTGGCGCGAGTTCGAAATGCTCGTGGGGGAAGGGTTTCGCCTGCAGGGCTACCAGGTGTTGGAAACCGGGGGCGGCGGTCCCGACGGCGGCATTGACCTGGTTCTCACCAAGCCGGGCAAGAGCGGGGGAGAAAAGTTTCTCGTGCAGTGCAAGCAGTGGCGCGCCTACAAGGTCGGCGTGGACGTGGTGCGCGAGTTGTATGGTGTGATGGCCGCCAAGGGCGCCACCGGCGGGTTCGTGGTGACCTCGGGGCGCTTCACCGACGAGGCGATCAACTTTGCGAGCGGTCGCAATGTGACGCTGGTCGATGGGCCGAAGCTGCACGGACTGTTGCGGCAGGCCCAGGCAGGTGCTGAGCGCTCGCCAGCCCAGAAACCGGTTGTGTCGGTTGCCCACTCTCCTGCTCCGTCAGCCCAGGCACTGGCTTGCCCTCAGTGCGCGAAGCCCATGGTTCGGCGCACCGCCAAACGCGGCGCCAACGCCGGCAACGACTTCTGGGGCTGCACCGGCTATCCGGCGTGCCGTGGCACGCGCCCGATCAACTGAACCCAAGGACAACGATGGCATTGCACGATGGCCTCTATGACCTGTTGTTGACCGAGGGACTGGCCCGTTCGCTCGCCGAGTTGGATCCCTCGCGTGCCGATGTGTCGGCGCTCAAGGGTGGAGCAGCCGAGTTCCTGGCCGATGTCATCACCCGCCAGCTCTCGACCATCCTCGACGATGTGTCTGGCAACGAGGTTGAAAAAGCCAAGCGGCAACTCGAACTGGTGAATGGGTTGCTGGTGATGCTGCGGCAGCGGCTCGCAGGAAGCAGCGCGGATGGGGCCTCTGCGCCTGGTGAAGTGGTGGACCTGGTGGCACCGCCGTTGCGGGTCCTCAGGGCCGTGCAGCGCGACCAGCAGTTCCCCGTGTCGCCGGAGATCGGGCTGGGCGTGCCCTGGCTGTTCACGGCCGGCAAAGGTTCACCTTCGTTGCTGCAGGAGATTCGTCGCGAGCTGGCATCGAGCGATCAGGTGGACATCCTGGTCAGCTTCATCACGGTCTCTGGCGTGCGCAAGCTCCAGGATGTGCTGCAGCAGATCACGGCCGTGGGTGCGCAGCAAGAGGGGCAGGCGCAACCGAAGACCCGGCTGCGCATCCTCACCACCACGTACACCGGTGCAACCGAGGCACGTGCGCTGGACGAACTCGCGCGCCTGCCGGGCTGTGAGGTCCGCGTGTCACTGGATGGCCGGCGCACCCGCCTGCATGCCAAGGCCTGGCTGTTCCAGCGCAAGACTGGTTTCGGTTCGGCCTATGTCGGCAGCGCCAACCTGTCGGGAGCTGCGCTGACCGGCGGGCTGGAGTGGACGGTCAAGCTGACCCAGCGCGCGCAAGAGGCGCTGTTTGCCCGCGCCGTGGCCCACTTCGAGACGCTGTGGGCGGACAGCGAGTTCCAGCGTTACGACCCAGACAACGTTGAACACCGGCAGGCCCTGGCGGCGGCGCTGGGTCGCGAGTCGTTTGGCGGCGAGCCCTCGGCCACGATCAGCTTCTTCGACCTTCAGCCCAAGACCTACCAGCAGGACATGCTGGAGCAGTTGACCACCGAGCGCGCCCACGGTCGAAACCGAAACCTGTTGGTGGCGGCCACCGGCACGGGCAAGACGGTGGTGGCCGCGTTTGACTACCGGAACACCTGCCGCATCGAAGGCGGGCGCCCCCGCCTGCTGTTTGTGGCCCACCGAGAGGAAATCCTGCGCCAGGCCATGCGCACCTACCGCGAGGTGCTGCGCGATCCCGAATTCGGCGATCTGCTCACCGGCAACCACCAACCCGAACGCTGGGACCACCTGTTCGCCACCATCGACAGCGTGACCAGCCGCGACCTGGTGGTCACCGTCGGTGCGGATCACTGGCACACGGTCGTGGTGGATGAATGCCACCGCCTGGCAGCCGATCGGTTCGACGCGTTCGCCAGGGCCGTTCACCCCAATGTGTTGCTTGGGTTGACGGCGACGCCTGAGCGCAGCGACGGCCAGCCCATCGCGCCCTATTTCGATTCGCGACCCGACGGCAGCCCGGCGGTCGAGCTGCGGCTGTGGCATGCGCTGGATCTGCAGCTGCTGGCGCCGTTCGAGTACTACGCCTGCGACGACGCCACCGACTTTTCGGAAGTGCCGTGGGACAGGCCGGGCGAGCGCGAGGCGGTGGACAACCTGGTCACCGGCAATCATGTGCGCGCCAAGCTGGTCATCAACGAATGGCGCCGCCTGGCGTCCGATGCAAAACGATCGCGGGCCATTGTTTTCTGTGTTTCGGTGGCGCACGCGAGGTTCATGACCGATTGGCTCAACCGTGCGGGTCTTCCTGCGGCGTGCGTCGTCGGCACGACGGCGCCCGAAGAACGGCGACGCGCACCGCAACGCCTGCTCAGCGGCGAGCTGTGCGCGCTGGTCACGGTGGACCTCTACAACGAGGGCATCGACTTGCCGATGGTGGACACGCTGCTGTTGCTGCGACCCACTCAAAGCCCGGTGCTGTTCCAGCAACAGATCGGTCGTGGCCTGCGTTTGGCGCCGGGCAAGGAGAACTGCCTGGTGCTCGACTTCGTCGGCCAGCACCGCGCCGAGTTCCGCTTCGACCGCCTGTTGTCGAGCCTGACCGGCTTGTCGCGACGCGAACTGGTGGACAGTGTTGAGAACGGCTTCGGCAGCTTGCCACCCGGCTGCCACATCCACCTGCAGCGCCAGACAAGAGAACAGGTGCTGCAAGGCCTGCGTTCGCTGACATCGCAGAACTGGCGCCGGCTGAAGAGCGAGCTGCAAACCTATGCGGCGCTGCGTGGCCGGTCAGCGATTCAACTGGCCGACTTCCTGCATCACCAGGCACTGGAGCTGGAGGACATCTACCGCACCGGTACCGGACAAGGCCGCAGCGGCTGGACATCGCTCAAGCGCGATGCAGGCCTGATCGTCTCAGAGCCCGGACCTGAAGAGGACTACTTCAGCCGCCGTTTCGGCGATCTGCTGCATGTGGATGACCCGCGCCGACTCGATGTCATGGCCGCTGTGGGTTTGCGCCAAGGGAGCGCATCAGCACTCCATGCAGAAGACGCGCTGGGAATGCAAATGCTGGCCTATCAGATTGATGGACGGCACGAGCAGGCTGCAGGTCACGAAGCCTTCCTGGAGCGCTTGGAACGTCACCCAGCCATCACTGCCGAGCTGGTGGAGCTGTCCGCCCTTCTGCAGGCCCGCAGCACCTTGGGCGCGCATCCTGTGCCCGGTCTCGAAGACACGCCCTTGTGCCTGCATGCAGGCTACGGTGCGCGCGAAATCCTCACGGCGGTGGGCTGGCTGACCGCATCGCGCCGCGTGCCGTTCCAGGCCGGCACCTTGTCATTGCTCAGCCGCAAGACCGAGCTGCTGTTCGTCACGCTCGACAAGAGCGAGGGCTACCACGACCGCATCGCGTATCACGACTACGCGATCAGTGCCGAGCGCTTTCACTGGCAATCCCAGAACAGCGCCGGACCAGACACGCCGGGCGGCCGGCGCTACCTCGAAAGCGCAACCAATGGATGGCAGTTCCAACTCTTTGTGAGACCGCGCAAGGGCGAGGCCTACCGCGCCTGCGGCCCGGTCACGCTGGAGTCTGCCGAGGGTGCCCGCCCCATGAGCATCGTCTGGCGACTGCAGACGCCGTTGCCGGCGCGGCTGTTCCGGGCGTTCAGCGTGCTGCGCGGGGTGTAGCACTTGCTGCCACCACCAACCGTTCCGGTGTCTGGAAAACCCATGGCGTGTTCCCGGCCAGAAACTCCGGTGCGGGGAGCAGGCCAACATGTTGAGGCGAATGAATCGCACGCCCAAGGAACGGCCGTTCACCCTCCATTCCTCGCCCCCCGCTGATGGCGTGCCAGGGATCAGGCGGCGATGTGGGGCGCTGCGCGCATCTGTTCGGGCGTGGTGAAGTAGGCCGACGAGGCGCCCATGCGTTCGCGCGCACGCGCCAGTTCGTGCCGCGCCACGCTGCGCAGGTGCACCTCGTCGGGGCCGTCGAGCAGGTGCAGGGCGCGGCCCCAGGTCCAGAACTGCGCCAGCGGCGTGTCGGGTGAGAGGCCCATGGCGCCGAAGATCTGCATCGCGCGGTCCACCACGCGGGTCTGCAGGCCCGCGGCCACCACCTTGATGGCGGCCACCTGCGTGCGCACGGCGGCGGGTTCGGCTTGCTCGGGGTGGTCGAGCAGCCACGCGCAGCGCAGCACCAGCAGGCGCGCCTGGTCAATCTCAATGCGAGACAGCGCGATCCATTCCTGCACGTTGGCGTAGTCCGCCAGGTACTTGCCGAAGGTCTGGCGCTCCAGCGCGCGTTCGGTGGCGAGCGCCAGCGCCAGTTCACACTGGCCGATGGTGCGCATGCAGTGGTGCACGCGGCCCGGCCCCAGCCGTGCCTGCGCCATGGCGAATCCTCCGCCCCAGCCGCCGAGCAGCTGGTCCGCCGGCACACGCACGTGGCGAAAGACGATCTCGCAATGCCCTTCGGGTGCGTGGTGGTGCACCACGCTGATGTTGCGCACCACCTCAATACCCGGCGTGTCCAGCGGTACCAGCACCATGCTGTGCTGGTGGTGCCTGGTGTCCGGCGCACCGCTTTCGTCGGCCGCGTTGCGCGCCATCACGATCAGCAGTTGGCAGTTGGGGTGGGCGACGCCGGTGATGAACCACTTGCGGCCATTGAGCACCAGGCCATCGCCCTCGCGCCGCACTGTCGTTTGCAGGTTGGTCGGGTCGGACGAGGCCACGTCGGGCTCGGACATGGCGAAGGCGGATCGGATGCGGCCTTCCAGCAGCGGCGTGAGCCACTGCGTGCGCTGCGCGGGCGTGGCGAAGCGGTGCAGCAGCTCCATGTTGCCGGTGTCGGGCGCGCTGCAGTTGAACACCTCGGCCGCCCAGTGCAGTTTGCCCATGGCTTCGGCCAGCGGTGCGTAGTCCAGGTTGTCCAGGCGCGTGCCGGGTTCGTCGTCGCCCAGGCCGGGCAGGAACAGGTTCCACAGGCCTTCTTCGCGCGCCAGGGTCTTCAGGTCGTCCAGGAAAGGCGGCGGGTATTGCCCCAGTTGCACCGCCTGGTGCCAGGCCGCGTTGTGGGGCAGCAGGTAACGCTGCATGAAGTTCTCCAGCTGCTGTTGGAGCGCCTGCGCCCGGGGGCTGTGCTGAAAGTCCATGGGGCGATTGTGGGCAGGGGCTGCGCGCCTGTCAGCGCGTGGGCGACAGCGACCCTACAGCCCCAGCTGTTCGCCCAGCCGGTCCATACGCTGGCGCACCACCGGGTCCATGGCCATCACCCGGCCCCATTCGCGCTGTGTCTCGCCGGGCCATTTGTTCGTCGCGTCCAGGCCCATCTTGCTGCCCAGGCCGCTCACGGGTGAGGCGAAATCAAGGTAGTCGATGGGCGTGTGTTCGATGGTGAAGCTGTCGCGTGCCGGGTCCATGCGCGTGCTCATGGCCCAGATCACCTCGCCCCAGTTGCGCACGTCGATGTCTTCGTCCACGACCACGACAAACTTGGTGTACATGAACTGGCGCAGGTGGCTCCACACACCCATCATCACGCGCCGCGCGTGGCCGGCGTAGGCCTTGCGGATCTGCACCACCGCTAGCCGATAGCTGCAGGCTTCGGGCGGCAGGTGGAAGTCGGTGATCTCGGGGAACTGGCGCTGCAGCAGCGGGATGAACAGCTCGTTCATCGCCAGCGCGAGCATGGCGGGTTCGTCTGGTGGCTTGCCGGTGTAGGTGGAGTGGTAGATCGCGTTGCGCCGCATCGTGATGCGCTCCACCGTGAACACCGGGAACTCGGCGCGTTCGTTGTAGTAGCCGGTGTGGTCGCCGTAGGGGCCTTCGAGCGCGTGCT
>NZ_JAUSOO010000162.1 GCF_030656115.1 Hydrogenophaga sp.
CCCCCACACCACCCACCGTGCGGGTCCGCAGTGGGCGGTTCAACAAGTCGGCTCGCTCGACGAAGCCTTCCCTCTTTTCTTCTTTGCCGTATAGCCCTGTGCCTTGCACCACAGTTCTTTCACGCTGAGCAAACCTTGCTCCTGTAACCACGCGTTGGAGATGGCCTGGTTGATCACCGGTGTTCTGGACATCTGCCAATAGCTGTTGCTGCTGCATCCGTGCTGAATCGCCGACTTCAGGCTCACGCCCAAGGCCAGCAAGTTCTTGATTTTCGTGCGCGGCCAGCGCCACTGTTTCCAGTAGCACATGCGCATGCGCCGTCTGATCCACTCGTCCAGTTCAGGGACGGGTCGGTAGTACTGGCTGATACCGAAGTACGCCGTCCATCCCCTCAGGTATTGCCCCAGTTTCTTCAGTCGGTACTCCATGGAAACGCCCCAGCTGCGGCCCGTCAGCTCCTTGATCCGGTGCTTGAAGTCCGCCAGCGCCTTGTCGGTCCAGCGTATCTTCTTGCCCTTGATCGTGAAGCCCAGAAAGGCGCATTCGCTCATGGGTGCCAGCTTGGCTTTTGGCCACGTTGACTTTGAGCTTGAGTTTGGTTTCCAGATACCGCGTGATGGAAGCCATCACCCGCTGTGCAGCGCGTTCGCTTTTGACAAGGAGACCCAAGTCATCGGCATAACGTGCAAAGCGGTGTCCCCGCCGCTCCAACTCCAAATCGAGCTGGTGCAGCAGGATGTTTGCCAGCAATGGCGAGAGTGGGCCGCCTTGTGGGGTGCCCACTTCGCTCGGTTCTACATGCTCACCGACCAGCACGCCGGCGCGCAGGTAACGACCGATCAGGCGCAGCAGTCGCTTGTCTGCAATGGTTTGGCCCAGCAAGTTCATCAGCACGTCATGGTTGACGGTGTCAAAGAACTTGGCCAAGTCAATGTCCACTGCGATACCTCTGCCATCCTTCACGTGTCGCTGTACCTGCCTGATCGCCTGGTGTGCGTTGCGACCTGGTCGAAAGCCAAAACTCGAATCCGAGAACGTCGGATCGAATATCGGCGTGAGCACCTGAGCGACGGCCTGCTGGATGACCCGGTCCATGACCGTGGGGATTCCCAGCAGGCGTTTGCCGCCACCGGGCTTGGGTATGTCTACCCTGCGCACGGCCTGCGGCTGGTATCGCTCTTCTCTGATCTGCTGTCGAATCACGGGCCAGTGCGCGCGCGCATGGTCGGGGAAGTCTTCAATGGTCATGCCGTCAATACCCGGCGCGCCTTTGTTGGCCTTCACCCGTTTCCATGCCTGCGCCAGGTTGTCGCTGGCCAGCACGTCTTCAAGCAGTTCTGTGGTTCTCACTGTCACTTCGTCTTGTTTCAAGGCTCGGTGC
>NZ_JAUSOO010000168.1 GCF_030656115.1 Hydrogenophaga sp.
CGGTGCAGCTCTGCGCCTGATCGACAAAAACGGCATCGATTCCGTGCTCGCAGACCTGCGCGCACGCGGCCAGGCTTAAGGAGAACCGACCATGGCAACCAAAGGCGCACGCGAGAAAATCAAGCTGGAATCCACCGCTGGAACCGGCCATTTCTACACCACCACCAAAAACAAAAAGACCACGCCCGAAAAGATGCTGATCAAAAAGTTTGATCCAAAAGCTCGCAAGCACGTGGACTACAAAGAAATCAAGCTGAAGTAATTCAGCCGGGTTTGCTCAACAAAAAAGCCGCTGTGAAAACAGCGGCTTTTTTGTTGGGAGCTTATCCTGAAATCTTGCCCTGAACGCCGCGGAACCGGCTCCGCCGGACCGTCAGCATTACCCTCTTCAAAGGGGTGCGCGCCGCAGGCACGGGGCGCGAGGTTGGACCAAATTCAAGCGCGCGCAGAGCGCAACTGAATCGAGAATTCGCGCAACGCAGCGATACCACTCTCTTCTGCGCGGCGGCACCACGCTTGCAGGTCGGCCGCCAACTGCTCGCGGGAGTGCGAGGTGTTGAGCCAGATCTGGCGCAACTCTTCGCGCATGACCACCATTTTGTCCAGCACTGGATAGGCCGCACGGGCCTGGCTCAGTTGCGACACGGCGGCCGCAGGCACTTTGTCTGCGTCGCGGTGCAACCAGCGGCTGGCGGTCTTGAGCACACTGGCATCCACCTTGGGCGTGGCAGCTTCGTGCTGAAACACATCGCGCATCCTGCGGGCGTAGCCGGCCATCACCTCGTAGCGGTTGGCGATGATGGCTTCCAGCGTTTTCTCGTCGGCCACAGGTTTGACATCGCCATAAGCCATTTTGGGTGGCGTCTTTTTCACGGTGGCCAACCCCACCATCTGCATGATGCTGATGTACATCCAGCCGATGTCAAACTCATAAGGCTTCACCGACAGCTTGGCCGAAGTGGGGTAAGTGTGGTGGTTGTTGTGCAGTTCTTCACCACCGATGAGAATGCCCCAAGGCGAAATGTTGGTGCTGGCGTCGGTCGCTTCAAAGTTGCGGTAGCCCCAGTAATGGGCAGCGCCATTGATGATGCCGGCCGCCGTGATGGGAATCCAGGCCATCTGAACAGCCCAAACCGCCAAGCCCGCCGCACCAAACAGGGCGATGTCGATGATCATCATCAGACCCACACCTTGCCATGAGTACCGCGTGTACAGGTTGCGCTCAATCCAGTCGTCCGGCGTACCGTGACCATAACGGGCCATGGTTTCCTTGTTTTTGGACTCGGCACGGTACAACTCGGCGCCTTCGAACAGCACCTTTTTGATGCCGTACACGTGAGGACTGTGGGGGTCTTCGGCCTGCTCGCATTTGGCGTGGTGTTTGCGGTGAATGGCTGCCCACTCTTTGGTGACCTGACCCGTGGTCAGCCAGAGCCAGAAACGGAAAAAGTGCGAAGCGATGGGGTGCAGGTCCAGCGAGCGGTGCGCCTGGTGGCGGTGCAAAAAGATGGTGACACTGGCGATGGTGATGTGCGTGAACACCAAGGTCACCAGAACGATCTGCCACCAACTGGCCTCGGTCAGCCCATGGGCCAACTGCTGAATCACACCATCCCACAGCGTGGAAAAGAATCCGGAATCGGTAGAAAACATTGATTTCCTAAATGACCGCCCCAACAGCGGCGGGAACATGAGAGAGACACCCTCTGGCAAAGGAGCGTTGAAAACGCGTTGAATTTTAATGCTGGGGGTACAAAACACCAAATGTTGGCCAAGGCTGTCAGCAGCCAGCCTGATCAACATCAGGTTTTTGTGATTTTTTTCAAGTCTTCTTGCGCCAGACGGCCGCAAAAAAGCCGTCAGTTGCGTGCCGATGCGGCCACAAACGCAGCATTTTCCCCTCATCACCCGTACACAGCGACGCTGCATGGTGCACTTGGGCCGTCTCCAGCAAACCTGCCACAGGCACCGGCTCGAAATCCGGATGGACCTCGCCAAAGGCGGCCACGACCGCTTCGTTTTCGGCGGGCAACAGGCTGCAGGTGGCATAAACCAAGCGCCCACCCGGCTTCAGCAGGCGCGCCGCGCTGTGCAAAATCGCCTGCTGCAAGGCGGCCTGTGCTGCCACGGTCTGGGGGTTTTGACGCCACTTCAGGTCGGGGCTGCGGCGCAACGTTCCCAGGCCCGAGCAAGGCGCATCCACCAGCACGCGGTCGATCTTGCCCGCCAGCCGCTTGATGCGGTCGTCGCGCTCGTGCGCAATGGCCACCGGGTGCACGTTGGACAGGCCGCTGCGCGCCAGCCGGGGCTTGAGCGCATCGAGCCGGTGACCGGACGTGTCAAACGCATACAAGCGCCCGCTGTTGCGCATGGCCGCGCCAATGGCCAGCGTCTTGCCGCCCGCACCGGCGCAAAAGTCCACCACCATTTCACCGCGCTTGGCGTCCAAGAGCAAAGCCAGCAGTTGCGATCCCTCGTCTTGCACCTCCACGTCGCCCTGCACGAAAGCGGGCAACTTGGCCAGCGAGGGCTTGCCCTGCAGGCGAATGCCCATGGGCGAATACGGTGTGGGCTCGCAGGTGAGACCCGCCTGGCGCAATTCGGCCAGCACAGCTTCGCGCTTCTTTTTGAGCACGTTGACGCGCAGGTCCAGCGGCGCGGGCTGGTTCAGGCTCGCCACCAACGCGTCAAACTCAGGCCCCACCTGTTCGCGCAGCGCGGTAGCCAGCCATTCGGGCAGGTTGTGCCGATGGGGTGCCATTAGGTCGGCGTCGGTCACGGCATCGCAGTGGTCGAGCCAGTTCTTTTCCACATCGGTGAGCGCGCTTTTGAGAAAGTCACGGTCACCCGGAAAACCCAGCACGGCCAGGCGGCGCCATTTGGAGCCGCTGCCGGAGCGCGCAAGCCATTCGAACTTGAGGCGCTCGCGCAGGGTGGCGTACACCGTGTCGGACAGGGTGGCCCGCTCGCGCGGACCGAGCGAGCGGTGCTCGCGGAAGTAACGAGACACCACCGCATCGGCAGGGTGCTCAAATTTGTAAACGAGTTCAATCAGGTTGGCGCATTCGTCCAGCAGGGCTTTTGGGTGCATGGTTTGGATTATCCCCCTGCGCCGCTGCGCGGCTTCCCCCAAGGGGGACGGTGCCTGTGGCCGGGCAAAGCCCGATCCACGGCATCTCTGGGTGGGGGCATCGCGCGCCGGAGGTGTCTGCGGTCTGGAGCACTGGTGTCGCCTCGGGGGGCGGGTAAGCCGCGCAGCGGAGCGGGGGGAGCCAAGTCCAGGGGGATAATCCCGGCCCATGTCTGAACTCTCCAACCAAGTGCGCCGCCGGCGCACATTCGCCATCATTTCCCACCCCGACGCGGGCAAGACCACGCTGACCGAGAAACTGCTGCTGTTCTCGGGTGCGATCAACATCGCCGGCTCGGTGAAGGCGCGCAAGGCGGCACGCCACGCCACCAGCGACTGGATGGAGATTGAAAAGCAGCGTGGCATTTCGGTCGCTTCGTCGGTGATGCAGATGGAATACCGCGACTGCGTGATCAACCTGCTGGACACCCCCGGCCACCAGGACTTCAGCGAAGACACCTACCGTGTGCTCACCGCCGTGGACGCGGCGCTGATGGTGATCGACGCCGGCAACGGCGTGGAGCCGCAGACCCGGCGACTGCTGCAGGTCTGCCGTGCACGCAACACGCCCATCCTCACCTTCGTCAACAAGATGGACCGCGAGGTACAGGCCCCGCTGGACCTGATGGACGAGATTGAGCGCGAACTGGGCATGACCGTGGTGCCGTTCACCTGGCCAGTGGGCATGGGCAAGACCTTCCGTGGCGTGTTTGACCGCCGCACCGACCAGATGCGCGTGTTCGCCGCCGGTGAAGACCGCCGCGGTGGCGACGAAGACGTGCTGAGCGGGCTGGACAACCCCGAGAGCGTGAAGCGCTTTGGCGCCGAATTTGAGCAGGCCAAGGAAGAACTGGAACTGGTGGCCGGTGCCTCACCGGCGTTTGACGAGGCCGAGTTTCTGGCCGGGCGCCAGACGCCCATGCTGTTTGGCTCGGCGGTGAACAACTTTGGCGTGCGCGAGGTGCTGGACGCGCTGGTGGACCTGGCACCGCCGCCCGGCGACCGCCCGGCCATTCAGCGCGTGGTGCACCCGGACGAACCCAAGTTCACCGGCGTGGTGTTCAAGATCCAGGCCAACATGGACCCGGCGCACCGCGACCGCATTGCCTTCGTGCGCGTGGCCAGCGGCCACTTTGAGCGCGGCATGAAGCTGCGCGTGGTGCGCAGCGGCAAAGACCTGCGG
>NZ_JAUSOO010000001.1 GCF_030656115.1 Hydrogenophaga sp.
CCTAACCAATCATGAGTTGGTCCACTCGCCCCCGAGCATGAAAGCCGAGTTTGAGTGCACCATGTGAGGTGGCACGCAGGTGCGAAAAGGTCGCAAAACGAATGAAGGCCCGACCCCGGTGCCTAACCGGACCTGCACCGAGCTGACTCGTACCCCCGACTGTTGCGCTGCCGGCTCCATTGCCGTGGAGCGGGTGGCAGCACGTACGGTAAAGAGGCCCGAACCGCTCACGGTTCGAGGAGTCTTTCAGCTCACCGGTGTTTCGCACCGGCCACGGGTGACGCTCCTGCGTGCCAATGCTGACTTTACACGGCACTTTACCCACAGGAGCATCGTCATGGAAGGTCTTTCCCCCTTGCACCGGCGTGTGGCCGGTATCGATGTGCACCGCATGCTGCATGTGGTCACGGTTCTCATCGAGCAGCCCGACGGCTCGGTGAGCAAGCACAGTCGGGAGTTCGGCGGCTTCAAGCGCGACTGCCGCGCCCTGGCCGCCTGGTTGTCCGAGTTGCAGGTTCAGCTCGTGGTCATGGAGAGCACCGGCATCTACTGGAAGAGCGTCTACGCCCACCTGGAGAACGCGGGCATCACCGCCTGGGTCGTCAACGCCCATTTCATCAAGCATGTGCCCGGTCGCAAGACCGACATGCTCGACTCGGAGTGGCTGGCCGTGCTGGCCCGTTTCGGCCTGGTGCGCGGCAGTTTCATTCCACCTCGCGATCTGCGCGAGCTGCGTCTGGTCTCTCGCTACCGGCGCAAACTCAACTCGATGTGTTCCAGCCAGATCAACCGGCTGCACAAGATGCTCGATGACGCGGGCATCAAGCTCGGCGCGGTGGTCAGCGACATCCACGGCGTCTCGGCCCGCGCCATGGTGCGTGGCCTCATTGAGGGCGAGTCCGAGGCCGTGCTGCTGGGCCATGCTCGGGGCGCCTTGAAGCGCAAGACCGAGGAACTCGCCGCCAGCCTGGACGGTGACTTGAGCGAGCGCCACCTGTTCGTGCTGCGCCACCTGAGCGACAGCATCGACGCCTTGCAGCGCCAACTGGCCGACATCGACGCTTACCTGATGCGTGCCATGCAACCCTACGCCTGGGCACACGGTCTGCTGCAGACGATTCCGGGTATTGACCAGACTGCAGCCGCGCTGATACTGATCGAGATTGGCGATGACATGACGCGCTTTGGCAGCCCTGAGCGCCTGGCCTGCTGGGCCGCGCTGAGCCCGGGCAACTTTGAGAGCGCGGGCAAACGCAAGTCTGGGCGCACGCGCCATGGCAACAACACCATCCGCTACATCCTGTGCGAATGCGCCAACGCCGCGCGCATGACCAAAAGCACGCTGGCCTCGAAGTACCGAAGTCTGATGGTGCGCAAATCGCACAAGAAGGCCATCGTGGCTGTGGCGCACAAGATGATCCGGCTGATCTACATCCTGATGTCGCGGCGCCAGCCCTATCTCGACCAGGCCATCGATTACGCCGCCATGAGCGCCAAGAAGAACGCTCCGCGCTGGATCAAGCAGCTCAAGGCCATCGGCAAGTGGCCCACTGCCAGCGCAGGCGCTGCGGCCCTCGCCGCCATCTGATTCACCGCTGAATTCCTGGGGTCGGGCCCAGCGGTTTCTATCTCGTTGCTGCGGGTCGGCAGGGGTTCGCACGTCGTTACCTGGATTGGCTTTCACGGTAACTGTAGGTTCAACGCGGACAAAAATGCTTCGCATTTTTGCCGGTTAACCTGGGCGTTAGGCATCACCTCCAGCCATCTATGCCCACCACTCTCGATAAACTCATCGCGTCGTCTGCCGCCCGTTTGGGCAAGAACGTGGATCGGCATCGCGCGACGCCGGCGATCAGCCTCGCCCAACATGTGCGATGGATGCGTCAAGTACGCGCCGCGCGAGTGACTGGAAAACGCATCGTCTATCTGGATACAAATGCCTGGAAGTGCCTTGCCGACTTTGAGCAACAGAAGCCGAAACTCACGTCAGCCATGCAGGACTTCGCACTTGCCACGCGCGCAGCGCTGCTTCGTGGTGACACTGTGTTCCCGATCGGGCTAGCGACGTTCTTTGAACTTGACTCCATGACAAGTGAGGACACCCACAACGCGCTGGTAACTCTCGTCGACGATCTATCGAAGGGCTACTGCGTCGCGCCATTTCCAGAGTGCATCGGGATGGAACTCGATCAACTTCGTGCTGGCGACTTCAACCTCCAGGAAGACCGATCAAGTTACCTTCGGTCTCCCGTTGAACTGCTGGGAATCCCTGCAGCCTCATTCGCCCCGGAAATGGCTGCGCTCATCGATGAGAACACGTTCAACAAGGCGTTCTTCGACACGATCTCGGAGCTACCTTTCTCGCTTCAACTTCAGGTCGCTCGCTCAGCGCCCGGGCCAAAGTGGAGCAACTCTCGATCAACCGCCGAACTAAACACCGGGAAGCAGTTGCACCAAGACGAGGTGCCCAATCTAAACACCGGTATCTTGCTTGAACTGAAGGGGTGCATAGAGGCTTGGTGTATCGGCGAGCAAACATCCTTAGATCCGAAGCAGGTACTACAACTGGCAGCAGCAGCCATGTACCACTGGCACCAGGTGCCCCGGACGAAAGCGCTCCCCACAATGCGAATCCTCTCCTCGCTGTACGGGCTCATGCGCTTCGACCCTCAGCGTCGCTACCAAGATGGTGACCCAAGCGACTTCACAGTTGCTGCGGCTGCGTTACCTGTGGCCGATGCGCTATTGACAGACCGAAGGTTAGCGATACTCCTGTCTGACCCCAGGATCGCGCTCAATCAGTTCCTCGATTGCACAGTGGTGAGCGGTTTCGAAGGCATGGCGGAATACATCTCTCGTCCCCATACGCCGAGTGATGCCTAATCGGGTAGGTAGGCAACGGCTTCTAACCGTCGCCCCCCACACCACCCACCGTGCGGGTCCGCAGTGGGCGGTTCAACAAGTCGGCTCGCTCGACGAAGCCTTCCCTCTTTTCTTCTTTGCCGTATAGCCCTGTGCCTTGCACCACAGTTCTTTCACGCTGAGCAAACCTTGCTC
>NZ_JAUSOO010000011.1 GCF_030656115.1 Hydrogenophaga sp.
CTTCCTCCATGCGCAACACCTGCTTGATTTTGTCGATCATCGACGGGATAACTTGCTGCTTGCGAAACACCTGCGCAGCTTCACGTCGCACCAGACGGTCAATGGTGTCCACTGAACCCTTGGACACCTGTTTGGCCGCAGAAAAAGCAATTTGAAAGGTGGTGGACTCACGAAACAAGTCGGCAATGTCCAACACAAACGACTGTCCCGAATCCTCATGAATGAAACCCAGCGGTGGCAAAGCTGCCAACGACTGCACCGCAATGGCCGCCGCTGCCTGTACGGCGGTAGCCGCGTGGTTCAGCGCTTGGTTGGGTATGTCCGCAGCCAATGGGTTGGCCCGGTCGTAATGCCGACCATTCCATTCAATGCCGTGCTTTTCGGCCATCAGCTTGTACATGACCTTGACGCGCGATCCCTCAATGCCGCGCAGGGTGTCCAGTTCGCGGTGCGGCAGTATTTCACCCAGTCGCAACGCGTACATGTGGCGGGCCACGCTCACACGGCGGCGCGGATTGCCCCACAACTCGGCCTGCCGTCTGGCCACATCGGAACGGTCCGGCATCAGCGGTGGCGCGGTGTAGGTGCGTACACCGTCAACCCCAACAGCGGCCATCAGCGTGCCGTGGCGGGCCAGCAGGCGCAAGGCGTCGTGCGTCACGCTGCTGCCCGGCCCCAGCAAAATCATGGACACCGACTGGTGCGGTATCTGGTCAATCTGTGGGGTCAGCGAGTTGCTGCCACGCATGAAATGCAAGCACCCATCCACCACACACAACTCGCCGCGCTCCAGCCACAGCAGCCCGTGGCGGTCTGCATGCGGAAACCGGGCCGTTTCCAGCCCCAGGCGACCTTTGAGCATTTGAACGCTTCGGGTTTTTAGCTGCGCACAGGGCGCAACAAGAGCAAACCAAAACCAAACGCACGGTGTCGCCCGACGCCTTTGGCCAGCAACTGCGCGAAGGCTTGCGAATCCAGCACGCGCAACCGCCCTTCGAACACGGCATCAGGCCCGTTGACCAATTGGCTGCGGCGCGCGTCATCGGCACCAGTGCGCTGGCTTTTGCGGGTCACGCCCAACTGTTGGTAGCGAATCAGGTCGGCGTTGACCAGTTCTGCGCCCCCTTGCCGGGCCAACAAATCGCGCAGCCATTGCACATAAACAGTGCTGCGGTCCAGCTCGCCACCACCAGCGCGTTCCAGTGCAGACAAGAAGGCATCGCGTTCGCGCCCGGTTTTTCCTTCGCGGATGATGGGACGGGCACGCACCTCAAACCCCAGCTCGTGGCCCACCGCCCACTGCGTGGGAAATGGCCGCACGCTCAAGCCGCCATGGTGCAGCGTTTGCCCAAGACCCAGGGCGGCAGACACGTCGGGTGCGGCCAAAGCAGCCCGTTGCGCCAACTCAGCAGCACCCGCGCGGCTGTAGGCCAGCAA
>NZ_JAUSOO010000012.1 GCF_030656115.1 Hydrogenophaga sp.
CGGTCTGAATGACCTCAATGTCGGCGATCGGGTCCACCTTGTTGGACACGTGGATCACGTTGTCGTCTTCAAAGCAGCGCACCACGTTGACGATGGCGTCGGTCTCACGGATGTGGGCCAGAAACTTGTTGCCCAGGCCCTCGCCCGTGCTGGCACCGGCCACCAGGCCGGCAATGTCCACAAACTCCACGATAGCCGGCACGATGCGCTCGGGCGAGATGATCTCGGCGAGCTGCTGCAGGCGCGGATCGGGCACTTCCACCACGCCGGTGTTGGGCTCGATGGTGCAAAAAGGATAGTTTTCAGCTGCGATGCCGGCTTTGGTCAGCGCGTTGAAAAGGGTGGACTTGCCGACGTTGGGCAGGCCCACGATGCCGCATTGGAGACTCATGGATTACCTCGAAAAACAACCATAAAGTGTATGCGATGGGCCACCTTGCGCTACCCTTTGCGCAAGGTGGCACCCATTCAGACCTGCCAGGAGAGCGTTGATGAACAAGATGGGGGCTTTGAGCGCAAGCGCCATTGTGCTGGCTGCGGGCTCGGGTTCGCGTATGGGCAACCGGCCCAAAAGCCTGCTGGAGTTGAACGGAATGACGCTGATTGAGCAGCAAATCAAAGCGCTCGTGGCAGCCGGGGTGCACCCGTTGGTGGTGGTGCTCGGTCACCATGCAGCGCACATCGCGCGTGCGCTTCACCCGCTTGGCGTGAACTTCGCGCACAACCCCAACCCGGGCCCCGACCCGGTGTCGTCGCTGCGCATCGGCTTGCAGGCGTTGCCATCCACCGTGGACGCGGTCTTGGTGGCACTGGCCGATCAGCCGCTCATCACCTCGCACGACATCACCGACCTGATGTGCGCCTACACCCACAGGCCCGCTGGCACGCACTGGGTGCAACCCGAAGTAGACGGCCTGCCCGGCAACCCGGTGATGTTCAGCGGCGAAGTGCGACAACAGATTCTGGCCGCCGACGCGGGGATGGGCGGTCCACAGTGGCGGAACGAACACCCCGAACAAGTGCACCGCTGGAACAGCCCCAACGCACACTACCGCACCGACATAGACACGCCAGAAGACATCAAAACCCTCGCCGCACGCACTGGCCACCACCTGCGCTGGCCCGCCGACTGGACCGAGGCGCCCACCTGATGCAGCGCATCGACATCGACGTGATTCGCACCGCGCTGGACTGGCAAGGCCGTGGCCACCGCGTGGTGCTGGGCACGGTGGTGCGCACCTGGGGCTCGGCCCCGCGCCCGCCGGGCTCGCTCATGGTCATCCGCGACGACGGCCAGGTGGCTGGCTCCGTGTCGGGCGGCTGCATTGAAGACGACCTGATGGGCCGCGTGAACCGGGGCGAGCTGGCCCTGCGCAAACCCGAGGTCACCACCTACGGCGAAACCGCCGAAGCCGCGCGCCGCTTTGGCCTGCCCTGCGGCGGCACGGTGCAGATCGTGCTGGAGCAGCTGGGGCCGCAGTCGCAACTGCGCGAGCTGCTGGTGGCCATTGAAGGGCGCCGCCGCGTGCAGCGCCGCCTGGACATGCAAACCGGCCTGGTGCGGCTGGAGGCCGCCACCGAGGGCGACCGCGTGGCGTTTGACGGCGCCACCCTGGGCACCGTGCACGGCCCGCGTTTGCGCCTGCTCATCATTGGGGGCGGCCAGCTCTCGCGCTACCTGGCCAGCATGGCCGTGATGCTGGATTACCTGGTGACGGTGTGCGAGCCCCGCACCGAATACCACGAAGGCTGGGACGCCATGGCCGGCGTGACGCTGTCCACCGCGATGCCCGACGACCTGGTGCTGGCCATGAACCTGGACCACCACAGCGCGGTGGTGGCCGTCACCCACGACCCAAAACTGGACGACCTGGCGCTGATGGAAGCGCTGCGCACCCCCGCGTTTTATGTGGGCGCGCTGGGTTCCCAGCACAACAACGCGAAGCGCCGCGAGCGCCTGCTGGAATTTGACGTGAGCCCCGAAGAGGCCGCCCGGCTGCACGGCCCGGTGGGCCTGAACCTGGGCGCCCTCACCCCACCCGAAATTGCCCTGAGCATCGTGGCCGAAATGACCGCGCTGCGCCGCGGCACAGACCTGAGCGGGCCGCTGAGCAACTGGAATGGCTCCAAAACGGTTTGCAAAACCTGCTGAACATCGGCTTTGTCGCGGGTTGCGCCATCCCAGTGACGCCCAAGCGACCAACCGCCGAATCCGCGCGGGCACCTTGGGCGGCATACGGAACCCAGAAAGGCACAAAGAACCACGTTGACCACAGACCGGAATGGGTCAGAGCATCGCAATAGCGCTGGAACATATCGCCTGCGATGACCTTGGGGTGAACGGGAAGACGGTGACGGTGTGATTGCCGCACACCCAGCAGTTCACGCCCGCAGCAGCGTGGGTATCGCGTCGGTCATGGGCTTCGCGGCTGGCATCGTGCATCGTGAAATGAAGGGCACTTTTATAAATCACTCGCGAGAAGACAAAGGGTGAAGTGGCTCTTTTCACCACCCGTTGCAGGCGATGCGCCTCCGCCGCCCAGACGCCTATGGCCAAGACCGGCACCTTCGCAGCGATCCATCCCAACCAGCAGGTCCGTGCGGCCGAACGGACCAAGACCGCAATCGCTGATCTCTTTTGAACGGCGAAATCGCCCTTTGCATCCACACATCTGGCCGGTGCCGGGACCACGGGAAAACCCCCATCGAAGTGCCTTGTTTTAATTACCAAATATAACCATACTACCCAACCTCCGGAGACAACACAAAGGAATAACAAGATGGTTCGTTGGGCAATGCTTGCGTGTGGCTGGTTGATTTCAGCCGCAGTACACGCCAATGATGCGGGCGTCACGCCCACCGAAATAAAACTGGGTGCATCGGCCGTGCTCTCGGGGCCGCTCGGGCCGCAAACCGTGCAATACGGTGAAGGTTCGCGCCTGTTGTTTGACGCAATCAACGCAAGCGGTGGCATACACGGTCGAAAGATCAGCTACGTCACCATCGATGACGGCTTCAACCTACAGCGCGCTGTCGAGAACACCCGAAAACTGCAGAACGAGCACAACGTGTTCATGATCTTCAACAGCACCGGCACCGCGCATACGGCCGCCGTGCTGCCGATGCTGAAGGAATCGAAGACCATTCTGTTTGGTCCGGTCACAGGCGCCTCGGCGCTGCGTGACAACTTCAATCCCTACGTGTTTCACGTGCGCGCCGGCTACGCCAATGAGTCAACGCGCATGCTCTCGCAACTCAAGCAGATGGGTGTGAAGCGGGTCGCTTTTTTCTATCAAGACGACGGGTTTGGCAAGACCTTGCTGGCTGAGGTCAAGAAGTCTTCTGCTTCAGAAAATCTGCCCTTGGTGGCGGAGATCAAGGTCGATCCGGCTGCACCCGATTTCGCGGCCGCCGCTGCGGCCACCGAGCAGGCCAACCCGCAGGCCGTGATCGTCGGCACCGCCGGACTGACGTTCACCAACTACGTCAAGGCCGTGCAGGCAACCGCTTCGCGACCTGTCTTCTACGGCTTCTCGGTGGTCAGTCTCGACGGTGTTCAGCGCGAGCTGAAAGAGAAGGCGCGCGGCATCATCCTGGCGCAAATCATGCCATCGCTGCGCAACGGTACCGTACCGGTGGTGGCGGAATACCTGAAGCTGCATGCCGCCAAATCGCCCAATACCCCACCCTCAGCGTCGCAATTTGAGGGCTTCGTACATGCCCGTCTGCTCGTTGAAGGACTCAAGCGAGCAGGCCGCGACCTGAACACCGCCAGCTTCATCCAGGCAATGGAAGGAGCGGGTGAAATCGCATTTGGGCGGTTCATCGCCCAATACTCACCCCAATCCCACAATGGCTCAAACTATGTGGAACTGGCGATCATAGATGCCGAGGGGAACCTGCGGTATTGAACAGGCGATCCAGCGTCGGATGCTGCAAAAAGTGGGGTGCACGGCAAACGGGTTGTCGCCACGTGAAGGCCAACGCTTCATCTTGAAGCGATACGGGGGCTTGGCCCACCGTGACGGATGTTCGGCTTCAGGCAAACACCCAGTCGGCCTGCACCATCTGCCCCACGCGCAGCACCCGCCCGTCACCCTGCAGCACGATGGCGTTCATGCCGAAGGTGACCGCTCCGTTCAGGCGGGCATCTTGCCGGTAGCCTTGCAAAGTGTCGCCCACGGCAGGCGACGAGGTGGCGGTGACCGGGTCGATGTTGGGTATGGGGCAGCGCGCACAGGGCTTCACCGTTTCAATCACGGCTTCGCCATCGGCGGTGGTGATGTGCAGCGGCCCCAGGCGGTCTTCGTCGTGCGCTTCCAGACCGGCCAGCACGATGTTGGGGCGAAAACGCCGCATATCCACCGGCGCATGACCTGCCGCAACCAGGCGTTCGTTGAGTTCGGCCAACGACGCGGTGCTGGCCACCAGCAAACCAAAACCATCGGCAAACTGGGTCGTGGCTTCGCGCCCGCCGGTCCATTTCGGACTGCACAGGCGGCGCACGGCGGGGTCAAAGCGGGCCAGGCGCAGGCGCTTCAGGCCGGTGGGCGCATCGGGGCCCAGAAAGTCGCTGAACCACTGCGCGGCCACGTCGCCCATGTCGTAGGCGGCCACCGCATCGTCCCACACCCGCACGCTCAGTGGCGACTCGGCCGCGTCCAGCGCCAGGTGCAGGGCCAACATGCCGGGAGCGCGCAGCACCAGTTGCCCCATTTTGAAAGTGGGCTGGATGAGTGCCATGCGCGGCAGTTCGCGCTGGCTGACGAATTCGCCGGCGCTGTCTACCACCATCCAGGTGCGGTCGTAGGCCAAACCGGTGGGGGTCAGCTCGGCGTCGGGCACGGCCACGCCTGCGCACGATTTGACGGGGTACACCCACAGCTGGTCGATGGTGGCCTGTACGTCGTGGGTGGAGAAGGATGGGCTCATGGGTGCTCCAGAAAGGTGGTCAGCAGGCGCCCACCGCCAAGCCTGTTCGGCGCGGGCCGTGGATCCGTCGGGCGGGTCAAGGCCAAAGATTGTGCCTTGCTCTGAAGGCCACGATGCCCAAGCCCCGCGCCGTGCACACGCGCCCGTGGGCTTATTCGGTGTCACCCTAAAATCCAGCCATGTCCTCATTTCCTCCCGGCTCCTCGGCCCGTCGCCGATTCGACGTCACCATCCGCGGCGGCGGCGTGGTGGGCCAGACCCTCGCCCTGCTGCTGGCGCGCGAGCGCCTGCGCGTGGCACTGGTCAGCCCGGCGCCCCTGGCCAGCGGCACCGACGTGCGCGCCTACGCCTTGAACGCCGCGTCGCGCGCTCTGCTGCAGTCGGTGCGGGCCTGGCCCGAAGCCGCAGCGGCGCCGGCCCGCACCGATGCACCGGCCATCACCCCCGTGAGCGCCATGCAGGTTTGGGGCGACGACGGCGGTGAGGTGCAGTTTTCAGCCCGCGGCCTGGGAGCCGACGCGCTGACCTGGATCGTGGACGTGCCCGCGCTGGAGCGCCGCCTGGCCGATGCGGTGGGTTTTCAAAGCGGCATTGAATGCTGCACCACAGCCCCGCCCGCCGCGCTCACGGTGGTGTGCGAAGGCAAGCGCAGCCGCACCCGCGACGAACTGGGCCTCGAATTTGATGTGCGACCCTACCCGCACAAAGCCCTGGCCGCCCGGCTGACCTGCGCGCTACCGCACGGCGGCGTGGCCCGGCAGTGGTTTCACAACGGCGAGATCATGGCTTTGCTGCCGCTGGGTGGCGCGCAAGGGAACTCGGTGGCGCTGGTGTGGTCACTCCCCACGCAGCAGGCCGATGCCTGGCTGGCCGCACCCGCCGAGGCCCTGGCCGAAGCGGTGCAAACGCGCTGTGCAGCGGTGCTGGGCGCCATGCAACTGCAAAGCCCGGCGCAGGCCTGGCCGCTGGAGCTGTCGCGAGCCCGCCGCTGGATCGCCCGCCTGCGCCCGGAACTGGGCGGTGGCGGTGTGGCCCTGGCGGGTGACGCAGCCCACGCCATGCACCCGCTGGCGGGCCAGGGACTCAACGTGGGCCTGGCCGATGTGGCTGAGCTGGCGCGGGTGCTGCACGAGCGCGAGTACTGGCGTGAGCTGGGCGATCTGAAGCTGCTGCGGCGTTATGAGCGTGCGCGGCAGGCCGACGTGGCCGCCATGGGCTGGGTGACCGACGGGCTGTTTGGCCTGTTCTCCCACGCCGACAGCCGCATCCAGGCTTTGCGCAACTGGGGCATGAAGGGGTTTGAACGCAGCGGTGCGCTCAAGACCTGGATCGCCCGGCAGGCTTCCGGCATCAGCGGCTGACACCGCCGGTTTTTTCAAAATTCATCCCACTGGCCCCAACCCGGGCACCGCCATGAAACCCATCAAAATCCTCTTGCTCACCCTGCTGGCCGCCCTGTCCCTGGGCGCCGTGGCCCAGGAAGCCACTATTCGCAAAAACCTGGCCGAGCGCCTGCCCAACCTGCCCAAGATCGACGAAGTGAGCAAAACGCCCATGCCGGGCCTGTACGAGGTGCGCGTCAACCAGAGCGAGATCTTCTACACCGACGAAAAAGGCGACTTCCTGATCCAGGGCTCGCTGATCGATACCCAAGCCCGGCTGGACCTGACCGAACAGCGGCTGGACAAGCTCAGCGCCATTGCCTACAAAGACCTGCCAATCAAAGACGCCTTCACCATCGTGCGTGGCAACGGCAAGCGCAAGATGGCCGTGTTCAGCGACCCGAACTGCGGCTACTGCAAGCGCTTGGAACGCGACCTGGCCAAGATCGACAACGTCACCGTGCATCTGTTCCTGTACCCGATCTTGAGCGCCGATTCGACCGAGAAGTCGCGCAACATCTGGTGTTCCAAGGACAAGGGCAAGGCTTACCTCGACTGGATGGTGCGCGACGTGACGCCAGCCACCGCCAGCTGCGACGCAAGCGCCATGGCCCGCAACGTCGAATTTGGCAAAAAATCCCGCATCACCGGCACACCCACCGTCATCTTTGCCGACGGCACGCGCGTGCCCGGTGCCATCGATGTGGCCCGTATTGAAAAGTTTCTGACCGAAGCCAAGCCCTGAAGCCACGTCCCAACCCCTCGCCATGAACGCTGCCACCGCCCACCCCGTTCTGCACGACCCCGACGACACCGCCCTGGCCCGCACCCTGGGGCACGCCGGGCTCATTCCCTTTGTGTTGCTGGCCGCCCTGCTCTGGCTGGTGAACACCGAACTGCAAGCCTGGGTGGCCATTGCGCTGGCCGGCTATGCGGCGCTGATCGCATCCTTCATGGGCGGTGTGCACTGGGGCATTGCCTGGCTGGCCGCCCGCCACGCCGCCACACACGGCGAGCCACCCCACCACGCCCAACGCAAGCACCTGCTCTGGGGCGTGGTGCCCTCGCTGCTGGCGTGGCCGGGGCTGCTCATGCCGCCGTTTGCCGGTCTGGCCTGGCTGGGTTTTGTGCTGGTGTTGTGCTATTTGGTCGACCGCACGCTCTATGCGCAGGCGGGCCTGCAGCAGTGGCTCACGCTGCGCTTTCGCCTGTCTGGCGTGGCCGCGCTGAGCTGCTTTGTGGGCGCAGGCGCTTTATGAGCACCGCACGCAAAACCCCCAAGGTCGGCGCCAGCCGGCCTGTCCGCCAAGCCCCAGCGCCTACCGGGCTGCATTACACGGTGGCGGTACACAGCGCGCAGGCCCACCTGTTTGCCGTCACCCTGCGCATTGAGCAGCCCGCCCACAACCAGCGGGTGAGCCTGCCGGTGTGGATTCCCGGCAGCTACCTGGTGCGCGAGTTTTCTCAACACCTGCAAGGCCTGAGCGCCACACAGGGCGGGCAACCGGTTGCCCTCAAGCAGCTCGACAAACACCGCTGGCAAGCCGCTGCGGTGCCCGGCCAGCCGCTGGAACTGCGGTACGCCGTGTACGCGCTCGATGCCTCGGTGCGCACCGCTTTTCTGGACACCACACGCGGCTTCTTCAACCCCACCAGCCTGTGTCTGCAGGTGCTGGGGCAAGAAGACCAGCCGCACGCGCTGGAACTGGTGTCCAGCCCAGCCACCGCCGGTTGGCAGGTGGCCACGGGCCTGGAACCGCACAACGTGGACAGCGACGGCTTTGGCCACTACCGTGCCCAACACTACGACGAGCTGGCCGACTGCCCGGTCGAAATGGGCCGCTTCTGGAGCGGCAGCTTCACCGCCGGCGGCGTGCCGCACCGCTTCGTGGTCAGCGGCACGGGTGCCTGGCTCGACGGTGAGCGACTGCTGGACGACACACGCCGCATTTGCGAAGAACAAATCGCCTTCTGGCACGGCGATGAAGCCCCGCCTTTTGAGCGCTATGTGTTCATGATGCACGCCAGCGCCGACGGCTACGGCGGGCTGGAACACCGCAACTCCACGGCCCTCATTTGCCAGCGTGCCGACCTGCCGCGCCTGAACACACCAACCACCAAGCCCGCCGCGCTCAAGGCGACCGACGGCTACACCACGCTGCTCGGGCTGATCAGCCACGAGTACTTTCACACCTGGAACGTCAAGCGCTTGCGCCCGTCCGAGTTCGCACGCTACGACTACACCCAGGAAAACTACACCGAACTGCTGTGGTTTTTTGAAGGTTTCACCAGCTACTACGACGACCTGTTTCTGCGCCGTGCGGGCCTCATCGACGACACCACCTACTTGCAACTGCTGGCCAAAACCATCAACCAGGTGCTGCAAACGCCTGGGCGCCACCTGCAAAGCGTGGCGCAGGCCAGTTTTGATGCCTGGGTGAAGTACTACCGCATCGGTGAAAACACGCCCAACGCCACGGTGAGCTACTACACCAAGGGCGCGCTGGTGGCGCTGTGCCTGGACCTGACCCTGCGCACCGAAGGCCACACCACGCTGGACGCGGTGATGCGCGAACTCTGGCAGCGCTGCAAGGGCGGCCCCATGCGCGAAGCCGATCTGCTGCGCGCGCTCAAAAAGCTGGGCAAACGCCCGTTTGATGCCGAACTGGCCGCCTGGGTACACAGCACCGACGACCTGCCCACCCACGACCTGCTGCAAAACCAGGGCGCCAAGCTGCACCACGACAAAGCGCCGCTGGCCCAGCAACTGGGCTTGCGCGTCGGCGAGTCGGGCAGCCTGACCATCAAGACCGTGCTGCGTGGCGGTGCCGCCGAGGCGGCAGGCCTGGCGGCGGGCGACGAATGGCTGGGGGTGGAACTGCCCGCTGCCCAGCGCGGCGAACCCGCTGAAGCCTGGCGCATCCACAAGCTCGACGAGCTGCTGATGCTGCGTGGGCAACGCACCGAACTGGTGGCGCTGGTGTCGCGCGACAAACGCCTGCTGCGCTGCCCGCTGGACTGGCCCACCGAAAGCCAGACCGTGCGCCTGACCGTGGCCGATGCGCCCCGGCTGGGAAACTGGCTGAACCCGCCCGATACTGACGCCGGCTCACACACCCAAGGCTGACGCGCCTATTGTTGGTTTTCTTTCACCGGTGCGTGCCTGTGGACAGACAACGGCCTCGCCTGCCGCTTCTGGCTCACATCCACTTGAAGGCTGACTTCAAAAAACGGCGCACAAATGGCGGCACTTCACCGGCAGAGAACCATCGCGTGGCCATTGAAAACTGCGTGCGAACCACCGCTTTTTCGTGGCTGAACGCCTTGAAACCATAATGCCCGTGCGCATGGCCCAAGCCAGAGTTTTTGACACCGCCGAAAGGCAACCGGCCGTGCAAAAAATGCACCAGCGCATGGTTCACGCAGGCGCCGCCCGACGCCGTCTGCTGCAACAGGCGTTGAATGTTGTCGCTGCTCGTGCTGTAGATGTACAAAGCCAATGGATGGGGCGCGGCGTTGATCTTGGCGATCACGTCATCGAGGTTCTTAAACACCATCACGGGCAACAGCGGGCCAAAAATTTCTTCTTGCATGATGCGCGCATGTTCGGGGATGCTTTCGAGCAACGTGGGCGCGACAAAGCAGTCGGCCTCAGCCACACCGCCACCGATCAGGACACGGGCGCCCAGCGCGCAGGCTTCGTCCAGCAATCCCTTGACGCGCGCGGTATGGCGTGCATTGACCATGTGCGCGAGGTGCGGGCTTTTCTGCTGCGCTTCCAAGGTCTTGCCATAGGCTTTTTCAAGTATCGCCCGGCAATGGTTGACCCACGCCTCCTTCACGCTCTCATGCACATAGACATGGTCGGGCGCAATGCAGGTCTGGCCCGCGTTGGCAAACTTGGCCCACATGGTGTTTTGCGCCGCCAACGGGATGTTGGCGCTGGCGTCGATCACCGTTGGACTCTTGCCACCCAACTCCAGTGTGACGCTGGTCAAGTGTTTTGCAGCAGCGGCCATCACCACCTTGCCAATGGCTGGGCTGCCGGTGAAAAAGATGTGGTCAAACGGCAGATTCAACAGCGCTTGCGCCACATCCACCTCACCCTCAAAAAGGGCCACTTCGTTTGCAGGAAATGTTTCGCGCACGATTTTGGACATCAGCGCCGACAAATGGGGGGTCATCTCGGACGGCTTGATGATGGCCGTGTTGCCCGCTGCGAGGGCTGAAATCAGCGGTCCGAAGGTGAGGTTCACCGGGTAGTTCCAGGGCGAAATAATGAGACAGCGCCCGCGTGGCATGTATTGCACCTGAGCGCTCGTCCCGGCCGTCAGCAGAGTGGGCCACACGCCTCTGGGCTTCATCCATTTCTTCAGGTGTGCCATGGCATCGTTGGCTTCGGCACACACGGGCAAAATTTCTGCCAGATCCACTTCCCCTTTGGGTTTCTTGAAGTCGGCGTAGGCGGCCTCGTAAAGTGCCTCGGTATGCGCCAACACCGCGTCACGCAATTTCCTGATTTTTGCAATCCTTTCCTCGGCGCTTGAAACCCGCAGGCGCAAGGCAGTGGCAGCCTGGTCGTCAAAAACGCTCTGGATGCTTGACATGGTCGCCCAGGAAGTCGATGCATCGTGGGACATGGGTGGCTCTCAGCGCGGGCGCAAGTCCACCACGCGCTTGGCCTTGCCCTGGCTGCGCTCCACGCCGCCTTCGGACTTCAGGCTCACTTCCACACTGCTGCCCACAAACACCTTCACCTCATGCTGCAACAGCGTGGCGGCGGCGCGCGCTTCAATGCTGTCGGGCGCCAGACCGGGGCGGGTTTCCACCACCACCGTCAGGTTGTCCATGGGGCCTTCGCGGCTCAGCACGCACTGGTAGTGCGCGCTCAGTTCAGGGCGCTTCAAAATGAGTTCTTCAATCTGCGTCGGGAACACGTTCACGCCGCGCACGATCATCATGTCGTCGCTGCGGCCGGTGATCTTTTCCATGCGGCGCATGGTGCGCGCCGTACCCGGCAGCAGGCGGGTCAGGTCGCGCGTGCGGTAGCGGATGATGGGCAGCGCTTCTTTGGTCAGGCTGGTGAACACCAGTTCGCCCATTTCGCCGTCGGCCACCGGTTCGCCGGTTTCGGGGTGGATGATCTCGGGGAAAAAGTGGTCTTCCCAGATGGTGGGGCCGTCTTTGGTTTCCACGCATTCGCTGGCCACGCCCGGGCCCATCACTTCCGACAGGCCGTAAATGTCCACCGCGTCCATGCCCATGCGGGCTTCAATGGCGGTGCGCATGTCGTTGGTCCAGGGCTCGGCGCCAAAAATGCCCAGGCGCAGGCTGCTCTCGCGCGGGTCCAGGCCCAGGCGCTCAAATTCGTCGGCAATGGCCAACATGTAGCTCGGCGTCACCATGATGATGGTGGGCTTGAAGTCCTGCATCAGTTGCACCTGGCGCTCGGTTTGGCCGCCGCCAAACGGCACCACCGTGAGGCCCAGTTTTTCAGCACCGTAGTGCGCGCCCAGGCCCCCGGTGAACAGGCCGTAGCCGTAGCTCACATGCACCATGTCGCCCGGCCGGGCGCCGCCGGCGCGGATGGAGCGCGCCACGACGGTGGCCCAGGTGTCGATGTCTTTGAGCGTGTAGCCCACCACCGTGGGCTTGCCGGTGGTGCCGCTGCTGGCATGGATGCGGGCGCACTGCTCACGCGGCACGGCAAACATGCCAAACGGGTAGCTGTCGCGCAGGTCGTGTTTGGTGGTGAACGGAAACTTGCCCAGGTCGGCCAGGCTGCGGCAGTCGTCCGGGTGCACACCGGCCGCGTCAAACTTGGCGCGGTACACCGGCGAGTTTTGGTAGGCATGGCGCAGCGTGGCCTGCAGGCGCTTGAGCTGCAGGCCGCGCAGTTCGTCGATGCTGGCCTTTTCGATGGGTTCAAGTGGCAAGTGGCTCATGCAGGCACCTCTTCAGGAAAAACTTGGCCGGGGATCACCGCGCTTTTGCCCCGGAACATCGCGATCACTTCGCCCTTTTGGTTGCTGACCTTCATGTCGTAAATACCGTGGCGGCCCTGCAGCACCTGCTCCACCCCTTCGCAGGTGAGCACGTCACCGTCCTGCCCGGGCTTGAGGAATTCGATGCTGCAGCCCGCCGCCACCGCGTTCTTGTTGTAGCTGTTGCAGGCGTAGGCAAAGGTGGTGTCGGCCAGGGTGAAGATGAAGCCGCCGTGGCAGATCTTGTGGCCGTTCAGGTGCAGCGGCTTCACCGCCATGCGCAGCACAGCGCGGCCCGGCGCCACGCTCACGATTTCAATGCCCATGGTTTCGCGGGCTGCCACGTCGGCGGCAAACATGGCTTCGCCGACCTTCGCGGCCCGTTCTTGTGGCGTCATCTCATGCCCCCTTGAATTGCGCCGGGCGCTTCTGCCGGAAGGCCATCACGCCTTCGATGTAGTCGTGCGTTCGGCCCAGCGCCGACTGCGTGTCACGCTCCACGTCCAGCTGCTCGTTGAGCGTGCGCTTTCCCGCGTCGCGCAGCAAGGCGCGTGTGGCCACCAGCGCCTGGGTGGGCATGGTGGCCAGTTTTTCGGCCATGGCCAAGGCGGCCGCCAGCGGATCGTCTTGCACGTCCCAGATCATTCCCCACTCTTTGGCTTGCGCGGCGGGCAGCTTGTCGCCCGTCATGGCCAGCGCCATGGCACGGGCCAGGCCCAGCCGCTCCACCAGAAACCAGCTGCCGCCCGCGTCCGGGATCAAGCCGATTTTGCTGAAGGCCTGAATGAAGCTGGCGCCAGGGGCGGCGATGGCGATGTCGCAGGTCATGGCCAGCGAAGCACCGGCGCCGGCGGCCACACCGTTCACCGCGGCGATCACGGGCATGCGCAGCGATTGGATGCGCCGTGCCGTGGGGTTGAAGGCCTGATCGATGACGGGACCGGGGTCGGCCCGCTGCACCAGGTCGGGGCCGGGCTCGAAGTCAAACTCGGCCAGATCGGCCCCAGCACAAAAGCCACGCCCCGCGCCGGTGAGCACCAGGGCGCGAATATGGGGATTGGCTTCTGCCCGGTCGAGCACGGACCACAGGTCGCGGTGCATCTGGCGGGTGAAACTGTTCAGGGCTTCGGGCCGGTTCAGGGTGACCAGGGCAACGGCGCCGCGCTCTTCATAGCGTACGGTCGTGCCTGCAGCGGGGGCGTTCATGGGCAGATGTCTCCTCGGGCCGCCGTTGTGCGGCACTGGTGGTGGTGTTTTCCGCCAATTTACCATTAACCGACCGATGAGTCGGTTAATGTTTTCCCTTGGTTCATCCCGATCCCCGGCGCGTCACGGTCCGGCTATAGTTGACGCGCACGTCAACCACAGCCTCACCCCCAAAGGACACCCATGAGCGAAACCCTCACCCCCGAACTGATCCAGGTGCGCACCGAAGGTCGCGTCGGCATCGTCACCCTGAACCGGCCCAAGCAGCTCAACGCCCTGAACGACCAGCTCATGAACGAGCTGGGCGCGGCGCTGAAAGGATTTGACCTGGACGATTCCATCGGCTGCATGATCGTCACCGGCAGCGAAAAAGCGTTTGCCGCCGGCGCCGACATTGGCGCCATGGCCACCTACACCTTTGCCGATGTGTACAAGGGCGACTACATCACCCGCAACTGGGAAGCCATTCGCAGCATCCGCAAACCGGTGATCGCGGCCGTGAGCGGCTTTGCCCTGGGCGGGGGCTGCGAGCTGGCCATGATGTGCGACTTCATCATTGCCGCCGACAACGCCAAGTTCGGCCAGCCCGAGATCAAGCTGGGCATCATTCCC
>NZ_JAUSOO010000106.1 GCF_030656115.1 Hydrogenophaga sp.
TTGAGAAAGTCCGGCCCGCACTTGAACACCGGCACCCGCGGCCCCTGCCGCACACACAGCCGCGCCAGCGCGGCCGTGACCGTGGTCTTGCCCTGGCCGGAGGCCGGGGCGGCGATCAGCAGGGCGGGCGCGCGCGCGGTCACGGCTGGGGCGCCCAGTTGAGGGTGACCAGCGCCGCGCGCCCAGGCTGGTTGTAGCCGTACGCGGTTTCGTAGAACTTGTCGCTCAGGTTGTTCAGGCGCAGGGCCAGCGACCAGTCTTTGTTCAGCGCATAGCGGGCATGCAGATCGAGCGTGCCAAAACCCGGCAGGCGCTGGGTGTTGGCGGCGTTGTCAAACCGCTCGGACACCAGCAGCAGGGAAGCACCCCAGTTCCAGGCGCCAACGGTGTGGTCCAGACTGGCCGTCAGCGTTTCGTCGGCCCGGCGCTGCAGCTTGAGGTTGTTGGCGAGGTTGCGCGCGTCCAGCAACTCCAGGTTCGTGCTCCAGCGCCAGTCCCCGGCAGCACCGGCATACGCCAGCGACCAGCCCTCCATGCGGGCGCGGGGCACGTTGGCCACCACCGGCTGGATGGTGATGAAGCCGCGCACGCGGTTGTCGAAACGGGTGATCTTCAGCTCGTGCGCCCCCGAGGCATAGGTCAGCCCCAGCTCCCGGTTCTTGCCGCGCTCGGGCTGCGTGCTCGGGTTGCCGGTGAAGAACGGCGAGACGTAGTACAGGGTGTTGAACGAGGGTGCCTTGAACGAGGTGCCGTAGGCGATGTGGGGACGCCACTGCGGCGTGAGCTGGTAGCCGTAGCTGACAAACCCGGTGGTCGCACCGCCGAACTGGGTGTTCTTGTCGCGGCGCAGGTTGGCTTGCCACAGGTGGTCGTCCGCCTGCCCGGTCATGCCCAGAAAAACGGCGTCCGTGGTGCGCGAATTCACGGCGTAGGCCTGGGTACCAGACACCGCTTCCTTGTTCGACTCCAGTCCCACGAGCACATTGCCCAGGCGGGTCTGCCAGTCGTGCTGCAGCGTCCACTGGGTCTGGGCGGTGTTGAACACTGCGGGCGCGCCCGGTGCGCTGAAGCTGTCGGACTGGTCTTCACTGCGGGCCAGCTTCAGGCGCGTGCGGGCATCGGCCGACCATTTGTGTTCCAGACCCCAGCTGGCCACACGGCTGGTGGTGTCCGAATACACATCGAAGCTGCCCGGTCCCTGGTCGTACTGGCTGGTGCCGTCGGCCTGGCTGAACAAGGCGTCCATCGACCAGCCTGAAGCAATGGTCCAGCGCAGCGAAGCCGACACGTGATCCTGCTCCAGCCCATCACGGTCCGGGTTGTGGTTGCCGAAAGCGACTTTCGGGTTGGTGGACGAGAAGCCGTCCTCGCGAAGGGTACCGGCGCTCAGGTTGTAGGTGAAGCGGTCGTCACCGCCACTCAGCCCCGCGGTGGTCTGGCGGTACCCGAAGCTGCCGAGCGTGACCCCGACCTGCGGATGAAACCCCTTTTGCCCACGTTTGGTGAAAATCTGCACGACGCCCCCCACGGCGTCACTGCCGTACAGCGCAGAAGCAGGCCCCTTGAGCACTTCAATGCGCTCGATCATGCTGAGTGGCAGGTTGTCCCACACCGGAGCACCTGCCGTACTGGATCCGTATCGCACGCCATCGATCAACAGCAAAAGGTGACGGGTTTCAGCGCCACGCAGGTACAAACCAGCCTGTTTGCCAAGGCCGCCGTTGGCACTGAGTTGCAGTCCGGCGCTGCGCGCCAGCAATTCAGGCAGCGACCTCCCGGCCGCTTGCTCGATGGCATCGGATTCGATCACCACCACGTCGCTGAGCAAGGCGTCGCTCCGGGTCTCTACCCGGGTGGCCGTGACCACGGTTTCGGAAAGGCTGGCGATGACCTGTGCCTGGGCCGGAATGGCAGCGGCGCAAGCCAGGGGAAGCACGGCCAGGCGTGCGGAGGTAAAGCGGGAAATCATGATGAAAAGAAACACAGACAGGGGCCCTCGCTGTCTTCCCCGACAGCGCATGGGCGTCACGGTGGCGCGTCCTGCGTGGACGCACCACCACCTCGTTGGCCGGTATCCGGGCTGGCAGAACGACCTTCATCACCTTCCCAGGCGCTTGGCAGCGCCCAGTGGTTGTGAGATGAAAGCGGAGCGACCCGATGACTCGGGCTTCTCGTCTGCTTACCGTTGCGGGGGCAGCGCAGGTTAGGTCGGTTTGTGTGAACTTTCCCTCCTGCTTCCCGTTGAACTGCGGCATGTGAACCACACCGCGAGCACCAACAGCGCGCATTCTAAGGTGTTAGAACGGGTGGCAACCCTACAATGTGAAAACTTCAAACCGAGAATATGGCCGACACCAAGCACCTTGACCAGATCACCGAGCGCGTTGAGCGCTTGCTGCTGCGCCACGAGGAGCTGCAGCACACCAACCAGCAGTTGCACGAACAGGTGCAAGCGCTGCAGGCCGAACGCGACTCCCTCAAGTCGCGACTCCACGCAGCCCGCGCCCGCATCGATGCGTTGCTGGACCGCCTGCCCCAACCTTCCGCCAGTGCTGCGCAAACCACCGCCGACACCCCCAGCCAGGACCGCGCATGAACAAGCCAGCGAACAAACAAATCGAAGTGCAGATCATGGGTCAAAGCTACCTGCTGGCTTGTCCGGTGGGTGGTGAATCGGCGCTGCTGGATGCGGTGGAACGCGTGGATACCGCCATGTGCCGCATCCGTGATACGGGCAAAGTCAAAGCGCGCGACCGCATTGCGGTGCTGGCCTCGCTCAACCTCGCATTCGAGCTGTCGCAAAAAGAAGCCACCAGCAGCCCAGCCGCAGCTCCCGTGCCAAACCGCGGCACCAGTCCGAACACGCCAGACACCCCAGAAACCCCAGCGTCTGCGCAAGATCAGACCCGCCTCGACCATCTCGTGCGCCGGATCGACCAGGCCCTGGGCGGAAATGACCCCTTGCCCTGAGCAACTCGACACGTTCTCCGCGAACAAAAAAATCGGTGCAACCGCCAGAGCGTGGCCTCCCATGTATTTATCGGCAGTCGAACCGCAAATGCGCTTTTCAGCGCCTACAATTTGAACCGTCTGCAGTGCACGCTGGGCTTTATATTTCCTTGAACCAATGCTCATAGAGCCCGGGCTTGGTACATTGCGTGGCGGGTGTGAGCATCTCGCGTCAGATGAACCCGAAGTCACGCTGCCCTTGCCCACCTGAACCCCGGTTCAGGATGCCGGTCTGGCGGCACTTGCAGACACCTTATTCTTCTGTTGTGCGTTCGGCGGTGCCCGTCCAGCGCAACACCCCACACCACACCCCATGCTGCTTGATCCCCTGTTGATTGCCGAACTGGTGTTGCTGGGCCTGTGCACCGGGTTTCTGGCTGGGCTGCTGGGCATCGGTGGCGGCATGCTCATGGTTCCGTTCATCACCATCATCCTCAGCGGCCGCGGCGTGGCGCCCGACCTGGCGGTCAAGATGGCCATCGCCACCTCCATGGCCACCATCATCTTCACGTCCATCTCCAGCGTTCGCGCCCACCACAAACGCGGCTCGGTGCGCTGGGACATCGTCAAACGCCTGGCACCGGGCATTGTGCTGGGCTCAGCACTGGCCAGCATGGGGGTGTTTGCCCTGCTCAAAGGCACCTGGCTGGCTCTGTTCTTTGCGGCCTTCGTGAGCTTCTCGGCCACCCAGATGCTGCTCGACAAGAAACCCAAGCCCACCCGCACCTTGCCGGGCACCGCCGGGCAACTGGGTGCAGGCAGCGTCATTGGTTTTCTGTCGGGTCTGGTGGGTGCGGGCGGCGGCTTTGCGAGTGTGCCGTTCATGACCTGGTGCAATGTGGCGATCCACAACGCCGTGGCCACCAGCGCAGCGCTGGGCTTTCCAATTGCGCTGGCCAACGCACTGGGCTATGTGGTGGCAGGCCAGGGGGTTGCAAATTTGCCCGCGGGCTCGGTGGGCTATATTTTTATGCCCGCTCTGGTGGTGATCGCCACCGCCAGCGTGGTCATGGCGCCAGTGGGTGTGCGAGCCGCCCATGCCTTGCCGGTCAAAACCCTCAAGCGGGTATTTGCCAGCATTTTGTATGCGCTGGCAGCCTACATGCTCTATAAAGGGTTGAGCGCCTGATTCCGCTGCTGCGGGTGCTTTGTCAGGCGTGCAGCGCTGTGGCCGACACCACCATGCCATCCTCATCAGCATAGAGCCAGTCGCCCGGGCGAACCCAGACGCCCTGGATCTGCACCGCCACATCGCGCTGGCCTTCGTTGCGCTTTTCTGTGGGCAGCGGCATGGGCGCCAACGCACGAATCCCGGTCTGGCACAGCGCCAGTTCGACCACATCGCGCACACAGCCATTCACCACCACGCCCGCCCACCCATTGCGGGCAGCAGCGGCACCCAGGTTGCCCCCCACCAAGGCCCGGCGCAGCGAAGCCCCGCCGTCCACCACCAGCACGCGGCCCTCGCCTGGGCTGTCCACGGCGGCCTTCACCAGCGTGTTGTCTTCAAAGCATTTGACGGTGACCACTGTGCCTGCAAAACGGCTTTCGGCGCCGAAATCCCGAAATACAGGCGGCAGCACGCGGAAGTCACCTGTGCTGTCGTTTTTGTAGGCATCACAAAGGTCGCAGGTGGCAAAAGAAAGGGGGGGAAAAGAGGTCGATGGCATAGCAAAACGTTTGAACGAATGGCGGTGGGTGATGGCGTGATTTTGAGCCCGAACAAGGTCCACCACAGAGCACCTGCAGCAGTGGAACGCAAAAATGTTGTTTTCCCACGCAACAACCAGCCCGTCTCCTATGAAAAACTGCAAAAAACCGCGTTCGCCACCTTGGAATGGGGATACATCTCCATTAGCATCCGAGACACCGGTGTGAGAGCGTTTTTTTGCACTGGCGAAAACTCCACACTCAGAAGGACAACAACCATGGCAACTGCGAAAAAAGCTCCTGCGAAAAAAGCGGCACCCGCCAAGACGGCTGCCGCACCAGCCAAGAAAGCTGCAACGGTGAAAGCCGCTGCTGCTCCAGCCAAGAAGGCCGCTCCGGTCAAAGCCGCTGCGGCTCCAGCCAAAAAAGCCGCTCCGGTCAAGGCAGCCGCTGCTCCGGCCAAGAAGGCCGCTCCAGCCAAAGCTGCTGCAGCACCCGCGACAAAAGCCGCTCCAGCCAAGAAGCGCACGCCCAACGCCGCCTTCATGAAGGCCATGACCCCGAGCGCAGCACTGGCCGCGATCGTGGGTGCGAAACCGCTGCCACGCACCGAAGTGACCAAGCAGGTCTGGGCTTACATCAAGAAGCACGGTCTGCAAGATGCCGTGAACCGCCGCATGATCAACGCCGACGCCAAGCTGAAGGAAATCTTCCAAAAGGCCCAGGCTTCGATGTTCGAAATGACCAAGATGATCAACGAACACCTGAAGTGATCGTGGATTGGCCTGTCGCACGGCGACAGGCACAGCAAAAAACCGGCCCATTCGCGCCGGTTTTTTTTCGTCTGCATCCTGCAATGAAGGGTTGGCTGCAGACAGCCGTCAATTGGCAGGGTCCCAAACGAAAAAATTTCAATGTGTGCGAAACTTTCGTCAACTGTTCCCCCACTTTGGGGATGACGATAACCAACCCCCCGCACCATGGAGTTGCAAGCCCCCCGCAAAGACCACGCGCCATTCATGGCGCTGCTTCCTTTGCAAGAGCACAAAGTGGTGCTGGTGGTTGATCTGGTGGAGTCGGTGCTGCTGATGGCGGCCAACGAAGAGGCTGTGGTACGGCATTGGCAAGGCTTCGTCATCTTTGCCAACGAGCAGGTTTGCGCCCACCGAGGCCGTTTGGTCAAAAGCCTGGGCGATGGTCTTCTGGCCGAGTTCGACGAACCTGCGGACGCGGTCAGAGCCGCCATGGCTTTGCACAGTCACTTCTCGCCCATCAATCGACTCTTGCCACCCGATCGGCAATTGCACCTGCGCGCGGGTATCCATGCCAGCTGGCTTTACGTGGCCGAGAACGACGTGTACGGCCAGGGGGTGAACCTGGCCGCGCGCGTCGCCAGCCTGGCCGATCCGGGCGACACCGTGGTCACTGCCAGCGTGCGCGACGGCATCGTTGATGGCATCGATGGCGAGGTCGAGGACATGGGCGAGAGCTACCTCAAGCATTGGCCAGAACCGGTGCGCACATGGCGAGTGCACCCGGTGCAAACAGGGCAACACCCGCACCGACCCGAGCGGCGTGAAATCGCTCCGACCGACCTTCGGCCGTCGATCGCGGTCATTCCGTTCGATACCCGCCAGCCCTCGCCCGACTATTTTGTGATTGGCGAGCTGATCGCCGACGGCGTGATTGCCCAGCTCTCTCGCAGCCAGCATGTGCGCGTCATCTCCCGCCTGTCCACCACCGCCTTCCGGGGGCGCAGTGCCAGCCCCATAGAGATAGACGCACAGCTCGATGCCGCTTTTGTCCTGAGCGGCAGCTATGCCACGCTGGGCGACAAAGTGGTCATCATGGCCGAGCTTTCAGACACGCGCCGCAACGAAGTTGTGTGGGCCGAGCGCCTGAGTGGCCAAACCATGGACCTCCTGGAAGTCCAAAGCGACCTGTTGGGCGCCCTGAGTGCCGCTTGTGCACAGGCGCTGATCCACACCGCGGTGCAGCGCTCCCTGGTGCTGCCCTTGCCCAAACTGGAAAGTCATGCGCTCATGCTCGGGGGTATCGCCCTCATGCACCGATCCACACCGCGCGATCTGGACCGCAGCCGCGAGTTGCTCATGGGCGTCACCGAGCGCCACCGCCGCGTGGCCTCGCCTTGGGCCTGGCTGTCCAAATGGCATGTGATGCAGGTGGTGCAAGGTCGTGCACCCGATCCGCAAGCCGAGTTTGCGCGCGCCATTGAGCAGGCGGACAAAGCGCTGACACTGGACCCCAGCAGCTCCATGGCGCTGTCGCTCAAGGGGCACGCCATGTGCCATCTGGGACACGATGTTCAAGGTGCCCGACGCCTTCTGCTGGACGCGGTACAAGTCAACCCGAGCGACGCGATGGCATGGCTGTATGCGGGTTTTTGGTCCAGCATGTGGGGGAATCCCAGTGAAGCGGTAGAAGAATCAGAAAGAGCGTTGAAGCTCTCACCCTTGGATCCACACCGCTTTTACTTTCAAATGCAGCTGGCCAACAGCTACCTGGCCAAAAACGAATTCGAAAAAGCGGCGGCGTTGTGCAAACAGTCGCTCAAGAGCAACTCGCTGCATTTGTCGACGCTGCGCACCCTCATTTGTGCCGAGTATGAGTTGGGCTCACATGCCGATGCGCAACGGCATTTCCAGCTGCTCCGGCAGCACCAGCCCAGCCTCACCCTCAAAACGTATTTGGACACGGGCAGCGACAGTTTGGGCAAACAGCGCGTGGCCAAAGCGCTTGCGGCGCTGGGCTTGCCCACGGGATAGATTTTTAAAGGAGATGAAAGAATGAGCGGATACAGCGGATACAGCGGATACAGCGGGTACAGCGGGTACAGCGGGTACAGCGGTTATGCCAGATCGGGCACCGACAACACGGCCGAGGCCATCAACCTGAGTCGCTTTGCCACCAGCGGCCCCTTCGAAGGCGCGTTGGTACAACCTGCCACCCCGGCGTTTGACCAACCCGACAACCTGCGCCTGTGGGCCGATGGGCCGCGTGTGGCCACGCTGATGACCGAGCTCGTGCAGGGCCTGTCTTTCCCCTCCGACCGCAAGACCGAACAGGCGGGACTGGCGTTCACCGATCTGGACGCGCGCACGCCGCGCCGCCACACCCTGCTGATGCTGCGCGCGCCCGACCGTGCCCTCCTTGAACAGCAGATGACGCTGGTCGCCGCCTACGCCGACCTGCGCGGCGATCGCGGTGCCGAGATTCTGGCGCAGATGGGTCCCCCAATCGATTTCTGGGCGGGGGTGGTTGGCCTGCAGCCCCATCGCCACAAGAAAACGCTGCAGGTGCTGGACCTGTGCTTCGGTCTGGCGGTGCATGTCGAGATGCGCTTCAAACACATGTTTGCGGTCGTGCGTCCCATGCAACTCTCGCCACAGATTCAGCCCATGATTGCAGACCCAGGGCACGCTGCCTGGCCCAGCGGCCACGCCACCGAGGCCTTCATCGTCGCCCATGTGCTCTCCAGCCTGCTCAAGGCCGCCCGGCCGGGCAAGCAACAACGTCCTGGCAACGAAGCCACCGAGGTCCAACTGCAGCGACTGGCCGCCCGCATCGCGGTCAACCGCACCGTGGCGGGCGTGCACTACCCGGTCGATTCGGCCGTGGGCCGCATGCTGGGCACCGTGCTGGGCCAGTTCCTGGTCGCCCGCAGCCAAGGCGGCACGCTGCGGGAACATGCCTTTGACGGGCTCAAATTCCAGGGCACGGACGGCGAACCGCTGGACTTCCAGCCTCAGCAGCCCCTGGACAGCGGCGCTGGCAGCGTGCACGGCAAACCACACCGCATTGAAGCCGGGCCGCTGCTGTCCTGGCTGTGGCAAGAGGCCATCAAGGAATGGCAATGACCCGCCGCCAGCCACACCCCAAGGTCGGCTGGACACCCCTGGCGCGCGGGACTTTCACGGGCATCGATTGGTCGGCACCCGGTGCCATGGACCACAGCGACCCCTACCTGGCCTGGGCCGAAACCAGCCACTTCGCGGGCTTTCGCACCTTCATGCATGGCAAGACGCTGCAGTGGCTGCCCCTGATCCTGGAGCTGGCCCCGGGCTGCACCCTGGACGACCTGCTGCGCGCGGCCGATGAAGACTGGCTGCAGGTCCCCCGCATCTACCAGAACCTCCCACTGAGCACACGCTTTTGCACCGCTCGGGTGCGCCCGGGTTTTTTCCAGCACCTGGACCAGCCAGGACCGCTGCGCGGTGTGGTGGCCCGGTACGAACTGGGTCTGCCCGTCGGCCCCTTCGAGCACGCCCTGCCCCCAGAGGCCCGTGCGCGCCTGTCCACCCCGCGGCCACGTTCCCGCAAGAACCACAAGGACGCCATCCACGGACCGGTCATCGCCATCATCGACAGCGGTCTGGCTGTTGGTCATGCCGACTTCCTGGATGAACAGGGCCGCACACGGGTTGCCGGCTATTGGCGCCAGGACGAGACGGTGGGCCCCCACGGACGCAGAGCGGCCACCCGCCAGCCCGTGCCACTGAACCCGCAGCGCGCCGGTCCCCGGCCCGCCGACATCGGCTATGGCCATGAACTGGACCGCTCAGCCATCGACCAAGCCATTCAGCGCCACACCGTGCGGGGCCGTCTGGACGAAGACGCGCTGTACCAGTGGCTGCAAATGTGGGAGCTCAACCACAACGCGCACCATGGCACCCACGTCAGCAGCCTGGCCGCCGGCCCCCGGGTGTACGCCCGCACCCTGGGCACCGAAGACACACCGCCCGACTGGCGGCCCGCCCACGACACAGCCAGCCGGGCCCGCCTGCTGATCGTGCAACTGGACTGGGCCAGCATCGCCGACACCTCGGGCGGTGCGGTCAACGTGAGCGTGCTCGACGCCATGGCCTATGTGCTCGCCCGCTGCGCCGACGATGCCACCGTGGCGCTCAACCTCAGCTGGGGCACGCTGGCCGGGCCGCACAACGGCAGCAGCGTGCTCGAATCGGCCATGGCGCAGTGGCTGCAGGCCTGCGAAGGTCGCCTCTCGCTGGTGATGCCCGCCGGCAACGCCTACCAGGCCCGCACCCACGCCAACCAGACGCTGGGCCGCGGGCAGTCACTGGCTTTGCACTGGCGCGTACAGCCCGACGACCACAGCCAGAGCTTTCTGGAACTGTGGGTGCAAGACGCACGGGACCCCGCGAAGGCACTGGCCGATCTGGACATCGTGATCCAGCCACCGGGCATGGCCGAGCCCCTGCCCCCGATCCGCATCGGCGAAGCCGGCGTCTGGAACAGCGCCGACCAGCCGCGCTGCGCGGTGATGTTCCCCGCCCGCAGCGCCCTGGGGCACGGGGGCGCCTGCGCGCTGGTGGCCTTGGCCCCCACGGCCAGCGGGCACAACCCCACTGCCGTGCTGGCGCCAGCCGGTCGCTGGCAGGTGACGCTGGTCAACCGGGGTCGCCACGCCGTGGTGGTGGATGCCTATGTGGAGCGCGACGATGTGGCGCTGGGTGCCGTCACGGGTGCCCGCCAGTCTTACCTGGAAGACCGGGACTACGACCTGAGCGGCAACATTGGCAGCTTCATCGACCACCCGGACGACCCGACGGTGATCCGCCGCAGCGGCACCTTCAACGGCCTGGCCACGGCCCGGGACGTGATCACCGTGGGCGGTATTCGCTGCTTTGCCAGCAGCCACGACCCCGCGGTCCGCTACAGCCCACGCCTGCCCGACCCGGATGCAGAACGGCCCGAGCGCGAGGGCTTGCGCAAGGTGCCGCAGCGCCTGGCCATCAGCGACGACCATGCCGTGCTCTGGGGGGTGCGCGCCGCCGGCACACGCAGCGCAGCCATGGTGCGCCTGGTGGGCACCAGCACCGCTGCGCCGCAGGTCACGCGCCACCTCATGGACAAGGGCGGCCGTCTGCCCCCTGGTTGAGCTTCACACGGTCGGCGCCGTTCACCGCGCTGGCGGTGCCCGACCGTGTGGGCTCCCTCAGCCCGCCGGGCGTTGCGTGGGCAAGCGCCGGGCGATGTCGGCCACCAGCAGGCGCGCCAGGTGCAGCTTGGACGCCCGGGGCAGCTCGGTGGCGCCGCACTCGTCCACCAACAGCAAGGCGTTGTCGTCCTGCCCAAAGGTGTCGGGGCCGATGTTGCCCACCAGCAGCGGCACACCTTTGCGCGCCCGCTTGGCCTGCGCGTGGGCCAGCAGATCGTGGCTTTCGGCGGCAAAGCCCACGCAAAACAGCGCGCCGCGCTGGGCGCGTGCGCTGGCGGCAATGCCAGCCAAAATGTCAGGGTTTTCAACGAACGACAGGGTGGGCACGTCGCCCGATCCGTCTTTTTTGATCTTCTGGTCGGCCGTGCTGGCGGGGCGCCAGTCGGCCACGGCGGCGGCCGACACAAACACCGTGGCGTCCTGGCTGTGCTGGTTCAGCGCGGCCTGCATGTTCAACGCCGACTGCACGTTGATGCGCCGCACCCCGCGTGGCGTGGGCAGGCTCACCGGCCCGGACACCAGCGTGACCTGTGCACCGGCTTCATGGGCGGCACGGGCAATGGCAAAGCCCATTTTCCCGCTGGACAGGTTGGTCAGCCCGCGCACCGGGTCGATGGCCTCAAACGTGGGGCCAGCGCTCACCAGCACCTGCTGGCCAGTCAGCACCTTGGGCGTGAAGAAGCGCACCAGCTCGTACAACAGCTCGTCGGGCTCCAGCATGCGGCCATCACCGGTTTCACCGCAGGCCTGGTCGCCCACGCCCACATCCAGCACGGTCGTGCCGTCGGCGCGCAGCTGCGCCACATTGCGCACCGTGGCCGGGTGCGCCCACATCTCGCGGTTCATGGCCGGGGCCACAATGAGCGGCACGGTGTCCAGCGGGCGCGCCAGGCACATCAGACTCAGCAGGTCGTCGGCCCGACCGTGCAGCAGCTTGGCCATGAAATCGGCACTGGCCGGCGCCACCAGAATCGCATCGGCTTCGCGGCTCAGGTTGATGTGCGGCATGTTGTTGTCCACCCCAGCCGCCGTGCGGGCGTCCCACTGCGAGGTGAACACCGGGCGGCCCGAGAGCGCCTGCAGCGTCACGGCAGTAATGAATTGTTCAGCCGCCTCCGTCATCACCACCTGCACGGTGGCGCCCTGCTTGATCAGCGCACGGCAGAGTTCGGCGGCCTTGTAGCAGGCGATGCCTCCCGAGAGGCCCAAGACGATGTGTTTTCCAGCGAGGTCGGTCATGCGCGCAATGTAGCAGCTTGGCTGAGGAGCCTGTCGGACGGTCTCAACCACCGGGGCCGGCGAAGCCTTTCACAAATGAGGGGGCATTTATAATCGCCGTTTCCACCTCCTGCGAGCTAACGGCTCGCCCGAGACATGACCAAATTTGTGTTCGTCACCGGCGGTGTGGTGTCCTCTCTAGGCAAGGGCATCGCTTCTGCATCCTTGGCCGCGATTCTCGAATCGCGCAGCCTCAAAGTCACCCTGATCAAGCTCGACCCGTACATCAACGTGGACCCGGGCACCATGTCGCCGTTCCAGCACGGCGAGGTGTTCGTCACCGACGACGGCGCCGAAACCGACCTGGACCTGGGCCACTATGAGCGTTTCATTGAAACGCGCATGAAGAAAACCAACAACTTCACCACCGGAAAAATCTACCAGTCGGTGCTGGAGAAAGAGCGCCGAGGCGACTACCTGGGCAAAACGGTGCAGGTCATTCCGCACGTCACCAACGAAATCCAGGAATTCATCAAACGCGGCGCCGGCATCGGCACCGCCGATGCGGTGGACGTGGCCATTGTTGAAATCGGCGGTACGGTGGGCGACATCGAGTCCCTGCCGTTTCTGGAAGCCGTGCGCCAGATGAGCCTGAAGCTCGGCCCCAACAACACCGCCTTTGTGCATTTGACCTATGTGCCCTGGATTGCCGCCGCTGGCGAGTTGAAAACCAAACCCACCCAGCACACCGCGCAAAAGCTGCGCGAAATCGGCATCCAGGCCGACGTGCTGCTGTGCCGCGCCGACCGGCGCATTCCCGACGAAGAGCGCGCCAAAATCTCGCTGTTCTCCAACGTGCCCGAGTGGGGCGTGATCTCCATGTGGGACGTGGACACCATCTACAAGGTGCCCCGCATGCTGCACGAGCAGGGCCTGGACGGCCTGATCTGCGACAAGCTGCGCCTGAACACCCCGCCCACCAGCCTCAAGCGCTGGGACGATCTGGTCTACGAAACCGAGCACCCGCAGGGCGTGGTCACGGTGGCCATGGTGGGCAAATACGTCGATCTGTCGGACAGCTACAAGTCGGTGAACGAGGCGCTGCGCCACGCCGGCATGCGCAACCATGTGCGCGTGAAAATCGACCACATCGACTCCGAAACCATCGAAGGCGATGCCTCGGCGCAGCTGGCCCAGTACGACGCCATTCTGGTGCCCGGCGGCTTTGGCCAGCGCGGCGTGGAAGGCAAGATCAGCACCGCCCGATTTGCCCGCGAGCACAAGGTGCCTTACCTCGGCATCTGCCTGGGCATGCAGGTGGCCACCATCGAATACGCGCGCCATGTGGCCGGCCTGGAAGGCGCCAACAGCACCGAATTCGACCCCGCCACGCCCCACCCGGTGATCGCGCTGATCACCGAATGGAAAGACGCCGACGGCAGCATCCAGACCCGCAGCGCCAGCTCCGACCTGGGCGGCACCATGCGCCTGGGCGCGCAGACGTCGGACGTGCAGCCCGGCACCCTGGCCCACAGCATTTACGGCAATGAAGTCACCGAGCGCCACCGCCACCGCTTCGAGGCCAACGTGAACTACCTCGACCCACTGCGCCAGGCCGGCCTGGTAATCTCGGCCCAAACCCAGCGCGACCAGCTGACCGAGATCGTGGAATTGCCCCAAAGCGTGCACCCCTGGTTCATCGGCGTGCAGTTCCACCCCGAGTTCAAATCCACCCCCTGGGCCGGTCACCCGCTGTTCAACGCCTTCATCAAAGCGGCCATGGAGCACCAGAAAACCCGGGCCACGGCCTGATCAGGACGCCTCTCCATGAAACTCTGCGGATTCGACGTTGGCCTGGACCAGCCCTTCTTTCTGATCGCGGGCACCTGCTCCATCGAAGGGCTGCAAATGTCCATCGACGTGGCGGGCCAGCTCCAGGAAGCCTGCACCACGCTGGGCATTCCGCTCATTTACAAAGGCTCGTTCGACAAGGCCAACCGCTCGTCGGGCACCAGCCAGCGCGGCGTGGGTCTGGAAGCGGGCCTGCACATTCTGAGTGAAGTGCGCCGCCAACTCGGCCTGCCGATCCTGACCGACGTGCACGACACATCCCACGTGGCCGAGGTGGCCAGCGTGGTGGACGTGCTGCAAACCCCCGCTTTTTTGTGCCGCCAGACCGACTTCATCCGCGCCGTGGCGCAGTCGGGCAAGCCGGTGAACATCAAAAAAGGCCAGTTCCTCGCCCCCTGGGACATGACCAACGTGATCGACAAAGCCCGCGCCGCTGCCCGCGAAGTGGGCCTGTCTGAAGACCGTTTTCTGGCCTGCGAACGCGGCGTGAGCTTTGGCTACAACAACCTCGTGGCCGACATGACCAGCCTGGCCGAGATGCGCAAGTCCGGCGCGCCGGTGGTGTTTGACGTGACCCATTCGGTGCAAAAACCCGGCGGCCTGGGCGCGGTCAGCGGCGGTGCGCGCGACATGGTGCCGGTGCTGGCCCGCGCCGGCGTGGCCGCCGGTGTGGCCGGCCTGTTCATGGAAACGCATCCCAAACCCGCCGAAGCCTGGTCCGATGGCCCCAACGCCGTGCCGCTCAAGCACATGAAGGCGCTGCTGGCCACCCTGGTTGAGCTGGATTCCGTAACCAAAAAGAACCCGTTGCTGGAGAACAACTTCTCATGAGTGCGTACATCATTGCGGACGTGACCGTCACCAACGAAGACCAGATGAAGCTGTACCGCGAGTGGAGCACGCGCGCCATGCAGGAACACGGCGCCGAGGTGCTGGTGCGCGGTGGCCGCATGGAGCCGCTGGAAGGCGACTGGAACCCACAGCGCATCGTGGTGCTGAAGTTCGACAACCTGGCCGCCGCGCGGGCTTATTACGACTCTGAAACCTACACCCAGGCGCGCCAGGTGCGCGAGGGTGCCGGTTCGATCCGCATGGTGGCCGTGGAGGGGGTATGACCCCCTGCGCCGCTTCGCGTCTTCCCCCAAGGGGGACGCCCCCTGTGGCCCGGCAAAGCCGGTTCCACGGGTGCCCTGGGCAAAGCAGCGCGCTTCGGTCCAATTCCTTTTTTTCAATTGTTTTTCTCAGTACCAAAGGTAGACAACATGAGCGCAATCGTTGACATCGTCGGCCGCGAAATTCTGGACAGCCGCGGCAATCCCACCGTTGAATGTGACGTGCTGCTGGAAAGCGGCGTCATGGGCCGTGCGGCCGTGCCGTCCGGCGCGTCCACCGGTTCGCGCGAAGCCATTGAGCTGCGCGACGGCGACAAGAGCCGTTACCTGGGCAAAGGCGTGCTCAAGGCCGTGCAACACATCAACACCGAAATCTGCGAAGCCGTGCTGGGTCTGGACGCTTCCGAGCAGGCGTTTCTGGACAAGACCCTGATCGACCTCGACGGCACCGACAACAAAGGCCGCCTGGGCGCCAACGCCATGCTGGCGGTTTCCATGGCCGTGGCCCGCGCCGCCGCCGAAGAAGCCGGCCTGCCGCTGTACCGCTACTTCGGCGGCATGGGCGCGGTGCAAATGCCGGTGCCCATGATGAACGTCATGAACGGCGGCGAACACGCCAACAACAACCTTGATCTTCAAGAGCTGATGATCATTCCCGTGGGCGCGCCGAGCTTTCGCGAAGCCCTGCGCTACGGTGCCGAGGTGTTCCATGCGCTGAAGAAAATCCTGCACGACCGCGGCATCAGCACCGCTGTGGGCGACGAAGGCGGTTTTGCCCCCAACGTGGACAACCACGAAGCAGCGATCCAGATGATTCTGGAAGCCATCGACAAGGCCGGTTTTGTGGCCGGTGAGCAGATCGCCCTGGGCCTGGACTGCGCGGCCTCCGAGTTCTACAAAAACGGCCGCTATGAACTGGCCGGCGAAGGCCTGAGCCTGAGCGCCGAGGAATGGACCAACATGATGGCCACCTGGGTGGACAAGTACCCGATCATCTCGATTGAAGACGGCATGGCCGAAGGCGACTGGGACGGCTGGAAGCTGATGACCGACCGCCTGGGCAAAAAAGTGCAGATCGTGGGCGACGACCTGTTCGTCACCAACACCAAGATCCTGAAAGAAGGCATCGACAAGGGCATCGCCAACTCGATCCTGATCAAAATCAACCAAATCGGCACGTTGACCGAAACCTTCGCCGCCATTGAAATGGCCAAGCGCGCAGGCTACACCGCCGTCATTTCACACCGCTCGGGCGAAACCGAAGACAGCACCATTGCCGACATCGCCGTGGGCACCAACGCCGGCCAGATCAAGACCGGATCGCTCTCGCGTTCGGACCGCATGGCCAAGTACAACCAGCTGCTGCGCATCGAAGAAGACCTGGGCGAAGTGGCCCAGTACCCTGGCCGCGCTGCGTTTTACAACCTGAAGTAAACACGGCCTCTCACAGCTGCACCACCATGGGTTCGCGCTTGATCCCCGCCCTGCTGATCGGGCTGCTGCTGGTGCTGCACGCCCAGCTGTGGTTTGGGCGGGGCAGCGTGCCCCAGGTGGCCAGCATGAAGCAGCAGTTGGCCGAGCGGAACCTCATCAACCGCGAAGCCCAGCAGCGCAACAACAGCCTCGCCGCTGAAGTGCGCGACCTGCAAGAGGGCCTGGACATGGTGGAAGAACTGGCCCGCCAAGAGTTGGGCATGGTCAAGCCCAACGAAATCTTCGTCCAGATCGCCCAAGGCAAGCCCTGACCGCCATGGCGCTGACCATCGCGTTGCTGGGCGGCGAATCCACCGGCAAGTCCAGCCTGGCCGACGCGCTGCAACACCACCTGAACAACACCTTGGGGCTCGCCACCGTGCGGGTGCCCGAGCACTTGCGTGCCTGGTGCGAAGCCATGGCGCGCCCGCCCCGCTGCGACGAACAAGCCGCAAGGGCGCAAGAACAAACCCGCCTGATCAACGCCGCCAGCCGCCTGCCCGGCGTGCGCGTGGTGGTGGCCGACACCACCGCCCTCATGGTGGCCGCCTACAGCGAGCTGTATTTCAACGACACCCGCCTGTACCCCGCCGCCTTGGCGCAGCAACGGCGCTACAGCCTGACCCTGCTGATGGGCCTGGACCTGCCCTGGGTGGCCGACGGCCTGTTTCGCGACAGCCCCGCCCTGCGCGAAGCCACCGACACCGTGCTGCGCCGCGAACTGCAAGCGGCTGGCATCGGCTTCCAGACGGTCTACGGCCAAGGCGACGCCCGGCTGCAGCAGGCACTGCGCGCCATCGGGCCGCTGCTGGGCGAAACGCTGGTGCCCACCGACCGCAGCCTGAGCGAAGGGCGCGTGGCCTGGAACTGCGAAAAATGCAGCGATCCGGCCTGCGAACACCGCCTGTTCAGCCAGTTGCTCCAACGGCAAACCTCCACCGAAACACCCGCATGATCCCGGCCAACCCCACGCCCGACTTCCGCTCGCCCGACTTTCTGCGCGCCCACATGCGCGACACCCTGGCGTTTTACCTGCCCCGCGCGCTGGACCCGTCGGGCGGTCTGTTCCATTTTTTGCGCGACGACGGCACGGTCTACGACCACCACACGCGCCACCTGGTGAGCAGCACCCGCTATGTGATCACCTGCGCCATGGCGCAGCGGCTGGACCCCTGCGAGGCCCACCGCAGCGCCCTGCAACACGCGTTTGACTTTGTGCAAGTCCACCACGACCCCATCACAGGCGGCTACGCCTGGCTGATCGACTGGCGCGACGGCCAGAAAACCGTGCTCGACGGCACCCACCACGCCTACGGCCTGGCCTTTGTGCTGCTGGCCCACGCCCATGCCCACATGGCCGGTGTGCCCGGCGCCCACGCGGGCATCGGCAGCACCTTCACCCTGCTGGAACAGCGCTTTTGGGAACCCGGGCACGGCCTGTACGCCGACGAAGCCACGCCCGACGGGACGGTGCAAGCCTACCGGGGCCAGAACGCCAACATGCACCTGTGCGAAGCGCTGCTGGCCGCGTTTGACGCCACCGGCGAAGGGCATTACCTGGACCGCGCCGCGCTGCTGGCCGAGCACATCACCGTGCGCCAGGCCGCGCTGGCGGGTGGCCTGGTGTGGGAACACCACCGGGCCGACTGGTCGGTGGACTGGGACTACAACCGCCACGACCCGAGCAACCTGTTTCGCCCCTGGGGTTTTCAACCCGGCCACTTAACCGAATGGGCCAAGCTGCTGCTGTTGCTGAACGAACGCCGCCCGCAGGCGGGCTTGGTGGAACGCGCCCAGCGGTTCTTCAACACCGCCATGGAACGCGCCTGGGACGCTCAGCACGGCGGCCTGTTTTACGGTTTTGCGCCCGATGGCCGCGTGTGCGACAGCGACAAATACTTTTGGGTGCAGGCCGAATCGTTCGCCGCCGCCGCCCGCCTGGCCCAAGCCACCGGCGAGGCTCGCTACTGGGCCGACTACGAGCGCCGCTGGGCCTACGCCTGGCGCCACTTTGTGGACCACCAGCACGGCGCGTGGTGGCGCATCCTCAGCGCCGACAACCGCAAATACAGCGACGAGAAGAGCCCCGCCGGCAAGGTGGACTACCACACCATCGGCGCATGTTTCGACGTGCTGGATGTTTTGGGATACCCGCTGCACCGCTGAAGAGAGACCCGATCTGCGGTCCGGCAAGGCCGCAGCAGCGCTTGTTTTGAAACATGCGCAGAGCCCCCACCCTCCCCCAGAGGGGGAGGGGGTAAGACAGCCCCGGCTTCAAAAGGGGTGCGGAAGTGTCCAGCGCCCGCCCCCACTGGGGGAAGACTGGGATGGGAGCACACGTTTCAGCGCGAAAGTGTCCGGCTCCTTCCCCCTCTGAGGAAAGACTGAGATGGGGGCACGCGTTTCAGCGCGAAGTGTCCGGCTCCTTCCCCCTCTGGGGGAAGGCTGGGATGGGGGCACGCGTAACCAGACGGCTACGGTTCATCATGAGTTGCCTTTGCTGACTTCAAAATGAGCCGCTTGCGTGCTCAGTGCACCCCAGGTGACCCCGGCGCCTGCTTGAGCGGCTGCAAAAACACCTGCGCCGCGTCCACCGGGTCAAACCGGTACTGCGCGCCGCAAAACTCGCAGCCCACTTCCACCTGGCCCTGCTCGGCCAAGATCGAGTCCACCTCTTCGCGGCCCAGGCTGCGCAGCATGCTGCCCACGCGCTCGTGCGAACAAGTACAGGCAAACTTGGGCCCCTGCTCGTCCGCCAGCGGTTCAAACCGGCGCACGTCTTCTTCCCAGAACAGGCGGCGCAAAATGGTTTCAGCGTCCAGCTCCAGCAGCTCTTCGCGCTTCAGGCTGGAAGCCAAAATCGCGATGCGGTTGTAGTCTTCGTTGCGGCCAATCTGGTCTTCGTCCGAGCGCACCACGCCACTGCCGTCCAGGTTCGCCACGCCCTGCATCGGCAGGCGCTGGATCAGCAAACCGGCGGCCACCTGGTCGTTGGCGGCCAGCACCAGGCAGGTGTCGAGCTGCTCGCTCTGCAGCATGTAGTGCTCAATCACCTCGCTGAGCTTTTCCAGCTTTTCGTGGCGGTCGCCAAACAGCGGCACCACGCCCTGGTAAGGCTGCTGGCCCGGCAAGCGGTCTTTCGGGTCGAGCGTGATGGCGCAGCGGCCCAGGTTGTTCACATTCACCATGTGCGACAGCGGCGCGTTGGCCGCCACCTCGCCCACCACCGTGGCGGTGGCGCGCAGGCTCAGGTCGGGCTGCACCTCGGCCACGGCCAGCTTCACCGGCCCGTCGCCCATGATCTGCATCACCAGCGCGCCGTTGAACTTGATGTTGGCCTGCATCAGCGTGGCCGCCGCCGTCATTTCGCCCAGCAACTCGGTCACCGCCTCGGGGTAGCCACCGCTCTCGCGGCGGCGCTGCAAGATGTCTTGCCAGGCGTCGGTCAAGCGCACCAGCATGCCACGCACCGGCAGGCCTTCAAACATGAATTTGTGGAGTTCGGACAAAGGATTCTTTCAGAAACAGGGCTTACGCAAAGCCGTCAGGGCTAGGCACAAAGCCGCAGACAGTACGAACGTACGGCAAGGCTTTGCAACAACGCCATGGCGGTTTTGCACAAGCCCTGGAAATGCAACGCTGGCAGATCGGGTTCAAGCCAGCAAAATCAAGCCAGCTTGTTCAAGCTTGCACGAAAACGCTGCGCGTTCTCGATGTAGTGCTGGGCGCTCTGGCGCAAGCCCGCCATTTGCTCGGGCGACAGGCTGCGCACCACCTTGGCCGGGCTGCCCATGATCATGGAACCATCGGGAAACTCTTTGCCCTCGGTCACCAGCGAGCCCGCGCCCACCAGGCAGTTTTTGCCAATCTTCGCGCCGTTGAGCACGATGGCGCCAATGCCAATCAGCGACTCGTCGCCCACCGTGCAGCCGTGCAGCATCACCTGGTGGCCCACGGTCACAAAGTCGCCAATGGTCAGCGGCATGCCCACATCGGCGTGCAACACGCTGCCATCTTGGATGTTGCTGCCCCGCCCAATGGTGATGGTTTCGGTGTCGCCGCGCACCGTGGTGCCAAACCACACGCTGCTGTCTTCCCCCAGCACCACGTTGCCCATCACCTGCGCGTTGTCGGCCACCCAGGCCGATTCGGCCATGCGGGGCGCCATGCCGTCGAGTTCGTAAATTGCCATGGTGGAAGTCTCCTGTGTGGGGTTCAAGTGCGCCGAGCCAGCGGCCACGGCACGAAACCTAGAATTGTAGGGATGCAAGCCCCCGAACCCCAGCACGCTCAGCACGCCCAGCGCCCCGCCCCATGCCCCGCGCTTTCATGGCGCCAACAAGCCTTGCGGGCGCTGTGTGTGGCCGACCCCGCAGAGAAAGTGGCGGCCACCCATGCGCTGTGGGCGGCTTTGCCGCATTCGCCAGACTTTGAGGACCGGCTGGAAACCGGTGCTACTTTGCAACCCGACCCGGCCAGCCCCCTGCCCGGCCGCCCTACCCGGCCCGTGTTGCTGGCGCCCATGCAGGTGCCGCACCGCTCGCCCTTCACCCCCGAAGGCCTGGCCGCGCTGGTGCACGCGGTGTGCCACATCGAATTCAACGCCATCAACCTCGCGCTCGATGCGGTGTGGCGCTTCCCCGGCATGCCGCCCGCGTTTTACAGCGACTGGCTGCGCGTGGCCGACGAAGAAGCCACCCACTTTGGCCTGCTGCACACCCACCTGCAGACCCTGGGCTATTCCTACGGCGACTTCCCCGCCCACGACGGCCTGTGGGAAATGTGCATCAAAACCCAAGACGACATCACCGCCCGCATGGCCCTGGTGCCCCGCACCCTCGAAGCGCGCGGGCTGGATGCCACGCCGCTCATTCAAGCGCGCCTGCGCAAGGTGAACACCCCCGCCGCGCTGCGAGCCATCGACATTCTGGACGTGATCTTGCGCGACGAAATCGGCCATGTGGCCGTGGGCAACCGCTGGTACGGCTGGCTCTGCGCCCAACAAGGCCTGGAGCCGCTGGCCCACTACCGCGCACTGGCCCGGCAGCACAACGCCCCCCGGCTGAAACCACCGTTCAACGACACCGCCCGGCGCGCGGCTGGGTTTACGCAGCAAGAGCTGGACGCGCTGGTGTGCCCGGAAGGGGTGTGAACATGCGGCGCAAGAAAATGCGCCCAACGGCTGACCCAGATGGATTCTCAATGCTTGAAATGCATAAAAAAATCTTGATAATGCCCGTGTGAAGAGAACAAATCCAACCGATCTATTCCGTCAACTGCTCTCCGAGGCACCTCGGGGCACGCCGCTGAGTACAGCATGGCTGCAAGAGCGGGGGCTCAACGCCAAACAGGTGGTGCGGTTGGGCGCCGACGGTTGGTTGCATCGGCTGGGGCGCGGTATCTACCTGTTGCCCGGGGACGAGCTCAACCGCGATGCCAGTCTGGCCCATTTGACCAAGACCACGCCAGGCTTGCACGTTGCGGGAAAAACCGCTTTGTCGTGGCGAGGCATCCGCCACAACATCGCGTTCCAAGAACACCTGACCCTGTGGGGCGATACCCCCACCACGTTGCCCACTTGGTTCACAGCCAAGTTCCCCGCCAGCTACCAGTCCACCCACCTGTTTGATACCACCCTGCCACCATCCACAGGCTTGGCGCCCTTGCCGTCAGGGCACCCCGGTGTGCTGGTGTCTACGCCTGAGCGTGCTCTGCTGGAGCTGCTCAGCGATGTTGGGAAAGGTCAGGGCCTGGAAGAAGCCCGCCACCTGCTGGAAAGTGCACGAGCCCTGCGCCTCCCCGTGCTGGAAGAACTGCTGGCCCATGTTCAACGCATCAAAGTAGCTCGCCTGGCAAGCAGCATGGCGCAAGAACTGGGGCTTGCTTGGGCCGATCTGGCCCACCAACACAGCGTGCGCCTGGGCGGCGGAGAGCGGTGGGTGTCCACCACCCCTGCCGGTGAACGGCTGAACCTGAAGCGCCCCGCATGAACCACGCTTACATCCGAACCGTCCAGTTGCTGCTTGATGTCGCACCAGCGGTGTTTGACACCCATACATTCGCCATGAAAGGCGGAACGGCCATCAACCTGTTTGTGCAGGACATGCCCCGCTTGTCTGTGGACATTGACGTGGTGTTTGTACCCCACACCCTCCGACGCGAGGATGCATTGAAGGCCATCGCCTCCGAGTTGTCGGCCGCCCAGCACCGGGTACAGGTGCTGGGTTACGAAGCCGAGTTGCGCAAAACTCAAGACGGCACCGAGGCCAAGATGTTTGTGCGCTCGCCCGATGCCGAGGTCAAAGTCGAGGTGAACTTTGTGTTCCGTGGCACGGTGCTGCCACCCCAGCGCCGCAGCCTCACACCCGCTGCTCAGCAGTTGTTCGCGGCTGACATTCAAATTCCGGTGCTGGCCGATGCCGAGCTGTACGGCAGCAAGTTGGTGGCGGCATTGGATCGCCAACACCCCCGCGACTTGTTTGATGTTCAGCTGATGCTTGCCAGGCATGGTTGGGATGAGACCTTGCTTGATTGCTTTGTGGTGTATCTGGCCGGGCACAACCGGCCCACACACGAAGTCTTGTTTCCCAAAGAGAAACCGCTGGAAACTGTTTTCGCGGCTGAATTTGAAGGCATGACGCTGGCCCCGGTGGCTTTGCATGAGCTGCTGGTCACGCGGCAACGCATGCTGACCGAATTGCCAAGGGCTTTGTTACCAAGGCACCGCAACTTTTTGCTGTCCATGCTGCGTACCGAACCAGACTGGTCGCTGTTGCCACAGGCCCACCTGACTGAATTGCCCGCGCTGCAATGGAAATTGCAAAACCTGCTGCGCCTCAAAAAGAATGCCGCCAAGTTCAAGATGCAACACGACGAACTGGCTGCTCGCTTGAACCAAGCCGCATAAAAGTTGCGTGTGGGCGCGCTGATGTGCCCGTAAGGAGTGTGACGCGCTGAATCAAGCCTTCACGGTATTCAGGCGCAGCATCAGCGTCATCGGATGCAGCGCAGACGCCTGAAAACCATAGTGCTCGTAGAACTGTTTTGCCCGCCCGTGCAGCGCATGGACAAACAGCGCCCTGACACCGGCATGCTGCGAAACGCTCACCGCGCGACCGACCGCGTCTTGCAGCAAGGAAGCCCCCAGCTTGATGCCTTGAGCCCGATGATCGACAGCCAGACGTGCCAAAACCATCACGGGAATGGGATCGGGCATATTGCGCCGCACGCTGCTGGTGGCCGCTTGGTGCGAAACGGCGCCTGCTGCCATGGCGTAGTAGCCAAAGACACGTCCATCCGGGTCCGCGACCACGAAGGTGCGACTGGCGCCGCTCAGTTGGTTGCTCAGTGCCCGGCGTTTCAGCCACTCGTCCAGCGTGGCCTCTCCGCAGGCGAATTCGTCCAGATGTTGAGAAGCGGTCAGTGGCTGGGGTGCACTCAGTTTCAAACTCATTTCGTGCCCGTGCTCCAGGGCGTCTTCACAGCCATGAGGCGTTCAAGCCCGGGGTTCTCCCCCGGCGGTGCGTCAAGCAACGCCGTGAACTGGTGAAACCGCTCGGTGTCGAGGCTGAAAAAAACCTGATCCAACAACACAGCCTGAGCACGCTCGCAGGCCGCTTCCAGCATAAAGTCCGAACGGTTCTTGCCCAGCAGGCTGGCGGCGTGATCGATCAGGTCACGCTGTTCGGGCAGTGCCCGAAGATTGATGGCAGCGTCACGCATGAAATGCTCCCGGGTTCGCATACACAAAAGATACACAGATGATCATCCAATGTGTAGTTGTTGTCAATACGCAGCTGCATGCGCGTGCATGGCTGGCGCTTGTAAGTGCTCTGGCGCAGGCCAACTGCTTTCCGGTGCCCGAGAACCGTTGAAACCGCTCAAGAGAGAACCCTGCCCATGGGAAAACTAGAATTCAGCATGACCACCACACGCACCTTCCTCGTACTCAGTTTGGCACTGTCTCTGGCAGGCTGCGCCTCCATGTCCGAATCGCAATGCCGTGTGGCGGACTGGTACCGCGTGGGGCTGGCCGACGGTGGCAGCGGTACTGAACACAACCGGCTGGCCGACTACGCCGATGACTGCGGCAAGATCGGCATTCAACCCAACACCACCGCCTACCGCCAAGGCTGGGACCAGGGCATCGTGACGTACTGCACGCCCTACAACGGCTGGTTGGCCGGGGTGGACGGCCAGCACGCCAAAGCCGCCGTGTGCCAGGGCCAAGCAGGCTACGAAGGGTTCGCCCAATCGCACCGGGCGGGCCTGCTGGTTCACAAAACCCAAAGCCGCATGGCATCGAACGACAGCGAACTGCGCCGCCTGCAGCGCCAACTCGAAGACGCCACAAAAGACGAGGACAAGCGCCGCATCCGCAACCAGATGCGCAGCCTCGACCGCGAGCAAGACCTGCTGCGCAACACCTTGCGCTATCAAATGACGTTTGCGCCCTGAGGTAGATGAGCCAGCAGGCAATGAGCGCCCGCTCTTGCGCGACAACGGCTCGTTCTAGAAACACTGAAACACCAGCGCAGCGGGTATGTCACCACAGAGCAGACCACCCGCTGCGAAACCCGGGTCGGTTCAGGCTGTTGCCAGAATGCTTGTGTGCTGATGGCCGTATTCATACAGGCCTTTTGTTCACTGCGGTTGCGTAGCTTGGTTTTCAACCAGAGCGGGGGAATACGAATCTGAACGCTATTTTTGATCTGTATGGAAACGGCGATTAAAGAAAATTTGGAATCTGACCCTCATTTTCCTGCTGCTTTTACTTCTTTGTAGTGCTGCTTAAACTTAGCAACCCATATATCATTTAAGAGCACATTAAATAATGCAAGTATTCCATCCGAACTGACATGGTTTTGGCTTGTTATGTCAATAGATGCGCCGTGCATCTTTGCTTCATCTTTTGCGCTACTGCCCATCCATTTTTGATAGAACGAAGCAGGTTCCCATCCATAATTGATAACGGAAACGAGCTTTCCTTTGTGCATTACTTGAATCATCGTCTTGCGGCAATCACACTCCGGGTCTGAGCAATATGTATCAATAAATCTATATTCTCCATCAGGCAATTGCGGACTTTTAGCTATTTTCACTGACCGCACCTGATGTGCTTCTCCGATAATCTCGCCTGCTGGTATAAATTTCATGCTATTGAATATTCCTTAATATATACCTAACGCTAAGTTCAGCGGCCTCAGTCCGCTGCAACGATTAGGTTGGACGGCGATTAGTCCGTATTCTTTCGATATAGTTTCTTAGGATGCAGGGGACTATTCACATTATATCATCTGGTTGGCGCGGCCCGACCCCATTTCGAGATAAAATATGCTTACGGTTTGGGGGAAGCTTATCAGTGCTGTTTTTAATTTCCACGTCAATGAATATATTGTTAGTACCTTCAAATATACTATCCTCATCATTTGGTTTGCGTTCAATGACAACTTCAAATGGCATCATCTTCTCAATTAGAAATATAGCTTTATCTGCAATTTCTTCTCTCTTGGTTCTCGATTTGCCAGAAAGTAATGTTTTTATGCGCTTATGCATTTCCGTCTCTTTCCAAGCCTCTTCGATGGTTTTTCCCAACGTTTTTTCCAGAACCCACATAGCGACTCCAGCCACAGTTACAGATATAACTAATGAACCGGGCCGAGTACTACGAATCAAAATTGCAGAATCAGCATAAAAATCTTCTTGCCGCAGCAAATCAAACGCATCAGTTACTGCCTTAGCAGGAATGTCTGGAAGTTCTTGCTGTATCCGCCTTAAATCCGATGTCTCAGAGTATAATGCTGCAGCGTTTAACGCACCCATTATTCTGTTAAAAATAGCATACGACATTTCATCGCTAGCATCTTGGTGGACATGAACTTGTATACCGATTTCTAACTGTTCTTTCATAAAAAGCATCCTTTGCAATTGCAATATTGATACAACATGCAGCTATCGCCTAATGTATGTTTCGCGCAGTTAGATTTTTCCCCATCAACCGGGCGGGCGGATGTTTTTTTAATCACCTGTCACGATACACTTCAATTCGAGACATCCAACGTTCGAACTCAGGGGCGCTGGCGCAGCTTTATCGCGCAGCGTCCCTTGGAGTGAAAGGTTGGGCATCGTTACGTTATTTAAGTTCATATGCACCTGACATCGGCACCAATGATGCCAGCTGAAAATTGACTAGAAACCTAAGAACGCGCCCAGAATTTGCCATCGCCCCACGCTCGGGATGAATTTCACCAACTTCTCGTCCGAAGTATTGCGGATCTAGTATTGAGCAGAGCCCGTCGATTCCGGTTGCTACTACATTCCAATGCGTATCTTTCTCGACAATTGTGCCGATTAAAGTGCAATTCCCTTGTGTGAGACTATAGCTTCTATCCGACCATCTAAATTCAAAGCGATTTCCCTTCGCCTCGTACTTTCCATCCAGCGCTCCAAGGAATCGCTTTGACAAAGGGTCGTTTATAGGTTTGTCAGCGGCTAAAGATTTCGAAATTGGCGGCGAAGTCGCCGCATTCACAACCGTCACATTGCCAGTGACCGCACCGATCTGTGTGCTAACTGTTGAGGCGTTCTGCGTCACAGGTGAAACTGATTCAGGATGCTTGGGCCACATGGAATAAACAAGGGTAATTACGGCAAGCATTGCCGACACGATGCCAGCAATCCAACTGGCTTTTTCAGTCTTTGAGCGTTCGGGTGTCATATGTGATCAGGTAGATACCCAACGTTCACAATAACCGGCATGCAAAAGCAGAGCGAAGCGGCGCTTTTGCATGTCCGTGTTGATGGTGTTGTTAGCTGCTTTTATCTTCATCTTTTTCTGCGCGCTTTGACTTTTTGATCTCGCTTTCCTTGTCTTTCAAAATCTTGAACAACGGCATAAGCAATGCGGAAACAAGGACTGCGGTCATAGCGGCAACTGTGGGGATAACGATTGAGATATCTTTATCAAAACCTATCTTTAACTTGTCGAGGAAAACAACAGAAACGGTCATTATCATAGTGATAACACCAAGCATCATACTCAACATTGTTACGAGTCTTTGTCGGTACTCTGAGATAGTTGCCGCCTCCGGTCTTTCCCTTTCTGGGCGTGGTTCTGCTTGTTCTTTTTGAATCCCGGCGGCTTTTAGCGCGGCAAGAGCATCACAATACTGCTGTTTTAGTTCCACAGAAATAAAACTGGAATCCATAACCTCTTTAATTAGGTGATTTGATATTTGCTGAGGGTGGTAGAGGTCATTTTCTTCAACGCCATATTTTGAGGCTGTGGCAGCGAGCAACGAATTTAGAACATCTACTGATGCAATCTTTCCCTCGGAAACTCCTGGACGAATTGCGTAAAGAATCTCCTGATTCGCTGTTACTACTTTTTGTCGATATTCTTTGTTGTCGCGACGGGAAAACAGGTATCGTGATATGGCAGTTACTATAAGACCACCAACGATGCCAATCACCCATGGGTTGTTAATCCATTCAGTCATTGTTGTTCCTCGTTCTTTCTGCAGCTAACGTAATGTAGGCCGTCGCTTAATCTGGGAAAGCCAGACTAGGCGACGGCATAAGCTGGCGCTCGCGGTCAGCCGCCCCGTCCTTCATGGCCTTGCCCGGCGCTTGACGCCAGCGCCCTGTCGGTGATGCTGTGTTTACATACATAGTCGAGGTGCTCCATGATGTCTGCGGCCTATCCTCCCCAGTCACCGCGCTTGCTGGATCGGGTGCGCGAGATGATTCGGTACAAACACTATAGCCTCTAAACCGAAGAGGCTTACCTGTACTGGATTCGCTTTTTTGTTCGCTGGCACGGTCGCTCGGGGGCGATGCGCCATCCCCGCGACATGGGCGGCGCCGAGGTGCAGGAGTTCCTGCAGATGTTGGCTAACGAGCGGCGTGTCTCTGTGTCAACCCACAATCAGGCTTTGAGCGCCTTGTTGTTTCTGTACCGCGAGGTGTTGGGCCAAAGTCTGCCCTGGATGAACGATTTGCAGCGCCCCACCCGACCTCGACGGATTCCGTCGGTCCACACGCTGCTGCATTCGTTCGCCACGCATCTGTTGCAGGCGGGAACCGACATCCGAACGGTGCAAGAGCTGCTGGGCCACAGCGATGTGAGCACCACCATGATTTACACCCATGTGCTGAAGGTGGCGGCAGGCGGCACGGCGAGCCCGCTGGATGCTCTGTTGGGTGCCTACTGACGGGGCCTGTGTTGCAGGCAAGCGCCAGCCGGCCCGCCGCAACCCGGATAATCCCGCATGACCTCTGCTACCCCGACCTCCCCCACCCCGGCACCCGCCGCCCTCTCTTTCAGCCAGTTGCCGCTCAGCCCGGCCATGTTGGCCAACCTGCAACAGCTGGGCTACCTCAGCATGACGGCCATTCAGGCGGCCAGTTTGCCGGCGGCTTTGCTGGGCAAAGACATCATTGCGCAGGCCAAAACCGGCAGCGGCAAAACGGCGGCGTTTGCGCTGACGCTGCTGTCCAACCTGAACCCGCGCCGCTTTGCGGTGCAAACGCTGGTGTTGTGCCCCACGCGGGAGCTGGCCGACCAGGTGACGACCGAAATCCGCCGGCTGGCGCGGGCTGAAGACAACATCAAGGTGGTGACGCTGTGTGGCGGTGTGCCACTGCGCGGGCAGTTGGCCACGCTGGAGCACGGCGCGCACATTGTGGTGGGCACGCCCGGGCGGCTGATGGACCACCTGGAGCGCGGCAGCCTGCAGCTGGAGGCGCTGAACACGCTGGTGCTGGACGAGGCGGACCGCATGTTGGACATGGGCTTTTTTGACGACATCGTGAAGGTGGCGCGGCAGTGCCCCAAAACCCGGCAGACCCTGCTG
>NZ_JAUSOO010000018.1 GCF_030656115.1 Hydrogenophaga sp.
TCGGCTCATGATTTGCGCTCCACGCTTCCTTCCCACACTCGGTCGCCCTCATGCGGTTGCGCTTCGCTTCGCTCGTCTTGGTCAACTTGCGGCGGGACTTGCACCCGCAGGAGTGCGCCCATGCTGGGCGCACAAGAAAAATGCTACGGCATCGCCAAAGCCGGGCAAAACGACTGCGGCAATCTGGGCGGCACGCACTCCTGCGCGGGCCAATCCCAGGTGGACAACGACAAGGGCGAATGGAAGTACGTCGCTGCCGGCACCTGCAAGACATTGGGTGGCCTGTCGGCTGACGAAGCCAAGAAGGCCATGAAGTCTTGATCCCTTTCGGCACGCCCGTTTGAAAAGCCCGCCACCATGACCGCACCCGTTCATAGGCTCTCAGCCGCAGCGCCCCAGGTGGGCATCGGTTGGCGGCATCCCCATTACGCAGCGCTGCTGGAACAGCAACCCGCCCTGGACTTCATCGAAGTCCATTCCGAGAACTTCTTCGCCCCCGGCGGTGCCGCGTTGGCCGTGCTGCGCGAGGGCCGCGAGCACTACCCGGTCAGCCTGCACGGCGTGGGCCTGTCGCTGGGTTCGGCTGCGGGTATCGACCCCTGGCACCTGGACCAATTGGCGCGGCTGGTCAAAACCATTGAGCCCGTGCGTGTGAGCGACCACGCCAGCTTTGCGCGCGGCGCCGGCCTGCATGCGGCCGACCTGCTGCCCGTGCCAATGAGCCATGCCGCGCTGACCATCCTGTGCGCCAACGTGAACCAGGTGCAAGACCGCTTGCAGCGGACCATCGCGGTAGAAAACCTGTCGGCCTACATGCGCTGGCGCGAGGCCGACATGGACGAACCCACCTTTCTGAACGCGCTCTCGCAGCGCACCGGCTGCCAGCTGCTGGTGGACGTGAACAACATCTACGTGAACGCGCTCAACGCGCAACGGCGCAGCGTGACCACCGACCCGCTGGGCGACTGTACGCGCTGGCTCGACGCGGTGCAGCCGCGCCACGTGGCCGAAGTGCATCTGGCGGGCCATGTGCACTGTGATGACATCGTCATCGACGACCACGGCAGCCGCGTTCATGAGGCTGTGTGGACGCTGTACAGCCACGCCGTTCGGCGCTGGGGTGCTGTGCCCACTCTGATCGAGTGGGACACCGATCTGCCCGACTTTCAGGTGCTGCTGGACGAAGCCGCGCGCGCGCGCTCCACAGCCCAACGCAGCCTGGAAGCGGCCGCTTTGCAAGTGGCCAACGCATGAACACGCAGGCACTGCAAGCCTTGGGCGCCCAGCAGCAGGCGCTGCTGCAAGCGCTGCTGGCCCGGCCCGGTAGCGCCGACGCCCATGCGTGCGAGGAGCGGTTGGCGGGCTTTATCGACGCCAGCCAGCCACAAACAGCCCGGGGGCTGGCGGTTTACCGGGCCAACGGCCATGCCATGGCCGAACGGGCTTTGCGCAGCGCCTACCCCGTGGTCGCCCAACTGATCGGCGTGGACAACTTCGCGCTGCTGGCGCGCGACCTGTGGCACCAGCACCCGCCACTGCGGGGCGATCTGGCCCAGTGGGGCGGCGCCTTGCCGGACTTCTTGCAGCACAACGCGCAACTGGCCGATGTGCCTTACCTGAGCGATGTGGCGTGCACCGAATGGGCGTTGCACACCGCCACCGGCGCGGCTGATGTTGTGCCCGACCCTGGCAGCTTCGCGCGTCTGGCGCAAGAAGCGCCTGAAGGTCTGGCACTCACCCTGGCGCCCGGCACCGCCGTGGTGTGCAGCGCCTACCCGGTGGCGAGCCTGATCGGAGCACATCTGGACGCAACGCCTCGGCTGGACGAAACCGCCCAGCGCCTGCGCGACGGCCAGGGCGAACACGCACTGGTGTGGCGCCAGGGGCATCGCCCGCGCCTGCAGCGTATCGACCCCAGCGCATCGGCCTTGGTGCAGGCATTGCTGGCCGGTGCAGACCTGCCCCAGGCGCTGAAAGCCGCCTGTGGTGCGACGCATTCAGCCAACGCCTTTGACTTTTCCGCCTGGCTGCATGCCGCCGTCGCGGATGCTGTGGTCACAGGCGTGCACAGCTTGCCACCCCGAGTGAAGCCCCAAAAACCCAGCCCATGAGCCCCATCGGTCCATGAATTAAGCTCAAGCACCCATTTTTCGGAGACCTTCAATTGACAACCTTCAGCCTGTCCCGCCGCGAACTCCTGTTGGCTGCGGGCACCGCCACCAGCGCTGCCGCGGTACCTTCTTGGGCCCAACCGGCCACACCCACCTGGACCGGGATCGAAAAAGCCGCGCGCGGCCAGACCGTGTACTTCAACGCCTGGGCCGGCAGTGAGACCACCAACGCCTACCTGCAGTGGGTGGCTGCTGAAGTGCAAGCCGCTTATGGCATCAAGCTGGAGCACGTCAAGATCACCGACACCGCCGACGTGGTCAAGCGTGTGCGCGCCGAAAAAACGGCTGGCCGCCAGGCTGGCGAAGGCACGGTGGACCTGGTGTGGATCAACGGTGAGAACTTTGCGGCCATGAAGCACGACCGCCTGCTGCTGGCGCCCTGGGCCGAGGCGCTACCGAACTTCCAATACGTGGACACCATGGGCAAGCCCACCACATTGAACGACTTTTCGGTGCCCACCGACGGGCAAGAGTCGCCCTGGGGCATGGCGCAATTCACGCTGTTTGCCGACAGCAAGCGCCTGCCACAGCCACCGCAAAGCATGGCCGAGCTGCTGGCGCTGGCGCGCCGACAGCCCGGGCGCATCAGCTACCCGCGCCTGCCCGACTTCACCGGCACCACGTTTGTGAAGCAGGCGCTGCTGGAGCATGTGGCCGATGTCAGCGTGCTGGCCAAGCCACCTGTGACCGGCGATTTTGCAAAAGTCACCGCCCCGTTGTGGCAGTTTCTGGACGCGCTGCACCCGCACCTGTGGCGCGGCGGCAAGCAGTTCCCACAGAGCCCGGCCGCCATCCGGCAGATGATGGCCGACGGCGAACTGCTGCTGGCGCTCACCTTCAACCCCAACGAACCGGCCAACGAAATCGCGGCCAAGCGCCTGCCGGCCACGGTGGTCAGCTGGCAGTTCGCCCAAGGCACCATTGGCAACACGCACTTTGTGGCCATACCGTACAACGCCAAAGCCGCTGCCGGCGCCCAGGTGGTGGCCAACTTTCTGCTCTCGGCCAAGGCGCAGGCGCGCAAGGCCGACATCCAGCACTGGGGCGACCCGACCGTGCTCGACCTGGCCAAACTGCCCGCTGCCGAGCGCGCCCTGTTCCCCAGCCAGCCGCTACCCGGCCAGGTGGCCAAGCCAGCACCCACGCTGCCCGAGCCGCACGCTGCATGGGTGGAGCCGGTTGAAAAGGAGTGGACCCAAAGATACCTGTGACGGACCCCTGTGACGGCCTTTCGCCTGCCCTTCGCCACCGCCCTGCTGCTGCTCGCGGGCCTGCCGCTGCTGGCCACGGCGGCGCTGGCGCTGGCGGCGCTGCTGGATGCAGCGGCTTGGCGCGCGCTCTGGGAAGATCCGCACTGGCTGCGCGCCCTGGGCCTCACGCTCTGGACCGGGTTGGCTTCTACCGCCCTGGCTTGGTGGGTGTCGGCGGCGTTGCTGGCGCAGGGCTTTGTGCGCCAGTCGCTGGGGCGGCTGCTGCGCGGTCTGCCGGTGATGCTGGCCACGCCACACGCCGCGTTGGCCATTGGGCTGGTGTTTTTGCTGGCGCCCAGCGGCTGGCTGCTGCGGGCGCTGTCGCCCTGGCTCACCGGTTTTGAATTTCCCCCGCCCTGGCCCACCACGCAAGACCCGTGGGGCCTGGGGCTGATTGCCGCGCTCACCGCCAAAGAGATTCCATTTTTGCTCTGGACCGCTGCCACCCAGCTGCAGCGCGACGACCTGCGCCAGCGCTGGCGCAGCGAACACGCGCTGGCCCAGACACTGGGCTACAGCCCGCAGCGGGCGTTTTGGCGCGTGGTGTGGCCACAGCTGAGCGCGCGCCTGTGGTGGCCGCTGCTGGCGGTGCTGGCCTATGGCCTCACGGTGGTTGACATGGCGCTGGTGATTGGCCCGGCCTCGCCACCCACGCTGGCGGTGCTGGCCTGGCAATGGCTGCAAGACGCCGACCTGGCGGTCAATGCCCAGGGCGCCGCAGCCGGCGGCGTGCTGACGCTGACCCTGCTGGGGACGGCGCTGCTGTGGCGGGGCCTTCAGCGCCTGCACCGGCGGGGCGGCCAGCGGCTGAACGGCCGGCGCGGTGCTGCGTCCACGCCCGCGGGCGCACAACCGCCGGTGGGTCTGCCTGCGAGCTACCTGCTGCTGGCCGGCCTGTACGGTGCCGTGCTGCTGGCGCTGGCCGTGGGCAGCATCGCCGGTGTGTGGCCGTTCCCCCGCGTCTGGCCCGAAACCGTCACCTGGCAAGCCTGGCACCGCGTGTGGGACAGCCGCAGCACCGTGGGCACCACCCTGGGCCTGGCGCTGGCTTCGGCCGCGCTGGCGCTGGCCTGGAGCGTGGCCTGGCTGGAGCTGGCGCCGCGCCGCTGGGACACCGCCCTGCGCCCGGTGCTCTACCTGTCGCTGGTGCTGCCCGCCGTGCTGTGGGTGGTGGGCTTGTACAGCCTCGCACTGCAGTGGCGGCTGGAAGGCCAGTGGCTGGGGTTGCTGCTGGCGCACACCGCCATGGTGCTGCCCTATGTGTTGCTGGCGCTCAGCCCCGCCTACCTGGGTTTTGATGCGCGCTACGCCCAGCTCAGCGCCAGCCTGGGCCACGGCCCCTGGCATTTTTTGTGGCGCATCAAATGGCCGCTGCTGCGCCGCGCGCTGGCCGCCAGCGCGGCGGTGGGCTTTGCCGTGAGCGTGGCCCAATACCTGCCCACCCTCTACATCGGGGCCGGGCGTTTCAGCAGCGTCACCACCGAAGCCGTGAACCTGGCGGCTGGCGGGCAGCGCTCGCTCACCAGCGCCTACGCGGGGCTGCAGTTTGTGCTGCCCGTGCTGGCGTTTGCGCTGGCCGCCTGGCTGGGCGCTCCCCGCCGTTTCAAACCCGCACACCCATGACGCTTCAGGTTCACATCACCCAAATCGGCAGTGCGCAGCGAGTGCTGCTGCAAGGGCTGCGCTTTGAGGTGCCGGCGGGTCACATCCTGACGCTCATGGGACCCAGCGGCAGTGGCAAAAGCTCGGTGCTGGCGGCCATTGCCGGCACGCTGGGCAGCGTGGCCGAAGGTGCGCAGGCGCTGCACGCCCAGGCCAGCGTGCGGCTCAACGGTGAGGACATCAGCCTGCGGCCCACCGCACAGCGCGGCGTGGGCCTGCTGTTTCAAGACGCGCTGCTGTTCGCCCACCTGACGGTGGCAGAAAACCTGCTGTTTGCCGTGCCGCCCGGCCCGCGCGCCCTGCGCATGGCCCAGGTGCAGCAAGCACTGACCGAAGCCGGCCTGCAAGGCTACGGCGAGCGCGACCCGGCCACATTGTCGGGCGGGCAGCGCGCCCGGGTGGCGCTCATGCGCGCCCTGCTGGCGCAACCCAAAGCCTTGCTGCTGGACGAGCCGTTTTCCAAGCTCGACACCACGCTGCGCGACCAGTTCCGCGCCTTTGTGTTTGAGCACATCCGCGCCCACCAGATACCCGCCGTGCTGGTGACACACGACGCCGCCGACGTGGCCGATCCCGACCGCCTGATGGTGCTGAACCATGCTGGATAAAACCATACAACAAGCGCTGAAACCGCTCATGACACGCGCCGCCCGCAGCCTGGTGCGCCTGGGCCTGCGTGCCGACACCATCACCCTTGTCGGCTTCGCCACCGGCATGGCCGCCGCCACCGCCATTGCGCTGCAGCATTACCTGAGCGGTTTGGCGCTGCTGCTGCTGTCACGTCTGATGGACGGGTTGGATGGTGCCGTGGCCCGCGCAACCTCGCCCACCGACCGGGGCGGCTTTCTCGACATCACACTCGACTTACTGTACTACGCCCCGATTCCGCTGGCCTTTGCGCTGGCCGACCCGCCCGCCAACGCCCTGCCCGCCGCCGTGCTGCTGGCCGCCTTCATCGGCACCGGCAGCAGCTTTCTGGCCTTTGCCGCTGTGGCTGAAAAGCGCCAGCTGCAGTCGCTGGCGTTTCCCGACAAAAGTTTTTATTTTCTGGGCGGACTGACAGAAGCCACCGAAACCATCCTCGCCTTCACCGCCATGTGCCTGTGGCCGCAGTGGTTCGCGCAGATCGCTTACGGCTTTGCGGTGCTGTGCGGCATCACGGCGGTGCTGCGCATCGGCTGGGGCTGGCAGCGGTTTCGCTGACGAGTCGATCGGTCTGGTTGGCGATGAATCGGGTCAGGTACCGGTCGGTTCGGGTGGTGTGGTTGGCAAACCAGTCAAACAAGAACAGCTGGATCTGAAAGCCCAGGTACAAGCGCGAATGGCGTTGTTGCGCAATGTCGTCGGCCAGGCACAGGTAGCGCTGGGTAAAACTGCGGTGCTCTTGCACATGGGCCGCAAGGTGGGGGTAGTGGATGCGGTGCATGATCACTTCTTCGGTTTCAAAGTGCATCTGCACATACCGACCGATGAATTGCATGATGTCGTCGATACCCACAAAGTTGCCCGTAGCCACTTTGGCCGCCAAATCATTGATGTGCACCAGCAGCTCTTGGTGCTGTTCGTCGATGAGCGGGTTGCCCACCAGAAACTCGTCCCGCCACGCCAACTCGCTGCCCACTTCGCCCGTCGCATGGTGAATACCGGTGGCCCGGTACTCCCGGCAGCGGCTCAAATAGGTTTGCGCAGGTTGGTCGTCGGGAACCTCGGTGATGCAGGCTTGCAGCAACGGCTCTGCCTGGTCGATTTCTTTCAGGTGGTAGTAGGCCACCGCCTCTTCAAATGCGTGCCGGGTTTTCAGCTTGCCTTCGCGCAAGGCGGCGGGATCGGCGTCGAACACCTCGTACACCGAATGGGGCTGTACTTTGCCCTTGACCCGGATGCGATCGACAAAACGTACGCAGTAGCGCTGGGGATCCTGCAGGTTGTAGAGGGTTTGCTCGCTGATGAGCAGCGAAATGCCGTAGGTCTTGGTCATGCTCTCCAGGCGCGACGACAAGTTCACAGCGTCGCTCAACACGGTCAGTTCTTGCCTGCGCATGCCACCGACCAGACCAAGCATCACGATACCGGTGTTCAGACCAATGCCAATGCGGGTGGGCAACCGGCTTTGGCGTATGCGCCTGTCGTGCTGCACATGGATGGGCAAAGGCTGCTTGCGCTGACGGCGCTCATTGCCTTTTTCCACACGGTTGAGCATGTCGATGGCACTTTGCACCGCATCATCGGCGCTGCGCGGAAAGAGCGCCATGATGGCATCGCCAATGAACTTGTCAATGAAGCCGCCATTGGCTTCAATGGCGGGCTCCATGCTGCCGAGATAGTCGTTGATGAAGGCGTAGGTTTGTGCAGCCGTCATGTTTTCGGACTGCTGGGTAAAGTTGCGGATGTCGGTGAACAACACCGTCATGGTGGTTTCCAGGTGCTGCCCTCGGCGCAACTCGGTCAGGCTCTGGGCACCAAGCAGATGCACCAAACCTTCTGGCACAAAGCGGCTGATAGCCGCCTCGATGCACGCCAAGCGCTCTTGCATCTGCTCCAGTTCGCTCAAAGAACCGGTGCTGTTGGACACGTCGTTGGGTGTGGTGGCCATCAAAGTCATCTCCCCAAAGCCAAGGGGCAACCGCTGTGCGCGCCCGGTGAGACACACGAGCCACACGACGGCAAGGGCAGCACCGCCGAAGCACTGCCGGTCGGGGTGGCAAACACCGACAGCAGCTTGGTCAACCGGGTGGATTGGCACCGAGGGCACGTCGGAATCGTGTCTGAGCGCACCAGCGCTTCAAATTCATGGCTGCAATCGGAACAAGCGTATTCGTACATAGGCATGAGGTTCTCCTTAAACCGTGCGCGATCAAGTATCGCTGTTTCGGGTATCTGCACTTCCGGTAGTTGTCAAACTATCTGTCGTCGAAAAGCACCAGCTCAACATGTTTGTTTGAGCACAGCGTGGAGGCGGGCATGAACAAAAGACGGCTCTATGACGTTTTGAGTGGAACTTGACATCAGACGCACCGCATGATGAGCCTCTGGCTACGTGGTTTTGCAGCCTCAAACGGATTCGCTGGCAAATGGACCAGTTTGGACATGCGCAGGTAAGCAATGGCGATGAAGTTCTCGGTATTTCTGAACCCGCGAGCCGCTCGCTTGGCCTGCTGCAACAACCCATTCATGGCCTCCACATAGGCATTGGTCCTGGCCTGTAGCATCCCTGCCACCACACCATCCCAATGCGTTTTCAGTGTGTTGGCCAACCGCTTGAACGGATCAAGTCGTGATCGGCTGGCCCACGAGATCCACTGCTTGAGTCCGGTCTTGGCCACCTCCTCGGATTGGGCCTGTGCAGCGGATTCATAGACTTGGCGCAACGCCGTTTTCATGCGCCAAGCCCTTGCAGCCTTGAGGTGCGTGCGCTGCAAAACGTACATGGCCTGCATGTGCCGTTGGCTCCATCGCTCATGGTGAGTACGCATCGCCCACGTCAATGAGC
>NZ_JAUSOO010000031.1 GCF_030656115.1 Hydrogenophaga sp.
TGATTTGCGCTCCACGCTTCCTTCCCACACTCGGTCGCCCTCATGCGGTTGCGCTTCGCTTCGCTCGTCTTGGTCAACTTGCGGCGGGACTTGCACCCGCAGGAGTGCGCCCATGCTGGGCGCACATGAAAAAGGCCCGCAACAAGCGGGCCTTGGCGATACACCCATTGTTCAGCGCAGCCGCTGGCCTTCGGTGAGCGTATCGAGCTGGAAGTTGCCGCTCTTGTCCCACAGCCACACATCGGTGTAGGTCACAGGTCCCATGCGCACCGGTGCCGGGAACGGTGCCGCAGCCCTGACCGTGCGCTCAATCTCACGCATCACGTCGGGCACGTGCGATGGCGCGCGCATCCAGTTGAGGTTGCGCACGTTGCCTCGGTCATCCAGGTCCACTTGCAACACACCCACCGCATGCATCAGCGGGGGCAGCTGGCCTTTGTGGATGCGGTGACCGTTGTGCTTGTAGATGTGCCGTGCACCGTCTTGCCGGTAGTCTTTGGGCGTGGTGGCGTGCGAGATCAAGGTGGGTGCTGGCACCTCCACAACGGGTGGAGGCGGTGGTGGTGGTGGCGGGGCGGGGGCCGGTGCTGGCGGCGGTGGGGGGGGCGGCGGTGCTGGGGGCAGTGGCGTGGCGCAAGCGGCCAGCAAGGTGGCGGTCAAAATGCCCAGCCATGCCCAGGATGGGCGGTCTTCGGTTCTGTTGGCTGTGTTGCGGGCCAACGCCGGCTGCGGTGCGGGTGGAATGTCTCTCATATAGGATGTGCCTGTGTTGCGCTGCAAGAGCCCCTTGGCCTGGCGCTCGGCGGCCATATGGGCAAACGAATCGAGTGTATTGTGATTCTTGAAATCCGATTTGCACAGTCGCCCGGATACTGACGACCAATTGGGATTGGCTGGCTTTTTCACACACCCCTTCGGACATCTTCACCGCACATTCACCCATGGCGCATACCTTGGACGCGTTTTTGGCGCAACTGCGCACCCAGCCGGCTGTGCTGGTGACGGTGCAACACAGCCAAGGCTCGGTGCCGCGTGAAGCGGGTGCCTGGATGGCTGTGTTCGCCCAACGTGTGTTCGGCACCATCGGGGGTGGGCACCTGGAGTGGGACGCGCTGAGCCAGGCACGCCTGCACCTGGCTGGCTCCTCCAGCGTTCCCGCGCCCTGGACGCAACGCACCGTGTTGGGTCCCCGGCTTGGCCAGTGCTGCGGTGGTGCGTTGGAACTGGGGTTCGAACCCGTCAGCGCCGACGATGTGCAGCAACTGAGCCAACGGCTTCAACCGCGCCTGACACCCTTGGCCTTGTTTGGTGGCGGCCATGTGGGCCACGCCATCGTGCAGGCGCTGGCACCGCTGCCGTTTGCCGTGCACTGGGTCGATAGCCGCGACGACGTGTTTGCCCCGGACACGCCGACCCAGGTGCACACCGAGCATTCCGATCCGGTACACGCCGCGGTGCGCCACCTTGTCCCTGGCTCACGCGTCCTTGTCATGAGCTTTTCGCACGCCGAAGACCTGGATGTGGTGGCCGCTTGTCTGGAGCGCCAGCGTGAGCGCCACGATCTGCCGTTTGTGGGACTCATTGGCAGTCGCACCAAATGGGCCACCTTTGGACGCCGCTTGCAGGCGCGTGGGTTCAGCCCGTCAGAATTGGCCCATGTGACCTGTCCGATTGGCCTGCCTGGCATCACAGACAAAGCACCCGCCGTCATCGCTGCATCGGTGGTGGCGCAATTGTTGCTTTTGAATGCGACGGGGGCGGGTTGAAGGACAGAGTGGGCGCATCGGTTTGCAAAAAATCCGTTGGTTCGGGTTTTCCCAGCATCAAGTGTTTGCAGAAACTGTATACACTTTGCGCTGTACCGGTCGCAGCGGAGCGGGTGTGACGCCTCACACTCAATCGCGGCCCTCAGCCGACTCAGAGCGCCCGCGGTGGTGAGTCGCAAACCCTGACGGTTTTCCCGTTGTGTTGAGGTGCCATGGAAACTTATCTGCTGGATTGGGCCAACCTGCTGCTGCGCTGGTTGCATGTCATTGTGGCCATCGCCTGGATTGGCTCCTCTTTTTACTTTGTCTTTCTCGACAGCAGTCTCACGCCGCCCGAAGATGAACAATTGAAAAAAGACGGCGTCAGCGGCGAGCTCTGGGCTGTGCACGGCGGCGGTTTTTACCACCCGGTCAAATTTGCAGGTGCCCCGCCCAAGCTGCCCGGTCACCTGCACTGGTTTTACTGGGAAAGCTATTCCACCTGGCTCTCGGGCTTTGCGCTGTTTTTCATCTCCTACCTCTGGAGCCCCAGCGTCTATTTGATCGACCCCAACGTGATGGCTTGGAGCCCAGCCGGTGCGATTGCCGCAGCGCTTGCCTTTCTGGTGGTGTTCTGGCTGCTGTACGACGCGATTTGCCGCACCCTGGGGCAAAGCGAAAACGGCGATGCCAAGGTGGGCGCGCTGGTGCTGGTGCTGGTGTGTGTGGCCGCTTACGCCGCCACACAAATGTTTGCGGGCCGCGCCGCCTTCCTCATTGTGGGCGCCATGATCGCCACCACCATGAGCGCCAATGTGTTCTTCTGGATCATTCCCGGCCAGCGCACCGTGGTGGCCGACATCCAGGCCGGCCGCCCGGTGGATCCCATCCACGGCAAGCGCGGCAAGCAGCGCAGTGTGCACAACACCTACTTCACGCTGCCGGTGCTGTTCTCCATGCTGAGCAACCACTACAGCTTCACCTACACCCACGAATACAACGGGGTCGTTTTGATCGGGATGATGTTGGCTGGCGCCGCCATTCGCCAGTTTTTCGTGCTGCGCCACGGCTTCAAACTGGGTCGCAACAACCACCCCTGGCCTTACGCGGCAGTCGGTGTGTTGGTGTTGCTGGCACTCATCGTCTGGCTCAAGCCCGCCCCGGTGCAGGCGGTGGCGGTGCCCGACACCGTGAGCTACGCCCAGCTCAAGCCCGTCATTGAGCAGCGCTGTGTCATGTGCCACGGCGAGGCGCTTGCGTCCAAAAACGTGCGGCTCGACTCACCCGAGGCCGTGAAGCTGCACGCCCAGACGGTGTACCAGCAAGTCGTGGTCACCAAGCTCATGCCCATGAACAACGCCACCGGCATCACCGACGCAGAGCGCGCGCTGTTTGCGCAGTGGTTCAAAGGCGGGGCCCAGATGGATTGACGGGAAAGCCCCTGGCGTCGGGTGCGTGTGATCTGCGTTAATCTCAAGCGGTTGTTCAACCGCTTCATACCGCAACCATGAAAACCAAAGCCGCCGTCGCCTGGAAAGCAGGCCAGCCCCTGACCATTGAAACCGTGGACCTTGAAGGCCCGAAATTCGGTGAAGTGTTGGTCGAAATCAAAGCCACCGGCATCTGCCACACCGACTACTACACCCTCAGCGGCGCCGACCCCGAAGGCATTTTTCCTGCCATCCTGGGCCAGGAAGGTGCTGGCATTGTGGTGGACGTGGGCCCGGGCGTGACCTCGCTCAAGAAGGGCGACCACGTCATACCGCTCTACACGCCCGAATGCCGCCAGTGCAAGTTTTGCCTGAGCCGCAAAACCAACCTGTGCCAGCTCATTCGCGGAACGCAAGGCAAAGGCCTCATGCCCGACGCCACCAGCCGCTTCAGTCTGGACGGCCAGCCCATCTTTCATTACATGGGCACCAGCACCTTCAGCAACTACACGGTCGCGGCTGAAATCTCGCTGGCCAAGATCCGCGAAGACGCGCCGTTCGACAAGGTCTGCTACATCGGTTGCGGCGTCACCACCGGCATCGGCGCCGTCATCTTCACCGCCAAGGTGGAGGCTGGAGCCAACGTGGTCGTGTTCGGCCTGGGCGGTATTGGCCTGAACGTGATTCAGGGCGCCAGGATGGTGGGCGCCGACAAAATCATTGGTGTGGACCTGAACCCCGAGCGTGAAGCCATGGCCCGCAAGTTTGGCATGACGCACTTCATCAACCCCAAAGAGCACGCCAACGTGGTCGATACCATCGTGCAGTTGACCGACGGCGGCGCCGACTACAGTTTTGAATGCATCGGCAACACGAAGGTGATGCGCGACGCGCTGGAATGCACGCACAAGGGCTGGGGCCGCAGCATCATCATCGGTGTGGCCGAAGCCGGCGCCGAAATCTCCACCCGCCCGTTCCAGCTGGTTACCGGTCGCAAGTGGGAAGGCTCGGCCTTTGGCGGTGCACGCGGCCGCACCGACGTGCCCAAGATCGTCGACTGGTACATGGACGGCAAGATCAACATCGACGACCTGATCACCCACAAGCTCAAGCTGGAAGACATCAACGAAGGCTTCGAACTGATGAAGCGCGGTGAGTCCATTCGCAGCGTCATTGAATTCTGACCATGGCATTGAACCGACTCGAACTGCTCAGCGAGCACGGCTGCTTCGGTGGCGTGCAGCGCTTTTACAAACACGCTTCCAGTGAAATCGGCCTGCCCATGCGCTTTGGCCTGTTTCTGCCGCCGCAGGCACTGGCCGGGCAAGTTGTGCCGCTGCTCACCTTTTTGGCAGGGCTCACCTGCACCGAAGAGACCTTTGCCATCAAGGCCGGCGCCCAGCGCACCGCCGCCGAACTCGGCTTGGCCCTGCTCACGCCCGACACCAGCCCGCGCGGTGCGGGCGTGGACAGCGAAGACCATCACTGGGACTTTGGCGTGGGCGCGGGCTTCTACCTCGACGCCACCCGAGCTCCTTGGGCGGGCCATTGGCGCATGGAAAGCTACTTGCTTAAAGAGCTGTTGCCCGCTGTGGTGAGCGAGTTCACGCTGGACGGCGCACGCCAAGGTCTGTTCGGCCATTCCATGGGGGGCCACGGCGCCCTCACACTGGCGCTGCGCCACCCCGGCGTGTTTCGCAGTGTGTCGGCTTTTGCGCCCATTGGCGCACCCTCCCAATGCCCGTGGGGCCGAAAAGCCTTTACCGGCTATCTGGGACAAGACGAAACCACCTGGATGGCACACGATGCCAGCCGGCTCATGGCCGAGCAACCCACGGCGCCGTACCCGGGCGGCATTCTGGTGGACCAAGGTTTGGCGGACAAATTTCTCGCTGAACAGCTCCACCCCGAAGCCTTTGAGGCCGCTTGCGCACAGGCCGGCCAGCCGCTCACCCTGCGCCGCCACGAGGGCTACGACCACGGGTATTACTTCATCGCCAGTTTTGTGGAGGACCATTTGCGGCACCACGCACAGGCCTTTGCTGCTTGAACACCGCGTCACACACCACCGCCATGCGTCCTCGCCAATTCGACCTCATTGCCTTCGACTGGGATGGCACCCTGTTCGACTCCACCGCCCTCATCACCCGCGCCATCCAGGCCGCCGTGGCCGATGTGGGTGGTACCGTGCCCACCGACCAATCGGCCAGCTACGTCATCGGCATGGGTCTGATGCAGGCCCTGGCCCATGCGGCGCCCGATGTGCCGAAAGACAAATACCCCTTGCTGGGTGAGCGCTACCGCCACCATTACATGGCCCGCCAGCACGACCTCAGCCTGTTTGACGGTGTGTTGCCTCTGCTGGCCGAACTCAAAAGCCGCCACCACTGGCTCACCGTGGCCACGGGAAAAAGCCGTACCGGACTCAACGACGTGCTGCGCACGGTGGAGCTGCAAGGCATGTTTGACGCTTCCCGCACCGCCGACGAAACCGCCGGCAAACCCAGCCCGCTCATGCTGGAAGAGCTCATGGCCGAATTCGGTGTGGACCCCGAGCGCACCCTCATGATTGGCGACACCACCCACGATCTGCAAATGGCCCTGAACGCCGGTTGCGCCAGCGTGGGTGTGAGCTACGGCGCCCACGAATCCGACGCATTCCATGCGCTCAACCCTTTGCACGTGGCCCATTCGGTGCGCGAGCTGCACAACTGGTTGAGTGCCAACGCCTGAGGCCTTTGGCCGTTTCGCCGTGCTTGGGCCAGGTCTTTCCTCAACATGAACGCAGCCTCTTCCTCCGACCCTTGTTACCCTCTGTGCAACAGCCGCGACCTGGCCGATGGCGGACGGGCTGTGCCCTTTGATGTGGTTTACGCTGGCCAAACCTGCCGCGCCTTTGCCGTGCGATACCGTGGGCAGCCATACGCGTATCTCAACCGCTGCAGCCATGTGGCCATGGAAATGGACTGGCAGCCGAACCAGTTTTTTGACGGCTCTGGTCGCTGGCTTCTGTGTGCCACCCATGGCGCTACCTACGAGCCCACCTCGGGTGCCTGCACGGGCGGACCCTGCCGGGGTGGGTTGGTCAAAATTGAACTGCTGGAGCACGGCGGCGTGGTGCACTGGCAGTCACAATACAACCTCAAACCTGTTGAATTCTGAGAGCCCCGCAACATGAACGACGACAACGCGGGCTTGCCCGCCAGCGCCAGCAGCACCCCAGGCTGGGAGCGCGCCACCATCGAAAAACTGGTATTCGCCACCCTCAAAGAACAGCAGGCCGCCCGGCGCTGGAAAACGTTCATGCGGCTGGTCTGGCTTGGCATTTTTGGCGCCATCGCCTGGTTCATCTACAGCGCCGACAGTGTCAGCACATCCATCCGCACCCCCCACACCGCCGTCATTGAAATTCGGGGCGAAATTGCCTCTGGTGCCCAAGCCAGTGCCAGCAACGTGGTCAGTTCGCTCGTCTCTGCCTTTGAAGACCCGGGCGCCCAAGCCATTGTGTTGTTGATCGACTCACCCGGCGGCAGCCCTGTGCAGGCCGGAATCATCAACGACGAAATTACCCGCCTCAAGGCGCTGCACAACAAAAAAGTCTATGCCGTGGTGGAAGAAACCTGCGCATCGGCCGCCTACTACATCGCCGCCGCTGCAGACGACATTTATGTCGACAAAGCCAGTCTGGTCGGCAGCATCGGTGTGCTGATGGATGGTTTCGGTTTTACCGGGCTCATGGAAAAACTGGGTATCGAACGCCGACTCATGACCGCCGGTGAAAACAAGGCCATGCTTGACCCCTTCAGCCCGCAAGATGATGCGCAGCGCGCCTACATTCAGACCATGCTGGGTGAAATTCACACCCAGTTCATCACGGTGGTCAAACAAGGCCGTGGAACACGCCTCAAAGAAACACCCGATACCTTCAGTGGCTTGGTCTGGAGTGGCCAGCAAGCTGTGACCATGGGGTTGGCCGATGGTCTGGGCAGCCTGGACTTTGTGGCGCGTGAAATCGTCAAGGCCGCAGATATCGTCGATTACACCCAACGCGAAAACCTCGGCCTGCGCCTGGCCAAACGTTTTGGCGCCAGCGTTGGCGAGGGTGTGTTCTTGGCAGCACGGGCTGCGGGCGTTCAGGTGAAGTAAGTCCGCGTCAGTTCTTGACGGATCCCCTTGTCTGAAAAAATCACGGCATCGCTGTATGCCACGCAGCGACAGCAATGCCACGCTTCAAGGCACCAACCGAGTCGACATGCGCCGTGATCTTCAACCTCGGTAGCCGTTCGGGTTCCCGCTCTGCCAGCGCCAACTGTCGGCGCACATCTGGTCCAGCGTATGCCGGGCTTCCCAGCCCAGCAATTGCTTGGCCAATGCGGCATTGGCGTAACACTGCGCCACATCGCCCGCACGGCGCGGAGCAAATTGGTACGGCACGGGGCGCCCGCTGGCGGCTTCAAAGGCCCGCACCACCTCCAGCACACTGTTGCCCCGGCCCGTGCCCAGGTTCACCGTGAAGCTTTCGCCTTGGCCCAGCAGGGCTTGCAGCGCTGCCACATGGCCTGCCGCCAGATCGACCACATGTATGTAGTCACGCACCCCCGTGCCGTCGGGCGTCGCGTAGTCGTTGCCGTACACATTGAGATAAGGCCGCAGACCCACCGCCACCTGCGCCACAAACGGCATCAGGTTGTTGGGTATGTCTGCCGGGTCTTCGCCGATCAGCCCGCTGGGGTGCGCACCCACCGGGTTGAAGTAACGCAGTGTCCCGACGCGCCACACCGGATTGGCCGTGCGCACCGCCGTCAGCATGTCCTCAATGACCAGCTTGCTGTGGCCATATGGGTTGGTGTGGCTGCGCGGAAAGTCTTCGGTAATGGGCACCGAAGCCGGGTCGCCGTACACCGTGGCGCTGCTGGAGAACACCAGCGTGGGCACAGCAGGCACCGAGCCGTCGGCGTGCACCGCCGTCATGGCGCGCATCAGGCTCACCGCGCCACCGATGTTGTTGTGAAAATATTTCAGCGGCTGCGCCACACTTTCGCCCACGGCCTTGTCGCCAGCAAAGTGCACCACACCCACCGGCTGGTGGCGGCGCAACACCGCCTCCACCCAAGGCGTGTCCAAAACATCCCCGCGCTCCAGCAGCACCGGCTGGCCCGTGATGCGCTCCAGGCGCTCAAGCACCGCTGGGTGGCTGTTGGCGAAGTTGTCCAGAATCACAGGCTCAAAGCCCGCATCTCGCAATGCAACGAAGGTGTGGCTGCCGATATAGCCGGCGCCGCCAGTCAGAAGAATTTTCATGGGTGGGGGTCTGGGTGGTGAACGCCTGAAGGGGGTTCAATAACCCCAAATCCTAACTGCGCCCAAACAACTTCCAATACCGTTTCGTCAAAAGCGATGAAAGGTCTGTTGACATTGTCCTTGCCGAATGAAGCTGTGGATCTTCAAAACCACGATCCAGAACCCTTATCGCCCAATCAAAAACACCGCAGGTGCGTCCAGAGGAAGCCCCGCCAGTGCACCGTTGCCTCGCTTCCAGTCGTGTACCAACGCGCTGCGTACGACCTGGTTGTGCAGCGTGAGGGCACAACAAACAGCCAACCGCGTATGCGGGTGCAAGGTTTTCATCAGGGCCTGCAGCAGGGCGGTGTTGCGGTAGGGTGTTTCGATGAATATTTGCGTTTGCCCTGTTTTCAGGGCCAGGGATTCCAGTTCACGCACGCGTTGGGTTCGCTCGGTGGCTTCCTGCGGCACATAGCCCACAAACGCGAAGTTCTGGCCGTTCAAACCACTGGCGGCCAGCGCAAGCATGAGCGAGACCGGGCCCGTGAGGGGCACCACGCGCAAGCCCATGGCGTGTGCAGCGCGCACGATGGAACTGCCGGGGTCTGCAATGGCGGGCATACCGGCTTCGCTGACCAGGCCCATATCGTGTCCCAGCAAGGCCGGTGCCAGCAGGGTGCGGGCTAGAGCATCACCCTGGGTATCGGGTGTGTGATCCCCCTTTTTGTGGGCAGCGCGAGGCAGTTCGGTGATGTGTTGGCCTTGCAGGGGGGCGGCCAAGCCTTGGGTCGCTTCTACCCTTTTCAGGAAGGCTCGGGTGCTCTTGGCGTTTTCGGTGATCCAGTGGGTAAGGCTGCTGGCGGCGGTGAGGGTTTCGGCTGGCAGCCACTGGCTGGGAGCTGTCGCGCTGTCTTGGCTGACGCCGAAGTCCAGCGGGGTGGGCACCAAATAGAGCGAGCCGGGCTTGGCGGTGCTGGTGTTCATAACAACTGCACCCCAGCGGCGCGGATCATGCGGCAGGTTCGAATGAGCGGCAGGCCTACCAGGGCGGTCGGGTCGTCGTTGTCAATGCGCTCCAGCAGAGCAATGCCCAAGCCTTCGCTTTTGGCGCTGCCGGCGCAGTCGTAAGGTTGTTCGGCATGCAGGTAGTTCTCAATTTCACTGTCGCTCAGATCTCTGAACACCACGCGCACGGCAGCCAGTTCACATTGCTCAAACCCGGTTTCCAGGCACACCACGGCCAGTGCGGTTTGAAAGACGACGGTTTGTCCGCGCATGCGTTGCAGTTGGGCTACGGCGCGTTCATGGGTGCCGGGCTTGCCCAGGGGTTCACCGTGCAGGTCAGCCACTTGGTCGCTGCCAATCACCACCGCTTGCGGGTGGCGCATTGCCACGTCGCGCGCCTTGGCTATGGCCAGGCGCAGGGCCAGGGCGGCGGGTGTCTCGCCGGTTCGCGGGATTTCGTCTACCTGGGGGCTGACGACGTCAAACGGCACGCCCAAGCGGCCGAGCAGCTCGCGCCGGTAACGCGAGGTGGAGCCCAAAATGAGCGGGCGTGAGAGGGGGTTGGGAGCCGTGGTGCTGAGAACAGACATACCGGTATTCTCCCAGCATTCTTTTACACTCCCGGCATGAATCCCAACCCCAAAATGGCATGGAATGCCGACCGCCTGGACATGCGGGCATTTGCTCTGGCCGGTGCCAGCCTGCAGGCCGACGACCCGCTGAACCGCTTTGAACGGCTGTTGGCCGAGGCTCATCTGGACGCAGAAACCCAGTTTTCAGCATTGCAGGTGCACTGGCAAGCTCATGGTGAGATGCGCCCTGGCGCCAAGGGCGGTGCGCCTGCCGTGTGGTTGCACCTGGAGGCACGTACGTCGATGCCGTTGACGTGTCAGCGTTGTCTGGGCCCTGCTGAGACGGTGCTCGTGGTGGACCGCTGGTTCCGTTTTGTGGCCGATGAAGCCGCAGCCGAAGCAGAAGACGATCACTGTGAAGAAGATCTGTTGGCCCTGGAGCCGCGCCCCAGTCTGCATGAATTGCTGGAAGATGAATTGCTGATGGAGTTGCCATTGGTTCCCATGCACGAGGTGTGTCCGCTGCCGGTGGTGATGCAGGCTGCCGACCCGGGTGTGGGTCAAGAGGGTGATGGGCCACAGCGCAGAAATCCGTTCGCCGAACTGGCGCGCTTGAAGAAGTAAGTGGTTTTGTGCTTGTCGAACTTGCCGGGGTAGGTTGCCGGCGCTGCTTGCTGCAGTGCAAAGCCCGCATTCGTCGGATTTACTTTTGTATCGCTGCTGGCTTCAGGCTATAATGCTTGGCTTTGCGCTTGTACTCGTTTGCACATTGTGTGGTCGGGTCGGGTGCTTGATAGTTGCCACAGTTGGTTGATTGGGTATTTTGGCATTTTGGTCACCCCATGAATCCACCCTGTTTAGGCCACCCCGTTTCACCCCAACCGATTTCAGGAGCCCATCATGGCCGTACAGCAAAACAAAAAATCCCCATCGAAGCGTGGCATGCACCGTTCGCACAACGCGCTCAACGTGCCGGGTATCGCCGTGGAGCCTACCACCGGTGAAATCCACTTGCGTCACCACATCAGCCCCAACGGTTTTTACCGTGGTCGCCAAGTGCTGAAAAACAAGTCAGAAGCCTAAGTGACGGGCAGCCACAGGCCTCGCCGCGGTGTCGCGCACGGGGTCTGTAGCTCTATCCAGGCACAGGCCCGCATGATCCATGCGGGCTTTTTTCATTCTTGGGGTGCCCTGAGCGCCTGCACCGGGATGTTGTCATGATCACCATCGCTGTGGATTGCATGGGGGGAGACGTCGGTCCAGCTGTGACGTTGCCAGCCTGCGTGGCTTTCTTGGCCAGTCACCCCAACGCCCAGTTGTTGCTGGTGGGGCAGCCTTCGATTTTTGCTGCATGGCCGCAGATTCTGGATAACGTTCGTTGCACCGTTGTCCCCGCCAGCGAGGTCGTTACCATGGACGACCCGGTGGAGGTGGCGCTGCGCCGCAAAAAAGACTCGTCCATGCGGGTGGCCATTCAGCAGGTCAAGGACGGTGCGGCCCAGGCGGTCGTGTCGGCTGGTAACACGGGCGCGCTCATGGCGATCGCCCGCTATGTGCTCAAGACGTTGGATGGTATTGATCGCCCGGCCATTGCGTCCCAGTTGCCCAATGCCCGCGGCGGAGCCACCACCGTGCTGGATCTCGGCGCCAATGTGGACTGCACCGCCGAGCACCTGTTGCAGTTCGCGGTGATGGGATCGGCCCTGGTGGTGGCGATCACGGGGCGGCCGGAACCCACGGTGGGGCTGCTCAACGTGGGTGGAGAAATAATCAAAGGCAGCGAAATCATCAAAAAAACCGGTGTGTTGTTGCGTAATGCGGCCAACACGGGTGATTTGAATTTCTTTGGGAACGTCGAAGGAAACGATATCTTCAAGGGAACGACCGATATCGTTGTGTGTGATGGCTTTGTCGGCAACGTGGCTCTCAAGGCAAGCGAAGGTGTGGCGACCATGTTCGCAGGTTTCATCAAAGATGAGTTTTCTCGCAACTGGCTGACAAAGCTGGCAGCTATCTGCGCTTATCCGGTTCTATCGGCCTTTAAAAAGCGCGCTGACTACCGTCGTTACAATGGAGCAGCCCTGCTGGGGCTGCGCGGGCTGGTGTTCAAGAGCCACGGGTCGGCTGACGCCTTCGCGTTTGAGCAGGCGCTGTGCCGGGCTTATGATGCGGCCCACAACAACTTGTTGGACAACGTGCGGGAACGCATAGCCCACGCAGCCCCGCTGATTGCCGGGAGCGCGGCACCCAGTGAGTTCAAAAGCATTCCGACCATTTAATACAAGCCAGTCCCTCGCATGACACGTTACGCCCGCATCACCGGCACCGGCAGCAGCCTGCCCCCCCAGCGCCTGACCAATGCCGACATGGTGGACATGTTGGCCCAGCGCGGCGTGGAGACCAGCGACGAGTGGATCGTGGAGCGCACCGGCATTCGGGCACGGCACTTTGCGGCCGATGGCGTGTTTGCCAGCGACCTGGCCGCAGAAGCCTGCCGTCAGGCGATGGATGCGGCCGGTGTGGTGCCCACAGATATTGACTTGATCATTGTGGCCACGTCGACGCCCGACATGGTTTTTCCCTCCACCGCAGCCCTTTTGCAGCACAAACTGGGCATTGCGGGCTGCCCGGTGTTTGACGTACAGGCTGTGTGCAGTGGTTTCATTTATGCGCTCACGGTGGCGAGCTCTCTGATCCAGACGGGTACGGCGACCAAAGCGCTGGTGGTGGGTTCCGAAGTGTTTAGCCGCATTCTGGATTTCACCGACCGCACCACCTGCGTGCTGTTCGGCGATGGAGCGGGTGCGGTGGTGCTGGAAGCCAGCGACACGCCGGGTATTTTGGCCACCGATATCCACGCCGATGGCAAGCACAGCGGTATCTTGTGCGTGCCGGGCCATGTGTCGGGTGGCAACGTACTGGGCGACCCGCTGCTGAAAATGGACGGCCAGGCGGTGTTCAAGCTGGCGGTGGGTGTGCTCGAAGACACCGCGCGTGCGGCCTTGACCAAGGCGGGCAAGACCTCGGCCGACATCGACTGGCTGATTCCCCACCAGGCCAACATCCGCATCATGCAAAGCACGGCCAAAAAGTTGAAGCTGCCCATGGACAAGGTGGTGGTGACGGTGGACCAGCACGGCAACACGTCGGCGGCCTCCATCCCACTGGCGCTGGACCACGCGGTGCGCGCTGGTCAGGTGAAGAAAGGCGACACGCTCATGCTCGAAGGCGTGGGTGGTGGCTTTACCTGGGGCGCTGTGCTGCTGGACTTTTAGGCTGAGTCGGTCTGTCGCAACACCGTTACTGTTTCGCCCGGCTATTCCGGGTGTGGATTGAAACATGAAGAATTTTGCTTTTGTCTTTCCTGGTCAAGGTTCGCAATCGGTCGGCATGCTCGACGCCTGGGGCGATCACCCCGCTGTGCTGGAAACGCTGAAAGAAGCGTCGGACGCCCTGGGTGAAGACGTTGCCAAGCTGATCAAGGAAGGCCCGAAAGAAGCGCTGGCGCTCACCACCAACACCCAGCCGGTGATGCTGGTGGCGGGTGTGGCTGCCTGGCGCGTGTGGCGCGCCGACGGTGGCGCGCTGCCGGCCGTGGTGGCGGGCCATTCGCTGGGTGAGTATTCGGCGCTGGTGGCTTCGGGCGTGTTGACGCTGGCGCAGGCGGCACCGCTGGTGCGCTTTCGCGCAGCGGCCATGCAAGAGGCCGTGCCGGTGGGCACGGGTGCCATGGCCGCTATCTTGGGCATGGACGCAGCCCGCGTGATCGTCGGTTGCGCCGAAGCGCAGGCCACGTTTGGCGCGGGCAGCGACGAGGTGGTGGAGGCGGTGAACTTCAACGACCCTGCGCAAACCGTGATTGCGGGCAGCAAGGCGGCGGTGGAAAAAGCCTGCGAAATGCTCAAAGCCAGCGGCGCCAAGCGCGCTTTGCCTTTGCCGGTGTCGGCCCCGTTCCATTCCAGCCTGATGAGGCCTGCCGCAGAAAAGCTGCGGGAAAAACTGGCGGCCACGGTGTTGGCGGCCCCCCAGATTCCGGTGGTGAACAACATTGACGTGGCGGTGCAGACCGACGCCGACGCCATACGCGACGCGCTGGTGCGCCAGGCTTTCGGGCCGGTGCGCTGGGTCGAATGCGTGGCAGCTATCAAGGCCCGCGGTGCGACCACGCTGGTGGAATGCGGCCCGGGCAAGGTGCTGGCCGGGATGGTCAAGCGCATCGACGCCGAACTGACCGGCTCAGCCCTTTACGACCCGGCCACGCTGGCTGATGCGAAGGCCCTGCTGGCCTGACACAAGGAGTACACCCATGTCTGAAATCCAATTTGCGGGCCAGGTGGCCTTGGTCACGGGCGCTTCGCGCGGTATTGGTGCCGCCATTGCGCACGAACTCGTGGCGCGCGGTCTGACCGTGATCGGCACAGCCACCAGCGACGAAGGTGCCGCCAAAATCGGTGCCGTGCTGGCCGCTGTGCCTGGTGCGGCGGCTGGTTGCCGCGGTGCCCGGCTCGACGTGAACGACGCCAAGGCGGCCGAGGCCTTGATCGACGAGATCGTGAAAGCCCATGGCGGTTTGCAGGTGTTGGTGAACAATGCCGGCATCACCCGCGACATGCTGGCCATGCGCCTGAAAGACGACGACTGGGACGCCGTGCTCGACACCAACCTGAAGGCGGTGTTTCGCATGAGCCGCGCGGTGATCCGGCCCATGATGAAGCAGCGCTATGGCCGCATCATCAGCATCACCAGTGTGGTCGGTGCCTCGGGCAATGCCGGCCAGGCCAACTACGCAGCCGCCAAAGCCGGCGTGGCAGGCATGACGCGTGCACTGGCCCGTGAGCTGGGCAGCCGCAACATCACCGTGAACTGCGTGGCGCCGGGTTTCATTGAAACCGACATGACCGCAGCCTTGCCCGAAGAGCAGCAAAAAGCCTTGCTGGGTCAGATTCCTCTGGGCCACTTGGGCAAGCCCGCCGACATTGCGCACGCTGTGGCTTACCTGGCCAGCCCGCAGGCTGCTTATGTGACGGGACAGGAATTGCACGTCAACGGTGGCATGTTCATGGCCTGATGGAGCCGACTGGCACCCTTGTTTCCAACGCCGCATAAGCCGTCCGGCGGGCCGTCTAGGGATGCCTCTCTAGGCCGGCTAAAATGACGGTCTGTATTTCAACCACCCTCAGAGGGACTTATGAGCGATATCGAAGCACGTGTTAAGAAAATCATTGCCGAACAACTCGGCGTGGAAGAGGGTCAGGTCACCAGCGAGAAGGCCTTCGTGGCCGATCTGGGCGCCGACTCGCTGGACACGGTTGAACTGGTGATGGCCCTGGAAGACGAATTTGGTATCGAGATCCCGGACGAAGACGCAGAGAAGATCACCACCGTCCAAAATGCCATCGATTACGCGATGGCCCACCAGAAGGCTTAAGCCATCCATGAGCCAACGCACGGTCGCCCCGAGGGGTTTCTTTCCTTTGGGGTGGCAGTGCATTACACGCTGTAAAGAGCGTGGGGGACACCAATGAGCCGACGTCGCGTTGTCGTGACCGGCCTGGGTTGTGTCAGCCCCGTGGGCAACACGGTGTCTGAAGCCTGGGCCAATATTCTTGCTGGCAAGTCCGGCATCGACCTCATCACCCGATTTGACGCGTCAAATTTCTCCTGCAAGATCGCGGGCGAGGTGAAGGGGTTTGATCTTGAGTCTTACATCACCGCCAAAGAAGCGCGGTCAATGGACTCATTCATACATTACGGTATCGCCGCAGCCCACCAGGCTGTGGTGGACTCGGGTTTGCCTGTGGGCGACGCCCTGGACGAAGAAACCGCCAACCGCATCGGCTGCATCATCGGCTCGGGCATCGGTGGCTTGCCCTTGATTGAAGAGACGCACGCCGAATACGTGAGCCGCGGCCCGCGCCGGATCTCGCCGTTTTTCGTGCCTGCCTCGATCATCAACATGATCGCCGGGCATGTGTCGATGCGGTTTGGCTTCAAAGGCCCCAACCTCGCGGTCGTCACGGCTTGCACCACCGGTCTGCACTGCATTGGTGAAGCTGCGCGCAAGATCGAGTACGGCGATGCCGATGTGATCGTGGCGGGCGGTTCCGAAGCGACGGTGTCGCCGCTGGGCGTGGGTGGCTTTGCGTCCATGCGCGCTTTGTCGACCCGCAACGACGACCCGACCACGGCTTCTCGGCCCTGGGACAAAGACCGTGATGGCTTCGTGTTGGGCGAGGGTGCTGGCGTGATGGTGTTGGAAGAGTACGAGCACGCCAAAGCCCGTGGCGCCAAAATCTATGCCGAGCTGTCGGGCTACGGCATGAGCGCCGATGCGGGTCACATGACGGCGCCGAGCATGGACGGCCCACGCCGCGCCATGGTGAACGCCTTGCGCAACGCAGGGGTGAACGCCGATCAGGTGGACTACCTCAACGCACACGGTACGTCCACGCCGCTGGGCGATGTGAACGAGACCCATGCGATCAAGGCCGCTCTGGGTGACCACGCCAAAAAGACGGTGGTGAACTCCACCAAGTCGATGACGGGTCATTTGCTGGGTGGTGCCGGTGGCATTGAGAGCGTGTTCACGGTGCTTGCGGTACACCACCAAAAGAGCCCGCCGACCATCAACATCTTCAACCAGGACCCGGAATGCGACCTGGACTACTGCGCCAACACGGCACGGGACATGAAGATCGATGTGGCGATGAAGAACAACTTCGGATTTGGCGGCACGAACGGCACACTGGTTTTCCGGCGCGTCTGACCTGCTCCTGAACAACGTTATTTTCAAAACAGCGCATGCGCAACGCCCCATCGGTGGTGTTCCCGGTGGGGCGTTGTGCTTTTTACGCGGGCCTGCTGTGCGCACTGGCCGGCCTCGGCCTGCTGGTGTTGCTGCTCTGGTGGTGGCCCTGGCTGGGCGCAGCGGCCGATGCGCCTTGGCTGACCCGGGTGGCTGGCTGGCTGGGTGGCTTGCTTTGGCTGGGTTGGGCCGGGTTTGCCTGGCGGAGCTGGCTGAACGCTCCCGTGGGGTGGTTGCAATGGGATGCGCTGGGTGCGCCGTTCAGTGGGCAGACGCGCGCCGGTGTGTGGCACTGGCACCGCGATGCCCTTGCCGACGGCGCGCCCCTGCAGCAAGTGGAACGGGTGCTCGACCTGCAAAGCCGCATGCTGTTGCGGGTGCGCAATCCAGACGGCGCGCACCGCTGGCTCTGGGTCGAGTGCGACAGCGACCCCACGCGCTGGAACGACCTGCGCCGGGCGTTGGTGCGGTTGGCTTGAGGCATCGGGCATGAGCCGAAAAATGGGCTGTGCATTGCCTCAGCCTTTCACACTGTCCCAGTGGGTTATATTTCCGCGCGCATGACACCCGAAGACCACACCGCTCCACCGCCGCCCGACAGTGATGTCATGTTGGTTCAACGAACCCTCGCCGGAGAGTCGCGCGCGTTCGACATGCTGGTCATCAAGTACCAGCGCCGGGTGGAGCGTCTGATTGGACGGATGGTGCGAGACAGCGACCTGGTGCAGGACATTGCTCAGGAGACTTTCATTCGGGCTTACCGTGCCCTGGCCCAGTTTCGGGGGGACGCGCAGTTCTACACCTGGCTGTATCGGATTGCGGTCAATACCGCTAAAAAGCAGCTCATGGAGCTCAAACGCGATCCGCTGGTTTTCCAGTCGCAAATGAAATCTGGCGACGACGATGAAACTTCCTCACTGGAACGCGAACTAAATTCGAATGTGGCCGACACCGAGACGCCCGAGGCGGTGCTGGCCAGCAAGGAGATTGCACAGGCCGTGAACGCGGCCTTGGACGCATTGCCCGAAGAGCTGCGCATGGCCATTACCTTGCGGGAAGTAGAGGGCTTGAGCTACGACGATATTGCTCAGGCACTGGATTGCCCCATCGGCACGGTGCGGTCCCGGATTTTCCGGGCCCGCGAAGCGATTTCCAGTCGCATCAAGCCCATGCTGGAACGCCAAACGGGAAAACGATGGTAGCGCCTCGTGGTCCCACGAGAGTGCTTGTAATCGCTGTATCAGATATTTGGAAGTCAACATGAACGCCGCCAACACACACACGGACCTGACGACAGACGCATGGATGGGTAACCCTGCATCGAGTTCGTCTCACGCCACTTCGCTGGAGTTTGAGCCGGCAAGCTGTTTGTCTGCCTTTGTAGATGGTGAGTTGACTGAAGCTGAACTTGACCGTTGGCTGGCAACTCTGGATCGAGAGAGCCAGGGTCTTGAAGGATGGCACAGCTACCAGGTGATTGGTGATGTGCTGCGCGCTTCGGCGCCCGCAGTGGCGACCAAAACCTCGCAAGACTTTCTGGCGGGCATCCGCGCGCGGTTGCAGGTCGAGGCATCTGTTGTTCAACCGTTGTCTGTGCCGCCCGTGTTACCCATGGCCCCACCCGGGGTGGTGGGGCATGCGCGCGCGCCGGCCGCCAACGACGCCGTGTTTCGCTGGAAGATGGTGGCTGGACTGGCCTCGCTCGCCGCGGTGATGGCGGTGAGTTGGACGGTGCTGGGCTCAGCACCGTCGGGTGTCCGCGGTGGTGCTGGTGCACAGTTGGCTCTAGTCGGCGCGAACCCAGGCATTGCTGCACCGCAGTTGCCGGAAAGCACAGCCGTGGTGGTGAACACACCGCAAGGTGCCGTGATTCGGGACGTCCAGCTGGAAGCCTTGATGGCCGAGCACCGCCAGCACGGCGGTATGTCTGCCCTGCAAATGCCCGCAGGTTTCCTGCGCAACGCCACATACGACGCGACCGGACGCTGAACCGCCATGACGCTTGCCTTGCCTTTGCGTGTTGCTTTGACGGGACCCCTGAACGCGTTGGCCCGTTGGGTGCCAGTGACAAAGCCCTTGCCGTGGCGCGCGGCAGCACTGGTCGCATTGATCGCTGGCTTCTGGGCGCCGCTGCAGGCTCAGACTGCATCCCCTGTGGCCACCGAGTCCCGCAGTGTGAATGAGTGGCTGATGCGTATGCACGAAGCCTCGCGCCAGCGTGCTTACATGGGCACGCTGGTGGTGTCGGCGGGATCGTCCATGTCGGCGTCCCGCATCTGGCATGTGTGCGATGGCGAGCAGCAAATGGAGCGTGTGGACACCCTCACGGGTGCGCCGCGCACAACCATTCGGCGCAACAACGAGGTGATCACGTTTGTGCCGGAGACCAAGACGGCATGGGTTGAAAAGCGCGAGTCGTTGGGTTTGTTCCCCGAGCTGCTGCGCACACCCAGCAATGGGATACCCGAGTTTTATGGCGTGAGCGAGGCGGGTACCGAGCGTGTGGCCGGTTACCTGGCCGATGTGGTCGAGATCCAGCCCAAAGATGCTTTGCGCTTTGGTTTCCGCATCTGGTCAGAGAAAAAAACCGGCTTGGTGGTGAAGTTGCAAACACTGGGAGAGCAGGGCGCGGTGCTGGAGCAGGTGGCATTTTCGGAGCTGCAGCTGGACGCGCCGGTGAGCATGGGCAAACTCACTCGGCTCATGAAAGACACCAAAGGTTATGACGTGCAACGGCCGGTGCTGAAAAAGACCACCGCTGAAGCAGAAGGCTGGCGCATGAAGGAGTCCGTGCCCGGTTTCCTGCCCATGAGCTGCCATACCCGCGAAGTGGCCGAGTCTGTGGGTGGTGGCGCTGCTGCGCCGATGCAGTGGGTGTTTTCAGACGGATTGGCCTCGGTTTCACTGTTCGTGGAGCCCTACGACGCCCAGCGCCATGGCAAGGAAAAGACCGCAGTGTCTGGCGCCACCCATTCGCTGACCCGCCGTGTGGGCACCTACTGGTTGACAGTGCTGGGTGAGGTGCCCACGGCCACGCTGCGCCGTTTTGCCTACGCGCTGGAGCGAACGCGCTAAGCCTTGCCTGCGGCCTCCATCCCTTGCTTCCTCGCAACGGGCCCATTCCCGTATTTTTCTGTGTTGTTGCCCTTTTTTGAAGGATCACCATGACGCTTCGCCATCTTGTCCATAAGCCTGTTCTTGCCGTTGCGGCGGCAGCCGTGTTGGCCGCTGGCGGCACTGCGGCGCTGTTGTTGCCGCAGACCTTGTCGGCCCAAACCCCGGTGGTGCCGGTTGCCCCCAGTGTGCGCGGGTTGCCCGATTTCACCGATCTGGTGGATCTGGTGGGGCCTTCGGTGGTCAACATCCGCACGCTGGAGCGGGCCAGTGCCCGTGCCGAATCCGGCTCAGGGGCCGATGAGCAGATGCTGGAATTTTTTCGTCGTTTTGGCATTCCGGTGCCACCCGGTGTGACGCCGCGAGGCCCGCGCCCCGATCGCGGCCCGTCGGAAGAAGCTCAGCCGCGCGGTGTGGGTTCCGGTTTCATCCTCAGCGCAGATGGGCTGATCATGACCAACGCCCATGTGGTGGATGGGGCCGATGAACTGATCGTGACGCTGCCCGACAAACGCGAATTCAAAGCCACTGTGGTGGGGGTCGACAAGCGCACCGACGTGGCTGTGGTGAAGATCGACGCCTCAGGCTTGAGCGCCGTGAAGATTGGTGATGTGAACCGCTTGCGTGTGGGCGAATGGGTGATGGCCATTGGCTCGCCCTTCGGCCTGGAAAACACCGTGACCGCTGGCATTGTGAGCGCCAAGAAACGTGATACAGGCGACTTTCTTCCGTTCATCCAGACCGATGTGGCGATCAACCCCGGCAACTCGGGCGGGCCACTGATCAACATGCGCGGTGAGGTGGTGGGTATCAACAGCCAGATCTATTCGCGCTCGGGTGGCTTTCAAGGTATTTCATTTGCCATTCCGATCGACGAGGCGGTGCGCGTGTCGGATCAGATCCGCACCACAGGCCGCGTCACGCGCGGGCGCATTGGGGTGCAGATCGACCAGGTCAGCAAAGAGGTTGCCGAGTCGATCGGGCTGGGCCAGCCCAAGGGCGCACTGGTGCGGGGTGTCGAACCCAACTCGCCAGCCGCCAAGGCGGGTGTTGAGCCGGGCGACATTATTCTGAAATTCGATGGCAAAGAGATCGACAAATCGGTGGACCTGCCGCGCTTGGTGGGCAACACGAAGCCCGGCAACAAAAGCTCCATGACGGTGTTTCGCCGGGGTAGCCAGCGCGATTTGTCTGTGACGGTGGCGGAGCTGGAACCCGAGCAACCGCAAGTTCGTGCAGAAGCGCCAGAAGCGCCCAAGCCACAGGTCGCTGGAGCCGCCAAGGTGTTGGGGCTTACCGTGGCCGATCTCAGTGCTGCACAAAAGAAAGAGCTGGGCGTAAAAGGTGGTGTGAGAGTTCAGTCCGCCGAGGGCCCTGCTGCGCGTGCCGGTTTGCGTGAAGGCGATGTGATTGTTGCTGTTGCCAACGCCGACACTTCCACCGTGAAGGAGTTGGAGGCTGCTCTGGCCAGATTGGACAAAACACGCCCGGTGAATGTGCTTTTTCGCCGTGGCGAGTGGGCTCAATACGCGGTGATCCGGCCTGAACGCTGAACATCCTTGGGACGAGGTCGTGTCGGCGGTGCCACCTCAACCCCCCGCTTGATGGATGAAGGGCCGGCTGTTTTGACGCAAGTGGGTGGTAAGCCATACCCTGGTCGCTACCCACTTCGCCGAAAGGATCATTTTTAAGTTGACGAACGCTGACTTGGTTACCGAGGCTGTTCCTCGGATTCGATAAAATCGGATCGGTTTGAGTGGTGCTTGCGTGCCACCAACGTGGTCCTGCTTTCTGTGAGTAAAACAGTCGCAGCAGGCTGATTTCAGCCACAAACGATGCCCAGCTTTTCGTTTTCACTGCGCTGGGGCTGTGGATAAATTTCATGTTGCTGCGCTGCAACAATCTGGTTCTCGGGTATGGGTGGTGTGTATTCCAGGCTTTTTGCCTACAATGAAACCCCAACTATCGCAGTTGCCCTTGATTGTTGGTTATGGGCGCGTCAACACTTGACGCGCCCTTTTTTATGCCTCCTGGCCCTTTCAAGGGCGGGGAGGTCTTTTCGTGTTTGAGCTGGTTTCTTGATGAATCACATCCGCAATTTTTCGATCATCGCGCACATCGACCATGGCAAGTCCACGTTGGCCGACCGCATCATTTCACGCTGTGGCGGGCTGTCCGACCGCGAGATGAGCGAGCAGGTGCTCGACTCGATGGACATCGAGAAAGAGCGGGGCATCACCATCAAGGCGCAGACAGCTGCTCTGCAGTACAAGGCCCGCGACGGGCAGGTCTACAACCTGAACCTGATTGACACCCCCGGCCACGTGGACTTCTCTTACGAGGTGAGTCGGTCACTGTCGGCCTGCGAAGGCGCGCTGCTGGTGGTGGACGCCAGCCAGGGCGTGGAAGCGCAGACCGTGGCCAACTGCTACACCGCTCTCGATTTGGGCGTGGAAGTGGTGCCGGTGCTCAACAAAATGGATCTGCCCAACGCAGACCCTGAGAACGCCAAGGTCGAGATCGAGGACGTGATTGGTATCGATGCGACCGATGCAATCCCGTGTTCGGCCAAAACCGGCATGGGCGTGGAAGATATTTTGGAAGCTGTCGTGGCACGGATTCCACCGCCCAAAGGCAAGCCTGACGCACCGCTGCGCGCCATGATTGTGGACAGCTGGTACGACGCCTACGTGGGTGTGGTGATGCTGGTGCGGGTGGTGGATGGCCACTTGCTCAAGGGTGAACGCTTCAAGATGATGGCCACCAACACGGTGTACAACGCCGACAATCTGGGCGTCTTCACACCCGGAAACGAGCCGCGCGAGTCGCTGGAAGCGGGCGAGGTGGGCTACATCATTGCGGGTATCAAAGAGTTGCAGGCCGCCAAGGTGGGCGACACCATCACGCTGGAAAAGAAGCTTCCCAACAACCTTGGCCCCGCCACTGAGGCGCTGCCTGGTTTCAAAGAGGTGCAGCCGCAGGTGTTTGCTGGCCTGTACCCCACCGAAGCCAACCAGTACGACGGTCTGCGCGATGCGCTGGAAAAGCTCAAGCTCAACGACGCCGCGCTGATGTACGAACCCGAGGTTTCGCAGGCGCTGGGCTTTGGCTTCCGTTGCGGTTTTCTGGGCTTGCTGCACATGGAAATTGTGCAAGAGCGGCTCGAGCGCGAGTTCGATCAGGACCTGATCACCACCGCACCCAGCGTGGTCTACCAGGTGGTCAAGCCCGATGGTGAGGTGATCATGGTCGAGAATCCGTCCAAGATGCCTGATCAGGGCCGCATGGAAGAGATCCGTGAACCTATTGTGACGGTGCACCTTTACATGCCGCAGGAGTATGTGGGCGCCGTCATGACGCTGGCCAATCAAAAGCGCGGTATGCAGCTCAACATGTCTTACCACGGCAAGCAGGTCATGCTGACGTACGACATGCCGCTGGGCGAGATCGTGCTGGACTTCTTCGACAAACTCAAATCGGTGAGTCGGGGCTATGCCTCCATGGACTACGAGTTCAAGGAATACCGAGCCGCCGATGTGGTGAAGGTGGATATCTTGCTCAACGGCGAAAAGGTGGACGCGCTGTCCATCATCGTGCACCGCTCGCAGTCGCAATACCGCGGGCGTGCGGTGGTCGCCAAGATGCGCGAGATCATCAGCCGCCAGATGTTCGACGTGGCGATTCAGGCGGCCATTGGTGGCAACGTGATTGCGCGCGAAACCATCAAGGCACTGCGCAAAAACGTGCTGGCAAAATGCTATGGCGGCGATATCAGCCGCAAGCGCAAACTCCTTGAGAAACAAAAAGCAGGCAAGAAACGCATGAAACAGATTGGTTCGGTCGAGGTGCCCCAGGAAGCCTTCCTCGCCATTTTGCAGGTGCAAGACTGATGCAGGCGTTGATGAGCACGATCACGGCCATGGTGCTGGCGGCCATTGTGGGCTATGCCGGCGCATGGTACATGGGTGTGGTGGAAAGCAGCTTTGCGGTGCTCTTGATGCTGGCCACGGTGGTGACGGGTATTTACTGGGTGCTCGAAAAAGCGGTGTTTTTACCTCAACGAAAACGCTTGGCGCACAAACTGCTTGACGAGCACAACGCGCGCAAGGCGGCACTGATCCAGCAGGGTTTCAGCAATATCGACGGTGACGTGGAGCCCGCGCGTCAGAAGCTGCTGATGCAGCCTTGGTGGCTGGACTGGACCGCAGGCCTGTTTCCCGTGATTCTGGCGGTGTTTGTGTTGCGCTCGTTCATGTTCGAGCCGTTCAAAATTCCCTCAGGATCGATGATTCCGACCTTGCGTGTGGGCGACCTGATTTTGGTGAACAAATACCACTACGGTATCCGTTTGCCTGTTTTCCACACCAAGCTGGTGGCCAACAACGACCCGCAACGTGGTGATGTAATGGTGTTTCGTTACCCGCCCCAACCCAGCCTGGACTACATCAAACGGGTTATTGGTGTACCGGGTGATGAAGTCGCTTATCTGAACAAAGAACTGACGGTGAACGGCAAGCCAGTGCCCCGTACCGTGCAGCCTGAGTTTTTTGATGGCGACTCCATGCGCTACGCCCGTCAGTTTCGTGAAACCTTGGATGCCCGCAGCTACAACACCCTGAACGATGACGACCATCCTGCGTTCATACCTGGTGCCACCGACTTCCCGAACAAGGACGCGTGCCGCTACTCGGTGGAGGGTGTGGTGTGCAAGGTGCCCCAGGGACACTACTTCATGATGGGTGACAATCGGGACAATTCACTGGACTCCCGCTATTGGGGCTTTGTGCCCGAGGCCAATATCGTTGGCAAAGCTTTTTTTGTCTGGATGAATTTTGGCGATCTGAGACGTATCGGCTCGTTCGAATGAGTCTGAAGGGGTTCTCCGTCTTTCTGAAGGAAACAACACATGAAATTGAAACAGCAGCAACGCGGTTTGACGTTTGTGGGCTTGCTTGTCGCTGGTCTCCTGCTGGCGTTCACCGGCGTGATCGTGGCGCAGGTGGTTCCAACCTTTGTTGAATTTATGGCTGTGCAAAAAGCCGCAAAGAAAGCCGCTGCGGGTAGCACTGTGAGCGAGGTTCGGAGCATTTTTGACAAATCAGCACAGGTTGACAATATCCACTCTATTTCTGGTAGAGATTTGGAGGTTGGCAAGGAAGGTGACCAAGTGGTGGTTTCTTTTGCTTACAGCCGTGAAATTCATCTGTTCGGCCCGGCCTACCTGACCATGAAATACGAAGGTGGCTCCAAGTGAGGGCCTCTTGCGGCCGCTTGCAGTGCCACGGAGACCCGCTGTCTTGAATCCTGAATTGCTCGCGCTGCAAAAGCGCTTGAACCACCATTTTGCCAATCCGCGCTTGCTTGAGCGAGCGCTGACGCACCGCAGTTTCACTTCAGACCACAACGAGCGCCTGGAGTTTCTGGGCGACTCGGTGCTTAACTTGGCTGTGTCGGGCCTGCTGTTTGAAAAACTGAGTCAACTGCCCGAAGGCGATTTGTCTCGGGTGCGTGCCAACTTGGTGAAACAAGACACATTGTTCAAAATGGCTTCTACCCTGGGCCTGTCAGCTTGCTTGCGGCTGGGTGACGGTGAGAAGCGCTCAGGCGGTCACAAGCGTCCATCCATTTTGGCCGATGCGCTGGAGGCCATCATCGGTGCTGTGTACCTCGATGCGGGCTTTGAGGTGGCCGCCGCGTTGGTGCACCGTTTGTACAGCGGCGTCGAACTCAACGCCCAGATGAGCGCCATGGGCAAAGACCCCAAGACCGAATTGCAGGAGTGGCTGCAGGCGCGCAAAATGAAACTGCCTGCATACCGGGTGGTAGCCACGTTGGGGGAAGCACACAAGCAAACGTTTGACGTGGAGTGCACCATCACCGAAACCGGCCGTAGCGAGCGCGGTATAGGTGCTTCGCGCCGCGCTGGTGAGCAGGCGGCTGCCGCTGCCATGCTGCAACACCTCATGGCTGGCGTTTAGCTGGCTCGGCTTTGGGTGGGTGGTGCGGCCTGGCCGTTCTACCGACGCGTTTTATTCCTTTCTTGCCCTGTTCCGCATACACGACCCATGTCCCGAAAATCTGCTCCTCCGAACCCCGCTTCTTCGCCCGCTGCTCCTGTGGCCAATCCCGAGCTGGATGCCATGCTCGCGCGGGCGCTGCGCAAGGCGGATGTCGCTGCACCAGCGGACATGGCTCCTGACAATCAGGCGCCCGAGGTGGCCGAAGTGGAGGTGGTCGATCCGGCAGCGCAGCATTGCGGCTACGTCGCCATTGTGGGCAAGCCCAACGTGGGCAAGTCCACGCTGCTCAACGCGCTGGTGGGGCAAAAGGTCAGCATCACGTCGCGCAAGGCGCAAACCACGCGCCACCGCATCACCGGTTACCGCACGGTGGGGCCGAACCAGTTTGTGTTTGTGGACACCCCGGGCTTTCAGACCCGCCACGGCAACGCCTTGAACCGCGCGCTGAACAAAACGGTGCTGGGTGCCGTGGCCGATGTGGACCTGATTTTGTTTGTGGTGGAGGCGGGCAACTTCAACCTGGCCGACGCCAAGGTGCTCGATCTGTTGCCTCGCAACATCCCGGTGGTGCTGCTGGCCAACAAATTCGACCTGGTGCACCGCCGCGGTGATCTGGCGCCCTGGTTGCGTTCCATGCAAGAGCGCCACCCATTTGCCGAATTTGTGCCCATGACAGCCAAGAACGCCAGAGACATTCAGCGTCTGTTTGGCATTTGTGCGCCTTATCTGCCGCAGCAACCCTGGATGCACGACCCCGAGGAGCTGACCGACCGCAGCGAGCGCTTCATGGCCAGTGAAATGGTGCGTGAAAAACTGTTCCGCCTGACCGGTGACGAACTGCCCTACACCTCGACCGTCATCATCGACAAATTCGAGCAAGAGGGCCAGCTCAAGCGCATCGCCGCCACCATCGTGGTGGAGCGCGAGGGTCACAAGGGCATGGTCATTGGTGACAAGGGCGAAAAACTCAAGCGGATCGGCACCGAAGCCCGCCAGGAGTTGGAGAAGCTCTGGGACTGCAAGGTCTTCCTGGAGCTGTGGGTGAAGGTGCGCTCGGGCTGGGCCGACGACGATGCCCGGGTGCGCTCGTTTGGTTATGAGTGATGGCCACGCGCCGGTTTTCTGATGAGCCCGCGTTTGTCCTGCACCGCTACGACTGGAGCGAGTCGAGCCTGATCCTGGAAGTTTTCACCCGCAACCATGGCCGCATCGCCCTGGTGGCCAAGGGTGTGAAACGGCCCACCTCGCAGTTTCGTCCGGTGCTCTTGCCGCTGCAGCCGCTGCAGCTCAGCTGGGGCGGCGACGCCGAAGTGCGCACCCTCAAGGCCGCCCAATGGCAGGGCGGGCATGTGATGCCCACGGGCGAAGCCTTGTTGTCGGGCAGCTACCTCAACGAATTGCTCATGCGCCTGCTGGCGCGAGACGACGCGCATCCGTCCCTGTTTGACCACTACCGGTTTGCCGTGCAGTTGCTCGCCGAGCGCGGTGACGCGCAGCAGCTGGTCTTGCGCGCCTTTGAATTGTTGCTGCTGCGCGACGTGGGACTGCTGCCCGACCTGGCCCATGAGGGCAGCACCCTGGCCGAACTGGACCCGCAGGGCCTTTACGTGCTGGCACCCGAGCACGGCCTGCGCCACGCCCATGGCGACGACAGCCACCCGCTCACCGGTGCGCAGTGCCTGGATCTGCAAACCGCGCTGGACGATCCAGCGCCTTTCATGAGCGCGCTGCGCGCATGCGCCCCCAGCCTGCAAGCCTTGCGGCCCCAACTGCGCCACCTGCTGCACTACCATAGCGGTGTGCGGGTGTTCAAAACCCGCCAGTTGATGCTGGATGTTCAGGCCATGTCCCGGCCGCGCCAGCCAGATGTCTCGCAGGCGCCAGCGCCACCCGCCACCGCAACCCAACGACCCACACCATGACCGTGGTTTCAGCCCTTCATACCCCGCACACAGCGCTGTCCGTCAACCTCAACAAGGTGGCCTTGGTGCGCAATACGCGCCACCTGGGCATTCCGTCTGTGACGCGCGCGGCCACCCTGTGTCTGCAGGCTGGCGCTGGCGGCATCACGGTACACCCGCGCCCGGACGAGCGCCACATCCGTGCCCACGATGTGCACGATCTGGCCGAGTTGCTGAAGGCCTGGCCCGACCGCGAATACAACATCGAAGGCAATCCGTTTCACAACCTGATGGGTTTTGTCCAGGCCGTTCGGCCCCATCAGGTGACCTTTGTGCCCGATTCTGAAGGCCAGTTCACCAGCGACCATGGCTGGAGCTTCCCCGCCGATGCCGACCGCTTGCGCCCCCTCATTGCACAGGCGCAGGCGCTGGGTGCGCGGGTCAGCTTGTTCATGGACGCCGACCCTGGCGCCATGGCGGAGGCCAAAGCGGTGGGCGCCGACCGGGTGGAGCTCTACACCGAGCCTTACGCGGCCGCCTGGGCCACGCCCGAGCGCGCCGCACAGCTGGAGCGCTTTCGCGCCGCTGCGCAGGCGGCGCTGGATGTGGGCCTGGGTGTGAATGCGGGCCACGACCTCAACCGCGATAACCTCACGGCGTTTCTGCGCACGGTACCCGGTGTGCGCGAGGTGTCCATTGGCCATGCGCTGATGGCCGATGCGCTGGAAATGGGCTATGGCGTCACCGTGGCCGCTTACAAACACTGCATCGCCGACGCGTTCGCCTGAGCCGCATGATTTACGGCATTGGCACCGATGTTTGTGACATCCGCCGCATCGAGGCCACCTGGCAGCGCCAAGGCGAGCGCTTTGTGCGCAAGGTGCTGACCGATGCCGAGTTCGCCGTCTGGCAGCAGCGCAGTGCCCGATGGCCGCAGCGGGGCTTGCGCTATCTGGCCACCCGGTTTTCTGCCAAAGAAGCCTTCTCCAAAGCCATTGGCCTGGGCATGCGCATGCCCATGACTTGGCGGCGCTGCGAAATCGTCAACCAACCCAGTGGGCAGCCTGTGATTGTGTTGCACGGTGAGCTGAAGGCCTGGTTTGATGCCCAGGGCCTGCGCGCCCACGTGACCGTGACCGACGAGACCGACTATGCCGCCAGCTTTGTGGTGGTCGAACGCGGTTGAAGACCGATCCCCTTTTGCTTTCGCCAACATGCGATTGACCATGAATCCACACGCACCCTTCATCATCGACGTGGCTGGCCACAGCCTCACCACCGCTGAGCGCCAGCGTTTGGCGCACCCGCTGGTGGGCGGGGTCATTTTGTTTGGACGCAACTGGAAAGACCGCACGCAGCTGACCCGGCTGTGTCGCCAGATCAAGGCGGTGCGGCCCGACCTACTGATTGCTGTGGACCACGAAGGTGGGCGCGTGCAGCGCTTTCGCACCGACGGCTTCACCCACCTGCCGCCCATGGCGGCGCTGGGTGCGCTGTGGATGAAGCCCGAGCGCAAGGGCGAGGTGGCGGGTGCGTCCGCGCTGCATGCCAGCAACGCGGCCGTGGCCACGGGTTATGTGTTGGGTGCTGAACTGCGTGCCTGTGGCGTGGACCTGAGCTTTGCTCCGGTGCTCGACCTGGACTACGGTGAAAGCTCGGTGATTGGTGACCGCTCGCTGGGGCGTGACCCGCGCATGGTGACGCTGCTGGCACAGGCTTTGATGCTGGGTCTGCAGCAAAGCGGCATGGCCAACTGCGGCAAACACTTTCCCGGCCACGGCTTCGTGCGCGCCGACTCACATCTGGCGATACCGGTGGACAAGCGCAGCCTGAAGGCCATTTTGGCCGAGGATGCCGCTCCGTATGGCTGGCTTTCGGCCAGCCTGCAGGCGGTGATGCCCGCCCATGTGATCTACCCCAAAGTGGACAGCCGGCCCGCCGGCTTTTCACCGCGCTGGCTGCAAGATGTACTGCGCCACCAACTGGGCTTTACCGGCGCCATCTTCAGCGACGACCTGAGCATGGAAGCGGCCCGCCACATGGACGGGCGCGACCTGAGCTTTGCCGAAGCGGCCCTGGCCGCCCTGGGTGCTGGGGGCGATATGGCGGTGTTGTGCAACCAGTCGGTGGTGGATGGCGGTGCGCCGATAGACGTGGCGATCAACGATGTGTCGCGTGCGGTCATTGAGGGCCAGTGGCAGCCCAACCCCGCAAGCGAGGAACGCCGCCTGGCGCTGCTGCCGCGCGGTGCAGCCATGGATTGGGATAACTTGATGGTCAGCGAGCGCTACATGCGGGCGCTCTCGTTGCTGCCCTAAGGACTTGCGCAAAACCACCATGGCGTTGTTGCTTCGCCTTGTCGTACCCTGGTACTGCCTGCGGCTTCGCGTAAGTCCTGGTCTTGATCAGCGCTCAACGCCCATTCGGTCGAGCAGGTCCGAGATGAGTTCCAGCCGCACCAGCGGGTTGTCCAGTGTCATCAAGCGCTGTTTGAGTTCGGCCTTCGCAGGCAGCAGCTCGGCCCAGCGGTTGGCGACCCAGCCGCAATTGTCCCATTGGTAGGGCGGCTGAAGGGGCAGTTCGTTTTTCGCCTCAGGCTCGCGCTCCAGCAGGTTGTTCAGCAGGCGTTGCAACGCGTCGCGTGTGCTGGACAGGTCTTCGGGCACCGGCACCACGGGCTCTGCTTCGTCCAGCCGCACATCGCCTATCCACAGGCCGTGAGGCAACTGCTGGCTGGACGTGATGTGAAAGCGCTGCAGGCCACGGCAATGGATCACCAGCAGCCCGGGTTGCGGGCGTTCCAGGCGCTCTATTTGCGCGAGTGTGCCCACGGGGTAGAACACTTCTTTGGCAAAGGCATCACCATGCGGTGGTGCCTTGGGGTCGATGCGTCGGACTTCGCTGCCTTCGCGCAGGCCCACGACGCCAAAGGGAGCGCCTGCTTTGTGGCAGCGGCTGATCATGTCGAGGTAACGTACCTCGAAGATCCGCAGCGGCATCCAGCCACCCGGAAACAAAACCGTCTGCAGCGGAAACAGTGGCAGTTGTGACAGCGTGAGCATGCAGGGAGGCGTTTCAGCAGTCAATCGTTGACCACCGCGTCGGCGCTCTGGCGCTGTAGCATGGCCAGGATATTGGCCACGGTTGAACGCAGTTCGCGGCGGTCGCAGATGAAGTCCACCGCGCCCTTGGTTTGCAAAAATTCAGCGCGCTGGAAGCCTTCGGGCAACTTCACACGAACAGTGTTTTCAATCACACGCGGGCCGGCAAAGCCGATCAGTGCCTTGGGCTCGGCAATCACCACATCGCCCAAAAAGGCAAAACCGGCCGATACACCACCCATGGTCGGATCGGTCAGCACGCTGATGTAGGGAAGGCCCTTTTTGGCCAGACGGGTGAGGGCGGCATTGGTCTTGGCCATCTGCATCAGCGACAGCAGACCCTCCTGCATGCGTGCACCACCGGTGGCGGTGAAACACAGAAAAGGTACTTTTTGCGCAATGGCTTCTTCAACGCCGCGCACAAAGCGCTCACCCACCACCGAGCCCATGGAGCCGCCCATGAAGTCGAACTCGAAACACGCCACGACCAGGTTGACACCCTGCACGGCGCCGCCCATGACGATCAGCGCGTCGGTTTCACCGGTGTTTTCCAGCGCCTCTTTCAGTCGCTCGGGGTACTTGCGGCTGTCCTTGAATTTCAGGGCATCAACCGGCAGCACTTCCTGGCCGAGTTCGTAGCGGCCTTCGGCGTCCAGAAACGCGTTCAGGCGCGCGCGGGCGCCAATGCGATGGTGGTGGCGGCAATGCGGGCACACGTTCTGGTTTTTCTCCAGATCGTTTTTGTACAGCACGGCTTCGCAGCTGGGGCACTTGATCCACAAGCCCTCGGGCACGCTGCGGCGCTCGGTCGGGTCGGTGTGCGTGATCTTGGGAGGCAGCAGTTTTTCTAGCCAGGACATGGTGTGTTCTCCAAAATTGAGCGACCCCGCGCCGCTGGGCATCAGCCAAGGGGACCGGCAGCCCAGCAAAGCCGGATCTGCGCTGGATTGAGGGCCTTTGCGCGGCGTTGTCTGTCAGTGGGTTGTTTGGCGAATTAAAACACGGTCGATCAGGTGTCCAACGCCTTGCGGATGGCGCGCAGGAAGTTGGACGCTACCGCCACGACCTTTTCGTGTGGCTCGTTTTCGATCAGCTGGATGATCTTGCTGCCAATCACCACGGCATCGGCGCTGCGCCCGATGGCGCGGGCCGTTTCAGCATCGCGAATACCAAAACCCACGCCCACCGGCACGTTCACGTGCGCCCGGATGCGCGGCAGCATGGCTTCCACTTGGCCCACGTCCAGTGTGCCGGCACCGGTCACGCCCTTGAGCGATACGTAGTACACATAGCCGCTGGCCACACGCGCGACCTGCGCCATGCGCTCGTCGGTGGAGGTGGGGGCCAGCAAAAAGATCAGGTCCATGTTGTGGGCGCGCAAGGCGGCCGCGAACTCTTCGCATTCTTCCGGTGGGTAGTCCACGATCAGCATGCCGTCCACGCCCGATGCGCTGGCGTCGCGCACGAAGCTGCCCACGCCGTGCTTCTGGTCGTAGCGTTCAACCGGGTTGGCGTAGCCCATGAGCACCACCGGTGTGGTGTTGTTGCGTTCGCGGAAAGTTTTTACCATGGCCAGCACCTGTACCAGGCCGATGCCCAGGGTCAAAGCGCGGTCGCCGGCTTTCTGGATCACCGGGCCGTCGGCCGACGGGTCGGAAAACGGTACGCCGAGCTCAATCACATCGGCACCGGCTTCCACCATGCCGTGCATCAGGTCGGGGGTGATGTTGGCAAAGGGGAAACCTGCGGTGACGAACGGTATCAGGGCTTTGCGGTTCCGGGCTTTCAGCGCGCCCAGTGCGGGTTCAATGCGGCTCATTTTGCGAATGCGATGGAAGATGTTTCGGCGCCGCCCTTGACCGACTGGCCACGGCAGCTGGGACGGCAGTAAAAGTCGGCCTTGGACAGGTCGGCGACGGTGCCAATGTCCTTGTCGCCCCGGCCTGAGAGGTTGACCAGAATGGACTGGTCGGACCGCATGGTCTTGGCCAGCTTCATGGCGTAGGCCACGGCATGGCTCGATTCCAGTGCCGGGATGATGCCTTCGGTGCGGCACAGGTAGTGAAAGGCGTCCAGCGCCTCGGTGTCGGTGATGCCCACATATTCGGCGCGGCCGATGTCTTTCAGGAACGCGTGCTCGGGGCCGACGCCGGGGTAGTCCAGACCGGCGCTGATGCTGTGGGTTTCGGTCACCTGCCCGTTGTCGTCTTGCAGCACGTAGGTGCGGTTGCCGTGCAGCACGCCGGGGCTGCCTTTTTGCAGCGATGCCGAGTGCTTGCCGCTTTCCATGCCTTCACCGGCCGCCTCGACGCCGATCAGGCGGGTGGCTGCATGGTTGATGTAGGGGTAGAAAATACCCATGGCGTTGCTGCCGCCGCCCACGCAGGCCACCACGGCGTCGGGCTGCTCATGGGTGCAGCCTGCGGCTTTCAGCATCTCGGGCATCTGCACCAAGCATTCTTCGCCAATCACGCTCTGGAAGTCGCGCACCATCATCGGGTAAGGGTGCGGACCGGCCACCGTGCCGATGATGTAGAAGGTGTTGTCCACGTTGGCCACCCAGTCGCGCATGGCTTCGTTGAGCGCGTCTTTCAGTGTGCGGCTGCCGCTTTCCACCGGCACGACGGTGGCGCCCAGCAGCTTCATGCGGTAGACGTTGGGGCTCTGGCGCTTCACGTCTTCGCTGCCCATGTAGACCACGCACTCCAGGCCATAGCGGGCACAGATGGTGGCGGTGGCCACGCCGTGCTGACCGGCGCCGGTTTCGGCAATGATGCGCGGCTTGCCCATGCGTTTGGCGAGCATGGCCTGGCCGATGGTGTTGTTGATCTTGTGCGCGCCGGTGTGGTTCAGGTCCTCGCGTTTCAAGAATATTTGTGCACCGCCTTGTTCACGGCTCATGCGGGCCGCGTGGTACACGGGCGATGGGCGGCCCACGAAATGCGCCAGCTCGCTCTTGAATTCGGCCAGAAACTCGGGGTCGTTCTGGTACTTGGCGTAGGCGGCCTTGAGCTCGTTGATGGCGTGGGTGAGCGTTTCACTCACGAAACTGCCGCCGTAGATGCCGAAATGGCCGCGGGCGTCGGGTTGCTGGTAGGTGGTCATGGGTGTCTCTGGTCGAATGCCCGCTCAGCCCCCACAGATGGGGCTCAGACAGGGCTGCGGTGAAGGGCTGCATCGGCCGCTCGCACGGCGGCCACAAATGCGTGCATCTTGTCCGGGTCCTTGATGCCTTTGCTGGCCTCAACCCCGGAACTCACGTCAACGGCCCAGGGCCGTACGCGGTTGATGCCATCGATCACGTTTGCAGGCGTGAGTCCACCAGACAAAACGAGGCGAGAGCTGGCGTTTAGAAGCGGATGTGACCAATTGAAGGCTGTCCAGTCGAAGGATTGGCCGCCGCCGCCGTATCCCTCGACATGGGCGTCGAGCAGCACGGCCTGTGAGGCGGCGAAGTCTTGTGCGTATTTTAGAAGATCAAAGCCCGCACCTGCGGGGCCTGCGGGAATACGGGCCGCACGGATGTAAGGGCGCCCTGTGGCGGCGCAGTCGGCTGGGGTTTCGTCGCCATGAAACTGCACCAGGGCATGGGGTACGGCTTCGAGGCCCAGGCGGATGTGCTCGGGGCTGGCGTTCACGAACAGCAGCACCGGCGTGACAAAGGCAGGCAGGCGCCGGGCCAGTTCGCCCGCGCGCTCGGGCGTGACGTGGCGCGGGCTTTTGGCGTACAGCACAAATCCAACGGCATCGGCGCCTGCCTGTGCGGCGGCGTCTACATCGACCTCCCGGGTCAGACCGCAAATCTTGATGCGCGTGTGGTGCATGGGCTTGGGGGCGGCTTGGCCTGCTTCGTTCATCCGGGTAACCAGTCGAAAGCGGCGGTTTGCGTCGGGATGCCCAGCGATTCGTCGTACAGCGGGCCGAGAAAGTAGAGACCATCCGGCGAAAACGTGGGCGCTGCGGCGTCGCGGCTGCGGGCGTGCAGCACCTCGGTCATCCAGCTCGCCGGGTGGTTGCCGTTGCCGATGGCGATCAGGCAGCCCATGATATTGCGGATCATGTGGTGCAAAAACGCGGAGGCTTCAAATTCAAACCGCCAGTACGCACCGCGGCGGGTGATGCTGATGCGCCGCAGTTGTTTGACCGGCGAATGGGCCTGGCACTGGGCTGCACGAAAGGAGGTGAAGTCGTGCTCACCCAGCAGAGCTTGTGCGGCCTCTTGCATCGGTTCCAGCGCCATGGGGCGAAACACCCAGCCCACCCGCCCGGCGTCCACGCTGGGGCGCACCGGCGATTCCAGCAGCACATAGGCATAGCGGCGCGCCACGGCGTTGGCGCGCGCATGGAAGTGGGCCGGCACTTGGCGTGCCCAGTGCACGGCAATGTCATGCGGCAAAAAACTGTTGGTGCCCCGCATCCATGCGTGGTCTGGGCGAACCACCGGGCTGTCAAAGTGCACCACCTGCATCAGGCCGTGCACCCCTGCATCGGTGCGGCCTGCGCACAAGGTTCTGATGGGGCCGTGAGCAATGAAGCGGGTCAAGGCCCGTTCCAGTTCGTCCTGCACTGTGCGGCCGCTGAGCTGGCTTTGCCAGCCATCGTAGGCGCTGCCGTTGTAGCTGACACCCAGCGCCATGCGGGTGGTGAGCGGGGCGCGTGCGTCTATGAGACGGTCTGACGTGGAAAGCATCGGCTGGAAATCGGCCGCAGCAGTCCTGTCGTTGAATAAAACTACGTTTGCACCGTCTTCTTGAACCGCAGCGGGTCTGTGGGCCTGGAGATCCGGCAAAAAACAGCCGCGCTTGGGCCGATTTTCACTATCAGCCCCCCAGGTTCGACAGGCTTCAGGGGTGCGGCTTGGGCCAGCCGGTGCGTCTAGAGATTCGCGAGTGTCTGCGGTTGGGCTGGCGCTGTCGGCGGCAGGAACGCCTGAAAGCGTTGCACAGTGCAAGGGGCGTTTCCGTTCTGGTTGGAGTCGTCAGTTGAGATCGGCCAAGAATCTGCTCGCCTTGGTCTTGAGTGTGCCTGTTGCTTCTGCCAGCACCTCTTCCGCGAGAGATCGGGCACCTTCCATATAGCCGATCGACCGAAATTCTTCAGCCAGTGCCAACTTGGTGTCCAGCGGGTTTTCCTCGGCCACCTGTTCGTGTTCGTCAGCGGTTTGGACTTCACTGCTTCCCATGTTTGGCTTGATATCGTTCAGGTCAAACGACAGCAACTCCGCATCGGTGTCGAAGGGATTTGCTTGGGTGCTCTGCTGCACTGGCTGGGGTCTGTTTTGGTCCTGGTTTGACTGCTCGAACGGCTGGTGTGCTTCCAGCTCGAAGTCGGGCAGAACGTCGTTGCTGTCAAAGGTCAGGTTGTTTGGATCCAGCAAGCTCAAATCGGCGTTTTGCTCAGCCAGAGCAGGTATTTCGATGGGCGCAGGCTCCGATGGAAAGTCCAGATCGAAAGGTATCGACGCGGGCGATGCATTCAACGTGGGGTTGGCTTGGGTCAGTGCATCGGTACGCTCCAGATCGCCCATACCTGATATCGCTGCGGCGGTTGAAAAAGCCGGGTTGGCGTGTGCGGAAGGCTCGTCCATGGAAAAGTCCAAGTCCAAGTCGAGGCTCATGGGGCTGTCTGCTGTGCCGCTGCTTTGAGGCAGCCTGCTGGTGTTTATCTGCACGGTGTGCAGGGCACCGCCAGCCATGAATGCACCTGCCATCCCGGCTTTGGCCGGCGGACGGCCACCCGGTTCGTAGAGTGGGTTGGCCGGCTCAAGCTCACGCCCCAGCGTGCAGGCTTGTTCCCATTCCGCGCCCTGACCTTGGGTCAGATCAAAGGCTTCCGTTGCAACAACTTCGAAGGCTTTGGCATCTCGGCGTTTGGCGTAAATTTCTAACAGCTTGCTGTGGATGGCGACCCGCTGAGGGGTGTTGCGCATTGCTTCTTTAAGAATCTCTTCTGCCTGTAGATCGCGGCCATAAGCGAGATAAACGTCGGCTTCGGCGACGGGGTCTACGTCACCTGCCGCGTCAAGCTGACTGGGTGAATACACCATGGACGAGCCAGAGACGCTGGCATCGGCTGTGTCGATACGCTGACCACCGCTGGCGCCAAAAAAGGAGTCGGGTTGCAGACGACTTTCCAGGAAAGAGCTGTCAACGCCATGGTCCCGTTTGCGTTGACGAATCCGATAAAAAGCAAAGCCCACCAGCAGTGCCAGCAAGCCTCCCGCAGCAGGCATTACCAGAGGGTTGTCACGCAGATCGTCGATCAGCGAAGGTGTATCGGATAACGGTGCGGTTACGGGCAGGGGCGCAGGCTTGGCAACCGGGGGGGCTGGTGGCTTTGATGCGGTTGTCTCGGAGGGGCTCGATAAACCCGCGGTCGGGCTGGTTTCTGTCGGTGATGTGGCTGCGGTTGCTGTTGAGGGTGTCGGTGGTGGCGTGGGTACCGTCAGTGCAGGTGCTGGCACCGCAGTCTCCGTTGCAACAGTTCCCGCCGTGTTGGCTGCGACCGTCGCAGAGCTGGTGCCTACTTTGGCGAGGTCTTCAATGTTTCTGGACAGTTCTGCCACCCGGCTGGATGCTTCTTGCGCTTGTCGGTCTTGGGCAATTTTGTCTGCGCTGGCGCTTTGCGCCGGTGTGATCCCTTTGGACAGGGTCAGCTTGTCCTGCGCTGGAGCCAAGGGTTTCTGGTCTTGAACCTCGGTTTGAATGCGCCCGGAGGCTTGGCGGTCGGCCGCTGCCACTGAGGTGGCTGGAATGGTGCTGGCCAGACGGCGGCGGAACTCGTTGAAGTCACGGCTTTGCGCAACGATGACTTGGCGTGCCTCCTCTGGGCTCACGCTGCCAGCGTCGGCTGCGCTGGGTAGGTCAAGCACCGCCCCAGCTTTGATGCGGTTAACGTTGCCCGCAATAAAGGCATTGGGGTTTGCCCGCAGCATGGCCACAAGCATTTGGTCCAGAGAGACACGGGGTGGTCGATTGGTCTCGGCAATACGCCCAGCGGTGTCACCTGCGCGGACCACAACCTTATCCGGATCGCCAGGGGGTTTTGACGATGGTGGTAATGCCGCTGCAGGGCGTGTTTCAGGTGCTACAGGACGAGGACGTTCTGCCGGTGTTGCCGTCGCGGTTGGCGCAGTCGGGGTTGGTGCTGGTTGCGCCCGGATGGCTGGATCGCTGGGACGCACCGCTGGGGGGCGCACTTGCGGCTCTGGTTGTGTCATGACAGCCGCAGGCAGAGGCGCCACCGGCACGGCTGTGCGCAAGTTGGGTGGATCAAGCAACAACGTGTAGTCACGTACGATCCGGCCCGAAGCCCAATTGGCTTCTACGATCAGGTCAACAAAGGGCTCATTGACCGGACGTGTGCTGGTCAATCTTAGGTAAGCTGACCCGTTCGCCCGGCGTTGCAGGGTGATCTGTAGGCTGCTGAGCGCCGCGTTGAAGTCCATGCCAGCTGCGCGAAATGCATCGCCAGAAGCGAGCCCGACGCGCAGACTGGCCGCTTCGTCTGTGTTGATATCGGGAACATCGATTTCAGCCTTCAGCGGCTCACCCAAGGCCGACTGAACCATGATACGACCCAAAGCCAGCGCTTGCGCTTCACCCAAGTGCGTCAATCCGGTGCACAGCACCACCGCAGCGGCGACGGCATGCCTGCGCGCAAGACTGCGTGAACCTGCTACCCCTGAGTGGGTGGATACGTGGTGGGATAGGGTGTAGCGGGTGTTGGATGTCACGTAGACCTCGACGTAAAAAACCGAAATTTGACCTTAACATCAACGGATTACAGAGACAAGCTGAGACTCCGCCTGAGTTTCATTGCCTACCTTCTGTCGCCGAGCTGTCTTGTTCACGTTGCGAACTTGCAACGTGAACAAGCAGTCACCATGTCGCTGTGCGACGACACAATGCGGTGCGTCATGCATCCAGCAAAATGCGCAGCATACGGCGCAGGGGTTCGGCAGCACCCCACAGCAACTGGTCGCCGATGGTGAAGGCACCCACGTATTCTGGGCCCATGGCCAGCTTGCGGATGCGACCGACCGGGATGGTCATGGTGCCGGTCACGGCCACGGGCGTCAAATCCTTGATGGTGGCTTCTCGTGTGTTGGGCACCACTTTGGCCCACTGATTATCTGCTGCGATCATGGCTTCGATGTCCGCTACGGGCACATCTTTCTTCAGCTTGAAGGTGAGTGCCTGGCTGTGGCAGCGCATGGCTCCCACGCGCACGCAGAAGCCGTCTACCGGAATGGCCGCTGAGCCGAAGCCCTCGCCCATGCCGAGGATCTTGTTGGTCTCGGCCATGCCCTTCCACTCTTCTTTGGACATACCGTTGCCAAGATCTTTGTCGATCCACGGAATCAACGATCCACCCAGTGGCACACCGAAGTTGGCCGTTTCAGCGCCGCTCAGGCTGCGCTGCTTGGCGATCACCTTGCGGTCAATTTCCAGAATGGCGCTCTTGGGGTCGTCCAGCAGCGACTTCACCTCGGCGTTGAGCGTGCCGTACTGGGTGAGCAACTCGCGCATGTGCTGCGCACCACCGCCCGAAGCCGCCTGGTAGGTCTGCGTGCTCATCCACTCCACCAGACCGGCCTTGTAAAGCGCACCAACACCCATGAGCATGCAGCTCACGGTGCAGTTGCCGCCCACCCAGTTTTTGCCACCGTGGGCCAACGCGTTCTGGATGACGGGCATGTTGACCGGGTCCAGGATGATGACCGCGTCTTTTTCCATGCGCAGCGTGGAAGCAGCGTCGATCCAGTGGCCGTTCCAGCCGGCTGCGCGCAGCTTGGGGAACACCTCGCTGGTGTAGTCACCGCCCTGGGCCGTGATCACGATGTCGCAGCGCTTGAGCGCGTCGATGTTGAAAGCGTCCTGCAGCGTGGTTTCGTTTTTCGCCATTGCCGGGGCTTTGCCGCCAGCGTTGGAGGTGGAGAAAAACAGGGGTTCGATCAGGTCGAAGTCTTTTTCTTCAACCATGCGGTCCATCAGCACGGAGCCGACCATGCCGCGCCAGCCTACCAGTCCTACGAGTTTCGTCATTGCATTGCCCTTTCGAAGATGAAATATCTCTGTTTCCGCCCGGCTCGTCGTGCCGGGGGAGGGCGTGACGAACCGGAGCTGATTCAGCCCTTGGTAATGGTTTTGGTGATGGCCACCACGACGGCGTCACCCATTTCCCGGGTACCGACCTTGGTGGTGCCTTCAGACCAGATGTCTACCGTGCGCAATCCGGACGCGAGCACGTCCTGGACCGCAGATTCAATGCGATCGGCGGCTTGCGGCTGGTTGAGTGAGAAGCGGAGCATCATGGCAGCGGACAGTATTGTAGCCAGCGGGTTTGCAATACCCTGACCAGCGATGTCCGGCGCGCTGCCGTGGCTCGGCTCGTACAAACCCTGGTTTTTCGCGTTCAGCGATGCCGACGGCAGCATGCCGATGGATCCGGTGAGCATGGAGGCTTCGTCGCTCAGAATGTCGCCAAACATGTTGCCGGTGACCACCACATCGAACTTCTTGGGTGCGCGAACCAGCTGCATGGCGGCGGTGTCCACATACATGTGCTCCAGTTCCACGTCGGGGTATTCGGCATGCACTTCGGTGACCACGTCTTTCCAGAACTGGAAGGTTTCCAGTACGTTGGCCTTGTCCACGCTGGTGACCTTTTTGCTGCGCTTGCGCGCAGCCTGGAACGCCACATGGGCGATGCGCTCGATCTCCGGGCGGCTGTAGCGCATGGTGTCAAACGCTTCTTCCGCACCGGGGAAGTGGCCGTCGGTGGCCACGCGGCGGCCGCGCGGCTGGCCAAAGTAAATGTCACCGGTCAGCTCGCGAATGATCAGGATGTCGAGACCCGAAATGATTTCGGGCTTGAGGCTGGAAGCACCCACCAGCTGCTCGTAGCAGATAGCCGGACGGAAGTTGGCAAACAGACCCAGGTTTTTCCGCAGACCCAGGATTGCCTGTTCGGGTCGCAGCGGGCGGTCCAGCGTGTCGTATTTCCAGTCACCCACGGCGCCAAACAAAATGGCGTCGGCGGCCTTGGCCAGGTTCAGGGTGGATTCGGGCAACGGGTGGCCGTGGGCCTCAAAGGCGGCACCGCCCACCAGGGCCGATTCCATCTCAAACGGCAGGTCGAGCACGCTGAGGACTTTGACCGCTTCGGCGACGATTTCGGTGCCGATGCCGTCACCTGGTAGAACTGCGATTTTCATGGATTGTCTGTCTGGGGTTGGGTCGTGTCCGCTCAGGACACCATCGTGTGGGCAAGCCACGGTTTCGTGGCAAGGCGAGCCGCTTCGAACGCGGCGATCTTGTCTTTGTGGCGCAGCGTCAGGCCGATATCGTCCAGCCCGTTGAGAAGGCAATATTTGCGGAAAGCCTGTACGTCAAAGGGGATTTCATCGCCCAGGGGCTTCACGATCACCTGGCGCTCCAGATCGATCGTGAGGCTGTAGCCAGGAAACGCGAACACCTCATCAAACAACTGCGCCACCGTGGCTTCGGGCAGCACGATGGGAAGCAGGCCGTTTTTGAAGCAGTTGTTGAAGAAGATGTCGGCGTAGCTGGGCGCGATGATGGCGCGAAAGCCGTACTGGTCAATCGCCCAGGGTGCGTGTTCGCGGCTGGAGCCGCAGCCGAAGTTTTTGCGCGTGAGCAACACCGACGCACCGGTGTAGCGCGGCTGGTTCAGCACGAAGTCGGGGTTGGCTTTGCGGCTGGCAGGGTCTTGGCCGGGCTCGCCTTTGTCCAGGTAACGCCACTCGTCGAACAGGTTCGGGCCGAAACCGGTCTTGCGAATCGACTTCAGGAACTGCTTGGGGATGATCGCGTCGGTGTCAACGTTTTCGCGGTCCATGGGGGCCACCAGGCCCTTGTGCACGGTGAATTGGTTCATTTACTTCTTCTTGGCTGCGTCTTCAAGCACCTGTCCGGCTTTTTGCACGTCTTGGCCAACGCCTTGCACGGTGTTGCAGCCGGCGAGCGCCAGCACAAAGATCATGGACAACAGGGTAGCAAACGGTTTCATGGTGGTTCCTTTCAGGCGAATTGACGAACGTCGACGAAATGGCCGTGCACGGCGGCGGCAGCGGCCATGGCGGGCGACACCAGGTGCGTGCGTCCGCCGTTGCCCTGGCGGCCTTCAAAGTTGCGGTTGCTGGTGGACGCGCAGCGCTCGCCAGGTTCCAGCCGGTCCGCATTCATGGCCAGGCACATGGAGCAGCCGGGTTCGCGCCATTCAAAACCAGCCGCCTTGAAGATCTCGTGCAGGCCTTCGCGCTCGGCCTGCTCTTTCACCAGGCCAGAACCGGGCACCACCAGGGCGAGCTTGATGTTCTTGGCCACCTTCTGGCCGAGCTTCTTCACCACCGCAGCCGCTTCGCGCATGTCTTCAATGCGGCTGTTGGTGCAGGAGCCGATGAACACCTTGTCCACAAAAATGTCGTTCAGCGCCTTGCCGGGTTGCAGGTCCATGTAGACCAGCGCGCGCTCAATGGCGCCGCGTTTGTTGGCATCCTTTTCTTTGTCCGGGTCGGGCACGGTGCCGTCAATGCCCAGCACCATCTCGGGCGAGGTGCCCCAGGTGACCTGCGGCAGGATCTGGGTGGCGTCGAGCTCGACCACGGTGTCAAACACGGCGTCGGCGTCGGACTGCAGGGTTTTCCAATAGGCCACGGCCAGATCCCATTCCAAGCCGGTGGGCGAGAGCGGACGGCCCTTGACGTACTCAATGGTTTTATCGTCCACCGCCACCAGGCCAGCGCGTGCGCCGCCTTCAATGGCCATGTTGCACACCGTCATGCGGCCTTCAATCGACAGGGCGCGAATGGCGCTGCCGCCGAATTCGATGGTGTAGCCCGTGCCGCCCGCGGTGCCGATCTTGCCAATGATGGCCAGCACGATGTCCTTGGCGGTCACGCCTTTGGCGAGCGCGCCTTCCACCTTCACCAGCATGTTTTTGGCCTTTTTGGCCAGCAACGTTTGCGTGGCCATCACGTGCTCGACCTCGCTGGTGCCGATGCCGTGCGCCAGCGCGCCAAAAGCGCCGTGCGTGGAGGTGTGGCTGTCGCCGCACACCACCGTCATGCCGGGCAGGGTAGCGCCGTTTTCCGGGCCAATCACGTGCACGATGCCTTGGCGCTTGGACATGAAGGGGAAGAACGCCGCAGCGCCGAATTCGGCGATATTGCTGTTCAACGTGGTGATCTGTTCTTTGCTGATGGGGTCGGTGATGCCGTCGTAACCCAATTCCCAGCCGGTGGTGGGGGTGTTGTGGTCGGCGGTGGCGACGATCGAACTCACGCGCCAGACCTTGCGGCCGGCCTGACGGAGACCCTCAAAGGCCTGTGGGCTGGTGACTTCGTGCACCAGATGGCGGTCGATGTAGAGCACGGCCGTGCCGTCTTCTTCGGTGTGGACGACGTGTTCGTCCCAGATTTTGTCGTAGAGCGTGCGTCCCATGAATGTCCTGTGAGGGTCTTCAGAACCCGTTATTTTAAGTCTTGCGCAAACAAAACGCCCGCAGCGCTGTCAGCGTGCGGGCGTGCGGTCGGTGCCAGCGGCCCAGAGGCCGCAGCAGGGGCGAATCAACGCTCGGCGACGGGCTTGACGCTGCGGGTGGTCGAGCCGGTGAACAGCTGGCGCGGACGGCCGATTTTGTACTCGGGGTCGCTGATCATTTCGTTCAACTGGGCGATCCAGCCCACGGTGCGGGCCAGCGCAAAAATACCGGTGAACAGGTTCACGGGAATGCCGATGGCGCGCTGCACGATGCCGGAGTAGAAGTCCACGTTCGGGTAGAGCTTGCGTGACACGAAATATTCGTCTTCCAGCGCGATCTTTTCCAGCTCTTTGGCCAGCTTGAACAGTGGGTCGTTTTCCAGACCCAATTCGGCCAGCACTTCGTTGCAGGTTTCCTGCATGAGCTTGGCGCGTGGATCGTAGTTTTTGTAGACGCGGTGGCCAAAACCCATCAGCTTCACGCCTGAGTTTTTGTCCTTGACCTTCTCCATGAACTCACCGACCTTGCTCACACCGCCTTGGCGCTGGATGTCTTCCAGCATGTTCAGGCAGGCCTCGTTGGCGCCGCCGTGGGCAGGGCCCCACAGGCAAGCCACGCCAGCGGCAATGGCTGCAAACGGGTTGGTGCCTGACGAACCGCACAGGCGCACCGTGGAGGTGGACGCGTTTTGCTCGTGGTCGGCGTGCAAGATGAAGATGCGGTCGAGTGCGCGCTCCAGCACCGGGTTCACCACGTACTCTTCGCAAGGCGTGCCAAACATCATGCGCAGGAAGTTACCCGAGTAGCTCAGGTCGTTGCGCGGGTACATGTAAGGCTGGCCAATGCCGTATTTGTAGGCCATGGCCACCAGCGTGGGCATCTTGGCGATCAGTCGGATCGCGGCGATTTCTCGGTGCTTCGGGTTGTTGATGTCCGTGCTGTCGTGGTAGAAGGCCGACATACCCCCCACCAGACCGGTCAGCACGGCCATGGGGTGTGCGTCGCGGCGGAAACCGCGCATGAAGAATTGCATTTGCTCGTTCACCATGGTGTGGTTGATCACGAGCTTGTGAAAGTCGCTACGCTGTGCCTCGTTGGGCAGTTCACCGTTGAGCAGCAGGTAGCAGGTATCTAGGTAGTCGCACTGGGTGGCGAGCTGTTCGATGGGGTAGCCGCGGTACAGCAACTCGCCTTTGTCGCCATCAATATAGGTGATGGCCGACTGGCAGGATGCGGTGGACAGGAAGCCGGGGTCGTAGGTGAACATGCCGGTCTGGCCATACAGCTTGCGGATGTCGATCACGTCCGGGCCAACACTGCCGGCATACACCGGCAATTCGACGCTGGGGCTGCCGTTGGAAAACGACAAGGTGGCTTTGTTGTCTACGAGTTTCATGCGGTTTCCTTTTAAGGGGGTCTTAAATGGGATGTCGGGCTGCGCGAAGCATGCCCAGTACAAAGAGGACATCGTCGTGGCTGACGGTGTCACTGGCCAAATCGCTCTGGGGAGTTTTGCGACCGAGCAGCAGATCCAGAAGATCGTTGTCGGACAAATCCATTAGAACCCCCAGGGCTTCAGCCTGCCTGACAGTCAAGCCAGATTCGTGCCTGCTGAAGAACTTCTCGATAAACAAATCGTTCTCGAGCAGGCCGCGCCGGCAGCGCCAGCGCAGCTTGCTCAGGGCACGCTGGTCGAGCAGGGCATCGCTGGTGGTGCTGGCGTTCATGGTGTGCCTGGCGTTGCGTTCAGATGGAGCGCATCACCATCATTTCCTTGATCTTGCCAATGGCCTTGGTGGGGTTCAGACCCTTGGGGCACACATCCACGCAGTTCATGATGGTGTGGCAACGGAAGAGGCGGTAGGGGTCTTCCAGGTTGTCCAGACGCTCGGCGGTGGCTTGGTCGCGGCTGTCGGCGATGAAGCGGTAGGCCTGAAGCAGACCGGCAGGACCCACGAACTTGTCGGGGTTCCACCAGAAACTGGGGCAGCTGGTGGAGCAGCTGGCGCACAGAATGCACTCATACAAGCCGTTCAGTTCGTCGCGCTCTTCCGGGCTTTGCAGGCGCTCGGTCTGGGGTGGTGGTGTGTCGTTGATCAGGTAAGGCTTGATGCTGTTGTATTGCTTGAAGAACAGCGTCATGTCGACGATCAGGTCGCGCACCACCGGCAGGCCAGGCAGTGGCTTCAGGGTGATCACGCCGGGAAGCGTGTTCATGTTGGTCAGGCAGGCCAGACCGTTTTTGCCATTGATGTTCATGGCGTCCGAACCGCAGACGCCTTCGCGGCAGGAGCGGCGGAAGGAGATTGTAGGGTCGACTTTCTTGAGCTTCATCAGTGCATCCAGCAACATGCGCTCCTGGCCGTCGAGTTCGACCTCGATGGTTTGCATGTAGGGCTTGGCGTCTTTTTCCGGGTCGTAGCGGTAGATCTTGAATGTGCGAAGGGCCATGGTGTTTTCTCCGGGCTTGTTCTGTTCGGGATGGACGCTGGCTTAGAACGTGCGCACTTTGGGCGGCACCGAGGCCACGGTCAGCGGCTTCAAGTTCACGGGCTTGTACGACAGGCTGTTGGTGGCGCTGTCCCACAGCGTGTGCTTCATCCATTCGACATCGTTGCGACCCAGTGGGAACTGGGCGTCATCGGCGGGGCGCTCGTAGTCGTTGACGGTGTGGGCGCCACGGCACTCGCGGCGGGCGGCGGCTGAGGTCATGGTGGCCTGTGCGGCTTCCATCAGGTTGTCCACTTCCAGCGCTTCGATTCGGGCGGTGTTGAACACCTTGGACTTGTCGCCCAGGGTGATGTTGGCCACGCGCGAGCGCAATGCGTTGATTTTGGTCACACCTTCGTCCATGGACGCCTGGGTGCGGAACACGCCCGCGTGTTGCTGCATGATGGCGCGCATGTCGTTGGCCACGTCCTGCGCGTATTCGCCGCTGGTCGTGTTGTCCAGGCGAGCCAGGCGAGCCAGGGTTTTGTCGGCCGCATCGGCGGGCAGTGGTTTGTGGGTCTTGTTCTTGTCGTTGAATTCGACGATGTGGTTGCCGGCAGCACGACCGAACACCAGCAAGTCCAGCAGCGAATTGGTGCCTAGGCGGTTGGCTCCGTGCACGGAGACGCAAGCGCATTCACCCACCGCGTAGAGGCCATTGACCACTTTTTGGGCGCCTTGTCCGTCGGGTGCAACCACCTGACCGTGGATGTTGGTGGGGATACCACCCATCTGGTAGTGGATGGTGGGCACCACCGGAATGGGCTCACGGGTGATGTCGACGTTGGCGAAGTTGTGGCCGATTTCTTCCACCGACGGCAAGCGCTTGCGGATGGTCTCGGCACCCAGGTGGTCGAGCTTCATCAGCACGTAGTCTTTGTTGGGACCGCAGCCACGGCCTTCCTTGATTTCCTGGTCCATGCAGCGCGACACGAAGTCGCGTGGCGCCAGGTCTTTCAATGTGGGCGCGTAGCGCTCCATGAAGCGCTCACCGTTGCTGTTGAGCAAAATCGCACCTTCGCCACGGCAACCTTCGGTCAGCAACACGCCCGCGCCGGCCACGCCGGTGGGGTGGAACTGCCAGAACTCCATGTCTTGCAGCGGAACGCCGGCGCGAGCCGCCATGCCCAGACCGTCACCGGTGTTGATGAAGGCGTTGGTGGAAGCCGCAAAGATGCGACCTGCACCGCCGGTGGCCAGCAAGGTGGTCTTGGCTTCCAGGATGTAGGTTTCGCCAGTTTCCATTTCAAGGGCAGTCACGCCCACCACGTCGCCTTCGGCGTCGCGGATCAGATCCAGCGCCATCCATTCGACGAAGAAAGTGGTGCGGGCGGCCACGTTTTGCTGGTACAGCGTGTGCAGCATGGCGTGGCCGGTGCGGTCGGCGGCGGCGCAAGCGCGTTGCACCGGCTTTTCGCCGTAGTTGGCGGTGTGGCCGCCGAAGGGGCGCTGGTAGATGGTGCCGTCGGGGTTGCGGTCGAACGGCATGCCGAAGTGTTCCAGCTCGTAAACCACTTTCGGGGCTTCGCGGCACATGAACTCAATGGCATCCTGGTCGCCTAGCCAGTCCGAACCCTTGATGGTGTCGTAGAAGTGGTAATGCCAGTTGTCTTCGCTCATGTTGCCCAGCGAGGCCGACACGCCACCCTGCGCCGCCACGGTGTGGCTGCGGGTGGGGAACACTTTGGAGAGAACAGCCACTTTCAGGCCGGCGCGGGCGAGTTGCAGCGAGGCGCGCATGCCGGAGCCGCCAGCACCGACGATCACCACATCAAATTGGCGCTTGGGAAGATTTGCAGTTGCGGTCATGGCTTTAGAGCCTCCAGAGAACTTGAACAGCCCAGCCCAGACAGGCCACGAGCCAGACGATGGTGAAGACGTGCAGCGCGAGGCGAATGCCTGCGGGCTTGACATAGTCCATCCAGATGTCGCGCATGCCGATCCACACGTGGTAAGCAAGGGCAACGAAGATCACGAATGTGAGTGCTTTCATCCATTGAGCGGCGAAGATGCCAGCCCATGTTTCGTAGCCGATGGGGCCGCTGGTGAACAGCACCTGCACCAGCACGATCAGTGTGAACAGCGCCATGAGGGCGGCGGTGACGCGCTGCGCCAGCCAGTCGCGCAAACCGTAGTGGGCGCCAGTGACGACGCGGTGGGATCCGAAATTGACAGACATGTTGTTATTTCCTCGCGGTGAATCAGTACAGGCCAAACAGCTTGGCGCCCAGCACCACGGTCAAGCCGATGCTCAGCACCAGGGTGGCGATGGCTGAAGACTTGCCGAACTCTTTGCTCACCGCATGGCGGGCGTCCATGTAGAGGTGGCGAACACCGGCGATCAGGTGGTGCAGGTAAGCCCAGATGATGGCCAGCACGACCAGCTTGAAGAACCAGCTAGGCACAAAACCCAGACCCACCGAGAAGGCGGCGCTGAAGCGTTCGAACGACAGTTCCGAAGACACCGAGGTGTCGAACAGCCAGACGATCAGCGGCAACAAAATGAACATCAGGCCGCCGCTGGCGCGGTGCAGGATCGACACCCAGCCCGCCAGTGGCAAGCGGTAGGTGGTGAGATCCTTGAAGGCGTTGATGTTGCGGAACTCGGGCCGCTTCTTGGTCAACTCGGTCATGGTGGGGCTTTCTTCCGGGGAGGACAGGGGGTTTGGAAGGGGGATGTAACTCGTTGGTAACTCAGACCACGGGCTGTCAAATTCTATTGCAACGCAGCATACCGGAGGCTGACACTCGGATGTTTGCTCTGACTTTCATGGCACTGGTGCATGCGTGGCTTAGCTGAGTTCGTTGCGGTAGTGGCGCGATTCGGTGCGGTACAAGCCGCGTCGCAGCTCCATGGGCACGTCGTTGTAGGTGCAGGCAAGGCGCTCCACGCTCAGCAGCGGGTGGCCCTCGGGTACACCCAGCAACCGGGCTGCGTCGGCGTCGGCGCTCACGGCCTTGATCTTTTCGGTGGCGCGTACCATGCGCACACCAAACTGCGTTTCAAACAGCGCGTACATCGGCCCCTTGTCTTCAGACAAGGTTTCCAGCGTCAGGCCTTTGAAGGGACCGCCGGGTAGCCACAGGTCTTCCAGAATGGCAGGTGTGCCGGCAAAGGCCAGCACGCGCTTGACCTGCAGGATCGGGTCGCCCGTGCGCAACGCCAGCTGGCGAGCCACCTCGGCGCTGGCACGCAAACGGCGGCATTCGATGATGCGGCGCTCGGCCGGGCCTTGGCCAGCAAGGTCGCCGGTGTCGGGCAGCAGGCGCAAAAAACGGTATTGGATGTGCTGCTCGGCGTGGGTGGCTACATAGGTGCCTTTGCCCTGGCGGCGTACCAGTAGGTTGTCCGTGGCCAGTTCGTCGATGGCTTTGCGCACCGTGCCCTGGCTCACGCGAAAGCGCGCAGCCAGGTCGAATTCACTGGGGATCATGTCGCCCGGTTTCCACTCTCCGGCCTGCAGGCTGCGCAAGATCAGTGTTTTGATTTGCTGGTAAAGCGGGCTGAACGCAGGTGCGATATGGCTGGGTTGGGTTGGACCATCGGCAGCCGAGTGCTCCGTACCCTCGGCCGCAATGCGGCCGTCTTGGGGTGGCGGTTCAGGGGGGTGTGCGGATGGGTTGGCCATGGGTTCTGTGGACTCTGCGGTACCGCTCGGTCATCGCAATCATATCTTATATAAGACATAAGACAAATTGACGTATCCGGGTTTGCGAGGGTACACTTGGAGACAGGCCTTGATGCACGGACCGTTGGTCGGATCCTTTGTTTTCCGTGTTTCAGGGATCGTTTCACATCCTATTTTTTCGTTCCCCAACGTCCTTTTCTGGAGTTTTCACCATGAGCAAGAAGCCCGTTCGTGTTGCCGTTACCGGTGCCGCTGGTCAGATCGGTTACGCCCTGCTGTTCCGTATCGCCTCGGGCGAGATGCTGGGCAAAGACCAGCCGGTGATCCTGCAGTTGCTGGAAGTGCCGGTGGACGGCCCGCAAAAGGCGCTCAAGGGCGTGATGATGGAGTTGGACGATTGCGCCTTCCCGCTGCTGGTTGAAATGACCGCTCACAGCGACCCGATGACCGCCTTCAAGGACGCTGACTACGCGCTGCTGGTTGGCTCGCGCCCCCGCGGCCCAGGCATGGAGCGCGCCGAGCTGCTTGCCATCAACGGCGCCATCTTCACCGCCCAGGGCAAGGCCCTGAATGCCGTGGCCAGCCGTGACGTCAAGGTGTTGGTGGTCGGCAACCCCGCCAACACCAACGCCTACATTGCCATGAAGTCGGCCCCCGATCTCAAGCCGGGCAACTTCACTGCCATGCTGCGCCTGGACCACAACCGCGCCGCCAGCCAGCTGGCCGCCAAGACCGGCAAGGCCGTGTCGTCCATCAAGAAGCTGGCCGTGTGGGGCAACCACTCGCCCACCATGTACGCCGACTACCGTTTCGCCACCATCGACGGCGCTTCGGTGAAAGACATGATCAACGATCAGGAATGGAACGCCAACGTGTTTCTGCCCACCGTGGGCAAGCGCGGCGCCGCCATCATTGAGGCGCGCGGCCTGTCGTCGGCCGCTTCGGCCGCCAACGCCGCCATCGACCACATGCGCGATTGGGCCCTGGGCACCAACGGCGAATGGGTCACCATGGGTATCCCTTCGCAAGGCTGGTACGGCATCCCCAAGGACGTGATGTTCGGCTTCCCCGTCACCTGCGCCAACGGCGAATACACCGTGGTCGAAGGCCTGGAAATCGATGCCTTCTCGCAAGAGTGCATCAACAAGACCCTGGCCGAGCTCGAAGGCGAAAAAGACGGTGTGAAGCACCTGCTGTAACCGCTTGGTAACCCGTCTGTGATGCCTCACCCGCGCGACATCCTTGCAGGAGCACAGGCCGGCGCGTTTGCGTTGCCGGTCTGTGATCACTACAGCGGGGTTGAGGCGCGCATGCGCAAAAGCCTGCAGTTGCAGGCCGAGATGACCGACGAGTTGGGTGCCTGCGTTTTTGACGTGACGCTGGACTGCGAAGACGGCGCTCCGGTGGGTGGCGAGGTTGAGCATGCCGCGCTGGTGACCGAGCTGGTCTTGGCGGCCCAGGCGCGAGCCCGTGTGGCGGTGCGGGTTCACCCAGTGGACCATCCCCATTTCGATGCCGACGTAGCCTCCATTGCTGGCCGGGCGGCCGCGCGTCTCACGCACCTGATGGTGCCCAAGGTCGAATCGGTGGCCGATGTGCAACGTGCCGTGGCCGCGCTGGACGCTGCTGGAGCCACTGCGTTGCCGCTGCACGTGCTCATTGAATCGCCAGCGGCGGTGCACCGCGCATTTGACATCGCGGCCCACCCTCGGGTGCAAAGCCTGAGTTTTGGCCTGATGGACTTTGTCTCGGCCCACGGTGGCGCCATACCGGCGAGCGCCATGGGTGTAGCGGGCCAGTTCGGTCACCCGTTGGTGCTGCGCGCCAAGCTCGACATGGCTTCGGCGTGTCACGCCCACGGCAAAGTGCCCTCGCATTGCGTGGTCACCGAGTTCAAAGACCTGTCGGCATTGAAGGCAGCCGCTCGCAAAGCCGCCAACGAACTGGGCTACACCCGCATGTGGAGCATCCACCCCGACCAGATCCGTGCCATCGTGGCTGCTTTTGCACCCAACGAGGGCGAGGTGCACGACGCAGCTTGCATTATTGAACGCGCCGCCTCCACCGACTGGGCTCCGGTGCAATTTGAAGGGCGCCTGCACGACCGTGCCAGCTACCGTTATTACTGGCAGTTGCTGGAGCGCGCGCACCGCACTGGGGTGCAGCTCCCCGAACCGGTGCGGCACTACTTTGTTTCGACCGCCACCGGGACCGGTGCTGGGCGGCACTGAGCTTGCTTGCAACCCACGGTTGCTTTTTTCAAGACCCACGAACATTTCCTTTTTTCCTGGAGAACGCCATGTCTGCAACCTTCCTGTCCGACTACCGCGCCCACGCCGCCGAACGCGCTGCGCTGGGCATTCCGCCGCTGGCCCTCGATGCCAAGCAGGTGGCTGCCCTGATCGAACTCATCAAGGCACCGCCCGCAGGCGAAGACGCTTTCCTGATGGATTTGCTCACGCACCGCGTACCCCCGGGCGTGGACGATGCGGCCAAGGTCAAGGCATCCTTCCTGGCCGCTGTGGCGCACGGTGACATCCAGGTCGCCCTGATCTCCAAAGCCAAAGCCACCGAGCTGCTGGGCACCATGGTCGGCGGCTACAACGTCCACCCCCTCATTGAGCTGCTGGACGACGCCGAAGTGGCCGCCGTGGCCGGTGCCGCGCTCAAGAAAACCCTGTTGATGTTTGACTACTTCAACGACGTGGCCGAAAAAGCCAAGGCCGGCAACGCCGTGGCCCAAGAAGTGATGCAGAGCTGGGCCGACGGGGAATGGTTCACCAGCCGCCCCGAAGTGGACCAAAAAATCACCGTCACCGTGTTCAAGGTGCCCGGTGAAACCAACACCGACGACCTGTCGCCCGCGCCCGACGCCACCACGCGCCCCGACATCCCCATGCACTACCTGGCGATGTTGAAGAACACCCGCCCGGACGCAGCCTTCAAGCCCGAGGAAGATGGCAAGCGCGGCCCGATGCAGTTCATTGAAGACCTGAAGAAAAAAGGCCATCTGGTGGCCTACGTGGGCGACGTGGTCGGCACCGGCTCTTCGCGCAAGTCGGCCACCAACTCGGTGGTTTGGGCCACCGGACAGGACATCCCCTTCGTGCCCAACAAGCGCTTCGGCGGCGTCACCCTCGGCGGCAAAATTGCCCCCATCTTTTTCAATACCCAAGAAGACTCCGGCTCGCTGCCCATTGAAGTGGACGTGTCCAAGCTGGAAATGGGCGACGTCATCGACGTGCTGCCCTACGACGGCAAGCTGGTCAAAAACGGCGAAACCGTGGCCGAGTTCAAGCTGAAAAGCGACGTGCTGTTTGACGAAGTGCGCGCCGGTGGTCGTATCAACCTCATCATTGGCCGCAGCCTGACCGCCAAAGCCCGCGAATTCCTGGGTCTGCCAGCCTCGACGCTGTTCCGCCTGCCCAGCGTGCCCACCGCCACCAACGCCGGTTTCACGCTGGCGCAAAAAATGGTCGGTCGCGCCGTTGGTTTGCCAGAAGGCCAGGGCGTGCGTCCCGGTACGTATTGCGAACCCAAAATGACCACCGTGGGCAGCCAAGACACCACCGGCCCCATGACCCGCGATGAACTGAAAGACTTGGCCTGCCTGGGCTTCAGCGCCGACTTGGTGATGCAGTCCTTCTGCCACACGGCTGCCTACCCCAAACCCGTGGACGTGAAAACCCACCGCGAACTGCCCAAGTTCATCAGCAGCCGCGGCGGCGTGGCCCTGCGTCCTGGCGACGGCGTGATCCACAGCTGGCTCAACCGCCTGCT
>NZ_JAUSOO010000035.1 GCF_030656115.1 Hydrogenophaga sp.
CGGTCGCCGCTGAGCAGCATCCACAGGTCTTGCACGGCGGGGCCGGTGCGGGCGTCGTCCAGGTCCACAAAATGCGGCCCGGCGCCGGGCTGGCCTTCGGGGGTCCACAAAATGTTGCCGGGGTGGCAGTCGCCGTGCAGGCGCAGGCGCTGGATGCCGCCTTCGCTGTTTGGTGCGTCGGCCCGCAGCACCGGGTGCGCCTCAATCAGCGCCAGCGCCTCGGTCAGGGCCTCAGACCAGGCGGTTTGCACTTCAGGCGCCACCATGCGGTGTTGCAGCAGCCAGTCGCGCGGCTCGTGCGCGAAGGTGGCGGCGTCCAGCGCCGGGCGGGCCACAAACGGCCGCGCCGCGCCCACGGTGTGGATGCGTGCCAGAAAGCGGCCAATCCATTCCAGCACCTCAAAGTCGTCCAGCTCGGGGCGGCGGCCACCCCGGCGCGGGCTCACCGCAAAGGCAAAGCCGCCAAAGTGGTGCAGCGTGGCGCCCTGCACCACCAGCGGCGGCACCGCCGGAATTTCAGCCGCCACCAGTTCGGCGGCCAAGGCGTGTTCTTCGGCAATCTGCGCGTCGCTCCAGCGCTCGGGCCGGTAAAACTTGGCCACCACCTGTTCGCAGCCGTCAAACGGGGTTTCCAGGTGGATCTGGTAGACCCGGTTCTCGAAGCTGTTGAGCGCTTGCAGGCGTCCGTCGCCCCACAGGCCGATGCTGGCCAGGGCGTCTTGCACCACGTCGGGTGTGAGGGCGGTGTAAGGGTGCAGGTGGGCAGAGGTCATGCGGCATTGTCGCCGCGCCGTTGTCCGGGTTGTGCGGGGGCTGGCCTATCATCGCCCCCATGTCCAAAACCGCTGAGAAAAAACGCCCAATCCCCACGCTGCAAGAGCAGCTGCCCGAACTGCGTCCCGGCCAGTCGGTTGAGTTGCTCAAAGAGCTGCACATCCTGACCCGCGAGGGCAAGCTCAACCAGGACACCCGGCGCAAGCTCAAGCAGGTCTACCACCTGGTGCAGTTCATTGAGCCGCTGCTGGCCGAGGTGCTGAAGGCGCGCGGCGACGTGACCCTGGCCGACCACGGCGCGGGCAAGTCGTACCTGGGCTTCATCTTGTACGACCTGTTTTTCAAGGACAAGGCCGTGGGCCATGTGTACGGCGTGGAGTCGCGTGCCGAGCTGGTGGCCAAGTCGCAGGCGCTGGCGGCGCGGCTGGGCTTTGCGCGCATGGCCTTTCTGGCCACCACCGTGCAGCAGGCGCTGACCCACCCCGAGCTGCCCGCCAGCATCGACGTGGTGACCGCGCTGCATGCCTGCGACACCGCCACCGACGACGCCATTGCCTTTGGCCTGGCCAAGCAGGCGCAGTTCATGGTGCTGGTGCCGTGTTGCCAGGCCGAGGTGGCCGGTGTGATGCGCCAGCACAAGGCGCTGAGCCTGTCGCGCACGCCCTTGGCCGAGCTGTGGCGGCACCCGTTGCACACGCGCGAATTCGGCAGCCAGATCACCAACGTGTTGCGCTGCCTGCAGCTGGAGGCGCACGGCTACAGCGTGACCGTGACCGAGCTGGTGGGCTGGGAACATTCCATGAAAAACGAGCTGATTTTGGCCCGTAGAATGGCCGACGACCGGAGCGGCGCCCGTGCCCGGTCGCGTGAGCGCCTGTTGCAGGTGCTTGAAACCTTGAACTTGCAAGAGCTCACGCAGCGTTTCGCGGTCTGAAGCATTCAGACGCGCAGCGCAGTCAGGCCCGTCAAGGTCTGGCGCTCTTCGTGGTGGCACCGCTGTGCCGCCGTTTTCCGGTGTTCCAGTCAGCGCTTGCTGATGCCGTTTGGCCTGTGTTGGTTTCATGTCCCGTTGGTTGCCTGTGCACAGCGCGGGGCCTGTGTACCCAGGCTTTCACCCAGGAGATCTGCCCATGGTGACCGACTTTTCTTTCCTCCTCCAAACCATGGCCTGGCCGCTGGTGCTGCTGCTGGCCTGGTTTCTGGCCGAGCGCCTGTACGGCTTGTGGCGCATACCGAGGGTGTCGAGCTACGTGGCGGTGGGGCTGCTGGGCGGCCTGCTGAACCTGCCCGGCCTCACCGGCGACGTGCCCGGCCTGCCGTTTCTGGCCAACGTGGCGCTGTCGCTGGTGCTGTTTGAGCTGGGCTACCGCATCAACCTGCGCTGGTTTCGCCACAACCCGTGGGTGTTGTTGCTCGGGGTGACCGAATCCATCGTCACCTTCGGCCTCATCTACGCCGTCACGGGCTGGTTCGACTTGGCCTTGGATGTGCGCCTGATCATCGCGGCGCTGTCCATTTCCACCTCGCCCGCCGGCATTGTGCGGGTGGCCAACGAGCTGCGCGGCGCGGGCCAAGTCACCGAACGGGTGCTGCATCTGTGCGCCATCAACTGCCTCATGTCGGTGCTGGCGCTCAAGCTGGTGGTGGGTTATTGGTACCTCAGCACCTCGGGGGATCTGGTGTTGGCCGCCTTTGGCAGCATCCATGTGCTGGCCACGTCGGTGGCGGCAGGGGCTTTGTTGGGCGTGCTGGCGCCCTGGCTGCTGGGGCAGCGCGGCACGCACGAGCGCAGCGTCACCGTGGTGTTTGCGCTGGCGGTGGTGCTGCTCACCACCATGTCGTACGGGCTCAAGCTCTCGCCGCTGCTGGGCGCGCTCACTTTCGGCATCGTGGCGCGCGAACGCCGGGTGCACCTGACCAACGCGCAGCGCGACTTTGGTACCGCTGGCGACCTGTTGTCGGTGTTTTTGTTTGTCTACATCGCCGCGCTGCTGGACTGGGCCGACGTCGGCGCCGGCATGCTGCTGGGCACCTTGCTCATTGCGGTGCGCACCGCCTCCAAAGTGGGGTGCAGCCTGGCCGCCGCGCGCATCTCGGGTATCACCGAGCGCAAGGGCATGCTGACCGGGCTGGCGCTCACGCCCATGTCGGCGTTTGCCATTTTGCTGCTGGAGCAAAGCCGGCTGTACGGCTTTGACCCGGCGGTGCAGGTGCTCTCGGCCATGGCCGGCATGATGCTGGTGCAAGAGCTGCTGGGCCCGGTGGTCACCCAACGCGCCCTGATGGCGGCCCACGAAACCCACGTGACGAAGGAGGGCTGAGCCATGCCACTGGAAACATTCAAAGCCTCGAAATCGCTCACCATGGGCGTCGAGCTGGAGCTGCAGCTCGTCAACACCTACGACATGGACCTGTCCAGCAGCGCCAACGACCTGCTGGAGCTGCTGCGGCGCAAGCCTTTTCCCGGTGTGGTCACGCCCGAGATGACGCAGAGCATGATCGAGATTGCCACCGACATCCAGACCGAACACGGCCCGCTGCTGGCCCAGCTGCGCGAGATTCGCGACACCTTGGTGCGCGCCGGCGACCGGCTCAACATCGAGATTGCCGGCGGCGGCACGCACCCGTTTCAACGTTGGTTTGAGCAGCGTATTTTCTCCAAGCCCCGGTTCCAGGAACTCTCGGGCCTGTACGGTTACCTCGCCAAGCAGTTCACCGTGTTTGGCCAGCACGTGCACATTGGCTGCGCCAGCCCCGACGAGGCGCTGTTTTTGCTGCATTCGCTCAACCGCTACGTGCCGCATTTCATCGCGCTGTCGGCCTCTTCGCCGTTTTCGCAGGGGGTGGACACGCTGTTCGACTCGGCCCGACTGAACTCGGTGTTTGCCTTTCCCCTGAGCGGGCGCGCGCCCTTCATGCTCAGCTGGGAAGAATTTGCCAACATCTACTTCACCAAAATGGAGTCCACCGGCGTGGTGAAGTCGATGAAAGACTTTTACTGGGACATCCGGCCCAAACCCGAGTACGGCACCATTGAACTGCGCGTGTGCGACACGCCCCTGACCGTGGAGCGCGCCGCCGGCCTGGCCTGCTACCTGCAGGCGCTGTGCCGCCACCTGCTGGAGCGCAGCGAGCCACCACCCGAAGAAGACGATTACCTCGTCTACACCTACAACCGCTTCCAGGCCTGCCGCTTCGGGCTCGACGGCATGATGGTGAACCCCAAAACGCGCGAGCAGATCAGTATTCGCGAAGACATTCTGGCCACCCTGCGCCAACTGGGCCCGCACGCCGACGCGCTGAACTCCACCGCCGCGCTGGACGAGATCGAGCGCACCGCCGCCCGCGACGGCAACCACGCCACGTTCCTGCGCAAACAGTTTGCCCAGAGCGGCAGCGTGGGCGGCGTGGTGCGCGCCAGTGTAGAGGCCTTGCGCAGCGGGCCGGCTTGACCGCGGGGCTGGCGGTTCATATATAAGCCGCGCCGCCCTCAAACGGCCAACCGCTTGCGCGTGAGCGCCAGCCCAAAAACCGTCACAACCGCTTGGTGGATGCCGCAGCCTGGGTGAAAGACCGCCTGCGCGGTATGGCTTGAGCACCGGCGCCACCACGCCCGGACTTTCCTTGCTTCTGTGTGCTGCGCTGCGCGCGCGACCGCACAGACGGGCCCAGGGTTTCTCAACAGAATTGCCCCCCAATGTCCCCGCGTTGCCAGACCCACGTCTTGGCACCTTGGGACCCAGGCCCCCACACGCTTTCAAGCCCGTTGCCCGTTGTCGGGTCGCGGTGCTGGGTGCGCAGAATTTTCAAGACTGTTGGAGTGACCTCATGAACTGTGGTGAACCCATGAACCGTACCGCCCGATCCACCCCGCATGAGACCGCCCGCGCCGGTGTGGCGATGACAGGGAAGGCCCCGCAACCCCCGTTTTGCCGCAGCGCAAACGGCTTGGCCTTGCAAGCACTGACCTTGGGGGTGGCGGTGCTCTTGGGGGGCAACGCCCTGGCCGGGCCGGTCGGCGGCGTGGTCACGGCGGGTTCCGCCAGCATCAGCACCGCGCCGGGCAACACCACCATTCACCAGTCCAGCCAGCAAGCCACCCTCAACTGGCAAAGCTTCAACATCGCAGCGGGCGAAGCGGTGCGCTTTGTGCAGCCCAACAGCCAGTCGGTGGCGCTGAACCGGGTGGTGGGCGCCGACCCGTCCCGCATTCTGGGCAGCCTGACGGCCAACGGCCAGGTGTTTCTGGTGAACCCGAACGGCATCTTGTTTGGCCAAGGTGCGTCGGTCAACGTGGGCGGCTTGGTCGCGTCCACCCTCAACATCACCGACGCCGACTTTGCGGCCGGTCGCCACCGCTTCAGCGGCAACAGCCGCAGCGCGGTGCACAACCAGGGCGACATCCGGGCCGACGGCGGTTATGTGGCGCTGTTGGGCGCCCAGGTGGGCAACGACGGCGTGATCACTGCGCAACGCGGCACGGTGGCACTCGGCGCAGGCAGCGCCATGACGCTGGACGTGGCGGGCGACGGCCTGCTTCAGGTCAAGGTGCAGCAAGGTGCGGTGAACGCACTGGCGCAAAACGGCGGCCTGATACAGGCGGACGGTGGCCAGGTCTTGCTGACGGCCCAGTCGGCCAGCAGTCTGCTGGGCAGCGCGGTGAACAACACCGGCGTGGTGCAGGCGCAAACCCTCGTCACCGGCAAAAACGGTCGCATTCTGCTGCTGGGCGACATGCACAGCGGCACGGTCAACGTGGGCGGCACCTTGGATGCCTCGGGCATGGGTGCGGGCCAAACCGGGGGGCAGGTCACGGTGACGGGGCGCCACGTGGGCTTGTTCGGTGGGCAGATACTGGCCTCTGGTGATGCTGGCGGCGGCACCGTGCTGGTGGGCGGTGGCTACCAGGGCAACAACCCGGCGGTGCCCAACGCCACGGCCACCTACATGAGCCCCGACGCCCGCATCAACGCCGATGCCGTCACCACCGGCAACGGCGGCACCGTCGTGTTGTGGGCCAATGAATCCACCCGAGCCTATGGCCACATCAGCGCACGCGGCGGCACGCAAGGCGGCAACGGCGGGTTGATGGAGACCTCGGGCCATTGGCTGGACGTGGCGGGCATCCGGGTCAACGCCTCGGCGGCCCAGGGCGCGGCGGGCCTGTGGTTGCTCGACCCCGCCGATGTGTCGATCACCAACGCGCCCACCAGCGGTGGCAGCCTGGTCGGCAACGTTTTCACACCGAATCCCAGTGCCGATACGGCCAATGTGAACGTGGCTGATATCGTGACCGCGCTGACTGCGGGCAGCAACGTCACCATCATCACCGCCAACACCGGTGGAACAGGCAATGGCGATATCACCGTGGACACGGCCATCTCGTGGACCAAAACGCCGGGCGGTTTGCCCGTTTCCACCCTGACCCTGAACGCTGTTCGGGACGTGGTCGTGAACGAAGCCATCACCGCCACCTGGGGCAGTCTCGTCACCACGGCGGGGCGCGATGTGACGCTGTTTGCGCCGGTCACGACCACCAACGGCAGCTTCACGGCCAACGCCGGGCGCGACGTCAACCTCGTCAAAAACGCAGAGCATCCCTTGACCGCGATCACGACCACCGACGGCGGCTTCCGGGCGAACGCCGGCGGGCATGTGAATGTCGAGACCGTCGCCTTGACGACGACCCGCGGCAACCTGATCCTGGTCGCCGGGACCGACGGAGCCACCAACGGTAGCGTCAACTTTGCACCGGGCACGCCGGTGGCAGCCGTCACCGGCCCCAATGCCGCGGTCATGATTTACAACCCCATTGGCACGCCGCCGACCGATTATTCGGCCAATTTCACGCTGACCTCAGGCGCCACGCTGACGACCGGCGTCTTCATGCCGTCCATTCCTGGGGCTACGGGAGCTACGGGTGCTACGGGTTCAACTGGTGCCACCGGTGCCGCAGGTGCGGATGGGGCAACGGGGGACACTGGCGCTGCTGGCGCTGCTGGCGCTGCTGGCGCAGATGGCGCAGATGGAGCTACAGGTGCTGCAGGTGCGACTGGTCCAGCAGGACCTACGGGAGCCACAGGCGCCACAGGCGCTACAGGCGCTACAGGCGCTGCAGGTGCAGATGGAGCCACAGGCGCTACAGGCGACGCCGGAGCAACTGGTGCTGCAGGTTCAACCGGTGCTACCGGTGCCGCTGGTGCGGATGGGGCAACGGGGGACACTGGCGCTGCTGGCGCTGCTGGCGCAGATGGAGCTACAGGTGCTGCAGGTGCGACTGGTCCAGCAGGGCCTACGGGAGCCACAGGCGCTACAGGAGCTACTGGTACAGATGGAGCTACAGGCGACACCGGAGCTGCTGGCGCCGCAGGTTCAACTGGTGCTACCGGGGCCACCGGTGCTGCAGGTGCGGATGGGGCAACGGGAGCTACAGGCGCTACAGGCGACACTGGAGCAACTGGTGCTGCTGGTGCAGATGGAGCTACAGGTGCAGATGGGGCCACGGGAGCTACCGGTGCCATAGGCGTAACAGGAGCTGCTGGTGCTGTAGGTGCCACCGGTGCCGCAGGTGCAGATGGAGCTACAGGTGCTGCAGGTGCGGATGGAGCTGCAGGCGACACGGGCGCCGCTGGTCCAGCAGGACCTACAGGTGCCACAGGTTCAACGGGAGCTGCAGGCGCCACGGGCCTTACTGGGGCTACCGGTGCTGCTGGTACAGATGGAACTACAGGTGCCGATGGGGCCACGGGTGCCACGGGTGCGACTGGTCCAGCAGGACCCACGGGTACTACAGGTGAAACAGGTGCCATCGGTTCAACGGGAGCTACAGGGGCTACAGGGGCTACAGGGGCTACAGGTGAAATCGGAGCAACTGGCGCTGTGGGTTTAACTGGGGCTACAGGTGCTACAGGTGCCGATGGGGCAATCGGTGAAACAGGTGCGACTGGTCCAGCAGGACCTACGGGAGCCACAGGCGCTACAGGCGATACCGGAGCCGTTGGTGCTGTAGGCGCTACAGGCCTGACAGGAGCTGCTGGTGCAGATGGAG
>NZ_JAUSOO010000039.1 GCF_030656115.1 Hydrogenophaga sp.
CGCAGGCCGTCGCCGAGCGAGAAGCTCACGTCGTAGGCCTTCATGATCTCGCAGATCTCTTCGAAGTGCGTGTAGAGGAAGTTCTCCTTGTGGTGCGTGATGCACCACTTGGCCAGGATCGAGCCGCCACGCGAGACGATGCCGGTGCGCCGCTGCGCGGTGAGGTGGATGTAGGCCAGCCGCACACCGGCGTGGATGGTGAAGTAGTCCACACCCTGTTCGGCCTGCTCGATCAGCGTGTCGCGGTAGATCGCCCAGGTGAGGTCTTCGGCCACGCCGCCCACTTTCTCCAACGCCTGGTAGATGGGCACCGTGCCAATGGGCACCGGGCTGTTGCGCACGATCCAGTCGCGCGTGGTGTGGATGTTCTTGCCGGTGGACAGGTCCATCACGTTGTCAGCGCCCCAGCGGATCGCCCACACCAGCTTGTCCACTTCTTCCTCGATGCTGGAAGTGACGGCCGAGTTGCCGATGTTGGCGTTGATCTTCACGCCGAAGTTGCGCCCGATGGCCATGGGCTCGACCTCAGGGTGGTTGATGTTGGCCGGGATGATGGCGCGGCCGCGCGCCACCTCGTCGCGCACGAATTCGGGCGTGAACACGTCGGGGATGCGTGCGCCCATGGGGTTGCCGCGCAGACGCGCTTCACGCGCCGGGTCGCCCAGGTACTCGCGCATCCATTCGCGCTTGCCGTTTTCGCGCAGGGCCACGTATTCCATTTCGGGCGTGACGATGCCTTTGCGGGCGTAGTGCATCTGGCTCACGTTCATGCCGCTCTTGGCACGGCGCGGCGTGCGCTGCAGGCCGGCGGCCTCGGCGCGCAAGGCCTCGATGCGTTCGATGGTGGTGCCGTTCTGTGCGGCCTCGTTCTTGATGCCGTCGTCCAGCGCGGCGCGCTGGCGGCCCTCGTAGCGCTCGGTGTCGCCGCGCGCCTCAATCCACGCGCCGCGCACATCGGCCAGACCGGTGCGCACGTCGATGGCGGCGGCCGGGTCGCTGTAGGGGCCGGAGGTGTCGTACACCGTGACCTGTTCGCCGTTGGAAAGCAGGATCTCGCGCATGGGCACGCGGATGCTTTCATTCGAACCGGGCACGTAGATCTTGCGCGAAGCGGGGAAAGGCTCGCGGCTGAGGGCGAACTGGTCGGCGAAGGGAATCTTGTCGGGGGCGTTCATGGCGGCGGTCTCCTGTTGGGGCTGTGGATGCTCCGGAGACCGCCCGTCAAGCCATGCACCCGAACCCACTGAATGTGGGTGCACCCGTCAGCGGTGGACGGGTGGCGGATGCATGCCCTGGGGGCTGCGCTCTTCTTTCGCTGGTACTAGCCAGATCAAGTTCACGGGTTCGGTGTTTCAACCATCTCAGCGCCGGGCCTTGGCAGGCCCGTGCACCCCGGAGCAGGGGGGAGTGTAGCCCGGTTTTATGCAGGCGCGTCGCACCAACTCCACGGGGCGCTTGCCTGTTGCGTTGCGTCCCGTGTCTGCCACCGCACCGATCTTGCTGCCCCGGTTTGTTACGCTGGATGGTCGCGTTCCGTTGCCAACCCAACCCCAGCCATCGAGACCCTCCACGCCCATGACCTGGCTCATTTGGCTGTTCCTCATCGTTGCGGCGCTCGCGCTGATTTTTGTCGGCCTCAACGTCGTCGGCGCCATGCGCTGGACCGGGGCAACGCAGGCGATCCTGGCGCGTCTGGAGGCGAAGCGCCTGCCCGCTTCACCGGCTCGCTACGACCCGCGCGAGATCGAAGGTCTTCCCGCGCCCGTGCAGCGCTATTTCAGCACCGTGCTCACGCCGGGTCAGTCCATCGTCACCGCAGCCACGCTGGAGCACGCTGGCCGTTTCAACCTGTCGCCCACTGGAGAACAGTGGAAGCCGTTCACCTCGCGCCAGCGGGTGGTCGTGCAACGCCCGGGTTTTCTGTGGGACGCGCGCATCGCCCTGGTGCCCGGCGTGTCGGTGCGCGTGCACGACAGCTACTCGGATGGCGAGGGCTTGTTGCATGCCGCCGTGCACGGTCTCTTCAGCGTGGCCCGCTTGCAGGGCGGGGGAGAACTGGCGCGCGGCGAGTTGATGCGTTTCTTTGCCGAAGCCGCCTGGTACCCGACCGCCCTGTTGCCCAGCCAGGGTGTGCGCTGGGCTGCGGTCGACGAGCGCTCTGCCAGCGCCACGCTGACGGACGGCCCGCTCTCGATCACCCTGCTGTTCCGGTTCGACGAATCGGGCCACATGGCATCCGTGTTCGCCCAGGCGCGCGGTCGCGTGGTGGGCCAAGAAACCAGCCTGGCGCCCTGGGAAGGCACTTGGTCCAACCACCAGCGTGTGGAGGGCATGACCGTGCCTCTCACCGGCGAAGTGGCCTGGCTGCTGCCCGAAGGCCGCAAGACCTATTGGCGTGGCACGGTCACGTCACTGAACTTCGATTGGTCGCTGTGACCCCTTGTTCGCAATTTCAACCCCACAGAAAGAAACCTATGTACGGCTTTTCCACCACCATCCAGGGCACCTCGTTCGATGAAGCGCTCGCCCACACCCTCCAGGCCCTCAAGGAAGAGGGCTTCGGCGTCTTAAGCGACATCGACGTGCAGGCGGCCATGAAAGACAAGCTCGGCGTGGACATGCCGCGCTACCGCATCCTCGGCGCCTGCAACCCGCCGCTGGCGCACCAGGCCTTGCAGGCGGTGCCCAACATCGGGCTGCTGTTGCCCTGCAACGTGATCGTGCGCGAGGTGTCGAGCCACGAAATCGTGGTGGGTTTCCTGGACCCGCAGGTCATGGTTGGACTGGTCGGTGGCGCCGGGGTGAAAGCGGTGGCCGACGAGGCCGAGCAGCGCCTGCGCCGGGTCTGCACCAACCTCGGCGGGCACACGGTGTCGGTCTGATTCCATTCCAGATCAACCGTGCACTTTGTCGGCTTCGCTTGCCGTGCGTTTGTACTGTCTGCGCTTCGCCTTCGCGTTCACGATGGATCTGGAAACGGAATGACACGTTGGTGCGCGGCTCGCGCGCTCAGGCGTTCCCCGGCGCCAGCGCCACCTCGCCGAGCGTCCTGCGCAGGATCACCTGGCCGTGCCGGATCGACAGCAGCGCCTGCCCCTGGGTGCGCAGCAGCGCGTAGTCGCTCTCTGCGGACAGCAGCACCAGGTTCGCGGGCCGGCCCACTTCGATGCCGTAGCGCTCGCCCAGAGCCATGGCCTTGGCGCCGTGGTCGGTGACGAAGTCCAGGGCGCGCTGCAGGTCCTCGTAGCCCAGCATGTGGCAGATGTGCAGCCCGGCGTCCAGGATGCGCAGGATGTTGCCGTTGCCCAGCGGGTACCACGGGTCCACGATGGAATCCTGCGCAAAGCACACGTTCAGACCGGCGCGGTCCAGCTCCGGCACACGGGTCAGGCCGCGGCGCTTGGGGTAGCTGTCAAAACGCCCTTGCAGGTGGATGCTCTCGGTCGGGCAACTGATGAAACTCAGGCCGGCCTGCTTGAGCAGGCGAAAGAGCTTGTAGCAATAGGCGTTGTCGTACGAGCCCATGGCCGTGGTGTGGCTGGCGGTCACGCGCGAGCCCATGCCGTGCACGCGGGTCACCTCGGCCAGCACCTCCAGAAAGCGCGAGTTCGGGTCGTCGGTTTCGTCGCAGTGCACGTCGACCAGGCGGCCGTGGCGTTCGGCCAGGTCCATCAGGAAATGGACCGATGACACCCCCTGATCGCGTGTGTTCTCGAAATGCGGGATGCCCCCGACCACGTCCGCGCCCATCGCAACGGCTTCGCTCATCAAGGCGCGGCCGTTGGCAAACGACTCGATGCCTTCCTGCGGAAAGGCGACGATCTGCAGGTCGATCAGGGGGCGGGCCTCGTCGCGCACTTCCAGCATGGCTTTCAAGGTGCCCAGGCCGGGCTCGGTGACGTCCACATGGCTGCGCACATGCTGGATGCCGTGGGCGGCCAGCATGCGGATGGTGCGGTGGGCCCGGGACTTGGTGTCTTCGTGCGTCACCAGCGCCTTGCGTTCGGCCCAGCGTTCGATGCCTTCGAACAAGGTGCCGCTGAGGTTCCACTGCGGTTCGCCCGCCGTCAGAGCGGCGTCCAGGTGGATGTGGGGTTCGACCAGGGGTGGGATCACCAGCTGGCCGCCCGCGTCGAGCCCCTCGCCGTCGCTCCCGGAGAGGGGGGCGGGCGTGGCGCTGGCCTGGGCTTCGATGGCGCTGATCAGGCCGTTGGCCCAGCGCAGGGTGAACAGGCCGGTGCGGCCGCGCAGTCGGGCGTTGATGAGGTGGTTCATGCCGGGTGTTGGATGTCAGGGGTGTTGTGGGTGGACAGTCGCCAGATCATCAGCGCCACGGCGATGTTCAGGCGGTGTTGGGCGTCATCCAGATCCAGGCCGGTCAGGGTCTGGATCTGTTGCATGCGGTAGTTCAGGGTGTTGCGGTGCACGCCCAGGCGCTGCGCGGCTGCGACCAGGTTGCCGTTGGCGTGCATCCAGGCTTCCAGCGTCTGCGTGAGCACGGCGTGGTGGCCCATGTCGTGGTGCAGCAGCGGGCCCAGGGTGGCGTTGACAAAGCGGTCGAGCAGGCTGCGGTCGCGGATCGCCACCAGCAGCTCCAGCACCCCCAGCTCCTCAAAACAGCACAAGCCCAGACGTTCCGGGAAGGACTGGGCGGCCATCAGCGCCTGCCGTGCCTGCCCCAGGCCGCGCGGCAGGTCGGTGGGCCGCGGGCAGGCGCTGCTCAGGCCGGCGAACACGCGCAAAGGGGAGTCGGTCGCGTTGAGGGTGTGCAGCAGTTGTTCGACGGTGACGCGGTTGCGGGCGAGCGCTGCGGGGCCTTCGGCGGGCAGCACGGCGATCCACTGCTCGGCCTGGCTGACCACCGGCAGGGGCGGGCCCAGTGCCTGGAGGCTGGCCGTCAGGTGCTGCAGCACGCCCTGCCGGAAGGCCTGCAGCAGGGCTTCGGCCATCTCGGGGGCCATCGAACGGAACAAGGCCGCGGTGCCGGTCAGCTGCACCACCACGACCTGCCGCGCCGGGCGCAGATCGATCGCCAGGCGGTTGGCTCGGTGGGCCAGCACGGTGGCGTCGGTGAGGTTGCCGTCGAGCAGCTGCTCGATGAGCTGCTGGCGGGTGCTGCCGAGCAGCTGCGCCTGCACGAGCGCGGAGCCGATGGCCTCGGTCACCGCGATCATGGGCAGCTCGTAGGGCTGTTCGATCAGCGGGACGCCCAGGCGCTCGGCCTCGGCCAACACGCTGTCGGGGATGTGGCGGATGTAGAGCGGCCCGGTGAGGATCACGATGCCGGCGCAGCGCCGCTCGTGCGCCTCGCGGACCAGTTGCCGCAGATTGGCTTCGTCGCGGGGCTGGTTGATGCCGGTGACGAACACCAGTTCACCACCGAGCACCCACGCCGAGATCGACTCGTTTTCTGCCACATACGGCCAGCGAACCGTCTGCTGTTCGCCCGCTTGCCCGGCCCGCAGGCGCAAAGCCTCCAGCCGGGGCAGGAGCAGCACATCGCGGACGCTGAAGCTCATTGGGCTACCCTCTGCGGTGTGAGCTTGCTTGGGAACGGCCCGGCGCGGCGCTCATGCATCCACGCCGTTCACACGACCGAGTGACTGGCGCCCGACGCGCACCCGCTGGATCTCGTACAGCAGCACATAGCTCAGCGCCGCCACGCCGATGCCCACCAGCGGGGCCACCCAGGGCGAGAGGTAGGCGCTCAGGGCGCCGATGGCGTAGGCCCCCAGGCCGACCCAGTTGAAACGGGGCAACACGGTCGTGCTGAGCCTTGGATAGTTGCCTTTGTGGCCGTAGAAGAAGTCGGCCATGATCACGCCGCCGATGGGCGGGATGATGGAGCCGAGCAAGATCAGGAAGGGGATCAGCATGTCGGACATGCCGCCGATGGCCAGCAGGGTGCCCACGCCGGCACCGATGAGCGTGATGGTGCCCCGGCGGTCTTTTCGAACGAGGTTGCAGCCGGCCGCCGCGAAGTTGTAGATGGTGTTGTCCTGGGTGGTCCAGAGGTTGAGGAAGAGCATCACCACGGCGGCGATCGACAGGCCTTGCAGCACCATGACCTCGACCACGTCGGGTTGCTGGTACACCATGGCCCCGTAGGCGCCGACCAGGATCATCAGGCCGTTGCCGATGAAGAAACCCACCAGGCTGGAGAGCACGGCGGTCTTGCCATTGCGGGCAAAGCGGGTCCAGTTGGTGGCCTGGGTGGCGCCGCTGACGAAGGTGCCAAACACCAGTGTGATGGCCATGTGCATGCTCATGCTTTCCGGGGGCTGGATGGCGAGCAGGCCGTCAAGGCCCCCGACATCGCGCGTGGCGATCCAGAGCGACCAGAGCAACAGCGCGAGCATGGCGGGCACGGCCACGCGGGAGAGCAGGTCCAGGCCTTTGTAGCCGACGAAGGCCGTGAGGCTGAAGCCGAAACCAAACAGCACCATCAAGGGCACCGTCCAGGCTTGCGGCAACTCCAGCATCTTGACCAGGACCAGCGCGATGGTGGCGGTGCCCCAGGCGTACCAGCCAATCTGGGTGAACCCCAGCAGGAAGTCCGACAGCTTGCTGCCGATCTCGCCAAAACAGAAGCGGCCCATCAGCACCGAGTTCAGGCCACTGCGGCAGGCGATGAAGCCCAGCGCGGCCGCGTACAGGCCCAGCAGCAGGTTGCCGGCGATGGCGGCCCAGATCAGGGTCTTGAAGTCAAAAGCCATGCCCATCTTGCCGCCGGCAAACATGGTGGCGGTGAAAAAAGTGAAGCCGAACAGCAGGATGGACGTGGACACCAGGCCCTTGCGGGCACCCGGTGGCACTTCACTGAGGGGGTAGTCGTGATCGAGGTCTGGCGCTTGGGACATGGTGGTGACTCCGGTGGGTTGAACACCGGAGACATTGCAAGCGGTGTACCAGCCTGAGCGTGTGGCCGGAGGCTGCCGGGCTGGTCAGTGAGAACGACAGGGTTTGTGCAGCTTGCACATTGGGCACCCAAGGGTCCGGATGCCCCGCACCATGCACGGGCGCGGGCCTGTACCGACGCATCGCGCCGGTGCGCCAGGTTCGTATTCGGTGCGTGGGTTTGTCGCGCTCTGGGCGGGGTGAGTCGGCGGGCGTGGTGCGGACGGCTCGGCCTCGCGGCCACCATCCGGCCGGGCTCAAAGACACCGGAGATGCCCGTTCGGGTTGTGGGGTAACCGGCCACGAGCCCATCGGCGCAACGGGCCGTTTTTAGTTCAAATTGCACAAGATAAGCAGGGTGTGCAGCAGGTAGGCCAGCATGATCAGGCTCGCCAGCGTGCCACCCCAGGGCGCCGCCTGGGCATGGCCCTGTTCGGGGTCTGCACCGCGCTGGCGGGTGTGACGGGTGGGGCGGGTGCGCAGACGGCGTCCGAAGCCGCAACCCCGCCGGACATGGCCGTGCGCCTGGCCTGCCCGGCGTCGCCCAGCTGCGTGAATTCCCTCGGCGTGGGTGGCCTGACGCCGTGGCCCTTCACTGGAACGGCGGCGCAGGGTCTGGCGCAGTTGCGCGCCACGCTGGCCGGTTTTGCCGAGGCGGGCATCGTGGCGGACGATGCGCTGTCGATCACGGCCGTTTTCACCACCCGGCTGGGGTTTCGGGACGAAGTGGTGTTCGTGATCGACCCGGCGCGGCAGCAGATCCACTTTCGTTCGCGCTCGCTCGTGGGTCACCACGACTTCGGCAAGAACCATTCGCGCATGCGGGCCGTGGGTGAACGGTTTGCGCAGACCGCGCCGCGCTGACCCACGCCGATCAGGTGGGCTTACTTCTCAATCGTCAGCAACTCCACCTCGAACGTCAACGTGGCATTGGGCGGAATCACCCCACCCGCACCGCGCTCGCCATAGGCCGTGGCTGGCGGGCAGGTGAGCGTGGCCTTGCTGCCCACCTTGATGTGCTGGAAACCCTCGGTCCAGCAAGGCACGACGCGGCTCAACGGAAAGCTGGCCGGCTTGCCGCGCTTGATCGAGCTGTCGAATTCGGTGCCGTTGGCCAGCGTGCCGCGGTAGTGCACCTGCACGGTGTCGCTGGCTTTGGGCATGGCGCCGGTGCCGGGCGCGGTGATCAACACCTTCACGCCCGAGGGCAAAGTCTTCGCCTCTTCGGCCAGGGCCGAGGTGCAGAGCAGGGCGGCTGCGGTCAGGATGAACAGGGATTTCATGGGGCGTCTGCCTGGGTTGAAAAGGGGCTGAGTTTACGGTGGCGGGGCACGCGGCCCTGTTGTTCGCCAGAGATCCCGTTGAGGAAGCTGTCTCCGGTTTCCGGGTTCGGCGAACGGGCTTCGTTGGGTTGCGGCCTCGGCTTGATGCCGAGCGGCATGGGTGTTTGGCGACCTTGGGCATGCGGCTCTGAAAATCCCGTCGGGTGGGTGTCGTGACGGGCTGGTTGAGGCTGAACGGAGGCACTCGAGGCTGGCAGCATCAAACGGGAGAGAAGGTCGTGAGCGGCCATTGAGTGATCGACCACGTAAGAGACCGCTTCCTCCTCAAGACCGGATGTTCGACAGTCGATGGCCTCAGGCCGGGAAGAAGAACCTCATAGCACTGGGCAAGGTGAAACTCCCGGCCCAAGAACGCATAATTGAATCAGCCCTTTCTGAGCCCTATCAGCTTTCGCAGCCCGAGAGAATTCATGGTGTAGGACATGGCCTGACCAGATCGCGACAGCCGTGCTTGGCAGCATCAAATTTAAGGCAGCAAAATACGACCGAATTTTGAGCAATACATCGCGCAGAATTTGATCTCCATTCCACTGCTTGTAAAAGACTCCAAATCAAAACCATAAAACGTTCAATATACCTCTCACAGAAATAATAGAAACCGAGACCCAAATTCACAGCACCTAGATATTGAAAATGAACGAGCAAAAAGCAATTCAAGGAGGCCCAACGGCCATTCGTGGATATTTAGTCCAAACCCTCGTTGCTTTGCTAAAAATCGCGCAATCCAACCCGCCGTTTCTAGAAATAACTCTCGAACCTTCGCATGCGAATGAGCAGTTCGATTTCATTTCGCAGAATCAGCATGGAAGCGACGCCGTTCAAGTGAAATCCACGATCAATACTTTTCAAAAATCGGAAGTGGAAGGTTGGGCAAAGAAACTTGAATCTGAAAGAAAGAACGAGACATGCACTCTTGTGCTAGTCGGGAACTACCACACCAACCTTGCGAGAATCAACAACATCGGCGCGGTTAGAATTGAGAAAAAAAACCTAGATATTCAAGGCCTAATCGGAGAAGCCGCACATTTAGTCGCAAAATTTATTGAGTCTCAAAAGCTATATGCAGGGACAGCTGATGAACGCGAAATGATCACGCATTCGGTGATCTCGAGACTACTACAGTATTCCACGACATCTGAAACCCTCAAAAGAGAAACATTCATTAAACTATTGGCAGGATGGATAAGAGATGCACCATCTAAAATTAGGCTTCACGGAAAACAGAGTAACGAAATACGCAATAATCTTTCCTCGGAGTGGCTACGTAGTGGCCCACCAGTGGCCATATTACAAGGCTTGCCAGGGAGCGGGAAGACCCTTTTGGCGCTAGCGATTGCAGAGAATGCAAAACGAGCACTCGACACAATTGAACCAACGGTTGATACCGAAGATCCTTCCACGGATACTTTAATATCTTTAGCAAGCGCCTTTTCTGGCGTAGGAATTTCCGATTTAATGCAAGAGGTTGAAAAAGGTCGCGACGGCCAGCCATTCAAGGTATTGCTTAAGTTATTGCGAAACGAAGATATTCTGATAGTTATCGACGAATTTCAACGTCTATTTTTCAAAGGAAAAACAATCCCTTCGATCGATTGGCAAAAACTAGTTGAGCAACTGAATAGCTCAAATCGACCGAATGGAAGATTGATGCTAATCAGCAATCGTGCAGTAAAAACGGAACGATGGTGCGAAAGGTGTGTGATCCGCGAGGTCAAACCTCTTTCCGACACGGAAGCAGGATCCTACCTCTGCGAGCAACTCGAAGAGAAAGGTGTCACGTCAAAAGTTCCTCCCGAAAGACTCCAAGAAATAGGGGGGCGAATGGGCGGCAACCCTAGGGCAATAGCAACCCTTGCAGAGAGTTTGACTTTTGACTCCCTTGAAGATTTGCTATCAATGTCACCAGCCATTTTTACTACAGGGGACGTCGAAATAAATCACGCTTTAGTCGAAGATTTTGAGCGCGGATTAATTGAGCGAACCCTTTCCAGAATAGAAAAAGATCTATTGCACTCACTAAGGCAACTATCTGTCCACCGTCGCCCATTCAAAAAAGAAGCCTACATCGAGGTTGCAAACCCCGGATCATCGATAGAGGACACCAGGAAACAACTTATTTCCCGATTCTTACTGATAAATGTATCAGGATTCGACACAATGCACCCTTTGGCAAGGGAAGTTAGCGTGACTAGGTTGAGAGAAAATGCGCTTGAATGGAAAAAAGCCCACGGGTTTGCAGCAAATTATCAATTAAGGCATTTCAAGGCTGTCCAAGCAAGAAAAGCCGAAAGCTATGCCATCTCATTCGCTGAATTAAGGCACCATCTCTTCGAAGCAAAAAGGATCGAAGAACTTTACCAAGCAGGCGAAAAATTCGCACGCTTCACCCTCTCTCAAATTCCTGACTCAACATACTCAAAGGTTCCCGAAAGTGTTGAAACACTAGAGGAACGTATCGCTTTGATATCGGCGCTTCCTGAAGAATCAAGGACAAGAGGCCTCAGTTATCACTTGGCTCTGTGCTTGAAGCATCGAAACAAGGGGCATGACTACCAAAATGCACTTATTAATGTGCGGCGCGCTGTCGAACCGAAAGCGTACTACGCGGTATGGTTACTGCTCATTGAGCTCGAGTACGCACTAAATGGAATTGATGCAATGATGACTGCCAAACAAGAAGCACTTAAGTTCCTAGGCAGTGGTAGCAATGCTTTTGCTGTTTATCATCTCTCAGCGAATCTTTTGGGTAAAGAAGGAAAAACGGATTTGGCTATCGAGGTTCTTGAAAATGGACTATCTACGCCGGGCATAAAATGTATATCAGCTCTTGCGAGTCTGTGTTCGACGTTCAAAGACAGATCGGGGCGGTTGGAGGAAGCTATTCGAGACTTAGAAGGGTTAATTAATACCCCCGCAGTGCCTAGGCTATGGGAGTTATATGTTCAATGTGCACGACTTTTGGAAAAAGCCAATCGAACAACTGAGGCAGTTGCGCTACTTGGCAAGGGAATTGCGACCTCGAACATAAAAGCTCTTCATAACTTGTACCTCCTATTGGCCGAACTACTAGCAAAAGACGGCGATCCCGGGAATGCGATTCAACAACTAAAGAATGGAATATCGGACAATCGAGTTTATGATAAAGTCGATGTCTACTGTGCGTGTGCAGACCTAATAGCAAAGTACAAGTCTCCAAAAGCAGCAATATCTCTTTTAGAAGAAGGAATACTTTCAAGATTAGTTGACGATCCTGTTCCTCTTTTTCATAGGGCCGCTGCGATTTTTGAAGATTCTGGAGATCCCAAAGAAGGCATTAATTTCCTCAAACGTGGGATGCTGAATCCAAACGCATCCACAGACGCTTCACTATATCTCGTATGTGCCAAGCAATTATTTCGCTTGATGGATGTTGACGGCGCAGTCAAAGTATTAAAGCAAGGACTGACTGTCCCGAAAATGAGGCACAAGGACCAGTTGTACCATATGTGCGCAGACTTCATTGTGAGACAAGGCCGACTAAAGGAGGCAATAGCCTTGCTCGAGGATGGAATTGAAGATTCCGACCACCCAAATGCAGCCTACCTCTATCAAAAGGGATCTGAGCTGCTGGATAAGGCCGGCCAACTTAATGAAGCAATTGAGGTTCTATTGAAGGGTATAAACGCATCGGCGCTTTCAAATAAGGTCGTTCTATTTCAGGGTTGTGCGAAATTGATGGATAAGGCAGGGCGAACCTCGGAAGGAATTACTCTGATTGAACGTGCACTTCGTGCACCAGGGATTACAGGGCTCGCCAATCTATATCAAACTGGTGCAAGATTGCTAACATCTGCTGGCAGACAAGATGAGGCCATAGATTTCCTCATGAGAGCAATCAATGATCCAAAGGTCGGAAATATACTGTCGTTGTATCATGTATGTATTGATCTGATGCTCGCATCGGGTGATTTAGATCGGGCATCTGCTTTGCTTGAGCAGGGTATTGCCAAGTTTCCATCAGATATTGGATTAACATCTCTTCAATCGCGCGCATCAAGTTTATCGATCTAACTATGCGGGGAGCACTACGTAATGTGCGAATCGGAGTCAAGATCATTTCTTTTGCTTCAATTCAATTAAAGCTCAATCAGTCCTCAGATTTCCGTCTATTCGGAGATCTCTAGAACGTCGTCGGCCTCAATACCAAGAAACCTTAGGTGTCGATTCCAGTGCGGCGTAAACCGAGTCGCGGAAGCCCTATGTCCGCAGGACCTTGCACAGTCGCCATTCGGGGCATAGCCCGTCGCCGTGCTCAACAGCCGCTTCATGGCAAACATGCGTGAGTGCGCTTGGCAGCACCCACCGACAGCAATCGCTGCACTGCGCCTGTTCGCGTTCTGGATCATTCGGGCTGCTCAGGTTCGACAACCGCCCTTCTTTCCATGAAGCGCAAACACCCGGCGCCCGCCACATCCGGGTCTCCCCCGAGCAGGCCAAGCCCGAAATGGCACTGTAATTGCTATGCCCTGAAAGTCCCCCGCAAACCCAAGGCAAGGCCCCTCATGTCCACACCCGCCGACACGATCCCTCCCACCCCGGGGTCCGCCACCGCCGAGGCTCCGGCCCAACCCAACACGCCGCACCCGCGCCACATCCGCCTGACCTCGCACTCCGGCGGGTTCGGGGCGCTGCCCATCGTCTGGGGCGCGGCCAGTGCGCGCGAGCGCGGGCCGGTGGTGGGCACCACGCTCAACGTGTCGAACCGCAACGTGATCGGCACGCACAGCGGCAGCTACAGCGTGTACCGTGCGCTGGCCGTGGCGGCGGGCGCGCTCAAGCGCGAGCACCGCGCTGACCTGACCAACACCGCGCCCACCGACATCATCGGCCCCTACCCGCAGTGGGCCGACCCGGAAAAGATCGTCAGCATGGACCCCTGGGGGGCGGTGATCGCCGACGCCTACGCCACCGAGCTGGAGGCGGGCTACGACATCCGCCCGACCATCGCCGTGACCAAGGCCCACGTGATCCTGCCCGAGGTGATCGACGCGCTGCAGAAGGGCCGCCTCAAGCCCGACGGCCAGTTCCTCACGGCGGGCGGCGCGGCCGTGGTGACCAAGGTGGCGGTGGAGCCGGTGTGGTACCTGCCGGGCGTGGCCAAGCGCTTTGGCTGCACCGAGGCCGTGTTGCGCCGGGTGCTGTTTGAAGAGACCGGCGGCATGTACCCCGAGCTGGTCACACGCTCGGACCTGGAGGTGTTTCTGCCGCCCATCGGCGGGCAGACGGTCTACATTTTCGGCGACCCGCGCGACCTGGCTGACCCGTCGGTGACGCTGACCGCGCGCGTGCACGACGAGTGCAACGGCTCCGACGTGTTCGGCTCCGACATCTGCACCTGCCGGCCCTACCTCACGCACGCCATCGAAGAGTGCATCCAGGGCGCGCAGCGCGGCGGCGTGGGGCTCGTGTCGTACTCGCGCAAGGAGGGCCGGGCGCTCGGCGAGGTGACGAAGTTTCTCGTCTACAACGCGCGCAAGCGCCAGGTGGGCGGCGACACGGCCGACCAGTATTTCGCGCGCACCGAGTGCGTGGCCGGCGTGCAGGACATGCGCTTCCAGGAGCTCATGCCCGACGTGCTGCACTGGCTGGGCATCACGAAGATCCACCGCCTGGTCTCCATGAGCAACATGAAGTTTGATGCCATCACCGGCTCGGGCATCGAGGTGGGGGAGCGCGTGAACATCCCCGACGAGCTGATCCCCGCCGACGCGCGCGTGGAGATGGACGCCAAGATGGCGGCGGGCTACTTCACGCCCGGCGTGGTGCCCGACGCCGAGGAGCTGAAGATCGCCAAAGGCCGGGGGCTGAGTTGATCACCGACACCCACACGCCCGCAGGCGCGGCCCGCGCGCTGCGCTCCACCACGGCCGTGCGCGAGCGTTCTCAACAGCTGCTCGTGCGTGCCCGCGCGGGCGAGTCCGACAGCTTCTCTGTCAACGACGGCGCGCTGGCGCTGGCCGCCAGCACCGTGGCCGAACTCACGCGCGCCCGCTTCCCGGATGGGGGCATCCCGTACCACAGCCGCTGGCGGCACTTCGAGGCCGGCGGGGTGGACCGGGCGGGCCAGCTCGACGCGCTGCTCGGCCCGGTGGATGCCGCGGCGCGCGCCCGCGCGCAGATCGACCTGGCGCTGGTGAGCGTGCTGCTCGACGCGGGCGCCGGCCCGCAATGGCGCTACCACGAGGCGGCCAGCGGCCAGGGCTTCGCCCGTTCCGAAGGCCTGGGTGTGGCGAGCTTCCACGCCTTCACCTCGGGCCTGTTTTCCAGCGATCCGGCGCAGCCGCTGCAGGCGGACGCCGCGGGCCTGGCCGCGCTCACGGCGGCGCAGCTGGGCGATGCGTTTCAGGTGAGCGAGGGCAACCCGCTCGTGGGGCTGGAGGGCAGGGCCGCGCTGCTGCGCCGACTGGGCGCGGTGCTGTCCGTGCAGCCGGTGGTGTTCGGCGCGGCGGGGCGACCCGGTGGTCTGTTCGACACGCTCACGGCGAACGGGGCCGGCACGGTGGCGGCGCACGACATCCTGGTCTTGTTGCTGGACATGCTCTCTCCGATCTGGCCGGCGCAGAACGCCATCGCCGATCTGGCGCTGGGCGACTGCTGGCCGCACCCGGCTGTGCAGGGCGAGGGCCTCACCGCCGGTTGGGTGCCGTTCCACAAGCTCTCGCAGTGGCTCTCCTATTCACTGCTCGAACCGTTCGAATGGGCGGGCGTGCGTGTGACCGGGCTCGACGCGCTGACCGGTCTGCCCGAGTACCGCAACGGCGGCCTGCTGATCGACGCGGGCGTGCTGCGCCCGCTGCCCGCCAACTGGGCCACCCGGCCCTGGCAGGCGGGCGATGCCTTCATCGTCGAGTGGCGCGCGCTCACCGTGGCGCTGCTCGACGAACTGGCGCCGCTGGTGCGCGCCGAACTGGGCCTGAGCGCCGAGCAGATGCCGCTGGCCTGTGTGCTCGAAGGCGGTACCTGGGCCGCGGGCCGCCTGCTCGCCCAGCGGCTGCGCGACGGACTGCCGCCGTTGAACATCGTCAGCGACGGCACCGTATTCTGATTTTTCCTGCGACAACAAAAAGGCACACATCATGAGCAACGTCCACGTCATCGATCACCCGCTGGTGCAGCACAAGCTCACGCTGATGCGCCGCAAGGACGCCAGCACGAACAGCTTCCGCCGCCTGCTCAACGAACTGGCGCTGCTCATGACCTACGAGGTCACGCGCGACATGCCGATGCAGGACATTGAAATCGAGACGCCGCTGGAGACCATGACCGCCAAGGTGATCGACGGCAAGAAGCTGGTCTTCGTCTCCATCCTGCGCGCGGGCAACGGCATCCTGGAGGGCATGCTCAGCGTGGTGCCCGGTGCGCGCGTGGGCCACATCGGCCTCTACCGCGACCCCAAGACGCTGACGGCGGTGGAGTACTACTTCAAGATGCCGTCCGACATGCCCGAGCGCGACGTGGTGGTGGTGGACCCGATGCTGGCCACCGGCAACTCGGCCATCGCCGCCATCGACCGCCTGAAGGAATCGCGCCCCAAGTCCATCAAGTTCGTCTGCCTGCTGACCTGCCCTGAAGGCGTGGCCGCGCTGCAGCGCGCGCACCCCGACGTGCCCATCTACACCGCGGCCATCGACCGCCAGCTCAACGACCACGGCTACATCCTGCCCGGCCTGGGCGACGCGGGCGACCGCATTTTCGGTACCCAGTGAAGCCACCCATTCCCGAACGACCTGTTGCCCAGCGGAGAACGAACCCATGCCCGACCTGCAAACCCTGCTGATGTTCGCCACCGCCTCGCTCGCGCTGGCGGTGATCCCCGGCCCCACCATGCTGCTGGCGCTGTCCAACGGCATGGCCGGTGGCATGCGCCGCGCGGGCTGGGGCATCGCGGGGGCCACGCTGGGCAGCGGCCTCGTGATCGCGGTGGTGGCCGTGGGCCTGGGCTCGCTGCTCGCGGCGTCCGCCTGGCTGTTCGAGGCGGTGCGCGCGGTGGGCGTGCTCTACCTGCTGTGGCTGGCGGTGCAGTTGTGGCGCAGCCCGCCGCTGGACCTGCAGGCCGCCCTGGCCGAGGTGCCGGGTCGCCAGGCCCTGGGCCGGGCCGCCTTGGTGCGCAGCCTCACGGTGGCGCTGTCCAACCCCAAGGCACTGCTGTTCTTCGCGGCCTTCCTGCCGCAGTTCGTGGACCCGGCCTTGCCCGTGGTGGTGCAGTACGCGGCGCTGGGCGCGCTGTTCGTCGCCATCGATGCCGTGGTGATGGTGGTCTACGCCGTGGCCGGGCGGCAGGCGGTGCGCTGGCTGTCGCAGGCCGGTCTGCGCTGGCTCCACTGCGGCTGTGCCGTGGGCATGGGCTTGCTGGCCCTCCTGCTGGCAGGCTACCGCCGCCACACCGTCTGAACGGAGCGAACCGCCCATGCTTGACCTGCTCATCACCCACGCCAGCCTGCCCGACGGTCGCACCGGCATGTCGGTGGCCGTGCAAGGCGGCCGCATCGTTGAAGTGACCGAGGGCCTGCAAGCTCCGGCACACCAGACGCTGGACGCCGCCGGCCAGTTGCTCTCGCCACCGTTCTGCGACCCGCATTTCCACATGGACGCGACGCTGAGATTACGCGAGCAAGCTGATCCCGCTGATCGCTGAGGCCGGCGTGAGCGCGGTGGCCAACCCGCTGATCAACATCACCCTGCAGGGCCGGCACGACACCTACCCCAAGCGGCGCGGCATGACGCGCGTGCCCGAGCTGATGGCCGCCGGTGTGACGGTGGCATTCGGTCACGACTGCGTGATGGACCCCTGGTATTCGCTGGGCAGCGGCGACATGCTGGAGGTGGCCCACATGGGCCTGCACGTGGCGCAGATGACCAGCCAGGCCGGCATGCGCCAGTGTTTCGACGCGGTGACGGTCAACGCCGCGAAGGTGATGGGACTAACGGGCCACGGCATCGAAGCGGGCCGCGACGCGAGCTTCGTGCTGCTGCAGGCGCGCGACCCGATCGAAGCCATCCGCCTGCGCGCCACGCGGCTGAAGGTGTGGCGCAAGGGGCAACTGCTGGCCGAGACACCGCCGTCTCAGGCAGCGCTCTCGTTGGCGGGCCGCCCGGCCGTGGCAACCTTCATGCCGGTGCGTGGCTGAGCCCCAAGGGCGTCACCGCCGGAGTGGTCTCGCCCTGGCGCAGGCTGCCCGCCATCGTGCAGGCGGTGGAGGATTTGCCCGTCACCGACCGTGCGCCCTTGACAGACGCGGGCCGACAAGCCCTGGTCATGCTCCGGGGGCCGCGCTTTCCACCAGCCTGACCACCGCCCACAGCACCCGGTTCGCCGGCACGGGCACACCCAGCGCCTCGCCCCGCTGCACCACAAAACCGTTGAGGTGGTTGATTTCGCTCGGTTTGCCGCGCATCAGGTCCTGCGCCGTTGAAGAAAACTGTGTCGGCATGGTCTCGGCGATGCGCCGCACGGCCGCGTCCACATCGGCGGGCAAGGCCACGCCGTCGGCCGCAGCAACCGCGCGGCACTCGGCCACCACATCGCGCATCACGTCCAGCACGCCGGGGCGCTGCACCAGTTCGCCATAGGCGATGCGGCCCACGGCTGACAGCGCGTTGTAGGCGCAGTTAAGCACCAGCTTGGCCCAGAGCGCGCCGCGCACGTTGTCCGACACGTCGGTGGGCACGCCAGCCGCGATGAAGGCCTGCGCCAGGTCGGCGCTGCGGGAAGATGGTTCGATCACCAGTTCACCGCGCCCATGGTGGCGCAGGTGGCCGGGGCCGGCCATTTCGGTGGCCACATACACCACGGCAGCCGCCACAGCCACACCGGGTAGCACACCGCGCAGCCGCTCGGCGTTGTCCACCCCGTTTTGCAGGCACAGCACCAGCGCGCCGGGTTTCAGGTGCGCGCGCATCTGCTCCCCGGCGGCTTCGGTGTCGGGCGACTTGACGGCAAACAACACCACATCGGCCCCGGCCACGGCGCTGGCTTCGGTGCTGGCCGCCAGCGGCACGGTTTCATCGAACGTGAGGGTTTGCATGCGCAGGCCGTGCTGGGCCATGGCTTGCACATGCGCCGGGCGGCCAATGAGCGTGACGCGGTGGCCGGCGCGCGCGAGCATGCCGCCGTAAAAACAGCCCACAGCGCCCGCACCCAGCACGGCAACGCTCAGGGTGGTGTGGCTGGATTGGGTGGAGGTCATGCGTGGCGGCGGTTGTGGATCGGTATGGGGCGGCGCGGATGCGGTTGCCGGTGCGGGCGGTGCGTCAGAGCGGGTCGGCCAGCAGTTTGGACAGGGCGGCGATGTTGGCCGCGCTGGGCACCTGCGGCTTCATTTCGTCTTCTTCGGCGGTGGCGTTTTCGTGCGCCTGGATGGCGTGCACCATGGCGTATTGGTTTTCCCAAGAGAGCGTTTTGCCCTCGGGGCACATGTCGCGCACGGTGCCAAACCAGTAGTAACCGTCTTTGCCGCCAAAGAGCGTGTCGATGGCGCCAGCGTCGCCAGGCTTGATGCCCTGGGCCGCGAGGATGAGCTTGAGTTTGTGGAGGGAAGCGGAGTAATGCATGGGGCGTTTTTTATAGCGAACGGGGCCGCGGGGCCTGTCGTGGAAGGGCACCGCAGCGGGGCCGCAGATTGTACTGAAGGTGGCAGGATGCGCTTTCGCCGCCGGCGGTGGCTTTCAGGTGTGCAGGCTTTGGAGCCAGAGGCCTCTGTCGGATGTGTCCAGCGTTCGGAAATCCGTTTTCTGGGTGCCCTGGGTGAAACGGATTTCCGTTCGGTCGGCCGCGCCATGGGCCTTGAAAAGGCTGCTGGGAAGGCGTTTGGGGCGTCTTTGACCGCCTGTTCCTAGGGTTAACACCCACTGGCATGGCGTTTGCGGTAAAGCAGGGCAACCACCCACCAAAACCATGAACCGTTTGCTCTCATTTTTCCCTTGCTGGCTGATGTGCAGCGTCCTGAGCGCGCAGGCGCAGACGCCGGTGCTCACCACGCTGCAGAAGATTTCGCAAACCGCCACCATCAACCTGGGGCACCGCGAGTCGTCGATGCCGTTCTCTTACTACGACAACCGCCGCCAGGTGGTGGGCTATTCGCAGGACCTGATGCTGGCGGTCACGCAGAGCATCCAGAAGGAACTCAAGCTGCCGGCGCTGACGGTCAAGCTGGTGCCGGTCACGTCGCAAAACCGGATTCCCCTGGTGCAAAACGGTTCGGTGGACCTGGAGTGCGGCTCCACCACCAACAACCGCGAGCGGGCGCGCCACGTGGCGTTTTCGGTGTCCATTTTCCAGACCAGCTCGCGCCTGCTCACCCACAAGCATTCGGGCGTGGCCGAGCTGTCCGACCTGAAGGGGCGGCGCGTGCTGGTCACGGCCGGCACCACCAGCGAGCGCCAGCTCATGCTGTACAGCGAAACCCATGGCATGCGCTTTGACATCGAGTCCGCCAAAGACCATGGCCAGGCGTTTGCGCAGCTGCAAAGCGGCCGGGCCGAAGCTTTCATGATGGACGACGCCGTGCTCTACGGCTTGCGCGCCAAGGCGGACCAGCCCGACGACTGGCGCGTGGTCGGTCAACCCATGGCCGCCGAGGTGTACGCCTGCATGTTGCGCAAGGACGATCCGGCGTTCAAGGCGGTGGTGGACCGCAGCCTGACGCGGTTGATGCAGTCGGGCGAGGCGCTGAAGATTTACCGCCGCTGGTTCCAGTCGCCGATTCCGCCCAAGGGGCTGAACCTGAACTGGCCCGCACCCGAGTCGCTGCTGGAGCTGTACCGCAACCCGAACGACCGGCCGCTGGGCTGAGTTGCTTCCACGCCCTGTTCGTTCACCCAAGGAAACCGCATGTCCTCACGTCTGTCTCTGGTCCGCACCGCCTGGCCGATCTTGCTCGCCATCGGCTTGGGCCCCGCGTTGTTGCCGGCGCATGCCGGTCCGGTGCTCGACCGCATCCGCTCCACCGGCACGGTGGTGCTGGCGCACCGCGAATCGTCGGTGCCGTTCTCCTTCGTGGGGGCCGACGGCAAACCGGTGGGTTATGCGGTGGACCTGTGCCTGAAGCTGGTGGAGGCGGTGGGCAAGGCGCTGAGCCTGCCCCAGGTGGGCACGAAGTTCGTTCAGGTCACGCCGTCCAACCGCATTGCGATGATCGAAAACAACACGGCCGACCTGGAGTGCGGCTCGACCACCAACAACGCCGAGCGCCGCGAGAAGGTGGCGTTCACCGTGCCCCACTACATCACCGGCGCACGCTACCTGGTGCGCGCCGACAGCCCGATCGATGTGCTGCGCGACTTCTCGGGCCGCAAGCTGGTCTCGACCCAGGCCACCACCCCCTTGAAAGCGGTGACCCGGGCCAACAGCGAATACATGCTGGGCATCACGCTGCTGGAGGCGCCCGACCACACGCGGGCGGTGGACATGGTGGCTTCGGGCGAGGCCGACGGGTTTGTGATGGACGACGTGTTGCTGTACGGCCTGGCGGCCGGCCGCCCCGACCCCAAGGCCTTCAAGGTGGTGGGCAAGTTTCTGACCATCGAACCCCTGGCCATCATGCTGCCGCGCAACGACCCCGACTTCAAAAAACTGGTCGATGCCGAGATGAAGCGCCTGATCCGCTCGCAGGAGGCGCACGCCATTTACGAGCGCTGGTTCCAGAGCCCGATACCGCCGTCCAACCGCTCGCTGAATCTGCCCATGAACTACCTGCTCAAGGATTTCTGGAAGTACCCCACCGACCAGGTGCCGGGTTGATGCCGGTCCCGTTGTTGTTCCCTGTTTCCCGTTCGCTGTTTTTCGTTCGCTGTTTTTTGTTTTTCCCAACCCCCTCAAAGGAATCACCATGAAGAAAACCCTGTTGGCTGTGGCTGTTGTGCTGGCCACCTCGACCGCAATGGCCCAGACGAGCGACACGCTCAAGAAAATCAAAGACACCGGTGCCGTGACCATGGGCGTGCGCGAGTCCTCGGGCGCGCTGTCGTACACCCTGGGTGACGGCAAGTTCGTGGGCTACCACGTCGAGATTTGCCAGAAGGTGCTGGCCGATGTGCAAAAGCAGCTGGGCCTGGCCAAGCTGGACATCAAGTACCAGCCTGTGACCTCGCAGAACCGCATTCCCCTGACGCAAAACGGCACGGTGGACATTGAGTGCGGCTCCACCACCAACAACGCTGCGCGCCAGAAAGACGTGTCGTTCGCCGTGACCACCTTCGTGGAAGAAGTGCGCATTGCGGTGAAGGCCAATTCCGGCATCACCTCCATTGCCCAGCTCAACGGCAAGAAAGTGGCCACCACCACCGGCACCACCTCCGTGCAGACGCTGCGCCGCAACGAACGCGCCACCGGCGTGAACTTTGACGAGGTGTTCGGCAAAGACCACGCCGACAGCTTCCTGCTGCTCGAATCGGGCCGTGCCGATGCGTTCGTGATGGACGGTGCCATTCTGGCCGGCAACATCGCCAAGGCCAAGAACCCGGCCGACTTCAAGATCGTGGGCGAAGTGCTGTCGGTGGAACCCATTGCCATCATGATGCGCAAGGACGACCCCGCCTTCAAGAAGGCCGTGGACGACAGCCTGAAGGCCATGATGAAGTCGGGCGACATGGCCAAGCTGTGGACCAAGTGGTTCGAACAGCCCATTGCCCCATCCAACACCACGGTGGGCATGCCCGTGAACGAGAACACCAAGGCCGCCTGGGCCAACCCCAACGACAAGCCGATGGAAGACTACGCCAAGAAGTGATTTGCCCGGTTTGACCAAGGCATGAGCCAGGCCGTCCGGACCGTTTCGGGCGGCCCTATTTTTATTGAGGGGAATCACCGTGAGTACATGGGATTGGCAGGTGTTCTGCAAGGACACCATTGAGGGTGAGGTACAGCCCGGCTGCTTTGGCCGGGGTGGCGACATCACCTACCTGGACTGGCTGCTGTCCGCCTGGGGCTGGACACTGAGCGTGGCCGTGCTGGCTTTGGTGGTGGCGCTGCTGGTGGGCTCGGTGATGGGCATTTTCCGCACCGCACCCAGCAAATGGCTGGTGGCGGTGGGCAATGTGTGGACCGAGCTGTTTCGCAACATTCCGCTGCTGGTGCAGGTGTTCCTGTGGTACCACGTGCTGCCGGCGCTGATTCCGCCGCTCAAGGCCGTGCCCAGCTTTCTGCTGGTGGTGTTCGCGCTGGGTTTCTTCACCTCCGCGCGCATTGCCGAGCAGGTGCGCGCGGGCATTCAGAGCCTGCCCAAAGGCCAGCGCTACGCCGGTCTGGCCATGGGCCTGACGCTGCCGCAAACCTACCGCTATGTGCTGCTGCCCATGGCGTTTCGCATCGTCATTCCGCCGCTCACCAGCGAGAGCATGAACATCATCAAGAACTCGTCGGTGGCGTTTGCCGTGTCGATTGCCGAACTCACCATGTTCGCCATGCAGGCACAAGAAGAAACCTCGCGCGGCATCGAGGTGTACCTGGCGGTGACCGGTCTGTATTTCATCTCCGCCTTCGCCATCAACCGCATCGCCCTGTTCATTGAACACAGGGTGCAGGTGCCCGGCATGATCGGAGGCCACTGACATGAACCTCGACTTTTCGTTTCTCGATGCGTCGGTGCTGCAGAGCTTCGTGCTCAAGGGCCTGATCTTCTCGGTGCAACTCACCCTGGTGGCCATGGTTGGCGGCATTGTGCTGGGCACGGTGCTGGCGCTCATGCGGCTGTCGGGCAAGAAGTGGCTGGTGATCCCGGCGGCGTTCTACGTGAACACGCTGCGCTCCATTCCGCTGGTGATGGTGATCCTGTGGTTCTTCCTGCTGATCCCGCTGATGATCGGGCAGCCCATGGGCGCAGAACTCTCGGCCATGATCACCTTCACCGTGTTCGAGGCCGCGTACTTTTCCGAGATCATGCGCGCGGGCATCCAGAGCGTGCCCAAGGGGCAGGTGAACGCGGGCTACGCGGTGGGCATGACCTACGGCCAGACCATGCAGTTCATCGTGTTGCCGCAGGCGTTTCGCAACATGCTGCCGGTGCTGATGACGCAGACCATCATCCTGTTCCAGGACACCTCGCTGGTGTACGCCATTGGCGCTTACGACCTGCTCAAGGGCTTTGAGGTGGCGGGCAAAAACTTCAACCGCCCGGTGGAAACCTACCTGGTCGCCGCCGTCGTGTATTTCGTCATTTGTTTCTCGCTGTCGATGCTGGTGCGTCGGCTGCAGAAGAAAATTGCCATCATCCGCTGAGCGGCTGGAGAAGAACCATGATCGACATCAAAAACGTTTCCAAGTGGTACGGCAGCTTCCAGGTGCTGACCGACTGCACCACCTCCATTCAAAAGGGTGAGGTGGTGGTGGTCTGCGGCCCTTCGGGCTCGGGCAAGTCCACCCTCATCAAGACCGTGAACGCGCTGGAGCCCTTTCAAAAGGGCGACATCGTGGTGGACGGCATCAGCATCGCCGACCCGAAGACCAACCTGCCCCAGCTGCGCAGCCGCGTGGGCATGGTGTTCCAGCACTTCGAGCTGTTCCCGCACCTGAGCGTGACCGAGAACCTCACGCTGGCGCAGATCAAGGTGCTGGGCCGCAACGCCGACGAGGCCAAGACCCGAGGCCTGAAAATGCTCGACCGCGTGGGCCTGATGGCGCACAAAGACAAATTCCCCGGCCAGCTCTCGGGCGGCCAGCAGCAGCGCGTGGCGATTGCGCGGGCGCTCAGCATGGACCCGATCGTGATGCTGTTCGACGAGCCGACCTCGGCGCTCGACCCCGAAATGGTCGGCGAAGTGCTCGATGTGATGGTGAAGCTCGCCCAGGAGGGCATGACCATGATGGTCGTGACCCACGAAATGGGCTTCGCCAAAAAGGTCAGCCACCGGGTGATCTTCATGGACGCGGGCAAGATCGTGGAAGATTGCCGCCGTGACGAGTTCTTCGGCAACCCCGACGCGCGCTCGCCCCGGGCCAAGGAATTTCTCTCCAAGATCCTGGCGCACTGAGGTTTTTTGCAAGAGGTCGCCATCCACCCCGTTCCCCCGTTCGGTCCGCCGCCATCCCCGCCACACCGTTGGACCGGGGTGGCTTTGCGGCGCGCGCTGGTGGTGCTGGTGGCGCTGGCGCTGATTGCGGCGGCCGGGTACTGGGTTTTTGAGCGCAGCTTCGCCCAGGGCGCCAGCAGCCTCCGGGCCGCGTCCAACGGCCGCCTCGACCTGTTCGCCTCGGTGGTCGAGGCGCGTGTGCGCCGCCTGGAGCCGGTGCCCGCCACCATTCAGCTCAACCCCGTGGTGGTGCGGCTGCTGCAGGCCCCCACGGCCGCGCACGCGCAAGCCGCCAACGACTACCTCGCCCGCCTGAATGCCCACCTGGGCAGCCTGGCGGTGTTTGTGCTCGATGTGCGCGGCGTGGTGCTGGCATCGAGCAACACCTCGCGGCGCGACGACAGCCTGCGCGGCGAAGATGTGTCGTACCGCCCGTATTACCTGGAAGCGCTGGCCGGGCGCTCCACGCGCCATTTCGCCATTGGCAGCGGCGGCCATGCCGGCTACTTTGCCTCGCACCCCATTTACGACGGACCCCGGGTGGTGGGCGTGGCCGCCATCAAGATCGGCCTGGACGCGCTGGAACAAACCTGGCCCATGCTGGGTGCACCGGCCCTGGTGACCGACGCCAACCAGGTGGTCATCCTGTCGTCGCAGCCGCAGTGGCGCTACACCTCGCTGCTGCCCCTGCCCACCGAGCGCCGGGTGGACCTGCAGCTGGCCCAGACCTACGGCGCGCTGCGCCTGCCGCTGTTTCCCCTGAGCGTGGACCTGTCGGTGAACGAAGATTCCCAGGAGGTGCAAGGCCTGCTGCACGGCGACAGCGCCCGCATCTCGGCGGCGCTGGGTCAGGCGCCGGGCCGGGCCGACTTCATGGTGCTGGGCCGCTCGCTCGACGGCATGGACTGGCGCGTGCTCATCTTCACCAGCCTGGCCGCGGTGCGCCACCAGGCCCAGATCGACGGCATTGGCGGCGCCGTGTCGGTCGCCTTTCTGTTCTTGCTGGCGCTGTACTGGGCGCAGCGCCGGCGCATCGAGCGCCAGAAGCAGGCCGCCAAACGCCAGCTGGAGCAGGCCAACGCCGCGCTGGAGCAAGAAGTGGGCCGCCGCACCCAGGAACTCACCGACGCCAACACCCTGCTGCGCAAAGAAGTGACCGAGCGCGAGCAGACCGAAATCACCCTGCGCGCGGCGCAGAACGAACGGGTGCACGCCGGCAAGATGGCGGTGCTGGGCCAGCTGGCGGCCAGCATCACCCACGAACTCACGCAGCCGCTGGGCGCCATCCGCACCTTGTCGGGCAACGCGGTCGAGTTCATGCGCCGGGGCAACCACAGCGCGGCGCAAGAAAACCTGTCCATCGTGGCCCGGCTGGTCGATCAGATGGCGCGCATCATCGACCCGCTCAAAAGCTTTTCGCGCAAATCCACCGTGCGCCCCGAGCCCACCGACGTGGGCCGCACGGTGGAGCAGGCGCTGTTTCTGTTCCAGCTGCGCCAGCGCCACGAGCAGGTGGACGTGGACAACCGCTGCGCGCCGGGCGAGTGGATCGCCTGGTGCGATGCCAACCGGCTGGAGCAGGTGCTGGTCAACCTGGTGGGCAATGCGCTGGACGCCATGCGCGACGCCCCGCGCAAAACCCTGCTGATCAGCGCCGAACTGCGCGCAGCGCACGAGCCGCCGCTCATCGCCATTGAGGTGCAAGACACCGGCAAAGGCCTGAGCGAGGCCGACCTGACCCACCTCTTCGAGCCCTTCTACACCACCAAAGCCAGCGGTGCCGGCCTGGGGCTGGGCCTGGTCATCTGCCGCGACATTGCCGCAGAATTCCAGGGCGACCTGACCGCGCGCAACGTGCCCGGCGCGGGCGCCTGCTTCACCCTCACCGTGCCGCTGTGGCAACCCGCCATGCACCCCAAAGTGCCCCATACCTTGCCACGCCCATGAACCTCACCCTCACCGTTCTTCTGGTGGAAGACGATGCCGCCATGCAGCTGGGCTGTGTGCAGGCGCTGCAACTGGCCGACATTCCCGTGCGCGCCTTCGATTCGGCCGAGGCCGTGCTGCCGCACATCGTGCCCGGCCTGGCCGGCGTGGTGGTCACCGACATGCGCCTGCCCGGGGCCGACGGCCTGTCGGTCATCTGCGAGGCGCGCGACATCGACCCCGACCTGCCCGTGATCATGATCACCGGCCACGGCGACGTGAACCTGGCCGTGCAGGCCATGCGCAGCGGCGCTTACGACTTCATCCCCAAACCCTTTTCGCCCGAGCAACTGGTGGAGGTGGTGCAGCGCGCGCTGGAAAAGCGCCGCCTGACGCTGGAGGTGGCCAACCTGCGCCGCGCGCTCTCGCTCAGCGAAGGCCTGGAAGGGCAGCTGGTGGGCCATTCCCCCGCCATCCGCCGCGTGCGCCAGCTGGTCATGGAAGTGGCCGATTCCCCGGTGGACGTGCTCATTCGCGGCGAAACTGGCACCGGCAAAGAGGTGGTGGCCCGCGCCCTGCACGAGCATTCGCGCCGCCGCAAAGCGCCCTATGTGGCGCTGAACTGCGGGGGCCTGCCCGATTCGCTGCTGGACAGCGAACTGTTCGGCCACGAGGCCGGGGCGTTCACCGGGGCGCAAAAACGCCGCATCGGTCGCATCGAACACGCCCACGGCGGCACCCTGTTTCTGGACGAGCTGGAAAGCATGCCGCAGGGCGTGCAGGTGAAGTTGCTGCGCGTGTTGCAAGAGCGCAGCCTGGAGCGCCTGGGCTCCAACCAGAGCCAGTCGGTGGACGTGCGCGTGGTCGCCGCCACCAAAGACGACCTGTTGGAGCGGGCGCGGCAGGGCAGCTTTCGCGCCGATCTGGTGTACCGCCTGAACGTCGTCAACATCGAGCTGCCGCCCCTGCGCGAGCGCCGCGACGACATACCCATGCTGCTGGAGCACTTCATGCTGCTGGCCGCCAGCCGCTACGGCCGCCAGCAACCCAAAATTCCCCAGGCCCAGCTGCGCCAGCTCATGGCCCGCGACTGGCCCGGCAACGTGCGCGAGCTGCGCAACGTGGCCGACGCGCTGGTGCTGGGCGTGGGCCCGCAGTGGGTGTCACCGCACGGGCCAGCGCCCGACGCTTCGCACCCCGAAGAGCAGCCCACGCTGACCGAAACCGTGGAGCAGTTCGAACGCAGCCTGATCGCCGACGCCCTGCAACGCCACGCCGGCCACGTGGGCCAAACCGCCAAGGCGCTGCGCATTCCCAAAACCACCCTGGTGGACAAGATCAAGAAGCATGGGCTGGGCAAGGGGGAACCGGCTGCGGACGGGTATTGAGGCAGCCCGAGACGCTCAATACCTTCGCGAACTGAGATTGAGACAAGTCCGTGTCTTCGCGGGCTTGCGCGGCTGAAGAGACGACGACAGTCAGAGCTGAGAGCCGCATGGTGACGGGCTTCTTCAGCTTTGATGCGTAGGGATTTTTACGGGCCTTCAGCTTGGACAGGTCGTATTCCGCTTTCATGTCTAGCCACCTGGGTAGAACGCGCTTTCGCGCCATAGAAGACGGACTTCGCCTCATCGAAGGATGACTTGGTGCTTTTTGAGATTGGCCGCTGCTTTGGGCACATCCCATTCGAACTTGATCATATGTACATCGTATGTATGACATCTAGAGCGTCAAGCTGCTGTGCCATCTGGAAGCCATTCTCATTTTGGGAATGTCAACAAAAACAAGCCCTTCTTAACCGCCGCCGTCGGGTTGCGCAGACCCCCACCCCAGCCCTCCCCCAGCGGGGGAGGGAGTCAAGACATTCCCGCACACAGGCGCTGGCCCGAGAGGATGTCTGGCCCCTTCCCCCGCTGGGGGAAGGTTGGGATGGGGGCTCTGCGCGCCTTCACTCGCCCCCGAGCATGAAAGCCGGGTTTGAGTGCACCATGTGGGCACGCCCGGCGCGCTGGCCGTGCTGCACACGCACAACCGCCAACTCGGGTTCCATCCGCATGTGCATGTGTGCATGCCCGCCGCAGCGTTCAGCGCCAAAGAGCGTTTGTGGCGCACCAAGGTCCAGCTGGGCAAGGTGTTTGCGGCCAAGGTGCGTGCGGTGCTGGCTGATGCGTGGGTTCACGCTGCCCGCTGGCTTGCCCGAGCGTTGGGTGGTGGACTGCAAGGCCGTGGGTGACGGACAGGCCGCGCTGCGTTACCTGGGGCGCTACCTGTACCGGGGCGTGATCTCGGAGCGCGACATCAAGAGCAGCAAAGACGGTCTGGTCACTTTCCGCTACCGCGATTTCTGCACCACAACAGCCGACGCACATTGCGCCTGTTGCAGGGCCATGGTGATCTTGAAGCGGCGCTTGCGACCTGATGCGGTACCGCCCTGCGCTGCACCACAGACCGAGCGCCCCGACAAGGCTGGCCCGGTGGAGGCATCCAAGCACTGAAACGGCCTTCGCAGCCATGGGCTGACCAAAAGAACCCGGCGAACGCAGCCACTGCGCCCGGCCCCCTGGCAGAACACCGCCGTCTGCCTGCGCCGCCCCGATCCCACGGATCAACCTACAGGGGGCAAAAACGCCCACTTCGGCTTCCACCACCGGGCTTGTCCAATAAACGGATCAGATCGTGGCTTCGCTTCGCTACGCGCGATCTATCCTTACTCGTTAGGCCTCGCCGCGCTCGAACCGTTGTTCGGTGACCAATGATCCCCATTGGTTTCCGGGACTCTCATGTACGAGTCGAAATTTGTGTGATTCATATAGATGTCTCGCGGCATCTAGGCCAGAGAAGGTCCAGAGGAAAGTCTTGCGATAGCTGCACACTTGCACGAATTCAACTGCCTTTGCCAGAAGTTGGGTGCCTAGACCTTGACCTCTGATTGCCTCGGTGGTGATGAACCAACGCAGGTGAGCACCAGATGTACTTGCGTGTGTACCGTCGATGACGACGGATCCTTCTATGTTGCCGTTGCGATGCACGAGCCAAATGCCATCGCGCCCGGATTGATAGTTTTGACAGAACTCAGCGAGTTCTCGCGCCACCTTTGCTTCGAAGGCGACACCAAAACCATTGGCGACGGAGTAGTGGTTGGCATGGAGTTGAACAATGCGCCCGATACAACCGGGAACATAGCCTTCTTTGATGGTGGTGGACATGGCGAGGTTGGTACTGCGAGGCCTAACGCTTGCATCAGGCGTCGCCGAAGGCGGTCGCTTGGATGCACTTGTGTGCGCCCAGCATGGGCGCGAACTTATGGGGTGAAAGTCCCCTGTGGGAGAACCGAATGGGACTCATAGAGAGCCATGTTAACCACTGGCCGAAGGCAAGGGCAGGCCCGCGAGGTCCTGTCTGGAGGAAGCCCGAGAGCAAAAGTGCGAGGCGATGAACAGAAACCGCATACAAGGCCGAGCAAAAGCGAACGCGCCGCACAGCGGGTGATGGACTCCATTACGCGGTATCTGGAAACCACCCTCAAGCTCAAAGTCAACTTGGCCAAAAGCCAAGTTGCACCCATGAGCGAATGCGCCTTCCTGGGTTTCACGATCAAGGGCAAGAAGATACGCTGGACCGACAAGGCCCTGGCCGACTTCAAGCACCGGATCAAGGAGCTGACGGGCAGAAGCTGGGGTGTATCCATGGAGTACCGGCTGCGAAAACTGGGGCAATACCTTCGGGGGTGGACGGCGTACTTTGGCATCAGCCAGTACTACCGGCCAGTCCCGGAACTGGATGAGTGGATCAGACGGCGTGTGCGCATGTGTTACTGGAAACAGTGGCGCTGGCCGCGCACCAAAATCAAGAACTTGCTGGCCTTGGGCTGAGGACTGCGGCTCCAAGTCCGCCAATGCGGACTTGGACAGTCCGAAGGGGAGGAGCTCCGCGACGACGCGGCCTGCAAGGCTGAGCCTGAAGTCGGCGATTCAACACGAATGCAGCAGCAACAGCTACTGGCAAATGTCCAGAACCCCGGTGATCAACCAGGCCATCTCCAACGCGTGGTTACAGGAGCAAGGTTTGCTCAGCGTGAAAGACCTGTGGTGCAAGGCACAGGGCTACACGGCAAAGAAGAAAAGAGGGAAAGCTTCGTCGAGCGAGCCGACTTGTTGAACCGCCCACTGCGGACCCGCACGGTGGGTGGTGTGGGGGCTGGGAGTTAGAAACTCCCGGCTACCCGATTAGGCCTCACGGCACGACTTTGACACGGATTTGTTCGCCTTCCGAGACACTGTGGATGCTCGCCGAGAACTCGGACAGAAAGCCTAGAGCCGCTGCCACCGGCACCGGGCGAAGGCTAACGCCGTTGGCCGCCTCCTTCGTGCAGAACGGTGGGTAGACGCTAAGCACCTGGCCCGGCAGAAGGGGCAAGCTTGATTCCCGCTCGTGCCGCAAAAGCGGGTGCATGCCTAGAAACTCGACCGGACTGGAAGTGGCTTTCTCGAAGAAGGCAGGAAGGTGCAAATCGAGGGACTCAAGCGTGCCAGTCTCGCTCGAGAGTTTGTATACCGAGCCCGCTCTAAGAACGAACTGATCGGCAACGCAATCTTGCGCGAACGGGACGTCGGAAGCCGCGAGAGCCGGATAGGCGAGATGAAGCGCCGATGGGCCGAACATCACGGACCGGAGGCTGTGCCATTCGGGTGAGTCGCAGACTCCGCGAACGTGCAGACCTCCAGAGTGGAGGATGAAGCCATTGAGCTGCTCAAGCAAACCGCGGAGGTTCTGAGGAAGCGCCGCTAGAAGCTCCGAGTCGCTCTCCTCGAAGGGAGGGCCTGCATAGGTGACACCTTCGAGCTGCATCACAAGTACTCGTGGGGCCTAATCGAGATAGGAAGAAGCCTCACGGCCCCTCCCTCTCACACCACCGGACATACGGGTCACGTATCCGGCGGTTCCTTGAAACTTCGTTGATTTCATGCTGCCTTGGCTGTGGCCAGTTCGGGCAATCCCATTTGACGAAACAATTTTGCGGGCAATGCCATATTCAAAGCTGGCGTTTTGCTCAGGCGCCATGGCCCGTGTGCACTCTTGCTCGTATTCCAAGCTTCGCGCACAGTGACCCCGCGTTTCCTCAGTTCGCGGTAACCCGCACTGCCCCATTGTTTCCATGCGTAACATCGTAACCGCCGCCGCACCCATTTGTCGATCTCGCGCAGAGGGCTCAACACTTCGGCTATTCCAAAGTAGGCTTTCCA
>NZ_JAUSOO010000048.1 GCF_030656115.1 Hydrogenophaga sp.
CGTCTGGCTCCGGCGCGTCATCCGCAGACCAATGGCATGGTTGAGCGCTTCAATGGCCGCATCAGTGAGGTTGTCAAACAAACCCGGTTCGCCTCGGGTGCCGAACTCGATGCGACTTTGAACAACTACATGTTTACCTACAACCACCACATCCCACAGCACTCGCTGGGACATCTCTCGCCGGTCGATGCTCTCAAGGCTTGGAGCAAGAAAAAGCCGGAACTCTTCAATAAGCGTGTTTATAAACAGGCGGAACTTGACACATAGGGTTGGGTGGTGATGGTGCTTCGGCTGTCATGGTGTGAACTTCAGATTGAGGGGTGATGACGGCTGGCATCGGTTGTTGAGGTGAGCTCATTGTCGCAAACTTTGCGAATATCGTCAACTTCGTTAAGTTGAAAAGATTGGAATGCTTGGCAAGCTCGCACGGCGATGTAGGTCAAACCAGTGCGTAGCGAGCGGTAGGCTTGCTGCATGAGTCACCCCCGTAAGGCTCGTTACCGCGCCACCAGCTGGGAAGCAATACAACGCCTCGCTGAGAGCCCCTGGTTGGTTGACGATCTGGCTGGATAAGCGTATGTCCTGGTTTGCCGCTGCCAGCGGCAAACGTGGGCGAAGACCAAAGCTCTCAGATGCAGCCATCCAATTTTGTTAGTCCAGCGCTGGCTATGACGGTCTGCGGGCTGTAGTGATTGACCGGATAGTTCTTGCCGGTTCAGCAAGCTTGTTGCGAACGTACCTGGTTTGCTCGCGCTGCTGCGGTCGCGGCATCCTTGCAAATCAGGGAGCGTAGCTCCCAAATTGCAAGGATAAATCGAGCTGTCGGCGCTCCGATTCCAGCGCGGTAACCCCCCGCATACGCCACCCGGCGTACATACGCCGATCAGGGTTCTCCCTAGCATCCAGTTGTCCGCTGTGAAACGCCCGAAACAGGGTTCGGCGGCCAGAGTCACCCCCCTCAACTGCATGTTTTCAGAAAACTGGAGAAGCGCCATGATGCAACGTCGATTCACCCTCAAAGCCCTGTCTGTGGCCGCCGCCCTGGGCGCTTTTGGCCTGCCGGCCCACGCACAAAGCACCATCAAGGTCGGTGTGCTGCACAGCCTCTCGGGCACGATGGCGATTTCGGAAACCGTGCTGAAAGACGTGGCCCTGATGGCCATTGATGAGATCAACGCCAAGGGCGGCGTGCTGGGCAAAAAGCTCGAACCCGTGGTGGTGGACCCGGCGTCCAACTGGCCGCTGTTCGCTGAAAAAGCCAAGCAGCTGATCGACCAGGACAAGGTGTCCGTGGTGTTTGGTTGCTGGACCTCGGTGTCGCGCAAGTCGGTGCTGCCGGTGTTTGAAGAAAAGAACAGCCTCTTGTTCTACCCGGTGCAGTACGAAGGCGAAGAGCTGAGCAAGAACGTGTTCTACACCGGTGCCGCGCCCAACCAGCAGGCCATTCCCGCCGTGGAATACCTGATGAGCAAAGACGGCGGCTCGGCCAAGCGCTTTGTGCTGCTGGGCACCGACTACGTGTATCCCCGCACCACCAACAAAATCTTGCGCGCATTCTTGAAGAGCAAGGGTGTCGCTGATGCCGACATCATGGAGGAATACACCCCCTTCGGCCATTCCGACTACCAGACCATCATTGCCAACATCAAGAAGTTTGCAGCGGCTGGCAAGAAAACCGCGGTGGTTTCCACCATCAACGGCGACTCCAACGTGCCGTTTTACAAAGAGCTGGGCAACGCGGGCCTGAGCGCCAAAGACGTGCCGGTGGTGGCCTTCTCGGTGGGTGAAGAAGAGCTGCGCGGTGTGGACACCAAGCCGCTGGTGGGCCATCTGGCCGCCTGGAACTACTTCATGAGCATCAAGAACCCGACCAATGCCGCGTTCATCAAGCAGTGGAGCGACTACGCCAAGGCCAAGAACATTCCCGGCCACAAAGACAAGCCACTGACCAACGACCCGATGGAAGCCACCTACATCGGTATCCACATGTGGGCGCAAGCGGTTGAAAAAGCCAAGTCCACCGACACCGACAAGGTGATTGCCGCCATGGCTGGCCAGACCTTCAAGGCCCCGGGCGGTTTCACCTCGACCATGGACAAGGAAAACCACCACCTGCACAAGCCGGTGTTCATCGGCGAGATCAAGGCCGACGGCCAGTTCAACGTGGTGTGGAAGACGCCAGGCCCGGTGGTGGCCGATCCGTGGAGCGACTACATCGCCGAGAACAAGGGCAAGAAAAACGTGCCCATGGTGAAGTGATGCTGGGCTGATGCCCGACCCGTGCGGACGCAGCCATGGGGCTGCGTCCGCAGTTGGACCCGAATGCCCTGGTTATTTTGAAAGTCGGCCCCATGCGTCCCTTCCTGAATGTCTGGTTGATGCGAATGCTGTGCGCGCTCGGGCTGCTGTGCGGCCTGCCCGCACATGCCCTCACGCCCGCCGATGCGCTGGCCCTGGTGGCGGGTGACACCAGTGACCGCATCAACACCCTGAACCGTCTGGCCACCGAGCCCGACGAAAAAGCCTCCGCACTGATCAAGGCCATGGCCGACGAAAACGTGCGCGTGGACGGCGAGCGTGTGCTCATCGTGCAAGGCGACGGCGCGGTGGACGCCGTGACCGGCGAAGCCCTGGCCAGTCTGCCCGACAGCGCCGAAGACGTGATGATCAACAACCGCCTGCGCAGCGCCATGGAAACGGCGCTGGCGGGCATGGACCTGTTTGGCGCGCCACCTGCGCGCCAGCGCGAAGCCGCCAAGAGCCTGCAGCGCAACGCGTTCGACGAACCCGATACCTCACAACTGCTGCTGATTGACAAAGCGCTGGCCGCCGAGCTGGACCCGCAGGCCCGCCAGATGCTGGAGCTGGCACAGGCGGCGGTGCTGCTGGCCAGCGACGACGAAGCGCTGCGCCTGGCTGCTGCAGAAAAGCTGGGCGAGGCACGCCAGGCCATCGTGCGCCCGCTGCTGGTGCAGCGCCTGGAAACCGAAGAAAGCCCAGCGGTGAAGACGGCGCTGAAGGCTTCGCTGGCCGCGCTGGAGCGCTCGCTGGCCATCAGCAGCGCGCTGGCGCAAGCCTTCACCGGCGTCAGCCTGGGCAGCATTCTGTTGCTGGCGGCTCTGGGCCTGGCCATCACCTACGGCCTCATGGGCGTCATCAACATGGCGCACGGCGAGCTGATCATGATCGGCGCTTACGCCACCTGGCTGGTGCAGTCGTTTTTTCGGGCGTCTTTGCCGGAATGGTTCGACTGGTATTTGCTGGTCGCCATGCCGCTGGCCTTCATCACCTCGGCGCTGGTGGGCGCGGCCATGGAGCGCACCGTGATCCGCTTTTTGTACGGCCGTCCGCTGGAAACGCTGCTGGCCACCTGGGGTATTTCGCTGGTGTTGATGCAGGGCGTGCGCACGCTGTTTGGCGCGCAAAACGTGGGCGTTGAAAACCCGAGCTGGATGAGCGGCAGCGTGACCCTGATGGGCAACCTCACCCTGCCCTGGAACCGCATCCTCATCATCGCCTTTGCCGCCGCCGTGCTGGTGGGCGTCACGCTCATGATCACCCGCACCCGGCTGGGCCTGTTTGTGCGCGGCGTGACGCAAAACCGCCCCATTGCCGCCTGCATGGGCGTGAACACCGCGCGCATCGACACCTACGCCTTTGCGCTGGGTTCGGGCATTGCGGGCCTGGCCGGTTGTGCTCTCAGCCAGATCGGCAACGTCGGCCCCGACCTGGGCCAGAACTACATCGTGGACTCGTTCATGGTGGTGGTGCTCGGCGGTGTGGGGCAGCTCGCGGGCACGGTGTACGCCGCACTGGGGCTGGGCATTCTGAACAAGTTTCTCGAAGGTTGGGCCGGTGCCGTGCTCGCCAAAATTGCGGTGCTGGTCTTCATCATCGTCTTCATCCAGAAAAGGCCCCAAGGCATCTTCGCGATGAAAGGCCGCAGTGCGGAGGCATGAACATCATGACGACACAAGCCATTTCCTCTCCTGTTGTTCTGCCGCAAGCCGGCCCCTTGCTCACCCGCACCGGCTGGAGCGGCGCGCTGGTGGCGCTGCTGTTGGTGTGTGCCGTGGCGCCCGCGCTCAACCTGCTGGTGCCCGCCGACAGCACGTTCCACCTGTCCGACTACATGGTCGGCCTGCTGGGCAAGATCATGTGCTATGCCATCTGCGCGCTGGCCATGGACTTGATCTGGGGTTACACCGGCATCTTGAGCCTGGGCCACGGCCTGTTCTTTGCCCTGGGCGGCTACGTGATGGGCATGTACCTCATGCGCCAGATCGGCACCGACGGCAACTACAAAAGCGAGCTGCCCGACTTCATGGTGTTTCTGGACTGGAAAGAACTGCCCTGGCACTGGGCCTTGAGCGACAGCTTCATCGCCACCTTGCTGCTGATCGTGTTGGTGCCGGGCCTGGTGGCCTTTGTGTTTGGCTACTTTGCCTTTCGCTCGCGCATCAAGGGCGTGTACTTTTCTATCATCACGCAAGCCCTTACCTTTGCCGCGCTGTTGCTGTTCTTCCGCAACGAAACCGGCCTGGGTGGCAACAACGGCTTCACCGATTTCAAGCGCATCCTGGGCATGCCGCTGGCCACACAAAACATGCGCATGACGCTGTTCGTGTTGACGGGCCTGACCTTGCTGGGCTTCTTTCTGTGGGCGCGCTGGCTGGTCAACAGCAAGTTTGGCCGCGTGCTGCAGGCCGTGCGCGATGCTGAAAGCCGCGTCATGTTTTGCGGCTACAACCCGCTGCCCTACAAACTCACCATCTGGACCATTTCGGCGGTGATGTGCGGTGTGGCCGGTGCGCTCTACGTGCCGCAGGTCGGCATCATCAACCCCGGCGAAATGAGCACCGCGGCCAGCATTGAAATCGCCATCTGGGCCGCCGTGGGTGGGCGGGCCACGCTCATCGGCCCGATCATCGGCGCCTTCATCGTCAACGGCGCCAAGAGCTGGCTCACGGTGAGCTTCCCCGAATACTGGCTGTACTTTCTGGGCGGGCTGTTCATCGTGGTCACGCTCTACATGCCGCAGGGCGTGGTGGGGCTGGTGAAGAAACTGCGCATGGGCAAAGGAGCCAAAGCATGACGCCCGACCTGATGGAAGAAGGCGCGCAGCGCTTTGAGAAAATCGCCTCGATGGCCGCACCCGGGCAGACCGAATCGGGCGGCCGCAGCGCGGGCTACGGCCGCATCCACACCCCCGGCGAGGTGGACACCACACACGGGCGCATCCTGTATTTGGAAGATGTTCACGTCAGCTTTGACGGCTTCAAAGCCATCAACGGCCTGAGCCTGGACATTGCGCCCGGCGAGCTGCGCTGCATCATCGGCCCCAACGGCGCGGGCAAAACCACGATGATGGACATCATCACCGGCAAAACCCGGCCCGATTCGGGCCAGGTGTTTTTCGGCAGCACCATCGATCTGTTGCGCTACCGCGAAGCCGACATTGCAGCGCTGGGCATTGGCCGCAAGTTCCAGAAACCCACCGTGTTCGAACAACTCAGCGTGTTCGAAAACCTGGAACTGGCCCTGGCCACCGACAAACGCGTGCGCCACAGCATGGTGTTCAAACTCACCGGCGCCGAAAAAGACCGCCTGGGCGAGGTGCTGCAAACCATTCACCTGCTGGACAGCGCGGGGCGCCAGGCGGGCCTGCTGAGCCATGGGCAAAAGCAATGGCTGGAGATTGGCATGTTGCTGATGCAAGAGCCCAAACTGCTGCTGCTGGACGAACCCGTGGCCGGCATGACCGATGAAGAAACCGAACGCACCGCGCAACTGTTTTTAACGCTCAAAGGCAAACACTCGCTGATGGTGGTGGAACACGACATGAGCTTCATCCGCACCATTTCCGAAAAAGTCACGGTGCTGTGCGATGGCTCGGTGTTGGCCGAAGGCACCTTGGACGAAGTGCAAGCCGACGAACGCGTGATTGAGGTGTACCTTGGCCGCTGACATGCTTGCGTGTCTTCCCGCATTGCCCCCTCGCCCCTTTGGGGAGAGGGTTGGGGTGAGGGGCAGCGCCCACCCAGCCACCGGAGCCAATCCGCCCCAACGAGACACAACCCGCCTTCAGCCGGAGATATCAAAATGAGCCTCCTCGAAGTCAAAGACGTTAACCAGTATTACGGCGGCAGCCACATCCTGCGCAACGTCAACCTCACCGCCGAACTGGGCCAAGTCACCGTGGTGCTGGGCCGCAACGGCGTGGGCAAAACCACGCTGCTGAAATCCCTCATGGGCCTAGTGCCCATCAAAAGCGGCAGCATCGCCCTAGACGGCGTGCCCATAGAAAAAACCACCCCCTACGAACGCGCCCGCATGGGCGTGGGCTTTGTGCCGCAGGGCCGCGAAATATTTGGCCGCCTCACCGTCGAGGAAAACCTGCAGATGGGTCTGGCCTACAAAAAAGGCGGCACACCTATACCCGCCGAATTGTTTGAACTGTTCCCGGTCCTCAAACAAATGCTGGGCCGACGCGGCGGCGATTTGTCCGGCGGCCAACAACAGCAATTGGCCATTGCCCGCGCCCTGGCCGCTGGCCCCAAGTTGTTGATCTTGGACGAACCCACCGAAGGCATTCAACCCAACATCATCAAAGACATTGGCAAAGTCATCCGCATGCTGGCCGACCGGGGCAACATGGGCATTGTGCTGGTGGAGCAGTATTACGACTTTGCCGAAGAACTGGCCGACCGCTACGTGGTGATGGAACGCGGCGAAGTCATCGCCAGCGGCCCGGGCAGCGAAATGCAGGCCAAGGGTGTGCGGCAGTTGGTGGCGATTTGAGGCGATTGTCTTGAGGGCAGGTCACTACCATTCTGAGTCTTCGTCTCTAGGGATGCTCTGAAAACCCCACCACCAAGCGTGATACGCATCTGCCGGTTTTTCGCTTCGTGATATGTCGTGCGATCTGACCCAGTTCGAACCAGAATTTACACCCGATTTACCCCATTTGGGGCCGCTTGCGGGCCTTTGCCCCGTTTTGGCGAAGCCTCTGCAGGCTTTCAGGTGCACTCATGCCTGAGCGCCCACCAATTTGTGACGAACCATCCACAGATTGGACAGCGCAAACAGCGTCTTGAGCTGCAAGGTGTTCTTCTTCAGCCCCCGGTAGCGCACCTTCGCAAATCCAAACGGGTGCTCTGTCAAGTTCCACACAGAATGGCATAGAGCCCTCATCGAAGCCTCATTTCAGAAAATTTGATGGCAAATTTCTGTGGGGTGACTTATTGACGAGCACTAGGGCCTTTTTTTGGGTTTATGGTGGTGCTTGTGCGTCACATGCATTGGCGTGGTTGAATGGCTTTTTTTATGAGAAACCGAGCAATGGCATCGGTGATAGGGGCACCAATTGCATGTTCAACCCATAGGTACTTACCAAATGGATTGATGTCCAGAAGGTAATAATCACCAGTGCGGTTGACGCAAAGGTCTATCGTGGCATAGTCAAGTTTCAATTGTGTGCAGATATTATTTATTTCTTCCGATATTTTCTCCGGAAGATCATATGGGGTATGTGGCGTATTGGCTAAATCGTATGCGCGCCAATCTATGCGGCCCGCATCTGATTGTGTTGCATCGATTTTGCAAGCGAAGATTTGATTGCCGACAATGGTCAAGCGTATATCATATGTTTTTTCGATGTACTCTTGAAGAAGCACAGGGCATTCGTTTGCCTGTCCAAAACCAAGAAAGTCATCGCGCCGCACTAAAGATGCCAGAAGCATGGTGGGTTCGCCATCCAGGCTCAATTGCATTTGATGCAGTGTTTTAATAATGACGGATTGATGGGAATTTTCGAAAAATTTCAGCAATGATTCCCTATTGTTGCTTATGAGGGTTTTGGGCTGCTTTAGGAATCGGGTGAGTGGGGCGCTGATGTAACGTATCTTGTTCTGGTTTGCCATGGCATTGGGGACGGAGTGGTTCAGAAGCGCGCTGTTCCGCTCAAGCACTGCGTAAATTCCTTCCATAGATTCTCTCCATGTGAAAAACCAAAACTTCAATTCTTGATTGAATTCCTGTGTGGTCGTAGAAAATAGAGGAAATATCGGCTGGAGTACCAATGCGGCCATTACATCGTCAATGCAAACAGTAGTGCCGCCTTGGTTGATTTTTATGAACGATGTCTGCCCGTGATTGTGCGAAAAAATGAAGTTGGTATCTTTCAGGCTACATCTTGCGGTAGAAATTATGGTGCAATCGTGCCCAAGTGCATTGATTTTATTGCGAATTTCTTGGGCATGTGGGTCTTTGGGGTTTCCAAAAATTGCGATCATGCAAATAAAAAGCGCCTTCCGGCGCTTTATTTACTCATTTGTGTAGTCGTCAGCCTGGTTCTTTCCGGAGAATGTGGCAGTCTGAATGCCTAGCGTGCCATTGTGATTGACTGGCTTCCAAGACCACTTGTCCGAATCCATATCCGTGGAAGGATTAGGCTTGAGAAATTTTAGTGTGTATGCCTTTTCGATACTGACGGGATTTTCGTTATCTGCTTGCATGAATTTCCTTTGCGATAGATGAGAAGTTGTAATTTTGCGAAACAAGGGTGTGGAAGTAAATTTGGCAATCCAAATCGTGTTTTTTCTTTGGTAGTTTTTATCTATTTCCCTATGAGCCAGCGAGTGTGTTGCGCCATGTCGTGTTATGTCGCGGTCGGGTGATTTTTGAAGGGGCGCATGGGCTGTTTTCACGCGCACGACCTTGAGTGCATCTCGTTATACACAAGTCACCCCGCTGATTCGATCTCGCAGGCACAGCGCGTGCCTTGGACAAAGACCGCGATATCTCGCATGCCCAGCCAGAGTGTTTTGGCACCCGGCTCGCCATCGCCCTTTCTGCCCAGAAAGCCCCCGAGTTGGGCAATCAGTCGGATGACGGTGTTGGCCATTGGTACCGCTTTGGGCGGGGGTTTCTTGTTCAGGATGAAGGCCGCACGCCACTCATCGGCCTCAAACAGCAAGTCCGCCGGTAAATCCGGCAAAGTTCGTCCCAGGCGCATGAGGCGATTGATGCGCCATGCAATGACCATGTACAGGGCGAGCGCCGTTTGCAGCTTCTTGGTGTCGCCCAGTTGCAGGTTTTCCACCTGCAAGCCCACCTTGACATAAACATCAAACCCGCCAAATCCTCGGCGGCGTGTTGCTCAAACCCCAGGCGGCGGGTCTAAGCTCCGCCCACACCTGCTGAAACAGTGCCATGAGCGGTTCCACCAACGGGGCCACGGCGCGCAGCACGAGCATGTTTGTGTTGGGGCAGGTGGCACCGGCTTGCATGTGGGCGGGGGACTGGCCCAGCGCCCGGTCCAGTGTGCTGCGCACGACATCCAGCAGGTGTTCGCGGCGTTCGCGGGGCAGGGCGGTGCCGCAGGCCAGCCACATCGTGCCCAGGCAGCGTTGGCCGTTCAGGCCCAGGGGCGAGTTCAGCAAGCGGGTGTCGCGGGCGTCGATGTGGGCTTGCTCCAGCCACAGGCCCGGAATGCTCAGGCGCTGGCTGAAGCGGCCTTGCTCAAACGCTTGGCCCGCCGTGGGCAAGCCGAGGGCGGTCACGTCCCAGCCCAGCCATTCGGCGCCCTCGGCCAGCGTGGCCTGCACGTTGTTGTGGGCCAGGCAGCCGGGGTAGGCAATGCTTTCCAGCGGCAGCCATTCCAGGCGCGATCCGGCAGCCAGTTCGATCTGCACCTGCTGTGTGGCCGTGTCCTGGTCGCTGGCATAAAAGCGGGTGGCGCCGGGGGTGCTGACCAGGGCGTGGGCACCGGCATCGACGTGCAGCGACACGTCCAGCACATCGCCCCCCACCAGCCCGCCGGGCGGGTGGATGATGACGTTGTGGCAAATGGCATCGCCCTCGGGGTACAGGCTTTTCAGGATGCGCAGCGGCCCGTTGTGCTGGTGGTGCAGAACGGTGCGCTGGGCCTCACGGCGGTAGTGGAGCTGGAGTTGGGCGTGCCAGGGCATGGGTGCTGCTTGGTGCTGGGGCTCAGCGCGATGCCCAAAAACCTTGGTGCGGTGCCAGCATCTCGGTTTGCAGTTCGGGCACCGGCCCCACCACGTCAATGGCTTTTTGCCCCCGCGCCAGCAGCTCGCGGCAGGGCAGGGACAGGGTGGGGTTTTCGGCGTGGTTGCCGGTCAGGGCCAGCAAGGCTTCTTCGCTGGCACCGTACACAATGCGCCCGATGTGGGCCCAGTAAATGGTGCCGGTGCACATGGCGCAGGGCTCGAAGGTGGTGACCAGCGTGCAGCGCGCCAGGTATTCGCCGGGCCAGTTGTTGGCGGCGTGGCGCGCCAGCGTGGATTCGGCGTGGTTTACCGTGTCGATGTTGCCTTGCTCGGCCAGCACGGTGTCGCCGTCGGGTGCGACCAGCAAGGCGCCAAACGGGTGGCGGCCCATGCGCGCGGCGCGCTGGGCGACCTCGTTGGCGTACCGAAGATGGCGGATGACTTGATCGGAGTTCATTCAGCCCTTCTGTGTGCCCAGCCCGTGGTGTGTTTTTCCACAAAGCTGAACAGCTCGTACATGGCCATGGCCATGGCGCCCACCACCAGCAGGCCGCTGAAGGCCAGGCCCATTTGCATGGAGCTGCCGGCCGAGATCAGCAGGTAGCCAATGCCTTCGTTGGACGCGGTCATTTCAGACACCGTGGTGCCTACAAACGCCAGCGTGATGGCGACTTTGAGCGAGCCGAAGAAGTACGGCATGGAGCGAGGCAGGCCCACCTTGGTCAGCACGTCCCAGCGCTTGGCGCCCAGCACCCGCAACACATCTTCCAGCTCGGGCTCCAGCGTGGCCAGGCCGGTGGCGATGTTCACCATGATGGGAAAGAAGCTGATGAGGAACGCCGTCAGGATGGCCGGCCCGACCCCGATGCCGAACCACACCACCAAAATCGGCACAAACGCGGCTTTGGGCAGGGCGTTGAACGCGGTCATGAGCGGGTACACGGCGGCATAGGCCAGGCGCGAACTGCCAATCAGAAAGCCCAGCAACACACCCACCACGATGGCAATGCCAAAGCCCGCCATCGTCACCCAGTAGGTGCGCCAGGCGTGGCCCAGGATGGTGGTTTTGTGTTCCAGCGTCTGTTCCCAGATGCGAGACGGGCTGGGGAAGATGAATTCCGAGACACCGAACCCGCTGGTGATCACTTCCCAGATCACGACGATGGCGATCAGCAGCAGAAAAGGCGACCAACGCTCGGCTTGTTTTTTGTTCATGGCGTATTTCTCACGGGTTGATCACTGGTTGATGGTCGCGCCGGCCTTGCGCATGGCGCCAATGTGGCCGCGCAGCTCATGCACGATGTCGGTGAAGTGCGGCGTGTAGGTCACTTCCAGGTCGCGGGTGCGCGGAATGTCAATTTCGCGTTTCACCACAAACCGCCCCGGGCTGCGGCTCATGCAGTAGACCGTGTCGGCCAGGAACACGCTCTCGCGCAGGTCGTGCGTGACCAGAATCACGTTGAATTTCTGCGCTTCCCACAGGTCGCGCAGCGTGCACCAGAGTTCTTCGCGGGTGAACGCATCGAGCGCGCCAAAGGGCTCGTCGAGCAGCAACATCTTGGGTTCGTGGATGAGGGCGCGGCAGATGCTGGCGCGCTGCTGCATGCCGCCCGAGAGTTCCCAGGGAAACTTCTTTTCCATGCCGCCCAGGCCCACGCTGGTGAGCAGGCGGCTGGCGCGCTCTTCAAACTCTTTGCGGCGGTCTTTGAACTGACTGCGAAAGGGTTCCACGATTTCCAGCGGCAGCAGCACGTTGTCCAGCGTGGTGCGCCAGGGCAGCAGCGACGGCGCCTGGAAGGCCATGCCGGAGATCTTGAGCGGGCCTGTCACCGGCTGGCCATCGATGAGGATTTTCCCCATGCTGGGCATCTTCAGCCCGGTGGTGAGCTTCATGAAGGTGGACTTGCCGCAGCCCGATGGGCCGACGATGGCGATGAATTCGCCCTGGCGAACCTTGAGGTTGATGTCTTCAACCGCGAAGATGTTCTTGGCCAGCAGCTCGTCGTTGTAGGCGAGCCAGACCTGATCGAAATCGACAAACGGTTTGTCGGTGGAGGAGGCGGTGGGCATACGGATTCCCGAAAAAAAAGGGCCAGCCGCTGTGCAGCGTGTCTGGCCCGGGTCCTGGTCTGGAGAGGGCTTACTTCTTGGCGGGTGGCAGCACGTTGAGCTCGGCGGCGCTGGGCAGCAGGGAGCCATCCCACACCGCCTTGGGATCGACGCGGGTCTTGGTGCCGTAGGCATCCGACACCTGTGAGGCCATCAGCGCGAGGCGGCCGGGATTGACCTGTCCGAAACCTTCCTTGCGCGCGTCGGGGCTGGCCACCACCGAGTCCACCGCGAGCTGCAGGCGGCGCGTTTCCAGCGCCACGTTGATGATGCCGTCGCGCGCCTTCACGGTCTCGATGGTGCCGGCCGGGCTGGCCATGACCTCCTTGGCGCCCTTGGCGAACGCGGTCAGGAAGGCTTTGATGGCGGCGGGGTTTTCCTTGATCAGCTTGGGGCTGGCGATGATGGCGTTGCCGTAGAGCTTCACGCCGTAGTCGGCGTAGGGCAGGATCACCACGTCTTCGGCCTTCACTCCGCGTGCTTCCAGGTTGAGCAGTGAGGTGAACGAGAAACCGGTGATGGCGTCGATGTCACCGCGCACCAGCATGGTCTCGCGCAGCGGTGGGTCCATGGAGGTCCAGGTCACGTTGCTCACGGCATTGGCTTTCTGGAAGATGGGGAAGCCTTTGCGGCCGGCGTCGAACACCGGCGCGCCGAGCTTCTTGCCGCTCAGGTCGGCGGGCTTGGTGATGCCGCTCTTCTTCAGGGCCAGCACGGCGGCGGGCGTGTTGTTGTAGACCATCATCACGGCCACTGGCTTGTTGGGTGCGTCCGGGTTGTTGGCGTGGAATTCCATCAGGGCGGCCATGTCGGCAAAGCCCAGGTCGTAGGTGCCCGAAGCCACGCGGGTGACGGTGCCGCCCGAGCCGTTGCCGGAATCGATGGTCACGTCCAAGCCAGCGGCCTTGAAGTAACCCTTGGCAGCAGGCTGCAGGAACAAGGCGGCGGGGCCTTCAAAGCGCCAGTCGAGCTGAAACTTCAAGGCCGTTTGCGCCTGAGCGCCACCAAAAGCGGCTGCAGCGGCCAGGGCGGCGGTGGTTTGCAAAAAATGGCGCTTGTTCATGGGATCTCCAATGGACTGAAAGGGTTGGGCCGTCGACAGGGTGGTCGGGTGGGTGAAAGACGGACAGCAATATCAGTGCCAGCTCGTCAACAAAGCGGGCCCAGCCAGCCGCGTACCCTGTAGGTTTGAGCACAATATGTGTATACACATTGTTCTGTGGGGCACCCCGGGCGTCATCATGGCTAACCCTAAATGGTGCGGTTTTTGCTGGTGTTGCACCAAATGTGTGCTCGGGTGGTTCGGTGTCGCGCCACCCCCGGCCATGCAATCAGGCCCACGCGGGGCCTGTTGAAAAGAAGCAGACCGACGTGGGTCTGCAGGGACTTTCGGTGTGGCCGTCTCAGCCTTTCAGCGCACCCCGTGTGCGTTGGCCTGTTTGGCCGTTTCTGGGTTGAAAATGCCGCCGATCACGGACGAAAAAAAGGACGCCGGAGCGTCCTGGGCATGGCGCGGGCCCTGGTGGGCCCGGCGTCAGCTTTTGGTGGGCATGAGCGCGTGGGCGGCGGCCAGCGCCGTCATGTTGAGCACGCGGCGCACCGTGGCGGCGGGCGTGAGGATGTAGGCGGTGGCGGCAGAGCCCATCAGCACCGGGCCCACCGTCACACCGCCGCTGGTGGTGGTCTTGAGCACGTTGTAGAGGATGTTGGCCGCGTCCAGGTTGGGGCAGATCAGCAGGTTGGCCGAGCCGCTGAGCGTGCTGTCGGCCAGGTAGCTGGTGCGAATTTCTTCTTGCAGCGCGGCGTCACCGTGCAACTCGCCGTCGCACTCCAGTTCAGGGTGCTGTGCGGCAAAAATGTCGCGTGCCGCCCGCATTTTTTTGGCCGACGCCCGCTTGCTGGAGCCGTAGCTGGAGTGCGACAGAAACGCCACCTTGGGTGGCAGGCCAAAGCGTTGCACCTCTTGCGCGGCCATCCAGGCAATTTCGGCCAGCTGCTCGGCGCTGGGGTCTTCGTTCACATAGGTGTCGGCCACGAACAGCGGGCCCCGGTCGGTCATGAGCGCGTTCACGGCGGCGTAGTTGCTCACGCCGGGCTTCTTGCCCAGGATGCTGTCGATGCGCTCCAGGTGCGTCATGTAGCTGCCCACCAGGCCGCAGATGAGCGCGTCGGCTTCACCCAGCGACACCATGAGCGAACCAATGATGGTGTTGGAGCGGCGCACGGCCGCTTTGGCCACCTCGGGTGTGGCACCGTTGCGGCCCATGAGCTTGTGGTAGTGCTCCCAATACTGGCGAAAGCGCGGGTCGTCTTCGGGGTTGACGTTTTCCACGTCCACCCCCAGGCGCATGCGCAAGCCGGCCTTTTCAATGCGCGCGGCAATCACCGAAGGGCGGCCGATCAGGATCGGGCGGGCCACCTGTTCGTCAATCGCCATTTGTGCCGCACGCAGCGCGCGTTCGTCCTCACCGTCGGCGTACGCCACGCGTTTGCTGGTGGGCGGCACCGCCTTGGCGGCGTTGAAGATCGGCTGCATCAAGATGCCGGTCTGGTACACAAAGCGCGACAGCGTTTGCTTGTACGCGTCCATGTCGGTGATGGGGCGCGTGGCCACACCCGAGTCGGCCGCGGCCTGGGCCACGGCGGGCGCAATGCGCAGAATCAGGCGCGAGTCAAACGGCTTTGGGATCAGGTAGTCGGGGCCAAACACCAGGTCTTGCCCGGCGTAGGCGCTGGCCACTTCGTCGCTGGTTTCGCTCTTGGCCAGGTCGGCAATCTGGCGCACGCAGGCCAGTTTCATTTCTTCGGTGATCTTGGTGGCGCCGCAGTCCAGCGCGCCTCGGAAGATGTAGGGGAAGCACAGGACGTTGTTGACCTGGTTCGGGTAGTCGCTGCGCCCGGTGGCGATGATGCAGTCGGGCCGCACCGCCTTGGCCAGCTCGGGCCGGATCTCGGGCTCGGGGTTGGCCAGCGCCAGGATGATGGGCTTGGGCGCCATGGTTTTCACCATCTCCGCCGTCATCACCCCCGGGGCGGAGCAGCCCAGGAACACGTCGGCGCCGTTCACCGCGTCGGCCAGCGTGCGTTTGTCGGTCTGCTGGGCGAAGCGCGCCTTCGACTCGTCGTAACCACCGGGGCGGCCCTCGTAAATCACGCCCTTCGAATCGCACACAAAAATGTTGGCCGGTGCCACACCCAGGCCCACCATCACGTCCAGGCAGGCCAGCGCAGCCGCGCCCGCGCCCGACACGGCCAGCTTCACCTCGCCAATGGGCTTGTTCACCAGCTCCAGGCCGTTCAACAGCGCCGCGGCTGAGATGATGGCCGTGCCGTGCTGGTCGTCGTGGAACACCGGGATGCCCATGCGCTCGCGCAGCTTTTTCTCAATGTAGAAGCACTCGGGCGCCTTGATGTCTTCCAGGTTGATGCCGCCCAGCGTGGGCTCCAGCGCGGCGATGATCTCCACCAGCTTGTCCGGGTCGCGTTCGCTCAGCTCGATGTCAAACACATCGATGCCCGCGAACTTCTTGAACAGGCAGCCCTTGCCCTCCATCACCGGCTTGCTCGCCAGCGGGCCAATATCGCCCAGACCCAGCACGGCGGTGCCGTTGGTGATCACACCCACCAGGTTGCCCCGGCTGGTGTACTCGGCCGCCAGCGTCGGGTCTTTTTCAATGGCCAGGCAGGGGTAAGCCACCCCCGGCGAATAGGCCAGCGACAGGTCGCGCTGGTTCGACAGCGGCTTGGTCGGGTTGACAGAAATCTTGCCCTTGTTGGGCGAGCGGTGGTAGTCGAGTGCGGCGTCGCGCAAAGCTTGTTCGGCGGGTGTCATGTCGGGTCTCCTTGGGGGAATTCATTTTGACACGGCACCAGCGCCGCCGAGCCTTGTACAGGCCCATCTGGCAGTGGCAGCGTGTGGGTTTTGTGTCTGCCGATCAGGCTGGTTTCAGCAGGTCCAGCAGCGTGCGCGCCACCACCTTGGTGGCCCGGCGCAGGTCGTCCAGCACCAGGTTTTCGTCGGCGCGTTTGGCGTTGGACTCGCGCACCGTGCGCGGGCCGGCGCCGTAGATCACGCCGGGAATGCCATGCTCGCCGTAAATGCGCACATCGGTGTACAGCGGTGTGCCCACGGCCGGAATGGTTTCACCGAACACCGCCTGGCCGTGCTGCTGGATCGCCTGCACCAGCGGCTGGTTGCCGGGCAGGGGCTTCAGGGCGCGGGCCAGCAAGATGCGCTTGACCTCCACGGTGATGGCGCTGCCGCCACGGGGTGGGCGGAAGCTGGCGGCGGCCTCTGCAATGGTTTGGCGCAGGCTGGCCTCCACCTCAGCCGGGTCTTCTTCGGGGATCATGCGGCGGTCCACCTTGAGCACCACCTTGCCGGGGATCACGTTGGTGTTGGTGCCGCCGCTGATCTGGCCCACGTTGAGGTAGGGGTGGGTGATGCCTTCAACGCTGGACGTGACCTTGAGGTAGTCGGCATTGAGCGCGTAGAGCGCGTTGAGGATGTGCACCGCGCCCTGCAGCGCGTCGGTGCCGCTGTCGGGAATGGCGGCGTGGGCCATGTCGCCGTGCACCGTCACTTCCAGCTGCAGGCAGCCGTTGTGCGCCACCACCACCTGGTAGCTGAAGCCGGCGGCGATCATCAGGTCGGGCTTGGTCAGGCCGTTTTTCAGCAGCCAGTCGGGACCCACTTCGCCGCCGTACTCTTCGTCGTAGGTCACGTGCAGTTCGACCCCGCCCTGGAGTGGGGCGCCCAGCGATTCGAGCGCGCGAATGGCGAAGCTGAAGTTGGCGATGTCGCACTTGCTCACCGCGGTGGCGCGGCCGTAGATTTTGCCGTCCACGATGGCGCCGCCGTAGGGGTCGTGCGTCCAGCCTTCACCGGGCGGCACCACGTCGCCGTGGGCGTTCAGGGCGATGGTTCGGCCACCATCGCTGAAGCGGCGGCGCACGATCAGGTTGGTGATGGTTTCCAGGCCGGCGGCTTTCACCTCGGCTTCGGGCACGGCGTGTTTTTCGGCCTGCAGCCCCATACCGGCCAACAGCTCGGCCGTGCGCTCAGCGTGGGGGGCGTTGTTGCCGGGGGGCGTGTCGGTGGGCACGCGCACCAATTCCTGCAAGAACGCCACTTCTTCGTCAAAGTGGGCGTCAATCCATTGGTCGAGTTGTTCGTAGGGGGTGGTCATGGTGGGGGGTGCTGTGGGGTGGGTAAGGGCTTCGCCGGGCTCAGCCCGAACGGTGACAGAACAGGGCGGTTGGGGCTTTCAGTCGCCTGTAGCGAGTTGTTCCAGCAGGTGCGAGAAGGCGCGCACGCCCAGTTCCATGTCTTCGCTGGTGGTGGCTTCCAGCGGGTTGTGGCTGATGCCGCTGTTGAGACCACGCACAAACAGCATGGCCTGTGGCATCACCTCGTGCAGCTTCATGGCGTCGTGGCCGGCGCCGCTGGGCATGCGGTGCAGCGGCACGCCCAGGGCGCTCACGGCGGTTTCCCAGCGGGCTTGCCAGGCCGGGGCGCTGGGGGCGGCGGCGGCGCGCATGGTTTCCTCGCGGCTGTGGCGCACACCGCGGCGTTCGCAAATGGCGTCCAGCTGCGCCAGGATGTCGCGCTGCAGCGCGTTGCGCTGCGCGTCGCTGGGTGCGCGCAGGTCGAGCGAGAACAGGCAGCGACCCGGCACCACGTTGATGGAGCCACCGGGCACCTGCAGCATGCCCACGGTGGCCACCGAGTCGCCATCGGCCCCGGCGCGTTGTTCGGCGTACAAGGCCAGCTCGGACACGGCGCAGGCGGCGTCGCGGCGGCGGTCCATGGGGGTGGTGCCAGCGTGGCAGGCCATGCCGACCACCTCGCACTGGTAGCGCACGCTGGCGTTGATGGAGGTCACCACGCCCAGCGGCAGGTCCAACTCGTTGAGCACCGGGCCTTGCTCAATGTGCACTTCGACAAAGCCGAGGTAGTGCGCCGGGTCGCGCTGCAGTGCGCCAATGGCTTCCAGCGTGCCGGGCAGGCCCGCGTGTTGCATGGCGGCGCGCATGCTGATGCCGTCGGCGTCTTGCTGGTCGAGCCAGGCCGGGTTGAAGTGGCCGGTGAGCGCGCCCGAGCCCAGAAACGTGGCTTTGTAGCGCTGGCCTTCTTCTTCGGCAAAGGCCACCAGTTCAATGGCGAACGGCAGGCGTCTGCCCGCTTGGTGCAGCTGTTGCACGCAGGCCATGGGCACAAAAATGCCGAGCCGCCCGTCGTATTTGCCGCCGTTGCGCACGGTGTCGTAATGACTCCCAGTGAGCAGTGTCTTCGCTCCCTCTCCCGCTGGCGGGAGAGGGTTGGGGTGAGGGTCTGCGTGGTACACACCCACCACATTCCCAACCGCATCCACGCCAGCCTCGTCAAACCCGCAAGCCAGCATGCGGCGCTGCAAGTCAGCCGCGCAGGCGCGGTGCGCGTCGGTCAAATAAGTGACGGTCAGCTGGCCTTGTTCGGCAAATCCCGGGTCGCTGTGGCGGGCCAGGTCTTCGTGCCAGTCCCACACCTGGTTGCCCAGTGTGGGCTCCAAGCCCAGCTTGTCGTTCAACCGGATCTCGGCAATGCGGTGGATGTTGCGCAGGCACTCGGCGCGCTCAAAGTCCACCGGGTTGTGCAGGCGGCGCTCAAAGGTGCTGATGATGTCGCGCTTGCTCAGGCCGGTGCCGCGCGGCCCGCGCACCGCCAGGATGAACGGGAAGCCGAAGCGGGCGTTGTAGTCGGCATTGAGCTGCTGGATGTGCGCCAATTCTTCGGGCGTGCAGTGTGTCAGGCCCGCCTGGGTTTGTTCGTTGGTGGACTCGGCGGTGAGCGTGTTGCTCACCATGGCCTTGCCCGCCAGCTCGGGGTGGGCGCGAATGAGCGCCAGTTGCGGCGCGGTACCGGCATCGCCCAGCACGCGCACCATGGCGTGTTTCAACGCTGCCGGCGAGGCAAAGGGCCGTTGCAGTAAGGCTTGTTCGGCGATCCAGGGCGAGTGTTCGTACAGGCCGTCCAGCAGTTGCGCGGCCTCGGCCAGCGGCGCAGTGTTGAGTTGGTTCAGGGTGATGGGCATGGGGTGGCTCTCAAACGGTGACTGGGTGCGTGGCTTTCCAGTGACGCGCAATGTCCAGGCGGCGTGCCACCCACACCTGGTCGTGCGACTGCACATGGTCCAAAAACCGCTGCAGCGCGGTGATGCGGCCCGGGCGACCCAGCAGCCGGCAGTGCATGCCCACGTTCATCATCTTGGGTCGGTCCAGCCCGTTCGGGTCACCCTCGGCATACAGCGCGTCAAACGTGTCTTTCATGTACTGGAAGAACGGATCGGCGTGCGAATAACCCTGGGGCAAGGCAAAGCGCATGTCGTTGCAGTCCAGCGTGTAGGGCACGATCAGCTGGTGCGCGTCGCTGCCATCGGTTTTTCGCACCTTCATCCAGAACGGCAGGTCGTCGCCGTAGTAGTCGCTGTCGTATTCAAAACCACCAAAGTCGGCCACCAGACGGCGCGTGTTGGGGCTGTCTCGGCCGGTGTACCAGCCCAGGGCGCGTTCACCCGTCAGGCGCTGAATGATCGCCATGGCCTCGGCCATGTGGGCACGCTCGGTGGCTTCGTCGATGTTTTGGTAATGGATCCACTTCAGGCCGTGGCAGGCGATGTCGTACCCCAGCTCGCGAAAGGCGGCCGTCACGTCGGCATGCTTTTCCAGCGCGGTGGCCACGCCAAACACCGTGAGCGGCAGGCCCCGGCGTTCAAACTCGCGCAAGATGCGCCACACCCCTGCCCGCGAGCCGTATTCGTAAATGCCTTCCATGCTGATGTGGCGGTCGGCAAAGGCGGGCGGGTTGAACATTTCGGACAAGAACTGCTCCGATCCCGCGTCGCCGTGCAGCACCGAGTTTTCGCCGCCTTCTTCGTAGTTCAGCACAAACTGCACCGCCACGCGGGCGCCGCCCGGCCAGCGCGCATGCGGTGTCTCGCGGCCATAGCCAATCAGGTCGCGGGGGTAGGGGGCGGTGGCGTCGTAAAGGGTCATGACAGGGCCATGGAAATGTCGTTGGTGGGCACCTTGCGGTCGAAGGTCAGGTTTTCTTCCACATGCTTCAGGTGGTCGTTCATCAGGCGCACCGCCAGCGCCTCGTCTTTGGCGGCCAGCGCCTTGACGATTTCGGCATGTTCTTCGTTGGAGTGCTCGGCCGCGTGCGCGCTCTGGTACATCAGTGTGATCAGCGCACAACGCGAGATCAGGTCGCGCAGCAAATCGGCCAGCACCTGGTTGCCCATCAGCTCGGCCATACGCACGTGAAAGTCGCCCAGCAGCTCGGTGCGGCCCGGTACGTCCTGGTTGTTCACGGCCCGTTTTTCTTGCGCCACATGCTCGCGCAATGCCTTGATCTTGGCGGGTGTGACGGTTTGGACAAAAGCGCGCGTCATTTCGGCTTCCAGCATGCGGCGCACCGCAAACACCTGTTTTGCTTCGTCCACCGAGGGCGCTGCCACAAAGGCACCCCGCGCGGGCTCCAGGCGGATCAAGCGGTTTTGCGACAACTGAAACAGCGCTTGCCGAACCAGTGTGCGCGACACGCCAAAGTGGTCGGCCAACTTTTGTTCGGCCAGCTTGGTCCCCGGGTGCAAGCGGTGTTCCACGATGGCCCGGGTCAGCGACCCAACAATGTGGTGGGTGCTGGACGTGGTGCTTGACGCAGCGCTTGAGGTTTCCATGAAATCATCATATCCAGAAAAACAAAAAGTGTATACACTTTTGGTTGACTGTCTATTTTTGAAGGAACCCCATGGGACTGAGTACACACGTTCTGGACACCATGCACGGCTGCCCCGCTGCAGGGATGGCGGTTGAGCTCTACACCACCGACGGCGATGCGGCCACTCTGGTGAAGCGCTTCACGCTCAACAGCGACGGCCGCAACCCGGACGGCCCGCTGTACGACAACGCCAGCCTGAATGTCGGCACCTACCGGCTGGTGTTTGATGTGAAAGGCTATTTCGCCAGCCGCGGCGTGGCCCTGCCAGAACCCAACTTTCTGAACCGCGTGGCGCTGGACTTTGGTGTTGCGCACACCGACCAGCACTACCACGTGCCGTTGCTGGTGAGTCCTTGGAGCTATTCGACTTACCGGGGAAGTTGACCTTGCGCGCTTTCCCGCAGATATCGGCATAGGGGGCAGCCATTATCGGCTGCACCCCTGCCACACCACCCGGCATGCGGGTCCGCACCGGGCGGTTCGAGAGTTTGAGGTCAGGACAGTCTTGGTAACCCCAGCCCGTCAAAGTACGCAACGGTCAGCACGG
>NZ_JAUSOO010000054.1 GCF_030656115.1 Hydrogenophaga sp.
GGCAGCGGGTAGGTGCCTTCGGTCTCAATCGGGTTTTGCGTGGCCATCACCAGGAACTGGCTGGGCACCTTGTGCGATTCGCCGGCAATCTTCACATGGCGCTCTTGCATCACTGCGAGCAAGGCGCATTGCACCTTGGCGGGCGCCCGGTTGATCTCGTCGGCCAGCAGCAGGTTGGCAAACACCGGACCCAGCGAGGTGCTGAAGTCGCCCGTTTTCTGGTTGTAGATGCGCGTGCCCACCAGGTCGGCGGGCACCAGGTCGGGCGTGAACTGGATGCGCTTGAACCGCCCCTGCACCACCTCGGCCAGGGTCTTTACCGTCAAGGTTTTGGCCAGACCGGGCACCCCTTCCACCAGCAGATGGCCCTGGGCCAGCAGGGCCACCATGACGCGCTCCAGAAAGCGGTCTTGCCCCACCACCACCCGTTTCACTTCGTACAGGATCTGCTCCATGAGCTGGGCGGTGTCGGGGGTCTCGGTGGCGTTCATGGGAGCTCCAAAAAAGTCAAACAAGGCACAAAGGCAAGCGTGAAGGGCGTCCGCCCAGTCGCACCGCGGAACTGGCTCTGCCAGGCCGCAGGTGCGGTCCCCCTCCCGCCGAAGGCGAGAGAGGGGGAAGACGCGAAGCGGCGCAGGGGGTGACCATCTAGAACGGGGGAAGACCGGCGGCGCTGGCGGCGCTTTCAATCGGCACCGCAAAACCGATGCCCACAAAGGTGCGGTGGTTGGTGGGGTTGAGGATGCCGGTGACGATGCCCACCACCTCGCCGTCCATGGTCACCAGCGGCCCACCCGAGTTGCCGGGGTTGGCCGCCGCATCAAACTGGATCAGGTTGCCGATTTCCTGCTCGCCTTCGGGCGAACGAAACGAGCGCCCCAGCCCCGAAATGACGCCCGCCGAGGTGGACGGCCCGATACCGAACGGGAAACCGACCGCCACCACCGGGTCGCCAGGCAGCAGGTCGGTGGTAGACCGCAGGGTGGCCGCACTCAGGTCGTCGGGAATGGTGTGGGCCTGCAGCACGGCCAGGTCGTTTTCAGGCTGAGCGCCGATCACACTGGCCGCCGAGGCGCTGCCGTCGGCAAACACCAGCCGCAGGGTCTGCGCGCTTTGCACCACATGCAGATTGGTCAGGATCACGCCTTTGTCCACGATGACGACGCCGGTGCCCACGCCCTGCTCCACGTCTTCACCCTTTTTGTTTTTGGTGAACGACATGACGCGCACCACCGAAGGGCGGATTTTTTCGGCCGCACGGGCCGCCGCAGAGGGCAGGTTCTGGGTGGTGAGGGTGCGCAACACCGCCGCATCGATGTCTTTTTGTGTGAGCTCGCGGGCACCGCCCGGCCCACGCAGCAGCACGCTGGCCAGCAACAACATGCCCAGCAGCGCCATGCACGCCCACATCACGCGCGGGCTGGTGCCCGCCTGGGCCAGCCGCTGGCCCAGCCCGGTGGTGCGCAGGGGTGAGGCAGCCGTTTTCTGCGGCACGGTGTCCACGGCTTCGGGCGCAGCCACCGCAGCGGCGCGGGCCGAACGGCTGTACAGGGCAGGCTGGCGCATGGGCTTCTCCTGGTGCGCCGGAATGGGCGCTGTGCACATCATGCCGCGTTGCGCGGCCTCGCTCAAGCACCCAACAATTGCCTGAGCACGTAGGGCAGGATTCCACCCGCGCGGTAATAGTTCACCTCCACCGGCGTGTCGATGCGCAGCGTCAGCGCCACCTCCTGCCGCTGACCGTTGGCGCGGGTGATCACCAGGGTGGCATCGCTTTGGGGCAGCAGGTCGGGGTGCGGCAGCACGTCCAGCGTTTCGTCGCCCGTGAGGCCCAGGCTTTCCCACGAATCGCCCGCCTTGAACTGCAGCGGCAACACGCCCATGCCCACCAGGTTGCTGCGGTGGATGCGCTCAAAGCTGCGCGCCACCACGGCCTTGATACCCAGCAGCTGCGTGCCTTTGGCGGCCCAGTCGCGGCTGGAGCCGGTGCCGTACTCTTCGCCCGCCAGCACCACGGTGGGCACGCCAGCGGCCTGGTAGCGCGTGGCGGCGTCAAAAATCGACATTTTTCGACCTTGTTCGGCGCCGTGGCCTTGGAAAAGGGTCCAGCCGCCCTCTTCGCGTGAGCCGGCGGCGTCGGGGGCGAGCATCAGGTGTTTGATGCGCACATTGGCGATGGTGCCGCGCACCATCACGTCGAGGTGACCGCGGCGCGCGCCGTAGCTGTTGAAGTCGGCCTTGAGCACGCCGCGCGCCAAGAGCCACTGGCCAGCCGGCGAGTTTTCCGCGATGTTGCCGGCCGGGGAAATGTGGTCGGTGGTGATCGAATCACCCAACAGCGCCATGATGCGTGCGCCCCGCACGGCAGGCGCCTGCTCGGCCGGCGGCGCCAGGGCGAAGTCGGCAAAGAACGGCGGCTCGGCGATGTAGGAGCTGGTGGGCCAGGTGTAGGCGTTGCCGCTCACGCCCTGAATGCGCGCCCACAACGGGCCGGGCTCGCCTTGGATGCGCTCGTAGTTGTCGCGGTAGGCCTTGCCCTTCATGGCAAATTTCATCAGCGCGTGCACCTCTTCGCTGCTGGGCCAGATGTCACCCAGGTACACCGGGCGGCCACCCTTGCCAAGGCCCAACGGCTCGGTCATCAGGTCGGTCATCACGTTGCCGGCAATGGCGTAGGCCACCACCAGCGGCGGGCTGGCCAGAAAGTTGGCTTTCAGGTTGGGGTGGATGCGCGCCTCGAAATTGCGGTTGCCCGACAGCACGGCCGCACACACCAGGTCGTTTTGCGTGATCACGTCGTTGAGCTCGGGCGTGAGGTCGCCCGCGTTGCCAATGCAGGTGGTGCAGCCGTAGCCCGCCAGGGCAAAGCCCAGCTTTTCCAGGGAGGGCAGCAGCCCGGTGGCGGTGAGGTATTCGGTGACGATGCGCGAGCCCGGCGCCAGCGATGTCTTGATGTGCGGCTTCACCTTGAGCCCGGCCTGCACCGCCTTTTGCGCCAGCAGGCCAGCGGCCAGCATCACGCCGGGGTTGCTGGTGTTGGTGCAACTGGTGATGGCCGCAATCAGCACATCGCCATTGCCGACCGACAGCGACTGGGCGCGCGGGGTGGCGGCGTCAGTCTGGGCGGTGGCGCGTGCGGGCCGGTTGGCGTCCATTTCAGCCACCGAGCGCGGTGCGCCTGGGGGCGTGGGCGGCTCGGGCAGGTCGTGCGTGCCCTGCGGGTTGCCGCCGGCTTGCAGCTGGTGGCGCGTGTGCAGCAAAGCCGCTGGGCGGTTGAAGCCGTTGTCGGCGTTGGGTTTGCTGAACAGCGACGCAAACTGGCTGGCCACCTGGCCGAGCTCGATGCGGTCTTGCGGCCGCTTCGGGCCCGCCAGGCTGGGCGTGACCTGCCCCAGGTCCAGCGTGACCACCTGCGAATAGTCGATGTCAGCCGCCCCGATGGAAGCCCCGGGCGCGCCCGGTACGCCAAACAGCCCCTGGGCCCGAAAGTAGGCTTCAAAGGCTTCAATTTCGGCCTTGCTGCGGCCCGTGCCCCGGAAGTAATCCAGCGTCTTGCCGTCCACCGGAAAGAAACCCATGGTGGCGCCGTATTCGGGCGCCATGTTGGCAATGGTGGCGCGGTCGGGCAGCGCCAGCGAGGCCGTGCCTTCGCCAAAAAACTCGACAAACTTGCCCACCACCTTGTGGCGGCGCAACAGCTCGGTCACGGTCAACACCAGGTCGGTGGCGGTCACGCCTTCGCGCAGGCGGCCCGTCATCTCGAAGCCCACGACGTCGGGGGTGAGGAAGTACACCGGCTGGCCCAGCATGGCGGCTTCGGCCTCGATGCCGCCCACGCCCCAGCCCACCACGCCAATGCCGTTGATCATGGTGGTGTGGCTGTCGGTGCCCACCAGGGTGTCGGGGTAATACAGACCGCCCTTCAGGTGCACGCCGCGCGCCAGGTATTCCAGGTTGACCTGGTGCACGATGCCAAAGCCCGGCGGCACCACGCCAAAGGTGTCAAACGCCTGCATGCCCCACTTCATGAATTCGTAGCGCTCGCGGTTGCGCTGAAATTCCAGTTTCATGTTGAGGTCGAGCGCCTTCTTGGTGCCGTAGTGGTCCACCATCACCGAGTGGTCCACCACCAAGTCCACCGGCACCAGCGGTTCGATCTTTTTCGGGTCCTGGCCCAGCCGCTGCGCCACACTGCGCATCGCGGCCAGGTCGGCCAGCAAGGGCACACCGGTGAAGTCTTGCAACACCACCCGTGCCACGGTGAAAGGTATCTCGTCGCTGCGCGCGGCGTTGGGTTGCCAGTTGGCCAGCTGCGCCACATGCTCGGCCGTGACGCGCTCACCATCGCAATGGCGCAACACACTTTCCAGCACGATGCGCAGCGACACCGGCAACCGAGACACGTTGGGAAACTGCTTGGCCAGTGCAGGCAGGGAATACAGCCGCCCGCTCTTGCCCAACGCGGTCTTGAAGTTCTTGACGGTATGGGCAAACGGGTGGGCAAAGCGGGCAGACGGGCTCATGAACAACTCCAGAGACAAGCCAAAACGAGGCACTTCATTCTGTTCGCAGCAACGGAGTCCGCACTGTCTGTAGTGGCTTAGCGGGCCGCCCACACGTGTCCAACCAGCCCGGCCCGTTCGCCGCTGGTGCCGTGTGTGCGCTGCCGCACCGACAAAAAAACGCCCGGTCCAGATACTGAAGCAGCACCCACTGACGCGCGGACCCATGCCGTGCGCCAGCCCCAGCGCGCTGTCCACGACCCGTCAACCGAACCGTGGCTGCGGCCCCCAGAAAACCTGCCTGCGAGAACCCCCATGACAATCCACCCCACCCAACACCGCGCCGGGCCATGGCTCGCCCCCCTGCTGCTCAGCACGCTGTTGGCCGCCTGCGGCGGCGGCGACCCCGTGCTCGGTTTTGACGGCACCGGCACCGCACCGGTGGCTCCGGTGGTGGTGGTACCGCCAGGACCTCCGCTGCTGACACCGCCCGGCAGCACCTTGTTCCCGCTGGGCGTGGCCGCCACCTTCGGTGCCTTCGGCGGTTCCGCTGGCGTGACCAACCAGGGCCTGCTCACCGTCATCCAGGGTGACCTCGGCACCACAGCGGTCTCGACCGCGGTCACGGGCTTTCGCAGCACCCCCGACTGCACCTACACGGTCACGGGCTTGAACCGGGGCCAGGTCAACGGAAGCATCAACACCGCTCCGCCTTCGCCCACCGTCGCCTGCCCGACCGAGGGCACGGCGGCCACCGCAGCGGTGGCCATCGCCGCACGCGCCGACGCCCTGACGGCCTACAACACCCTGGCTGGGCTGCCGAGCGGCTCCGATCCGGGTGCCGGCAACCTGGCCAATCTGGTGCTGGCATCGGGCGTCTACACGGCCGCAGGCGGCACATTCATGATCCAGGGCGGCAACCTGACGCTGGACGGCCGGGGTGACCCGAACGCCACCTGGGTATTCCAGATGGCCCAGTCCCTCACCGTGGGCGGCCCGGGCGCTGCATTTCCGCAGCGCGTTGTGCTGATCAACGGGGCACAGGCCAAGAACGTGTTCTGGCAGGTCGGTAGCGCAGCCACCGTCAATGCGGGCGGCGGCGGCACCCTGGAGGGCACCCTCATCTCGCAAGCTGGCGCTGCGTTTTCCACGGCGGGCAACGCCACGGTCACCACGCTCAACGGCCGCGCCCTTTCGCTGAACGCCTCGGTCACCCTGGTGAACACGGTCATCAACGTGCCTGCCCCTTGAAGCCATCCTGCGCTACAACCCACTTGAGCCCAACCCCATGACCACCACACCCCACACAAGCGCGGGCGCCTTGAGCCTGCTGACACTGGCGCTTTTCGCCAGCCCCATGGCCCTGGCCCAGGGCACCGGCTGGTACGGCGGGGTCAACGCAGGCCGCACCGGTGCGGAGATCGACGATGCCCGCATCACCAGCGGCCTGCTGGGACAGGGATTCAACACCCCCTCGATCAACGACCGGGACCGCAGCAACGGCTTCAAGCTCTACGGGGGTTACCAATTCGGTCCTTACGTGGCGGTGGAAGGCGGCTACTTCGACCTCGGCCGGTTCGGCTACACCGCCAACACCGTGCCGGCAGGCACGCTGGACGGTGAGATGCGCGCCCGGGGCCTGAACCTGGACCTGGTGGGCACGCTGCCGCTGACCGGCAAGCTCTCGGCACTCGCTCGTGTGGGTATGAACCATGCGCGCGTCAACAGCCGGTTTTCCAGCACCGGTGCCGTTCAGGTGATCAACCCGACGGCGCGCAAGAGCGAAACCAACGTCAAGTACGGCCTGGGGTTGAACTACGCGTTCACCGAGGCCCTGGCCATGCGGCTGGAAGTGGAGCGCTACCGCGTGAACGACGCCATCGGCAACAAGGGCGATATCGACATGGTGTCGGTGGGTCTGGTGTACCGCTTCGGAGGCCCGACGCCCCCACCGAGGCAGCAGGTCGCGTCACCCGCACCCGCACCCGTGTATGTGGCCGTGCCACCGCCACCCGCACCAGCGCCAACACCCCCCGTGGTGCAGGCACCACCGCCGGCGCCCGTCCTTCCGGCGGTGGTTGAGCCCAGGCGCGTGAGCCTCTCGGCCGAATCGCTGTTTGGCTTTGATGCCCACACCGTCAAGCCCGAGGGCCGGGCGGCGCTTGACCAGTTCGCCCGCGATCTGGCCGGCACCCGCTACGAGTCCATCCGTGTGCAAGGCCACACCGACCGACTGGGTTCGCAGGCCTACAACCAGCAGCTGTCGGAGCAACGCGCTGCGGCCGTGAAGAACCATCTGGTCATCACCGGCCAACTCGACGGCAGCAAAATCTCGGCGGTGGGCAAAGGAGAGACCGAGCCAGTGACCCAGCCCGCAGACTGCCAGGGCCAACAGCGCACCCCCGCGCTGGTGGCCTGCTTGCAACCCGATCGCCGGGTGGAAGTGGAAGTGACCGGCACACGCTGAGACACCCCGGCCCGCCCAGGACATGTTGTCGTGTCCAACGGTCACGGGTGCAGCAGCAAAAAGGCCGCATCAGCGGCCTTTTTGCTGCCCCTGGCACCAGACAAACGATTCAGACATTCAGACATTCAGACAAAAGGCCGAGGCAAAAAAATACCCCCGGTGCAAGCCATCGGGGGCATTTCCAAAGGGTCTGTCGCTGATCGGTCTGGGACCGGTGTTCGCTGGCATGCCTGAACGCGGCACCTCACGACACGGTTACAGGCGCCCCATCACCAACAGCACCACCAGAATGACCAACACCAGCCCCAGCCCACCGCTGGGACCGTAGCCCCAGCTTTTGCTGTGCGACCACGTCGGCATGACGCCAATCAGCATGAGGATCAAAACGATGACCAGCAGGGTACCGATGCTCATGGTGCGCTCCTTGGGGTGGCTGAAGCGTCCATCAATTGGCAGGCGCGGGGACGACGATCACCTGGGTGTCGCCACCGGTCTTGCCGGTTTCGCCCTGGGTGCCGGTTTGGCCGGTGGCACCGGTCGATCCGGTGTAACCCGTGTCGCCAGTGGCACCGGTTGAGCCGGTTGAACCGGTGGCACCGGTATAGCCCGTGTCACCCGTGGCGCCGGTGGCCCCGGTTGAGCCGGTGTAGCCCGTATTGCCGGTGTTGCCTGTGGCACCCGTGGCGCCTGCCGGACCGGCGGGACCGGGCACCATGATGGGAGCGGGCGCGGTGTTGACCACCACAGGTTCGCGGTCGCAGGCCACCAGGCCGAAGGTGGACAACAGGGCAATCAGCAAGAAAGAATGGCGCAAACGGTTCATAGGAAATCCTTGTATTGAAGGGGTGTGGTGTCGCCGCAGCGGTGCGGCGCATCACACAACGCAACCCGACGGACCGGTTTGTCCGTCTGTTGTTTTGCAGCGTAGACGCTGGCGCGTGCGCGGTCTGTGCGTTGACGAACAAGTGGCACAGAAACATCTGGCGGAAGCATCCGCCCAGTACCGAAGCGCGAACCCGCCCTGCGGCGGTGGGCTGAGAGCTGTGCCCACCGCATGAACACCCCTGGCCAGACGCAAAAAAGTGGCCTTCGAGCCACTTTTTTTGCGTCAGCCGACCGCATGTCGGACCAGCGGCACCGATTTACTTTTTCTGCACCGGGTTGGCGGTGAGCCAGTTGGCCGGGTAGGCGCGCATGAATTCTTTGGCCTTCTGCGGATGGGCGGTGAGCCAGGCGCCGTAAGCACCTTCGTTCAACACCGCCGGCATGCGTTTTTCAGAGCCGGGCTGCTGGTAGCGGTTCATCAGCGCATGGCTGTTGGCGTTGACCGTGAGCAGGGTGAAGCTGACGATGACCTGGCCGTCGGCACCGGTCCAGCGTTCCCACAACCCGGCCACGCCCATGGGCTTGCCGTCCACCCGGGCAATGCGGGTGGGCACGGCTTTGCCGCTGCGGTAGTCGTCTTCAATGAAGGCCATCATGGGCACGATGCAGCGCTGGCCGTGGGTCCAGGCGTCGTAGAAATTTTTCGACGTGCTCACGGTTTCCGAGCGGGCGTTCACCAGCTTGGTCGAGCGCAGTTTGGCGTCGGATGCCGACTTGACCCACGTCGGCACAAAACCAAACTGTCCGGCGACCAACTCCAGCACCAGGGGCGCTGCCTCGGCGGGTGCAGGGTGCGCAGCGCCATCCGTTTGCGCATCTGGCGTGTCGGGCTCGGCGGCCTCAGGCGCTGGAGCGGCAGCCGCCGGTGCTTTGCGTATGAACACACCCGGCTGGCGTGGCCACACGTTGCGCCCCACGGGGGTTTCGGGGGCAGCCACGTTAAAGGCATCGGGGTACAGCGCGGCGGGCTGCAGGCTTTCGTATTGGGAACTCATGCGGCGATGCTAGCAGCCTGCCCATTCGGCAAGCCGCTGCTTGCCCTCCGGCGCGCCCAATCCGGCGGATGCCCGCCACAACCACACCGGCACCCGGGCAACGGCCGCGCCTTTTGGCGCCAAAATCCCCCTTTCTTTCAAGGAGTTGTGGTGCCCCGTTCCCGCCTGGCCGGTCCGTTGGTTTTGTTCGTCCCTCCAGCGCCCAACCGCCGCACGCTGCTGCTGGGCAGCGCCGGCCTGCTGGCCGCGAGCGCGTGGGGCCCAGCCCAGGGCGCCACAACGGCCGCAGAGGCCAGCCGGGTTGTACCCCCCGCCACGCCCGTGCCGGGCGGCATTGCCCGCCTGTCGCTCGGGCCGGCCGCCACCCGGCCGCAGGCATGGGCAAGCGCCAACGATGGCAGCCTGGTGCCCCTGCTGGTACTGGGCGACATGATCGAGTGGACCGCTTTGGTGGGCATACCGCTGGCCGCAGTGCCTGGGGAGGCGCGCATTGAAGTGCGCCGGGCCGACGAATCGCCACACACCCTGCACTACACCGTGGTACCCAAACGCTACGCCGAACAGCACCTGAAGGTGGCGCCCAGAACGGTGGACCTGTCGCCCGAAGACCTGGCCCGTTTTGAGCGCGAGCGGGCTCACCAGCAGTTGGTGATGGCCACGTTCAGCGAACCCTTGCCCGACCTGAACCGCCTGCGCATGCGGGTGCCCACACCGGGGCGGCGTTCCAGCTCGTTCGGGCTGCGCCGGGTGTTCAACGGCCAGGCGCGCAGCCCGCACAGCGGCATGGACATTGCCGCGCCCACCGGCACGCCGGTGGTGGCGCCTTTGCCGGGGCGGGTGATCGACACCGGCGACTATTTTTTCAACGGCCAGACCGTCTGGATGGACCACGGCGGCGGCCTGCTGAGCATGGTGTGCCACCTGAGCGCCATCCGGGTGAAGCTGGGCGATGCGCTCGACGCTGGCGAGCCCCTGGGCGCTGTGGGCGCCACCGGCCGTGTGACCGGGCCGCACCTGCACTGGGGCGTCATGCTCAACCGCACCATGGTGGACCCGGCGCTGTTTCTGGCGGCCTGATTGGCCCACATTCCCACCATGCTGATCCGATTCAACAAACCCTACGGCGTGCTCAGCCAGTTCACCGCCGAAGGCCGCTGGCGCGGGCTGAAGGACTTCATCGACCTGCCCGGCGTGTACGTGGCCGGGCGGCTGGACGCCGACAGCGAAGGCCTGCTGCTGCTGACCGACAACGGCCAGGAGCAGGCCCGCATTGCCGACCCGCGCTTCAAGATGGAAAAAACCTATTGGGTGCAGGTAGAAGGCGAGCCCGACGAGGCGGCACTGAACCAGCTGCGCCGCGGGGTTCAGCTCAACGACGGGCCCACCCTGCCCGCCCGCGCCCGGGCCATGGCGCCACCGCCCACCCTCTGGGAGCGCGACCCACCCATCCGCGTGCGGGCGTCCAAGCCCACGGCCTGGATCGAACTGGTCATTCGCGAAGGCCGCAACCGCCAGGTGCGCCGCATGACCGCCGCCGTGGGCTTTCCCACGCTGCGCCTGATCCGCGCGGCGATTGGCCCGCACAGCCTGGACGGGCTGGAGCCAGGCAGCTGGCACAACGCTTGATGCGACAACGTGCCCTCCGCCCTGGGGCGCAGCGCAGGGGGTTTCAGCTCACAACAGCGCCTGCAAGTCGTCACACACCTCGGCCACCGTCGGCCGCTGTCCGGGTTGCGGGTGTTGGCAAAGTTGTCCCAGGCGAGCCAATGCATCCACACCCGGGCCCGCGAGCGCGTGGGCGGCCAGCTCTTCCAGCAGACAGCCCAACGCCCGCACCTCCAGCGCCTGCAACGCGCGGCTGAGGGCCGGTTGGTCGGCGGGCAGACGGGTGGCGGCGCCAAAGTCGCTCAACAGGGCGTCGCCATTGGCCGGGTTGCACAACACGTTGTGGGCATACAGGTCGCCGTGCAGCACGCCGCAGCGGTGCAGGTGCGCCACCGCCTGCGCCACGGTCTGGGCCAGGCGCACGGCTGCGTGCGCGTCCAGGCGCCAGCCGCTGGGGTACACGTCGCGGGTGCAGCTGTCCAGGCTCGGCGGGCCAGCCAGGTTGCTCCGACTGGGCGGTATGAGCGGCAGCAGCAGCCCGCTGGCGCCTTGCGGGTGGTCGCACAACTCGGCGCTGGGCGTGCACAGCGCGGGGTGCTGGCCGGCGGCCAGGCAGGCGGCGCGTTCGTGTTCGGGCAAACCGTCGCTGGTGACGGCGCCTTTGAACAGCTTGAGCGCCAGCGCCTCGGCGGTGGCACCGTGTTGCCGCTCAACGCGGTAAATGTGGCCCGAGGCGCCCTCTCCCAACAGCGCACCCAGCTGCAACTGGCCCCAGGGCACCGTCGCCAGCGGCGACAGCGGCGGCAGGTTCCAGCCCAGCGGGTTGCCCGCGAGCGCCAGCCAGGCCAGGCGCGGCAGCTCGGTCAGCCAGCCGGGCACATCCGGCAAGCGGTTGGCCGCCAGGCGCACCAGCTCCAGCCGCTGCGCACCGGCCCGGCTGGGCGGCAGGTTGCGCAGCTGGTTGCCCGCCAGCATGAGTTTTTGCAACGCTGGGCGCTCACCCAGTGCGGCGGGCAGCTGGGCGATGGCGTTGTCGGTGAGCACCAGCCAGCGCAGCGCGGGCGGCAAGGCGCTGGCGGGCACGTGTGCGATGCGGTTGGCCTTGAAACCCACCACCTGCAAGGCTGCGCAGTCGCCCAGCACCTCGGGCAGGTGGGTGAAGGCGTTGTCGGAACAGAAAACAATTTTCAGCCGGTGCAAGCGGCCCAGGTCGGGCGGCAGGCGGCTGAGCCGGTTGCCGCTGAGGTTGAGCACTTCCAGCGTGTCGGCCAGGTCAAAAACGTCCGGGGGCAGCTCGGTCAGGTCGGCGCTCAGGTCAAGCCGGCGGATACCGGCCAAGGCGCCGCTGCGCAGTTGTTCAAGGGTGTGCATGCCAAGGGGTCTGTACAAATCGGGGGACAAGGTCGGGGGCTCATTATCAAAGCCGCCGATAATGCCGCCCCATGAACGAAGCCATCTCCCTTTTCCCCCTCGGCTGGCAACACTATCTGCTGGGCGGGGTCTTCATTGGCGCCGGTATGGCGCTGCTGTTTCTGTTCACCGGCCTGGTGGGCGGCATGAGCACCGTGTTTTCCAGCACCTGGTCGTTTGTGCTGAAACGCTCCTTTTTCCAGCAGGCCCGCCTGACCGACACCCGCGTGTGGCGGCTGGTGTATGCGCTGGGTCTGGTGCTGGGTGCCGGGGTGTGGTGGCTGCTGATGTCTGACGGCACGCCGCTGACGACGGGGGTTCCGGTGGCGCTGCTGCTGGTGGGTGGTTTTCTGGTGGGTTATGGCGCCCGGCTGGGCAACGGCTGCACCTCGGGCCACGGCATCTGCGGGCTGGGTTCACTGAACGTGCCCTCGCTGCTGGCGGTGCTCACCTTCATGGCCACGGCCTTCATCACGGCCAACCTGGTGGCATGGTGGCTGGCATGAGCGCCGTGAACCTGACCCCCGGCAAGTTTCTGGCGGTGCTGGCCGCGGGCGCCCTGTTTGGCTTTGGCCTGGCGCTGTCCACCATGGTGCAGCCCGAGGTGGTGCTGAGCTTTCTGCGCTTTGAAGACTTCGGTCTCATGCTGGTGATGGGCGGCGCCGTGCTGGTGACCCTGCTGGCCTACAAGCTGGCGCCGCGTGTGCTGGGGCGGCCTTTGCTGGGCGGCTACTTTCACCAGCATGTGAGCCACTGGAACCGCGACACCCTCACCGGTGCCGCGCTGTTTGGCGTGGGCTGGGGCCTGTGCGGCGTGTGCCCCGGCCCCGCCATTGCTGGCCTGGGCACGGGCAACTGGAGCCTGCTGTGGGCGCTGGCCGGCATTGCGCTGGGCGCGCTGGCGCAAGGCCTGCGGGCCAAAGTCTGACCGCCGCACCCATGCACAACCTGCCCTTCAGCCCCGCCGCCGAGCGCAACAAGGCGCCCATTCTGGAGCGGCTGCAGGCGCTCTTGCCTGCGCAAGGGTCGGCGCTGGAAATCGCCTCGGGCACCGGGCAACACGCCGTGTGGTTTGCGGCCGGTTTGCCGGGTTGGCGCTGGCAACCCACCGATTTTGAAGCCCAAGCCCTGCCCGCCATCGATGCCCGTGTGGCCGAATCGGGCCTGACCCGCATCGCCCCAGCCCTGCGGCTGGATGTGCTGGCGCCACAGTGGCCCGCCGAAGGGCCGGCGTTCAGCACCCTTTTTGACGCCATTTACTGCGCCAACATGCTGCACATCGCGCCCTGGGCCACCTGCGCGGGCCTGATGCAGGGCGCCGCGCGCCACCTGGCGCCAAAAGGCGTGCTCATCACCTACGGGCCTTACCTGGAAGACGGCGTGACCACCTCGCCGGGCAACCTGGCGTTTGACGCCAGCCTGCGCGCCCAGCATCCTGACTGGGGCGTCCGCCCACTGGCCGATGTGGCCAAGCAGGCGCAACACGCGGGCCTGGCCCTGCAGCAGCGCCACGCCATGCCGTCCAACAACCTGCTGCTGGTGTGGGGCCGCCCGACCTGAACGCCCTTGAAGGTGTGCTGCCCGACACCCCCTGCGGGGAACCATGGGGCCGGCCGCAGGCTCAGCCTTTCAACCTCACCAGCCCCAACACCCATGTTCAAAACACTGAAAGACTTGCTGGACACCCTGACGGCCAACCTCGCCACGGCGACCAGCGCCCAGCCGACCCAGGCGCCCGAACACACGCTGCAACTCGCGACCGCCGTGCTGCTGGTGGAAGTGATGCGCGCCGACCCCAGCCTGGACGAGGCCGAGCGCGACACCGTGCTGATGGCGCTGCGCGGCAAATTTGCGCTGACCGACGACGAACTGCAGCACCTGCTGGAGCTGGCCCATGAAACAGCACGCACCGCCTACGACTACCAGCGTTTCACCAGCCTGCTGAACGAGCGCTTCACCCAGACCCAAAAAATACGGGTGGTGGAAGCCATGTGGCAAGTGGCCTATGCCGACGAGCACATCCATGCCAACGAACACCACGTCATCAGCAAGGTGGCCGGGCTGCTGCACGTCACGCACGGCGAATACATTGGCGCCAAACTGCGCGCGCAAGAGGCCGCACAAACCCAGGGCTGACCCGGACCAGCCCCAAGCCCACGCACAACTGGCTACCCAGCTTTGCACGAGCAGGCACAGGGCTTTACCGGCGCGACACACGGGCCGCACACCATGCAGGTTCACCATCAGGAGAACCTCCATGACATCCAGAAACTTTGTTGTTTGCGCCATTGCCGCTGCCACGCTGGGCATCAGCTCGCTGTCGTTTGCCCAGGGCAACGGCCCACGCGGCCAACGCGAGGAAACACCCCGGGTGCAGCAGCACGACAACCGCCAAGACAGCCGCCGCAACGCTCGCGACCACCGACAAGACGATCGGCACAGCGCACGCAACGACCACCGCGATGACCGCCGAGACTTCCGAAACCCACGCAACGACCGCTATTTCCACGCCCGCGGCCCGGCGTTCAAACGCGGCGCCTACATTCCCCGCGAATACCGCAACCGCCAGTACGTGGTGGTGAACCACCGCAGCCACCGCCTGAGTGCGCCGCCCCGCGGCCACCAGTGGGTGCAGGTGGGCGCTGACTACGTGTTGATCGCCGTGGCCACCGGCCTGATTGCGCACATTGTGCTGAACTACTGAGCGGCTGAGCCGTTTGTCGCTCATGCGCAGAAAACTGCCACCGCGCTGAGCGCCGTACCCGATCCGTCTGCCGCGCGTTGGCCCACCCAGCGTGCGGCACACGGGCTCTCTGCCATGATGTTGCCCTGCACACTGTGGACCCACACACGCCATGAAACTTCGATACCTCACACTCCCGCTGGTGGCGGCCCTGGCCATGGGTCTGTCCGCCTGCTCCAAAGAAGAACCGGCCTCAGCCGCTGTCACCGCCATCGCCCCGGCGCAAGCCTACGACGCGGTCGCGGCGCAGGCCAAGGGTTTCACCGTAGGTGCGCTGATGAGCGCCCACACGGTGTACGTGCTGTTTGACCCGCAGTGCCCACACTGCGGCCACTTGTGGAACGCGGCGCTGCCCTTGCTGGGCCAGGTGAAGTTTGTCTGGGTACCGGTGGCCATCATGGGCCCCAAAAGCCTGCCGCAGGGGGCGGCGCTGATGCAAGCGGCCGACCCGGTGGCCACCATGTCGGCGCACGAACAATCGGTGCTGTCGGGCCAGGGCGGCATGTCGGCTTCCAGCAGCGTTCCCTCGGACGTGGCGGCGGCCATCCAAACCAACAGCAACTTGCTGGACCGGCTGGGCGCCGATTCGGTGCCGTTCATCGTGGCCCGGCACACGCGCAGCGGCCAGACCATCACCCGCTCCGGGGCCCTCAGCACCAACGCCCTGCGCGAATTTCTGGGGTTCGCTCAGCCCTGATGCGCGCCACAGCACGTCCCCAGGGCCGCCCAAAATTCGCTGCGTTTGTGGCTTAACATTCAGGCATCAGACCGCATGTCGCGGCTGCCAACGGAGTCCACCATGGGCAAAGAACAGCGCAACGAAAAGATGGCGAAAAAGCCGAAAAAAGACACCTCAGCCCCCAAGGGCCCGGCCACCTCGGACCGCCCGACCCCACCGATGACCTCGGTATTGCCGCGCGGCAAAGACAAAAACAAGTGAGCCATTGCCGATGAAAGCCACCTGGAACGGCGCCGTGGTCGCCGAAAGCGACGACACGGTCTTGGTGGAAGGCAACCACTACTTTCCTGAAAACGCGCTCAACCGCGCTTTCGTCACCTTCAGCAACCACCGCACCAGCTGCCCCTGGAAGGGCCAGGCGCAGTATTACTCGCTGCTGGTCAACGGCGAACTCAACGCCGATGCCGCCTGGTACTACCCCGACCCCAAACCCGAGGCCGAGAACATCCGGGGGCGCGTGGCGTTCTGGAAAGGCGTGAAGATCGAGGCCTGAACCCGCGCACGCAGGGCCACAAGCCAGCTGCTCAGCTGTTCAGTCGGCCTGCCGCCCCAGCTTGCGCAGACGGGCCTGCCACCGGGCGACGCCCTGCTCGCCCAGTTGGTCCACACCGCCTACCAGCGTTTCATGGATGGGCGCAAAGCCCACGAAACCCAAAATATTGCGCTCCAGCGACTTCAGGCTGTGCGCCCGGAAATACCAGCGGTAGACCAGCGCGGGCATGCCCATGGTCACCACCACACGCGCTGAGCGACCACCCAGCCCCTTGTGGCCAAACGGGTTGCTGCCCTCTTTCTTGAAGGCAAAACCCGGTCTGGCCACCTGCTCCAGAAAACCTTTCAGCAGCGCGGGCATGTCGCCCAGCCAGAGCGGGAAAAACAACACCACATGCTGCGCCCACGCCAGGTCGTCCTGCGCGCTCTGCAGCGACGCGGGCAGCGTGCCGTGTTGCCAGTCCTGCGGGCTTCTGAGCAAGGGAAAATCCAGCCCAGCCACCACCACACGCCTGACCGTGTGTCCTTGCTCCTCGGCGCCGTCGGCATACGCATCGGCCAACGCATGGTTGAGGTGGCGAGCCCCGGCATCGGGATGACCATCAATCAGCAGAATGCGGCGGGCAGAGGCGGTTGGCAACATGGCGGGCTCCAAAAAATGGACCTCCATGCTCACACCATCCGATGACCCGGGACTTGATCCGGGTCAATCAACGAACCGCTCAGCGCTTGCGGGGCTTGCTGGGTTTGTTGCCGCGCTCTTTCTTGCGGTTCTGCCGTTCGGCGTCGGCTTTGTGGCCGGCAGCCAGCCACTGGCCAAACATCTCGGGTGTTTCCAGCGTGATGCGCCCGATGCTGTGGCTGCGGTAGTCGGCAATCAGCAGCTCGGCGGCTTTTTGCCAGTTGGCGTGGCCACCCGCAGCCAGGGCACCCCGCTTGCGTGCAATCGCCTCCAGCAGGTCTTCGTCGGGCATCGCGGCAACCGCTTCCAGCGCCAGACCCAGTTTGTAGCGCCCCTCCAGCAGCGCCGGGTAGGCCACCTTGAGCTTGGCCAGCAGCTCCAGCGCCACCTCCTGGTCGTCGTAGGCGTTGCGGCCCACAGCGCCACTGGCGGCCAGGTTGAAACCGCTCTCGGGTACCACAATGCGCGGCCACAGCATGCCGGGCGTGTCGTAGAGGTAGAAGTCGTCGGCCAGGGCCAGGCGCTGTTCGTTGCGGGTGATGCCGGCCTCGTCGCCCGTTTTGGCCGACCGCTTGCCCATGAGGGTGTTGATCAGCGTGGACTTGCCCACGTTGGGAATGCCGCAAATGAGCACGCGCATGGGCTTGACCATGCCGCCCCGGTTGGGCGCCAGCTCGCGGCAGGCCGCAATGATGGCGCGGGCGGGTGCGGTGTCGCTGGCGTCCAGCGGTATGGCACGGGTGTTGGCCTGGGCGTTGTAGTGCGCCAGCCAGAGCGCGGTGCGCTCGGGGTCGGCCATGTCTTGCTTGTTGACCACTTTCAGCGTGGCTTTGCCACTGGTGAGCTCGGCCAGCAGCGGGTTGGCACTGGAGCCGGGCAGGCGCGCGTCGAGCATTTCAATCACGACATCGATCTCTTTCACGCGCTCGGTAATGGCCTTGCGCGTGAGGTGCATGTGCCCGGGAAACCACTGGATACTCATCTGGAAATCGTCTTTCTGGGGAAATAGGCCTGCAGCCTCTGAGCCGCAGGCACTTGAGCAGGGATTGTGCCTTGCCCCATCAAGCGGGACGTTTTGCAGTCCCCGCTCAGGGCTTACCTGCAATAAACTGACACACCCAACCACCGCGCGTCACGAGAAAAGGACATTGGTATGAGCATCACCGTCAATATCGATTTAGGTTACGAATTCCAAGTCAGAACCCCAACGGCTGAAGTCTTTGAGGTGTTGTCGGACGTGCCTACCTCGGTCAGCTATTTTCCCAAGGTTGAAAAACTCACCGATCTGGGCGACGGCGTCTACCAATGGGAGATGGAAAAAGTAGGCACGGCCCAGGTGAACATCCAGACCGTCTACGCCAGCAAATACGTGAGTGACAAAGCCAAGGGCACCGTGAAATGGACACCGGTACCCGGTGTCGGCAATGCGCTGGTCGGGGGCCACTGGAAGTTGGTCAGCGACAAAAAATCGACCATCCTGACGCTGTCCATCCACGGTGAAATCACCGTACCGCTGCCGGGTCTGATGAAAATGATTGTGGTACCGGTGGTCCAGGGCGAGTTTGAAAAGCTGGTCGAAAAATACATCGACAACCTTATTGTTCGCTTCGGCGGCGAGGCATGAGCCGCGCCACGCCGGGGACGGCGTGATGTGCTGGCACTGCTACCACAACCGGATTTTCCCCTGGGCACTGGACCTGGCATGCGGCCTGCCCATGGTGGGCCGCATGCGCCAGAAGGTGGTGCCACTGGCCTGGGGCCGTGTGCTGGAAGTCGGTCTGGGCACCGGGCTGAACATGCCCTACTACGACCCGGCCCGCGTGACCCGCATCACCGGACTGGACCCGGCACTGGAGTTGCAGCCCCGTGCCCGCCGCCGCATTGAGGCCAGCGGGCTGGACGTGGAACTGCTGGCCCTGTCGGCCGAGCGCATTCCCCGGCCCGACGCCAGCTTTGACACGGTGCTCGTCACCTATTCCCTGTGCACCATTCCCGACCCGCTGGCAGCCCTGCGGGAAATGCGCCGCGTACTCGCGCCCGGTGGCTCGCTGCTGTTTTGCGAACACAGCCGTGCGCCCGATGCGGCGGTGGCCCGCTGGCAAGACCGGCTGCAGGGCCTGTGGGGCCCGCTGGCAGGCGGTTGCCACCTGAACCGAGACATTCCCGCGCTGCTGCACGCCGCAGGCCTGCACTGCCCGCAACTGCACACCGGCTACCTGCCCGGCCCCAAACCCTGGACATTTCATTGCTGGGGCCAGGCTTACCCGGCCTGATAGGGACCCAGCGGCCGAAAACTTGTCCCTGCAAACCTGGGACAACCGTGTGGATAAGTCAGGGTAATCCCTGTACGACGCACGCAAGTGCTTGATTTGACAGCGCCTTTGACAAACTGCCCAAGCAACAGGCAGACCGTCGAATACGGCCTGAAAACAGGTCACAAACCTGAGTTATCCACAAAAAAATTGTGTTTCACCCGATTGTTTTGCAGTTCGCAAGGCGCTTGATCACAACCAACAGATTTGTCCCTGAGAACACTGGACAAGCTTGTGTATAACTTTGGGCAAGTCCTGTACGGCGAATGCAAGCTGTTGATTTAAATAGGTTTCCTACAAAATGCCCATTTAATAAGCAGCCAATGAAGTGCCAGCGCGAAAGTTTGCCCGCAAGCCCGTTATTTGTCCCTGAGAACACTGGACAAGCTTGTGCATAACTCCGGGCAAGTCCTGTACGAAGAATGTAAGTTATTGATTTAAAAAGACATACAACAAACTGCCTGTTTAACAGGCAAATTCAAAAAGACCCGTTGACCATCGAAACGCCTCGTCCCATGGTGTCTGTCAGAACGTTTTGGGAGCCAGTGCCGCACGATGGCGAACAGTGGTCAAAATCCAATGATGACCCCGTATCTGCCAAGCCAAGCGCAACTTCGGGGATCTGCTTATTCACTGTTTTGAAGTTGTCCCTGCATTCTCTGGACAAAGCTGTGCATAACCTGCCGCAAGTCCTGTACGACGCATCCAAGTCATTGATTTTGAAAGAAAAATGACAATCTGCTTACGGAATAGGCAATACCTACCGGACTGGGGTAAATTCACAACCATGCCCCTGCCTGCCCCGACACACACGCTCGTCCTGCACGGGACCGCACCCCGGACACTTCAAGCAGCGCCCGACCAGACCTTGTTGCAGGTGCTGCTGCACGCGGGTGTGCCTTGGCCCGTGTCGTGCCGCAACGGCACCTGCCGGCGCTGCATCGGTCAACTGGCCGAGGGGCAGGTCCGCTACACCGTGGAATGGCCGGGCTTGCTGCCCGAAGAAAAGGCTGTTGGCTGCGTGCTGCCCTGCGTGGCCTGTGCGCTGACCGATGTGGTCTTGCTCGGCCCAGGCGTTTGAGGGGCAGGGAGGCCGAGAAAATCTGGGCGATCTGAGAAGACCACACACCCGGTGTGACAGCGCTGTTTCAGGCCGCCACGGCTTCGGTGTGGGGGCGGCCCAGGCGCGCAGGCGAGGTGTATTCCTGCCGGTAAATTTCAAACGGCATGGTGTCGGCCGCTTCAATGGCGCGCTGGTCGGCCACGGACTGCGCCGCCATGGCTTCAAAGCGGGCTTGTTGCTTGGCGCTCCAAGGCATGGCCAGCAGCTCGGCGTGGTTCTTCAGGGACTGCGCACGCGCAAAGGCCACGAACGAGTCGCCATGCGCTGCGCGCACTTCGCTGAGAACGCGCGCCGAGGGCAAGGTGTCGGGCGCCTGCAGGGCGGCCAGGGCCTGGGCCACGGCGTCGGCGTGGTCGGCGCTGCCTTGGGCGGCGTCGAGCTTGCGGGCGATGGGTTGCAGCTGTTCCAGCAACGCCAGGCCCCACTGCACCAGCGGCACGCTCTGGCCCTGGCGCTGCAGACACAGGCCCGGTTCGCGCCCGCGCGCGGCGGTGAGGTGCTGGTTGTGCGCCAGTTCGTGAATTTCGGCGGGCGTGTCGGGCGGACTGTCCGTCAGCAGACAGTGCATCAGGAACACGTCCAGAAAACGCAGCGTGCTGGCGCCGATGCCGATCACCTCAAAGGGGTTGAGGTCCATCAGGCGCACTTCGATGTATTCCACCCCGCGCTCGCGCAGGGCATGCAGCGGGCGCTCGCCGGGGTAAATGACGCGCTTGGGACGGATGGTGCCGTAAAACTCGTTTTCGATCTGCAACAGCGTGGTGGCCAGCTGGTTGTAGTCGCCACCGGGGTTGCGGATGCCCAGCGCCTCGTAGGCCGGCCAGGGGCGGGTGAGCGCGTCGTGCAGCGAGGCAGCGTAGCCTTCCAGGCCGTTGTAGCTCACGGCCAGCGTGGCCTGGGCTTCGCTCTGGTAGCCCAGCCGGCCCATGCGCAGCGAGGTGCCGTGCGGCATGTGCAGCGAACCGCTGGTGCCCAGCGGCTGCAGCTCGTGCTGGCGGCCTTCTACAAACGACGAACACACCGCCGGCGAAGCGCCAAACAGGGTGAGCAGCAAAAACGCGTGGCGACGGAAGTTGCGGATCAGCGCAAAGTAGCCATCGTTGTCCACACCGGGCAACGACCAGTTGTAGTGAATGCCCGAGATGGTCTGCATGCGCCGGCCGTAGCGGTGGCCCAGTCCCATGCGGTAGACGCTTTTGGCGCGTCCCACGTTGCTGGCGCCATAGCGCCCCAGCGGAATGGTTTCGTCGGTGGGCAAGCCGCAGGGCATGCTGGAGGCCCAGAGCATTTCGTCACCGGCCGCGCGCAGGCTGCGCGCGGTGAACTGGTGCACTTCGCGCAACTGGTCCAGGCAGGCGCCCACGCTGTCGTGCACACCCGTGATCAGTTCGAGCTGGGACTCGCTGTAATCGGTGGTGATGTGGGGGTGCGTGAGCGCACTGCCCAGCGCGGCTGGGTGCGGCGTGAGGGCGAGTTTGCCGTCGGGCTGGGCGCGCAGGCTTTCTTTTTCAAGGCCACGGCGCATGCCGCGCAGTCGATCGCCCGCGATGGCGTCCAGCCGTTGTTGTAATGAAGTCATACAGAAGGTCGTGTGTCGGGTCCGGGGCCGGAACTTAACACGGTTGGGGCATTTCTGCTGTCTGCACGGGGCTGCGGCTTTCATGCACGCTGGGCAGACGGGACGCTGGTGGCTGGTCCAGGGGCAGCGCGGGCACGTTGTGGCGCAGCCAGGCTTCCACCTGTTCGGGGTCGTTGGACACCCGGAGATCGTCGAACGCGCGCTGCGCCTCGGGGTGGCGTTTGCGCAGGTAGTTGAGCCATTGTTTCAGGCGCCCGGCGCGGTGGCGGCGCTCCACGCGCGCACTCATTTGCAGCCAGAACAGCGGCAACAGCGGCACGATGCGGCCCCACGGCGCACCACCGAGCCCTTTGATGGCCAGCGCCAAACCAGGGTCTGTCACCATGCCGCGGCCGATCATCAGGGCGTCACAGCCGGTGACCTCGCGGCAACGCTGGGCGTCGGCCACGGTCCAGATCTCACCGTTGGCGATGATGGGAATGCGCCGATTCACCGGCAGCGACTCCCGCACCTGGGCAATGCGCTCCCAGTACGCGGGCGGGCGGTAGCCGTGGGCCTTGGTACGGGCGTGTATCACCAGTTCGTCGGCGCCGGCGTCTGCAATGGCGTGGGCGCATTCTTCGGCGCGGCTGTCGTCATTGAAGCCCAGGCGCATCTTGGCCGAAACCGGCACATGGGCGGGCACGGCGCGGCGCACCGCCGAGACAATGCGCCCAATCAGTTCGGGCTCGTCGAGCAGCACGGCGCCGCCGCGGCTCTGGTTCACGGTTTTGGCGGGGCAGCCGAAGTTCAAATCGATGCCGTGCGGTCCCAGGCCCGCCAGCCGGGCCGCGTTGTCGGCCAGGCAGGCCGGGTCGGAACCCAGCAACTGCGCCCGCACCGGCACACCGGCACGGGTGTAGCCGCCATTGAGCAGCTCGGGCACCACGCGCACAAAGGCGCGTTCGGGCAACACGGTGTTGGTGATGCGGATGAACTCGCTCACGCAGCGGTCAATACCGCCCACGCGGGTGATCGCATCGCGCAGGGTGGCGTCGAGCAAGCCCTCCATGGGCGCGAGCAACAGCATGGTGGTGGCCTGTCGACAACGGTCAAGTGGCCACGGTGCGCAAGTGCACATCGCGCTGGGGAAACGGAATGCTCAGGCCGACTTCGTCGAAACGTTTTTTCACGCGCTCCTGCATGTCGAAGTACACCGGCCAATAGTCGCCCGTGGCCGTCCACACCCGCACCCGGAAGTTGACCGCGCTGTCGGCCAGTTCGCCGACCACGATCACGGGCGCGGGCACCTGTAACACGCGCCCGTCGGCTCGCACCAGGGCATCCAGGGTCTGGCGAGCCAGGTCGATACTGCTGCCGTAACTGATGCTGAACACCATGTCCACGCGGCGGGTCGCTTCCGTCGAAAAATTGACGATATTGCTGTTGGCCACCGGGCCGTTGGGCACAAACACGGTTTTGTTGTCGGGCGTTTTCAGCACCGTGTACAGGATCTGGATGGACTGTACGGTGCCGCTTTGCCCCTGCATTTCCACGAAGTCACCCACCCTGTAAGGCTTGAACACAATCAACAGCACACCGCCCGCAAAGTTCGACAAACTGCCTTGCAGCGCCAAGCCCACAGCCAGGCCCGCCGCGCCCAGCACCGCAATGAACGATGTTGTGGCCACGCCCAGCATACTGGCCACGGTGATGATTACCAGCACTTTCAGCGCCAGGCTCATCAGGCTGCGCAAAAAACTGCGCAGCGTCACGTCCACGTTCAGGCGCTGCATGTACGCGTCCAGCCGGCGGCCGAGCCAACCGCTGAGCCACAGACCGACCAGCAACACGGCCAGCGCCAGCAAGAGGTTCACGCCGTAGGTAACCGCGAGTTCGGTGAGACGAGCAGATTGCAAAACAGACAAAAGAGAAAGCCTTTCCATCAGGACTTACGCAAAACCGTCAGGGCTGGGCGCAAAGCCGCAGACAGGACACCCGGTACGGCAAGGCTTGGTAACAACGCCCTGGCAGTTTTGCGTCAGTCCTGTCAATACAAAATTGGGGATGATACGGGTGAGCCCGCTGCTGGTGCAGCGGCTTCATTGAGGGAGCAGGCATGGTGGCCAAGGTTCCCGGTACACGCAGCCAGCCCGTCCGGTAATATCAAACGATTGTTTGGAGATTCAACATGCGGACACTTTCAGGAACGATGTTCACCCTGCCTTTGGCTGCGGCCCTGTGGCTGGCAGCCCCGCTGGCGTGGGCGCAAACCCTTCCCATCCCAGGGCCAGCCACCGAGGCAGCTGCGGGTGAAACTGCGGCGGCGCCCGCAAGCACCCCGCAAGCACCCGCCAACGACCAACGCATTGGCACCGTCAAGCAGGTTCGAGGAGAAAGCTGGCTCGGCCAATCCGGGGCGCGCCGTCCCGCCACCTCGGGCGAGGGTGTGTTTGAGACCGAGCGCATGAGCACCGGACAACGGGGCGCAGCCACCATCACACTCAAAGACGGCACGATTTTGACCATGGGCCCCAACTCCACCATGGACCTGAGCCAGTTTCAGTACAACGCCACCACGCAACAAGGCAACTTTGCCTTGAACCTGCTGCAAGGCTCGGTGCGGGTGGTGACGGGCCTGCTGGCCAAGATCAACCCCGATATGTTCAAAATATCCACGCCGACCTCGGTGGTGGGCGTGCGCGGCACCGATTTCATCGTCGAAACCGAAGCCGCACGATAAGCCGACGCGCCCCGACGCCAATGCCCCAAACCACCGACCTTGCCCACCCACACGTGCCCATGAACCGCCCACGATTGCCCACCCACGCTCTGGCCACTCTGGCCTTGGCGGCCCTGCTGTCGGCCTGCGCGCCGGCGACCCGCGTCACACTGCTGCCCCAGTCCACCGGCATACCCAGCGCCGTGGAAGTGCGCACAGACAAAGGCGTGCAACGCCTCAGCAAACCCTATCAAGTGGCCAACGTGAGTGCCAGTGGAGCGATCAGCCTGGACACCACCAACGCCACCAGGTTGCGCCAGACCTACCCCGATCTGCTCGCGTTGCAGCCTCCAGCGCCGGAGCGCTTCACGCTCGAATTTGAGCTGGGCACATCGCAACTGACTGCGCAATCCCAGGCACAACTGGACACCGTGATGGCACGCGCCCAGGCCAGAGCCGGCGGTGAAGTGGTGGTGACGGGACACACCGATCGACAGGGCTCGACCGAAGCCAATGACCGGCTTTCGCTGCAGCGTGCGCAAGCTGTGCGCGCCTTGCTGATCGAACGTGGGTTCAAGGCCAACCTGATCGAAGCCGTGGGCCGGGGCGAACGCGAACCCCTGGTGCCCACCGACGACGAGGTGGCCGAGCCCCGCAACCGCCGGGCCGAGTTGCTGGTGCGCTGAAGGACCCGCCACGCCTGGCCGCTCGCGCTGCCCCAGCCCGATACACACCCGCATGGCCTCCGAACACCGCCTGACCACCACCCTTCGCGATCTGCTGAACCAGCAACGCACCGCCGCCCTGGGCACCGTGGGGGCCGACGGCACACCCTTCGTCTCTCTGGTGCCCTATGCGGTAGACACCCGGCAACGCTGCCTGGTGATCCACGTGAGCGGCCTGGCAACCCACACCGGCAACTTGCGGCGCGAACCGCGCGTTTCGCTGCTGGTGAGCGAAAACGCCGCCGCCAACGGGCCGGTGCACGCCTTGCCCCGCGTGACGCTGGAGGCCACCGCCGAACTGCTGGCGCCCGGCACGGCTGAAGCCCTGGCCTGCAGGGCTGTGTACCTGCAGCGGTTCCCAGAGACGGAACCCATGACCGAACTCGGTGACTTCCGGTTTGTGCGCCTGCTGGTGCACGCCGCACGCCAAGTGGCGGGCTTCGGTGCTGCCCGCAGCCTGGACCGCGAAGAAGTCCGCAGCGCACTCGGGCCCGCACCCTGAACCCCGACGCCACGCCTGCCGATACGGGACGGCCACTGGTGGTGTTGCACGCCGATGGCGCCCTGCTGGTGCTGGTGAAGCCCTCCGGCTTGCTGGCGGTGCCCGGTCGCGGCGAAGACAAACAAGACTGCCTGAGCCGCCGCGCCCAGGTGCAATGGCCCGACGCGCTGGTGGTGCACCGGCTGGACATGTCCACCTCGGGCCTGGTGGTCATGGCGCGCGGCTTGGAAGCCCAGCGCGCCCTGAGCCGCGCGTTTGAGCAGCGCCGGGTGCACAAGCGCTACATGGCCGTGGTGGCGGGCCAGCTCGCCAACCCACTGCCCGACAACGGCTGGAACACCATCGACCTGCCCCTGGCGGTGGACTGGGTCAACCGCCCACGCAGCATGGTGTGCCATGCAACCGGCAAACCCAGCCTCACGCGCTGGCGGCTGGCCGAGCCACAAACCCCCAACGGATACACGGGCATCGGCACCCGGGTAGAACTGGAACCCGTCACCGGCCGCACGCACCAGTTGCGTGTGCACTTGCAAGCCTCAGGACACCCCATTGTGGGCGATGCGTTGTACGCCACCCCAGACCAGCAAGCGCTGTCCAAGCGCCTGCTGCTGCACGCGGACATGCTGGAACTGCCTCACCCTGTGACCGGGCAGATGCTGCGGTTTCACAGCCCCTGCCCTTTTTGAGCCCACCTGCCACATGAGCGTACGAGACATTACCCTCCTCACCGGCGCCTCACGCGGCATGGGCCTGGCCATGGCGCACCAGTTGCTCAGCCCCCACCGGCACCTGCTGTGCATTTCGCGCAGCACCAACGAAGCCCTGGCCGCTGAAGCGCTGCGCCTGAACGCCCCGCTGACCCAATGGGTGCACGACCTGAGCGACACCACCGGCGCCGCCCAGCGCCTGCAAGCCTGGCTGGACGGCCTGGACACCCGGGCCCTACACAGCGCCACGCTCATCAACAACGCCGGCATGATCCCGCACATTGGCCCGCTCGACGCCTGCCCGCCCGACGGGCTCTCAGCCGCCTTGCGCGTGGGCCTGGAAGCCCCCATGCAACTCACCGCCGCCTTTTTGCGCGCCACCGGCGCCTGGGTGGCCGCGGGCTGGCAAGGGCCACGCAAGGTGCTCAATATTTCGTCCGGACTGGGGCGCCGCGCCATGGCCGCGCAAGCCCCCTACTGCGCGGCCAAGGCCGGCATGGACCACTTCACCCGCTGCTGTGCGCTGGACGAAGCCCAACGGCCGCACGGCGCGCGGCTGGTTTCGCTGGCGCCGGGCGTGATCGACACCGACATGCAGGTGCAGCTGCGTGCAGGCGACCCCACCGCATTTCCCGACCTGCAACGCTTTGTGGAACTGCAGCGCCAAGGCCAGCTCACACCGCCCGACACCGCTGCTGCCCGCGTGCTCGCCTGGCTGGAGCGCCCCGACTTTGGCGCCCAGCCGGTGGCCGACGTGCGGGACTGAAACCCACCCCGGAGAACCCCATGCCCCTCAGCCCCCTGCCCCGCCGCCGTTTTGTTCAGACCGCGCTGAGCTGGGCGGCTGGCGGTGCCCTGTTGCCGGTAGCCACGGCACAAACCCAGGCCGATTTCTGGGGTCTTCTGCGTGCCGGGGGCTGCGTGGTGCTGATGCGCCACGCCCAGACCGTGCCCGGCATCGGTGACCCGCCCGGCTTTCGCCTGGGTGACTGCAGCACGCAGCGCAACCTGAGCGAGGCCGGCCGCGAGCAGGCACAGCGGGTGGGCCAGGCCTTTGCGCGCGAGGGCATCCGGGTGGACGAGGTGCGCTCCAGCGCCTGGTGCCGCTGCACCGACACCGCCGACCTGGCCTTTGGCCGCCACACCGTGTGGGCACCGGTCAACTCGTTTTTCAGGGACAACAGCGGCCCCGAGCAAACCCGTGCCGTTCTGAGCGCCGTGGCCCGCCTGCAAGCGCCCCACAACCTGGTGTTGGTGACACACCAGGTCAACATGTCGTCGCTGACCGGCGAATACCCGTCCATGGGCGAGATTTTTGTGACCCGGCCAACCAGCCAAGGCAATGAACGGCTTCAGGTGCTCGCGCGCCAATTGGTTTGAAGCGTATGGGCAATCTCTCATTCCGCTCGTCTCCAGTTTGACGCTCAACAAGGCCGGTGTAAGCCTGCGACAGATACCATCACACGTTGATCACCCGATCACACACCCCAAACCACCACAAGCAGGAGATATCCCATGAGCAGAGAAGTCGTCGTCGTCAGTGCAGCCCGCACCGCCATTGGCACCTTTGGCGGCAGCCTCAAGGACACCCCCCCCACCGAACTCGCCGCTCTGGTGGTGCGCGAGTCGCTGGCACGCGCTGGCGTGGACGGCAAAGACGTGGGCCATGTGGTGTTTGGCCACGTGGTGAACACCGAACCCAAAGACATGTACCTCTCGCGCGTGGCGGCCATCAACGGCGGTTGCGCCCAGAGCACGCCCGCCTACAACGTCAACCGCCTGTGCGGTTCGGGCCTGCAGGCCATCGTCAACGCCAGTCAGAGCATCTTGCTGGGCGACACCGACATCGCCATTGGCGGTGGCGCTGAAAACATGAGCCGCGCGCCCTACGCCTCGCTCAACACCCGCTGGGGCGCGCGCATGGGCGACACCAAGATGGTGGACATGATGGTCGGCGCGCTGCACGACCCGTTCCACACCATCCACATGGGCGTGACGGCCGAAAACGTGGCCGCCCAGTTCGGCATCACCCGCGACATGCAGGACGCGTTGGCCGTGCAAAGCCACAACCGCGCCCAGGTGGCCATTGAAGAAGGCCGCTTCAAAGACCAAATCGTGCCGGTCATGCTCAAGAGCCGCAAAGGCGAGGTGGCCTACGACACCGACGAGCACTACCGTCCCAACTGCACCTTGGCCGACATGGCCAAGCTCAAGCCGGTGTTCCTCAAAGAAAACGGCACCGTGACCGCCGGCAACGCCTCGGGCCTGAACGACGCCGCCGCTGCCGTGGTGCTGATGGACAGCAAGGCCGCCCAGGCGCGCGGCCTGCAGCCGCTGGCCCGCCTGGTGGGTTACGCCCACACCGGCCTGGAACCCAAAATCATGGGCATGGGCCCGGTGTCGGCCACGCGCCTGGTGCTGGAGAAAACCGGCCTGAGCGTGAACGACCTGGACGTGATCGAAGCCAACGAAGCCTTCGCGGCCCAGGCCTGCGCCGTCACCCAGGAACTCGGCCTGGACCCGGCCAAGGTCAACCCCAACGGCTCGGGCATTTCGCTGGGTCACCCGATTGGCGCCACCGGCGCGCTGATCACGGTGAAGGCGCTGTACGAACTGCAACGCATTCAGGGCCGCTATGCGCTGGTGACGATGTGCATCGGCGGCGGCCAGGGCATTGCTGCGGTATTCGAACGGGTGTGAACACCCTCCCCCGCGCCGCTTCGCGTCAGCCCCCAAGGGGGCGGTGCTGGTGGCCCGGCGGAGCCGGTTCCACGGCACCCTGGGTCAGGTTACGCGCGGCGGCTTTTTGTGACACCGTTCGCATCAGCTTCACATGACGGGTAAACACACCACCAGCACCAACTGGGCACCCATGCTGGCCGAACTGGAACGCGGCCTGCTGCAACGCGATGTGGCGGCCCGGGCGCTGCTGCTGGCCGCGCTGGCGGGCGAACACGTGTTGTTGCTCGGGCCGCCCGGCACGGCCAAGAGTGAACTGGCGCGCCGTTTGCAGCGTCTGTTGCCCGGCGCGCATTATTTTGAGCGCTTGCTCACGCGCTTCACCGTGCCCGAAGAGCTGTTTGGCCCGCTCTCGCTGCGCGCATTGGAAAACGACCGCTACGAACGCCTGACCGAGGGCTACCTGCCCAGCGCCGAGGTGGCTTTTCTGGACGAGGTGTTCAAGGCCAACTCCGCCATTCTCAACACCCTGCTGGGTTTGCTGCACGAGCGCCAGTTTGACAACGGCAGCCAGCGCCTGCCGGTGCCGCTGGTCTGCCTGGTGGGCGCCAGCAACGAACAACCGCAAGACGACAGCCTGCTGGCGTTTTACGACCGCTTTTTGTTGCGCGTGCCGGTGCAACCGGTGGACGACGCGCATTTCACCGCCCTGCTGCTGGCCGATGCGCCCGGCGCGGGCCACACACCGGCCAACGCGCAGATCCACCCGAATGAATTGCAGGCCCTGCGCGAACGCGCGCCGCAGGTCGCCCTGGGTGAAACCGCTCTGGCCCTGCTGCTGCAAGCCCGGCAACACGCCAGCGACACCGGGCAAACGGTGTCGGACCGCCGCTGGCGCCAGCTGGTGGCCCTGCTGCAGCTGCAAGCCGCCAGCCGCCAGGCCAGCGCGGTGAGCCCTTGGGACTTGTGGTTGCTGCCTTTCGTGCTCGCGGCCGACCCGGTGCAGGTGCCAGGCTGGACCACGCTGTTCATGCACGCGGTGGCCCGCACAGCGCCCTTGCCGCTGGACGGCCTGGAACGCGCCGTGCAGGCCTTTGAATCCCAACTGGACACCGAACGCCGCGCCCCGCCCGACGCGCAAGACGACAGCGCCGGCAAACTGGCGCTGGCGCGCGCCATCACCCGCCCGGGCGAAGAAAGCGAGATGGTGCGCATCACCAGCGAACGCGCGCTGCGCCGCTACAGCCCGGTGCACATACAAGCCCGGGTGGCGCAGTGCGACGAATTGCTGAACCGCTTGCTGGCGCTGCACGGCGAATGGCTGGCTGTGGCCCACGCGGTGCTGGCCCAGGCCCGCGCGCACCCCTGGCTGCCACCGTCCTGGCTGCTGCAGATTGAGGTCGCACACGCCGAACGCTGCAGCCACCTGGCGGGCCTGTGCGCGCAGCACCAGTCCACCCGCAACGGGTTTGCCGCCTTGCCGGTGGACGAGGCGTTGACCACCCTACCCGCACCGGTGCACTGGAACGCGCCATGACACCGACGACCGGCCCGGCACCCCCGGCCGGGTCAGCGCCTGAGCCCGTTCACGCCCCGAGCCAGCCCGACCGGCCCTACCACCACCTGAACGCCTTGCCCCGCACACTGTGGCGCTGGGCGGTGGTGTGCAGCAGCGGCGCGGCCAGCCGCCGCCTGCCCGAGCTGGCGCACTGGCAAACCGCCCTCATGGACGGCACCCTGCCCGACCCAGCGCACGATTTTGGCGACCCATTGGCCACGCAGGCGCTGCAGCCCCTGCTGGCCGAGCTGGACCTGCTGACGCTCACCCGCCACAGCCCTGCGCTGACCCAGCAGGTGCTGCAGAGCGTGCTCTGGCACCTGGACAGCCTGATCGACCGGCCCGCCGCCATGCCCCGCACCCAGGCCATCGAGCAGATGCAAACCCAGTTTCGGGACAGCTGGAACGTGCAGCGCCAGGGCTGGGACGAGGCGTTGGCGCTGCTGCAGTCGCTGGGTGATCTGGCGCAGTTGCGCTGGGACGAGCTGGCCGGCCAGCTCAACCGCCGCGAATGGCAGGAAGCCCGGCGCATCGGCGAACTGCTCCAGCGCCTGCCCGCGCTGGCCGCTTTCATTGATGGCGTGGGCCGCCGCGATGCATCACGCACCCACCCGCCAGCCCGCGACACCCGACCTGCACACCCAGCCGAAACACCCGCCGCACGCCACCCGGCCGACGAAGCCGAGCGGCGCCCGGAGCCCACCGCGGTGGACGGCGTGCGCCGCTCGCGCAACCTGGCCCGCATGACCGGTGCCGAAAGCCTCAACCTCACCCACCCCGGCTTGCGGCGTTTGTGGCGGGCACGTTTTGCCGAAGCGCAGCTGCTGAGCTACGACGACCGTGCCCGCTCGCCCGCGCAGCGCCCTCTGCCCCAACCGGACCCACCAACCCAGCGCGCCGTGCCCACCCACGCCGGGCGTGGCCCGCTCATCATCTGCCTGGACACCTCGGGCTCCATGCGGGGTGCGCCGGAAAACGTGGCCAAGGCCTGCGTGCTGCAGGCGCTGCGCAGCGCCCACGCCGGCCAGCGCCCCTGCCGGCTGCTGGCCTTTGGTGGCCCTCACGAGCTGCTGGAGCGCGACCTGGCGCTGGACGCCGAAGGCCTGGCGCACCTGCTCGACCTGATGGGCCAGAGTTTTGACGGCGGGACCGACGTGCAGACCCCGATCGAACGCGCCATTGCGCTGGTGCAGACCGCTGGCTGGCAGGAAGCCGACCTGCTGGTCGTGAGCGATGGCGAATTTGGCGTGACCCCCGCCACCTTGCACCACCTGCGCGAAGCCAAGGAGCGGCTGGCCCTGCGCGCCCACGGCGTGCTCATTGGCGACCGCGAAACCATTGGCCTGCTGGAGGTGTGCGACCACCTGTACTGGGTGCGCGAGTGGCGGCGCTACGGCAACGGTGCCCGCACCGTGGCCGACAACTTTTCACCGGTGCACAGCCGCAGCCTCACGGCGCTGTATTTCCCCAACGCCATCCGACGCTGATTCAACCGCCCTGGAAACCGCCCGATCGGTAAGTCAGCACCAGCGTGTCGCGCCAGCCCAGGGTGCCAGGCTCCACCGGCTGGATCGGCGTGGTTTCATGGATCACGCGCTGGTCGTCCAGCAACAGCAACGACCAGGGTTCCTGCAGCGTGAAGCGCTGGCCGTTCGGGCCATCGGCCTCAAACACCCGGCTCTCACCGCCCTTGATGCGGTGGCGCCCCAGCATGAACACCGCCACCAGGTCCACACCGTCGCGGTGCGCACCCTCGGGCGTGGGGCGGCCAATGCCGTCGGTGGTGTCGATGCGAAAGCTGTGCGCCTCGACAAACCAGGGCTGGCGCCCGCGCAATTCAGACACCGCCTCGCCCACCTGCGACAGCAAGCGGCCCCACACCGGCAGCGCCAGCAGCTCGGGCTGCATGGGCTCAAACCAGCGCTGCATGCCGCCGTGCAAGGCGTTGTATTCCAGCGGCTGCCAATGCGCGCGGTGCGGGACCGCGCTCACCTCGGCACCGTCCACCACGAAGCAGCTGTGGCGCCGACGGCGGTAGCGGCCACCGTCTTTCAGGTAGGCATCGGGCGGCAGGTCGTTCCAGCCAGCGTGCAAAGCGTCCAGCTCGGTGGGCGAGGCGGGCAGCCACCGCTGCACATCGGCCGCATGCAGCAGGGCAAAGCCCCCCGTTTGCAAAGCGCTGGACACCCCGGACAAGGGCACGTAAGGCGGTTGAAATTCGCTGGTCATGGGCGGGCAGTGTACCGGGCCTGCGCACCGCCCCGCCGGTGCGCAGGCGCTTCGTCCGACCACGGCGGAGGGTTGCCGTGCACAGTTGCTGCGCTGGATCAAAACAACGGCGTTCGCGCAGTGTCAAGCTGTGCACTACCGACACGTGGTGATGACGTGGTGACGCACAGGAAATGGCCATGAACACAATTGAATGGACCGATGCGCTGGTGCTGGACTTCGAACCCATCGATACCCTGCACCATGCTTTTGTAGATCTGCTGGCCCAGGCCCAGCAAGCCCCCGACGACGCCTTGCCGCAAGCCTGGACGGCGCTGGTGAACCACACCATGGCGCAGTTTGAATATGAAGACGATTGGATGCAACGCACCGGTTTCTCGTCGGCACCCAACCACATCCTGCAGCACCGCGTGGTGCTCAACCTGCTGCGCGAAGGGCTGGCGCAAGCGCGCAGCGGACAGCTCGCTGCGGTGCGCGAAATGGCCTTTGAACTGGCTGCCTGGTTTGCCAAACACACCCAGGCACAAGACGCCGCCCTGGCCCTGCACATGCGCCGCCACCCGGCGCCGCCCGCGCGCCGCGCTGAGCGAACGCGACACGGGCAAAAAACCCTGACGGGTATGGGGTAAACCATGTGAAATCTATATTCGGCGGTGGTTATATTGCTCCGATACGAGGAGATTGCCATGGCCGAAGCCATTCACGCCACTGCCACCGACCTGCATGGGGAACCTGCAGACACACCCACGAGCCCCACACCGTCCGCAGAGGGCCCACAAGGGCCCTCGGTGTTTTCGCTGCAACTGGCCGAGTTGAAGCCATCCGACCCGTTTCAGTGGCTGCAACTGGGCTGGGCCGATTTCAAACGCTGCCCGCGCATTGGTCTGTTTTACGGCCTGTGCTTTTTCGCCATGGGTCATGCCCTGCTGGCGGTGTTCCAGAGCGCACCGGCCTATGTGCTGGCGTTGAGCGCGGGCTTCTTGCTGATGGGGCCATTCCTTTGCCTGGGCTTGTACGACGCCAGCAAGGCCATGCAGACCCATTCACACCGCCCTTCGCTGCGCGCCTCGCTGCAGGCCTGGCGGCCCACCAAAGGCACCATGGGCATATTTGCGGGCGTGCTGCTGATCCTGGAATTGATCTGGGGCCGTGCTTCGCTGGTGGTGTTTGCCGTCACGTTCAACACCATGCCGTCCACCGAAAAGCTGCTGCCGCAGCTGCTCAACCCGGAGAACATCGGCTTCCTGATCACCTATACCGTGGTGGGCGCTTTCTTTGCCGGTCTGATCTTTGTGACCAGCGTCATCTCCATCCCCATGATCATGGACCGCAAGACCGACGCCGTGTCGGCTGGGCTCACCAGCATCCGCGCCTGCCTGCAAAACCCCGGCGTGATGCTGGTGTGGGGCGCGCTGATCACGGTTTTGATCGGCCTGTCCATGCTGCCGGTGTTTCTGGGCCTGATCGTTGTGGGTCCGGTCATTGGGCACGCCACCTGGCACGCCTACCGGCACATCGTGCCGCAACAGGAATAAGGCCCCCACGGCTCCCCCGCTGCGCGAGGTCCGCTGCCCCCCAAGGGGGCTGGCCTTGTTTGGGACGGCCCTGCGCTGCGGCCTGTGCCCCTCATTTCGCCTTTTGTTCAAGCGTTCACATTCACCACGAGGCGCCCGCGCACCTTGCCGGCCAAAATATCGGCACCAGCGGCCACCGCATCGGCCAAGCCGATCTCGCGGGTGATGGACGCGAGTTGCTGGCGGTCCAGGGTGTTGGCCAAGGCAGCCCACGCAGCTTCGCGTTTGGCCATCGGGGCCATCACGCTGTCGATGCCGTAGAGCGTGACGCCACGCAAGATGAAGGGGGCGACGCTGGCCGGCAGGTCCATGCCCTGGGCCAGCCCACAGGCGGCCACCGCACCGGCGTAGCGCGTGGTGGCACAAGCGTTGGCCAGGGTGTGGCTGCCCACCGAGTCCACCACGCCGATCCAGCGCTCTTTTTGCAGCGGTTTGCCGGGCGCACTCAGGTTGGCGCGGTCGATCACCTCGGTGGCACCGAGCGACTTCAAATAGTCGGCCTCTTGCGGCCGCCCGGTGGACGCCACCACGGTGTGCCCCAGCCCGGCCAGCAAAGCAATGGCCACGCTGCCCACGCCGCCGTTGGCGCCGGTCACCAGCACCTCGCCGCTGCCGGGGGCCATGCCGTTGTCGGTCCAGTGCCGCTGCAACGCCATCACGCACAGCATGGCGGTATAGCCCGCCGTGCCCACCGCCATGGCGTCGCGTGCGCTGAGGCCAGCCGGCAGGGCCACCAGCCAGTCGCCTTTGACGCGGGCCATTTGCGCCAGACCACCCCAGTGGTTTTCACCCACGCCAAAGCCGTTGAGCAACACCTCGTCGCCCACCGTCCAGCGCGGGTGGCTGCTGGCGGTCACAGTGCCCGCGAAGTCAATGCCCGGCACCATGGGAAAACTGCGCACCACCGGTGACTGGCCGGTGATGGCCAGGCCGTCTTTGTAATTGAGGGTGGACCAAGCCACCTGCACCGTCACATCGCCCGTGACGGGCCATTGCGCTTCGTCGAGTTCGGTCAGGGCGCAGTGGTAACCGGCGTCATCGGTCTTGTTGATCAACAGGGCTTTGAACATGCTTGTCTCCAGAGGAAGGGGTTTCGTTCCACAGACGCCACAACAGCCACCAGCCCATGCCGGTGTTGGCCAGCGCCAGCAAGGTCAATACCACCAGCAAAGCCCCTTCGGGCTTGGCGAGGTGAAGCCCCCAGGCCATGGCCGAGGACAGCAGGTTGAAGGTGATGACCAGCCAGAACAGGGGCTTGCGGGGCTGCCAGAGGCGCTGTACGGAGGGGGCCAGGAATTGCATGGCACATTGTGCCGCCTGGGTGGGTGTGCGGCACCCTCAAGACGCGGGTTTCGGCTCTTGTTCCTGCAGCAGCCGCCACATCACCTTGCCGCTGCCGCTCTTGGGCAGGGCTTCGACGAACTGCACCACGCGCGGGCATTTGTAGACCGCCATGTTGTCGCGGCACCAGTCGATGAGGTCTTGCTCGCTGACCTGGCCGCGCGCGCTGTCGCGCAGCACCACCACGGCCTTCACGCTCTCGCCACGGTAGGCATCCAAGGTAGAGATCACGCAGGCCTCGGCAATGGCGGGGTGGCGGAACATGAGCGCCTCCACCTCGGCCGGCCAGACCTTGAAGCCGCTGGCGTTGATCATGCGTTTGAGGCGGTCGGTGATGAAAAAGTAGCCGTCTTCGTCCACCCGGCCCAGATCGCCCGAGCGAAAGTAGCGCTGGCCTTCCAGCGTGATGAAGGCGGCTTCGGTGGCGTCGGGCCGTTTCCAGTAGCCCGAGAACACCGATGGCCCGCAGATGATGATTTCACCCGCCTCGCCCTGCGGCATCTCCTGCAGGGTGTCCGGGTCCACCACGCGCGCGTCCACGCTCATGAACGGTATGCCCAGGCACTGCTGCTTGGGCGCGTCGGGCGGGTTGTTGTGCGACGGCGCTGCCGTTTCGGTCAGGCCGTAACCTTCGGCGTAGCGCAGGCCGTATTGCTCAAACAGGCGCTGCGCCACCGCCTGCGGCATGGCGGCGCCGCCACCACCAATGAGAACCAGGCTGGACAGGTCGTACTGCGCAAAGTTGGGGCTCGCCAGCAGGTCGATCACCATGGTGGGGATGTTGGACCAGTGGGTCACGCGCCACTTCGAGATCAGCCGCCCGGCGAGTTCACGGTCCCAGCGTGGCATGACCACCAGCGTGGCACCGGTGTAAATACCGGCGTGCATGCCCACCACCATGCCGGTGATGTGGAACATGGGCACCACCACCAGTGAGACATTTTCGGGTGTGCTGCTGCCCCAGAGCGAGCCGGCCACGGCGTTGTGCATGAGGCTGGCGTGGGTGTGCATGCAGCCTTTGGGCAAACCCGTGGTGCCGCTGGTGTAGGGCAACACGCTCAGGTCGCCAGGCTGGCGGTTGTGCGGGGGCGGCGCTGCGCTGCTGTTCAGCGCGTCGGCCCAGTCGGCCACGGTGCCGCCGGACAGGCTCGGCAGTGGGTGGCGAGTGGTCAGCCAGTCGGTCCAGGCGGGGGGAATGTCGGCCTGCGGCCCCATGGCGTCGTGGTAGTGCGCCACCACCAGGTGCTGCAGGCGCTGTGCGTCGGGCAGCTCGGCGTTGGCCTTGAGCAGTTCGCCGGCCAGGTCCGCGGCACAAACAGCCACCTTCACGTCGGGGTCGGTGATGTAGTGGCCCAGCTCGGCGGCCCGGTTCATCGGGTTCACCGGCACCACCACCGCGTTGGCCCGCAGGATGGCGAAATGCGCCACCACCCACTGGGGCGCGTTTTGCATCAGCAAGATCACCCGGTCACCGGCTTGCACGCCCTGGGTGTGCAGATGCGCCGCCAGGCGCTCGGCCTGCTCCAGCAACTCGCGGTAGGTGGTGACCTGGTCAAAAAACACCAGCGCGGGCTTGTCGGGGTAGCGCCGCGCGCTGATCACGAGGTTGTCCCACAGGGAGGTGGCTGGCGGCGTGATGCGGTGCGGCAGGCGCTTGGGCCAAAAGCGGTGGTGCGGACGCGCGGCCTTGGGTACTGCTGCTGCGGTGGTGTTGCGGCTCATGGGCTTGTCTCCGGCGGCTGGTCTTGTGCGCCCAAGCATACGGGGCACACGCCAGAGGCGACAACACGGCATGTCGCCCGTGGGACCATGGGGTGTGGCACGGAACGTGCAAGTACCAACATGCGAACGTGGTCAGGCTTGTAATTCCATAGTTCTATGAATTCATTGCATAACCCTCCCACGTAAACCCCGATGCCGTCCGCTTGGCGGCACGGATACAGTCGCTAAACGGTCGCAAAAGCACCCTTGTGGTGCACAAGCACCGAGAAATGTGCATTCAACCCCCGTACGGAGAAACCCCTGATGAGCATGAATTCCCTGAAGCTGACCGCCCTCGGTCTGAGCGCTGCTGCTGCCTTGGTCAGTCTGCCCGCCCATGCAGGCAAAGATCTCGACGCGATCAAGAAACGCGGTGAACTGATCTGCGGTGCCAGCACCGGTCTGGCCGGTTTTTCGGCCGCCGACAGCCAGGGCAAATACAGCGGTCTGGACGTGGACACCTGCCGCGCCGTGGCGGCCGCCGTGCTGGGCGACCCCAACAAGGCGCGCTTCGTGCCCCTGACCGCACAACAGCGTTTCACCGCGCTGCAGTCCGGCGAGATCGACATGCTGTCACGCAACACCACCTGGACGCTGACCCGTGACGCATCGTTGGGTCTGCACTTTGCCGGCATCAACTTCTACGACGGCCAGGGTTTCATGGTGCCGAAGAAACTGAACGTGAAAAGCGCCAAGCAGCTCAAGGGCGCCACCGTGTGCGTGGAAGCGGGCACCACCACCGAACTGAACCTGACCGACTTCTCGCGCGCCAACAACCTCAACATCAAGCCCGTGGTGTTCAACAACGCCGAAGCCACCACGGCCGCCTATTTCAGCGGCCGCTGCCAGGCGTTCACCACCGACGCGTCGGGCCTGGCGTCTTACCGCTCCAAGCAGGCGGCCAACCCTGCTGACCACGTGATCCTGCCCGAGCTGATTTCCAAGGAGCCTCTGGGCCCGATGGTGCGCCGCGGTGACGACGACTTCTTTGCCATCGTGAAATGGGTCGGCTATGCCCTGCTGGAAGCCGAAGAATTTGGCATCACCCAGGCCAACGCCGACCAGATGCGTGCCGAGAGCAAGAACCCCAGCGTGATGCGCCTGCTGGGTGCCGGCAACGAAGACACCGGCAAGCTGCTGGGTCTGGACAAAGAATGGGCGTTGCGCGCCATCAAGGCTGGCGGCAACTACGGCGAGCAGTTTGAACGCCATGTGGGCCCCAAGACCACCATCGGTCTGCCCCGCGGCATCAACAACCTGTGGAACAACGGTGGCGTGATGTACGCACCTCCGGTGCGCTGATTTTCCAAACGACGAAACCGGGACTGGACACGCTCCATGTCTCGGTTTTTTTGTCAGGACCGACGCCAAGCCGCCAGGGCGTTGTTGCTTCGCCTTGCCGTACGTGCGTACTGTCTGCGGCTTCGCGCCTAGCCCTGACGGCTTGGCGTCGGTCCTGCTGTATCCCTATTTCCCTGAAAGGCGGTTGTGAGCCCTGTTCCACCTCCTCATGCCCGAAAGCGCTGGTCGCTGAACAGCCGTGCCACCCGTGGCGTGCTGTTTCAGCTGCTGGCGCTGGCCCTGGTGGTGATCGCCATCGGGTTTCTGTCGCACAACACCCAGGTCAACATGGCGGCGCGGGGCATCCCCAGCGGCTTTGACTTTCTGGGCGCCCCGGCCGGCTTTGACATCGGCGAAACCGTCATCCCCTACGACCCGAGCCAGAGCTACGCGGTCGCCATTGGCGTGGGCGTGCTCAACACGCTCAAAGTGGCCGTTCTGGGCATCGTCTTCACCACCCTGATCGGCGTGGCCATTGGCGTGGGGCGCTTCTCGCGCAACGGTCTGGTGCGCGGACTCTGTTACGGCTACGTGGAGCTGTTTCGCAACATCCCCGTGCTGCTGCAGTTGCTCATGTGGTACCTGTTCATGCTGGAGGTGCTGCCACCGTCCAACGAAGCCTGGAATGCCTTTGACGGCTTTTTCCTGAGCAAAAGTGGTTTCTCCATGCCCTGGCCCAGCGCGGGCGTGGGTTGGGGCTGGGTCTTGCTGGGCGCTGTGGTGGGGCTGGTGGCTGCGGGTGCGTGGCGTCGGCACATGCTGAGCCGGTTTGAGCGCACCGGCCAGGAAGGCGACCGCCTGTGGGCTCCGCTCGCCCTGGTACTGGTGCTGGCTGTGGTGGGCTGGTTGCTCGGCGGCATGCCAAGCCAATGGGATCTGCCCGAGCAGATGGCCTTCATGGTGGACGGTGGCGCCAGCGCCACGCCCGAGTTTCTGACCGTGCTGATCGGTCTGGTCACCTACACCGCGGCCTTTGTGGCCGAGGTGGTGCGCGGTGGCATCCAGTCGGTGAGCCGCGGCCAGACCGAAGCGGCCAGCGCGCTGGGGCTCAACCCGAAGCACACCATGCGCCTGGTGGTACTGCCCCAGGCCCTGCGCGTGATCATTCCACCGCTGACCAACCAGTACCTCAATCTGACCAAAAACTCGTCGCTGGCCGTGGCTGTGGGTTACCCCGACGTGGTGTCGGTGGCCAACACCACCATCAACCAGAGCGGGCGTGCGGTCGAGTGCATCGCCATCATCATGCTGGTCTACCTCACCACCTCGTTGAGCACCTCGGTGTTCATGAATTGGTACAACGCCCGCAGCGCAATCCAGGAGCGTTGAAGCCATGAACACCCACCCACCTGCCGCTGGGTTTACGCCCATCGCACCCCGCCCGTCACCGGTGCGCACCACCGGCCTGGTCGCCTGGTCCCGCCGCAATCTGTTCAGCAGCATCGGCAACACGCTCACCACGTTGTTCGTCCTTGCACTGGGCCTTTACGCCCTGCCGGGCATGCTGCAATGGGGCGTGGTGCAAGCCGTTTTTGCGCCCGACGCCAGCGCCTGCCAGGCCGCTCGCGGCACCGGCGCATGCTGGGGCGTGGTGACCGAAAAATACCGCCTGATTTTGCTGGGGCGCTATCCGTTTGAAGAGCACTGGCGGCCGGTGGTGGCCACCAGCCTGATGCTGGCCGGTCTGGTGGTCAGCTGCATCCGGGTGTTCTGGAAACCCTGGCTGGCCGGCATGTGGGTGGCCATCATGGCGCTGTTCTTTGCCCTCATGGGCGGCGGTGTGTTGGGATTGTCGGCGGTGCGCACCGACCTGTGGGGCGGTCTGCCGCTCACGGTGCTGCTGGCCACGGTGTCCATCTTCCTGGCCTTTCCGCTGGCGATCGTGGTGGCCCTGGGCCGGCGCAGCGACCTGCCCGCCATCCGCTCGGTCTGCGTGGTCTACATCGAACTGGTGCGCGGCGTGCCGCTGATCTCGGTGCTGTTCATGGCCTCGTTCATGTTCCCCCTGTTCATGCCCCAGGGCGTGTCCATCGACGTGCTGACCCGCGTGGTGGTGGGCATCACGCTGTTTGCGGCCGCCTACATGGCCGAGATCATTCGGGGAGGCCTGCAAGCCATACCCAAAGGGCAGCTGGAAGCCGCCGACACGCTGGGCCTGAGCTACTGGCAGACGC
>NZ_JAUSOO010000058.1 GCF_030656115.1 Hydrogenophaga sp.
CGTGTTGACCCTTGCGTACTTTGACCGGCTGGGCGTGCCCAGGCTGTCATGACCTCAAGCTCTCGAACCGCCCGGTGCGGACCCGCATGCCGGGTGGTGTGGCAGGGGTGCAGCCGATAATGGCTGCCCCCTATGCCGATGGCGCGTTGTGGATCATGTCCCGCACCCGGGGGTAAATTTGCTGGTTCCAACGCCGCCCGCTGAACACGCCGTAATGGCCCACGCCGGTCTGGATGTGGTGGGTCTTCAGGTACGGGCGCACATTGGGGCACAGGTCTTGCGCAGCCACCGTCTGGCCCACCGAGCAAATGTCGTCGCGCTCGCCCTCCACCGTCATCAGCGCGGTGCGCCGGATGGCAGCGGGGTTCACGGTGCGGCCCTTGTACTGCAGCACGCCGCGCGGCAGATCGTAGGTCTGAAACACTTTTTCCACCGTTTCCAGATAAAACTCGGCCGGCAAGTCGTTTACCGCCAGGTACTCTTCGTAGAAATCTTGAATCGCTGCAGCTTCCTCCAGACGGCCGTGTTCCAAGTGGTCGTAAATGTGGCGAAACGATTGCTTGTGCCGTTCCGGGTTCATGCTGATGAAGGCCGAGAGCTGAACGAAGCCGGGGTACACGCGACGCATGAAGCCGGTGTGGGGCAGTGGCACATGGCTGATGAGGTTTTTCTCAAACCACGAGATCGGCTTGCTCACCGCCAGGCGGTTCACTTCGGTGGGGTTGACACGGCAGTCCACCGGGCCGGCCATCAGCGTCAGGCTGCGGGGCTGGGCGGGGTTGTCGTCCTCGGCCATGATGGCGGTGGCTGCCAGCGCGGCCACACAAGGCTGGCACACCGCCACCATGTGGCTGCCTTCACCCACGGCTTCGGTGAACGCGATCATGTAGCTGATGTAGTCGTCCAGGCTGAAGCCGCCGTGTAGCAGTGACACGTCGCGCGCGTTGTGCCAGTCGGTAATAAAGACCTCGTGGTCTTGCAGCAGCGTGCGCGCGGTCTCGCGCAGCAGGGTGGCAAAGTGACCAGAGAGCGGTGCCACCAGCAGCACCTTGGGCTGGGGCGGCAGGTCGGTGTCCGTCTTGCGAAACCGCAGCAGCGTGCCAAACGGCAGCGTGAGCACGGTCTCTTCCACCACCGGGACCTCGCGCCCGTCCAACATGGCTGAATGGATGTTGTACGGCGGGCGCGAATGGGTGAGCCGCAAGCGCGACAGCACATCGCAGGCCGCAGCCACCTTGCGCACCAGGGTGCGTTCGGTGTGCTGAAACCAGAGCGATGCACTGAGGTGCTGGGCAGCAAGGCGCAGCGGTGAGACCATGTCGGACTGGAGTTGGTAGGTCTGATACAGCATGGTGGTCTTTTCTGTTGGAGTCACACTTTGCAGGCAAGTACCGGGCCAGTGTGTCCTGCACCCGGCTGGTGCGCTCGGCATGCACAAAGTTGGCACAAGGATTGCTCATGGAACCGCTCCAACAGGAGCATGTTCATGGCCAAAGCGGTACTCACGATCAGCAGCAAAAACTACGGTGCCTGGGCTTTGCGCGGTTGGCTCATGGCCAGGCTGGCGAAGCTGGAGTTCACCGAACACACCATTTCGCCCGATGACCCGGCCATGAAGGCCGAGATGCTGCTGCTGTCGGCCTCCATGCGCGTGCCCTCGCTGGACCACGACGGCGTGCATGTGTGGGACACGCTGGCGATTGGCGAATACCTCAACGAGATCAAGCCCAAGGCTGGGCTGCTGCCGGCCGACCGCGCTGCCCGTGCCCACTGCCGCGCCATTTGCGGCGAAATGCATTCGGGCTTCAGCGCCATGCGCTCGTCCCTGCCCATGAACATCAAGGCGCACTTTCCGGGCTTCAAGCTCTGGTCGCGGGCGCAGACCGACATCGACCGGGTGGAAATCATCTGGCAGGAGTGCCTGTCCAAGTACGGCGGTCCGTACCTGTTTGGCACCAAGCCCTGCATGGCCGACGCCATGTTTGCGCCAGTGGTCACGCGTTTCATCACCTACGACGTGCCGCTGGACGCCGCCTGCGTGGCCTATTGCGAGCAGATCATGGCACTGCCGGCCATGCTGGAATGGGTGGCGGCAGCCCAAGCCGAGCCCGACGAAATTGATGAATTGGAAGCAGAGTTTTAGCCCACCTCTGCGCAGTGCCCAAGGGCGCGTCACCCCCTCAGGGGGGGCAACGCTGGCGGCCCGGTAAAGTCAGTTTTTCGGCGTTTTCGGTGACGGCATTTCACGCCGGCCCTGCTTGGATCAGGGTTCCGTCCAAGGTGTCGGTTTCGGGATCTCGCACACCGGGTCGACCGGCACCGACTTGAAGTCGGCCGGGGACACGATCTCCAGGTACTCCATGTCGGGCGAATAGTCGAACAGGTAGTGCCGGATGCCGGGGCGCTGGTGCACCACGTCGCCGGCTTCCACCAGCGTCACCTGGTCTTCATACATGAACTTGGCCCAGCCTTTGGTCATGATCACGATTTGAAAGTCGGCCTCGTGGATGTGCCAGCCGGTGCCGCCGTCGGGAGGCAGGTTGGCTTTCACCAGGTGCGCCACCACTTTGCCGTGCGTGGCGGCGGCAATGCCCAGGTCGCGGTAGAGAAAAAAGTCGCGCAACCCCCCGCGCACGAATTCGGTTTCACCGGGTTTGACGTGGGAGAACAGGGTGGTGGTTCGGTCCAGCATGGGGCGCTCCTTCTCGGTTGGATGCAAGCAGATTGTTGCGGTGCAGCGCAAAGCATGAAGTGTTCCATTGGCCTTTTTTGCGGCAAGAGGCGAGGTGGTGCACCGAAACCCTGCCCCCTTGCACCACAAAGGGCCGCCCGGCGCCGGGCTGGCCCTCTGGGATAATCCAGCCCACTATGAGCGGCAACACCTTCGGCACCCTGTTTTGCGTCACCAACTTCGGTGAATCCCACGGCCCAGCCATTGGCTGCGTGATCGACGGCTGCCCACCCGGTATGCCCTTGACCGAGGCCGACATCCAGCTTGACCTGGACCGCCGCCGTCCCGGCACCAGCAAGTTCGTTACCCAGCGCAACGAGCCCGACGCGGTGGAAATTTTGAGCGGCGTGTACGAAGGCTGCACCACCGGCACGCCCATTGCGCTGCTGATTCGCAACACCGACCAGCGCAGCAAGGACTATGGCAACATCCTGCAGACCTTTCGCCCCGGCCATGCCGACTACACCTACTGGCAAAAATTCGGTATCCGCGACCCGCGCGGTGGTGGCCGCTCTTCCGCCCGCCTGACCGCGCCCACCGTGGCTGCGGGCGCGGTGGCCAAGAAGTGGCTGAAAGAACGGTACGGCACCACGTTCCAGGCCTGCATGACGCAGATTGGCGACGTGGCCATTGGCTTCGAGAGCTGGGACCACGTGCCCAACAACCCGTTTTTTGCGCCGGTGTCCGACGTGTCGGCACTGGAAGACTTCATGAACGCGCTGCGCAAGAGCGGCGACTCGTGCGGCGCGCGCCTGCGCGTGGTGGCCCACAACATGCCGGTGGGCCTGGGCCAGCCGCTCTACGACAAGCTCGATGCCGACATTGCCTACGCGATGATGGGTTTGAACGCGGTCAAGGGCGTAGAAATTGGCGCTGGTTTTGCCAGCGTGGCGCAGCGCGGCAGCACCCACGGTGACGCGCTCACGCCCGAGGGTTTTGTGGGCAACAACGCCGGTGGCGTGCTGGGCGGCATCAGTACCGGGCAAGACCTGGACGTGTCCGTGGCCATCAAGCCCACCAGCTCCATCCTGATCCCGCGCGACAGCATCGACGTGTCAGGCGCGCCGCTGGAGGTCATCACCAAAGGGCGCCACGACCCGTGCGTGGGCATCCGCGCCGCGCCCATCATGGAAGCGCTGCTGGCGCTGGTGGTGATGGACCATGCGCTGCGCCACCGTGCGCAGTGCGGCGATGTGCAGGTGGACACGCCGGACATTGCAGCGGCCGGGCGCGGGTGATTCGTTCACCGTTCGGCTGGAGCCTGTCGTCGCCCTTGAGAACCCTGCGCCGGGCGCAGGGTGAACGGGGGTTTCTGTGAGTCAGCGCAAACAGCTGTTCCCTTTCGCGGCCCTGTCGGCCAGCTATTTTGCGCACATCGGTTTCTTCAATCCCTACCTGCCGCTGTGGCTGAAGGAGCTGGGCTTCAGCCTGATCGCCATTGCGGTCCTGACGTCGGTGCAGTCGGCCACCCGTTTGTTTGCGCCCTACGCCTGGGGCATGCTGAGCGACCGCACCGGCGAGCGCGTGAAGCTGCTGCGTTTTGGTGCGACGGTGGCGCTGCTGCTGTCCATGGGCCTGTGGTTTCCGCTCGGTGGTGTGGCGCTGTTTGTGGTGCTGCTGCTCATGTTCACCCACACCAGCGCCATGATGCCCATGAGCGAGGCAGCGTTGGCGCACCTGGTGAGCCAGGGCGGCGCGTTCGACGCCAAACGCTACGGCCGCGTGCGGCTCTGGGGTTCGCTGGGGTTTCTGGTCACAGTGGTGAGCGCAGGCTGGTGGTTTGAGCGATTTGGCATGGGGCATTTCCCCGCCTGGACGCTGGTGACGCTGGCGGCGGTGGTGGTCAGCGTGTGGCTGCTGCCCGACTTCAAAGAGGCCATCCAGCACGAAGACAATCACCCCAATATGTGGCCGGTATTGCGCCTGCCCGAGGTGCGCTGGTTTTTCGCCGCCGTGTTTTTTCATGTGCTGGCGCACATCTTCGTTTACGTGTTTTTTTCGCTCTACCTCGACAGCCTGGGCTACAGCAAAACCGTGATTGGTCTGCTGTGGGCCTTGTCGGTGGTGATTGAGATCGGCTGGTTTTTCTTTCAGGGGCGCTGGCTGCCTTTGCTTTCGCTCACCGGCTGGCTGGTGCTGGCAGCTGCGCTCATGGCGCTGCGCATGGGACTCACGGCGGGGCTGCCGCTGGTGTTGCCGCTGCTGCTGCTGCTGGCGCAGGCGCTGCACGCCATCACCTTTGCGGCGCACCACACCGTGTGCATTGCGCTGCTGTCGCACCATTTCCCCGGACGCTTGCGTGGGCGCGGCCAAGCGCTTTACACCGTGGTGGGCTACGGCTTGCCGGGGGTCTTGGGTGGTTTGGGCGGGGGGCTGCTGTCGTCTGCTTTCGGGCTCGCCAGCGTGTTCTGGCTGGCTGCCGGCTGCGCGTTGGTGGGAATGTGCTGTGCACTTCGCCTGCGCCAGCGGGGACAGCTGCCGCGCTGATCCCCTCCTGTAACCGTGCTTGGGTTGCTTGCCAGCACCCCATCGGCACGGAAATCGATGGCCCTTTGCAACCGAAACTCAACCGTGCCGATTTGATGTCGATGTGGAGTGGCACCGCACGAAATCTTGACACCGTTCACGGGTGTGAAGGACACCCATAACGGCAGCCACCGTCAGCGAACTGCATCGACCAGCGTTTTGAATTCATCGACATCGGTGAAGCTGCGGTACACGCTGGCAAAGCGGACATAGGCTACTTTGTCCATTTTCTGCAGTTCAAGCATGACCAGTTCGCCAATGCGGCTGGAATGAACTTCTCTGACACCAAGGTTAAGCAATTGCTCCTCAATGCGTTCGATTGCGCTGTCAATTTGCGTGGTGCTCACAGGGCGTTTGCGCAGCGCCAGATTGAAAGACGCAAGCAACTTGACACGTTCGTAGTCAATGCGGCGACCGTCTTTCTTGACGATGGTTGGAAAGTTGACTTCTGGCCGCTCATAGGTCGTGAACCGCTTTTCGCAATGGCTGCATTGGCGGCGGCGGCGAATGAAATCCGCGTCTTCCGAGACGCGGGTCTCTACAACCTGGGTTTCAAGATGGCCGCAGAACGGGCATTTCATTGCAAAAACACCTTCGTTTGACGGCCGTTTTTCACTTGTAGACCGGGAATCGGGCCGTCAGCGCGTTGACCTTGGCGCGCACAGCTTCGATGTTGGCCGGGTCACGCGGGTTGTCCAGCACATCGGCCACCAGGTTGGCGGTCATGCGGGCTTCCTCGTCCTTGAAGCCGCGTGTGGTCATGGCGGGGGTGCCGATGCGCACGCCGCTGGTCACCATCGGCTTTTCAGGGTCGTTGGGAATGGCGTTTTTGTTGATGGTCATGTGCGCACTGCCGAGCACCGCTTCGGCTTCCTTCCCGGTGATGCCCTTGGCGCGCAGGTCCACCAGCATGACGTGGCTCTCGGTGCGACCGCTGACGATGCGCAAGCCACGCTCAGTCAGCGTTTCCGCGACGATGCGTGCGTTTGTCAGCACTTGCTGCTGGTAGGCCTTGAATTCAGGCGCAAGGGCTTCCTTGAAGGCCACC
>NZ_JAUSOO010000059.1 GCF_030656115.1 Hydrogenophaga sp.
AGCTGGGCGGCCCCGTATGGGTCGTGAAGGCGCAGATCCACGCCGGTGGCCGTGGCAAGGGTGGTGGCGTGAAGGTGGCCAAAACCATTGAAGATGTCAAGCGCATCGCTGGCGAAATCCTGGGCATGCAGCTCAAAACCCACCAGACCGGCCCCGAAGGCCAGAAGGTTCGCCGCCTGTACATCGAAGACGGCGCCGACATCAAGAACGAGCTGTATGTGTCGCTCGTAACCGACCGCGCCACGCAGAAGGTGGCCCTGATCGCGTCGAGCGAAGGCGGCATGGACATCGAGGAAGTGGCCCACTCGACCCCCGAGAAGATCATCACCGAGATGATCGATCCCCTGACGGGCATCACCGCCGAGCAGGGCAAGAAGGTGGCCGAAGCCATCGGCCTGACCGGCGCTTCCGTGGACCAGGCGGTGGACATCTTCGCCAAGATCTACAAGTGCTACATGGACACCGACGCGTCGCTGGTGGAAATCAACCCACTGAACTGCGACTCCAAGGGCAACCTGATGGCCCTGGACGCGAAGTTCAACTTTGACGCGAACGCGCTGTTCCGCCACCCCGAAATCGTGGCCTTCCGCGACCTGGACGAAGAAGACCCGGCCGAAATCGAAGCCTCGAAATTTGACCTGGCCTACATCAGCCTGGACGGCAACATTGGCTGCCTGGTCAACGGTGCCGGTCTGGCCATGGCCACCATGGACACCATCAAGCTGTTCGGCGCCGAGCCGGCCAACTTCCTGGACGTGGGCGGCGGTGCCACCCCCGAGAAGGTCACCGAGGCCTTCAAGATCATGTTGAAGAACGACAAGGTCAAGGCCATTCTGGTCAACATCTTCGGCGGCATCATGAAGTGCGACACCATCGCCACCGGCGTGATCACCGCCTGCAAGGCCGTGAACCTGTCTGTGCCGCTGGTGGTGCGCATGAAGGGCACCAACGAAGAGATGGGCAAGAAGATGCTGGCCGAATCCGGCCTGCCCATCATCAGCGCCGACACCATGGCCGAAGCCGCTCAAAAAGTGGTTGCCGCTGTTAACGCAGCCTAAGCGCAGTTCAAAAATTTTGCGGGACAGACCTTCAGCTCTGTCCCCAACTGAATAAGGTCCACCATGTCGATCTACATCAACAAAGACACCAAGGTCATCACCCAGGGCATCACCGGCAAGACCGGTCAGTTCCACACGGAAAAGTGCCAGGAATACGCGAACGGCAAAAACTGCTTCGTGGCCGGCGTGAACCCCAAGAAGGCCGGCGAGTCGATCTTCAACATCCCGATCTACAGCTCGGTCAAGGAAGCCGCATCGGAAACCGGCGCCACCGTGTCGGTGATCTACGTGCCGCCCGCCGGCGCAGCCGCTGCCATCTGGGAAGCCGTTGAGGCCGATCTGGACCTGGCCATCTGCATCACCGAAGGCATTCCGGTCAAGGACATGCTGGAAGTGCGCAACCGCATGAAGGCCAAGGAAGCCGCTGGCGGCAAGAAAACCCTGCTGCTGGGCCCCAACTGCCCCGGTCTGATCACGCCCGACGAGATCAAAATCGGCATCATGCCCGGTCACATCCACCGCAAAGGCCGCATCGGTGTCGTGTCCCGTTCGGGCACGCTGACCTATGAAGCCGTGGCACAGCTGACCGAAATCGGTCTGGGCCAGTCCAGCGCCGTGGGCATTGGTGGTGACCCGATCAACGGCCTGAAGCACATCGACGTGATGCGCGCCTTCAACGACGATCCCGACACCGACGCCGTGATCATGATTGGCGAGATCGGTGGTCCCGACGAAGCCGAAGCAGCCCTCTGGTGCAAGGCCAACATGAAGAAGCCTATCGTGGGCTTCATCGCTGGCGTGACCGCTCCCGCAGGCAAGCGCATGGGCCACGCCGGTGCCCTGATTTCTGGTGGTGCCGACACGGCCGATGCCAAGCTCGCCATCATGGAAGAGTGTGGCTTCAAGGTCACGCGCAACCCGTCTGAAATGGCCAAGCTGCTCAAGGCGATGCTGTAAGCACAGACTGCCCAGGGTCAAGGACTCGAAGGACAACGGAAACGTTGTCCTTTTTTTATGGATCGCGGTTGGTTAATGTGCCTCAGATCCACCCGAGGTCCACACAGCGCCCTGAACTGCCCGTCCGTCCTGCAACAAAATGAAGCAACTGTGCCGCGATTGACAATTCCGTTGCACCTCTTAACGTGTCGTCGGCCTTAGGGAAACCGAAAACCCGTTCTCAGGACGCATCTGACAGACACACAAGCCAAGGCGGTTACGGACATGAACGGTCTCACCTGTTTTCGTTGTCGCCGTCATCCTGCCATTGGGGGATCCAAGCGGTCGCCACCGATTGGGAGGCGGTCGAAATCCAGCTATAAACGGCACCATCATGATCTATGAGTATTTTTGTCTGACCGACACTGGCCGCTTGCGTGAGAGCAACGAAGATTCCGTGGTGCTCGATCCGGACAACCAAGTGGTGGTGCTGGCCGATGGCATGGGCGGTTACAACGCCGGTGAAGTGGCCAGTGTCATGGCCACCACGTTCATCAAGACCGAGCTGGGCCGCTGGCTGTCTGCAGGCGGTGCGCAGGCCAGTGCGCGCGAAATCAAGCGGGCAATGGAAATCTGTGTTGACAACGCCAACCAATCCATATTCAACGCGGCCAATTCCAACCCGCAGTATGAGGGCATGGGCACGACCCTCGTTATGGGCGTGTTCCAAGGCTCGCGCGCCCTGATCGGGCATGTGGGCGATTCCCGTTGTTACCGGCTGCGCGGCAACACCCTCGTGCAGATCACACGCGACCATTCCTTGCTGCAAGAGCAAATCGACGCCGGTCTTATTTCGCAGGAGCAAGCGCAGTACGCCACCCACAAAAACCTCGTCACCCGCGCACTGGGCGTGGAAGACACGGTGTTGCTCGAAGTCAACGAGTACCGGGCCGAAGAAGGCGACCTCTATTTGCTGTGTTCGGATGGCCTGAGCGACATGGTCACGGACGGGGGCATCACCGCCTTGCTGGTCTCGGCCGGTACGCTGGAAGAGAAGGGCCGCGCCCTGATTGACGCAGCCAATGGATGCGGCGGTCGCGATAACATTTCTGTGATCCTGGCGTATGCCCGATCGAAGACCGTTCGCCGAGGTTTGCTCTCGCGCATGCTGCGTCAATAAACCCATTTTTACACTGAATAGTCAATCAGGTTCCACAGGAGTCGGCCATGCCGAAAATGTTCATTTCCATCGACGGTGTTGTCATCAAGGAGGTGCAACTCACCAAAGACCGTTCAACCCTCGGTCGCCGTCCTTACAACGATATCGTGATCGACAACCTCGCCGTCAGCGGGGAGCATGCCGTTTTGCAAATGACGGGCTCCAAGGTGTTCCTGGAAGACCTCAACAGCACCAACGGCACCTACGTCAACGGCAAAGCCGTCAAAAAGCAGCTGTTGCAAAGCGGTGACACCATCGAAATTGGCAAATACCAGATCAAGTTTGTGAACGACGGCGCGCTGGAGAAGCCGGAGAAAACCATGGGCAGCAGCGCCAAGGCTGCAGCCGACGCGCCCTTGACTCCCGCCGGGGCTCAGGCCGCTGTCAAAGTGATGTCGGGGCCCTCGGTCGGACGCCAGGTCCCGCTGCTCAAAGTGGTCACCACCATTGGCAAGCCCGGTGTGGCTGTGGCGGCCATCACCCGCCGCTCGACCGGCTACGTGGTTGCGCTGGTTGAAGGCGCCATCAAGCCCACGCTCAACGGCAACCCCATCGGCACCGAAGCCGTTAACCTGAGCCATGGTGATCTGATCGAGCTGGCTGGAACGCAGATGCAATTCGTCCTGCAATGATGATGCCGGCACACGCAGGCCCAAGGTAGCCAGCCCCCGGCATCGAGTGCCCATGCAGGCCCTGACCCAACACGGCCCGCGCATCGCCGTCACGCTGCTGCCGCTCATTTTGGTGCTGCTGCACGCTCTGGGCGTGGTGCCCATGGGCATGCTGCAGCGGCTGGACGACATCATCTACGACACCCGACTGCGTGCCACCATGCCCGGCACCCTGGATGACCGGGTGGTGATTGTCGATATCGACGAAAAAAGCCTGGCCGAGGTGGGCCGTTGGCCTTGGTCACGCAACCACATGGCCCGGCTGGTCGACACCCTGTTCGAAGACCAACGCATTGCCCTGCTCGGGTTCGACACCGTTTTTGCCGAGCCCGACGACAGCTCGGGTCTGCGCCAACTGCAGCAACTCGCCAGCGGTCCCCTGGCCGACCAACCCGGTTTTGCCCAGCGCCTGCAAAGCCTGCAACCCAAGCTGGACTTTGACGCCCAGTTCGCCCGCGCGCTGCAAGGCCGACCGGTGGTGCTGGGCTACTACTTCACCAGCGACCGCGACGGCCGCACCAGCGGCGTGCTGCCCGAGCCCGTCATACAGCCCGAAGCGCTGCAAGGCCGCCGCCTGCCCGCCACCCGCTGGGACGGCTTTGGCGCCAACATCGCCCCGTTGGTCCAAGCCGCGCCCAGGGCAGGTTTTTTCAATGCCATCACCAGCAACGACGGCGTGGTGCGGTCCCTGCCCCTGCTCGCTGAACACGAAGGCCGCTACTACGAATCGCTCTCGCTGGCCATGTTCCGCCTGTTGCTTGACTCACCCCGCGTCGAGCCCGGTTTTGCAGGCGAAAGCCAGCGTGCGCTCGATCACCAGGCGCTCCAGAGTGTGCGGCTAACCGCAAACGGCGCCCCGCCAGGCAGCGCCTCGTTGGCCATCCCGGTGGACCAGCGCGTGGCCACCCTCGTGCCCTACCGCGGCCCCGGCGGGCCACGGGGCGGCTCATTTACCTACGTGTCTGCGGCGGACGTGCTAGCGGGCCGTCTGCCCATCGGCCGGTTGAACAACAAAATTGTGCTGGTTGGTACCACCGCCCCTGGTCTGCTCGACTTGCGCGTGACACCCGTGGGTGAAACCTACCCCGGCGTGGAAACCCATGCCAACCTCATCGTGGGTCTGCTCGACGGCGGACTCATCAGCAAGCCCGACTACGCATTGGGCTACGAAATCATCGTGCTGGTGAGTGCAGGCCTGGTACTCGCCCTGGCCCTGCCGCTGCTCAGCGCCGGACGTGCGGTTGCACTCAGCGCAGGCGTGGTGGCCGGCGTGGTTGGCCTGAACTTCTGGCTCTACCTCGGCCACGGCCTGGTGCTTCCACTCGCCAGCACCCTCGTCATGGCCGTGTTCGCCTTTGCACTCAACATGAGCTATGGCTACCTGGTCGAAAGCCGCTCCAAACGCGAACTGGCCCAGCTTTTTGGCACCTACGTGCCGCCCGAGTTGGTCGACGAAATGGTGAAACACCCCGACCGCTACAGCATGACCGCCACCACGCGCGAACTCACGGTCATGTTTTGCGACATGCGCGGCTTCACCCAACTCTCAGAAACCATGGAGCCCACCCAGCTCCAGGCCCTGCTCAACACCGTATTCAGCCGCCTGACCACCGTCATACGCAACCACCGCGGCACCATCGACAAATACATGGGCGACTGCGTCATGGCCTTCTGGGGTGCTCCCGTGCACACCCCCAACCATGCCACCCTGGCCGTGCAAGCCGCACAAGGCATGGTCGCCGCCATCGAACAAGTCAACCGCGAACACGCCCGTGAAGGCCTGCCCGCCATCGGCGTCGGCATTGGCATCAACACCGGTGCCATGTGCGTTGGCGACATGGGATCAACCTTGCGCCGCAGCTACACCGTCGTCGGCGACGCCGTCAACCTCGGCGCCCGCCTCGAAGGCCTGTCCCGCCTTTACGGCTCAGACATCATCGTCAGCGAAACCACCCAAATCCAGGCCACCCAGTTTCGCTGGCAAGAACTTGACCGTGTGCGCGTCAAAGGCAAAGCCAGCGCCGTGACCATCTTTACCCCGCTCGATACCCACGACACCGCCCCCCCGAACCCCGAGCAAGCCGAAGAGCTGCGCCAGTGGCAGCTCGCCCTGCAAGCCTGGCGCGAGCAAGACTGGGACCCGTGCGAACACCATTTGCACAACCTGCGGCGCCAAAACGAGAAAAAAGTCCTTTACCGCCTCTACGCCGAACGGGTAGCCTTGGCAAGGCAGCACCCGCCCCACCCCATGTGGGACGGCACCACCCACTTCGAAACCAAATAAGCCAGCCCCGCTGGCCACCACCGAGCCACACCGCCCATGCGCGTCAGAGTTCTCGGCTGTTCCGGCGCCATCGCGCAGGGCTGCCGCACCACCTCCTTCTTGCTGGACGACGACGTCCTGATTGATGCCGGTACCGGTGTGGGCGACCTCACCCTCGACGAAATGGGTTCTATCCAACACGTCCTGCTCACGCACGCCCACCTCGACCACATCGCCTGCCTTCCCCTCATGCTTGACGCCGTGGCCGCTCGCCGTCTCGCCGCAAGTGCCCCACCCCTGCAGGTACACGCCCTGCCTGCCACCATCCAAGCCCTCAAGACCCACATCTTCAACAACCTCATCTGGCCCGACTTCTCCCGCTTGCCCCACGCCGACACCCCGCTCATGCACTTCGTACCCATCGCCGTGGGCCAAGTGCTGCACCTGGGCGGCAAAACCATAGAACCCCTGCCCGCCGTGCACACCGTACCCGCCGTGGGCTATGCCGCCGCCGCCGCCAGCGGGCATTGGGTTTTCAGCGGCGACACCGAACGCAACCCCGCCTTCTGGCAGCGCGTCAACCAGCTCCCCGTGGCCCTGTTGATCATCGAAACCGCCTTCAGCAACCGAGAAAAAGACCTCGCCCGGCGCAGCCTGCACCTGTCACCCGGCACCCTCGCCCAAGAACTGGCCCAGATCAACCCCCAGCCGCCCCATGGCCGCTACCCCATCTACATCACCCACACCAAGCCCGCCGAAACCGGCTTGATCATGGAAGAAATAGCGCGCTTCGACGGCCCCCCCAGCCAACCCCAACACCCCAGCCACGACATCCGCTGGCTCAGCGCGGGCATGGTGTTTGAGTTGTGAGGCGCTGACGAAGGAGCGCAGCACACTGCGGCTGCGGGCTGTATCTGGCCCCTTCCCCCGCTGGGAGAAGGCTGGGATGGGGCGCGGGCATACCAAACTGGCTGTGGCCAGCAAAAAAACCGTTGTGCCTGCTCACCCGAAAAAGCGGGGCGCCACACGTTGTCATGCCATGGCAACGGGACAAGTGGCTGCAGAGTGACAAAAATTGTCACTCTGACCGTGCAGGACACGTTTTGTCACCCCGAACCGGCGTGGCCATACACAAAACGTCACCCCATGTTTCAAAGTCGGGCAAAAACCCTCAAAATGGGCTGGGTTGGTGCTGGCACGGACTATGCTGTACACCAACCGCAACCAATCCCATCCTGTTCCCCTTCAAAGGAGTTTTCTCATGAAGCATTCCATGCAAAAAGGTTTCACCCTCATCGAACTGATGATCGTGGTGGCTATTATTGGTATTTTGGCTGCTGTGGCATTGCCTGCTTATCAAAGCTACACGGGCAAGGCGCAAGTTGCAACTGGATTGACGGAAATTGCAGCCGCCAAAGTCAATATTGATACCGCTATTAGCAGTGGCGTGTCGGCAGCTGTCGACGTGACTGATTTGGCAGATATCAAGCCATATGGATTTACAGCTGCATCGTCTGAGCGCTGCTCGGCCTACGCAGTAAAGATTGCTACAACGGGTGTAGCTTCAATTGCATGTACTCTCAAGGGAAGTCCTGACATTGTCGGCAAAACTATTACTGTAAGTCGTACCGCTGAAGGTGCCTGGACTTGTGGTACCACTGTTACGGCAGCCTCAGGTTTGGTTCCAAAGGGTTGTACCGGCGCGTAAAGTTTGTTCGTGTCTTTGTTAATTATTTTATTAATTTAGACGCTGTATAAAACTTACTAACTAAAGGCCATTAATGGCCTTTAGTTATTTCTGGTGCAAACGGCTTTGTTGCACAAAGCAGACTCCCCTAGCTGGTAGCCTCGGGGCATGACTAAACCCAAAGACGCCAAGACGCGCTGCAAGACCACCAACTAGGCCGCGCTCAAAGCTCGAGGGTCGTTGACGATCTGGCTTGACAAAGACACAAAAAACGGGGTCAGATTCCAATTCCCCAATCCTGACCAGCCTACTCCGCAGGTCGCATTTGCCGCAAGCGGCGAATTTTCTGCCACAGCAGTGCCTTGGGCACGGCGTTGATGGCCATGGCTTGCATGCACCGTTCCAGCCAGCCTGAGCGGTTTTGCAGGCGGTCAATGGCCTTGCCCAAATCGCGTGTGACGGCCAGACCGTAGGCCTGTTCTGCCTTGACGAGGGCATGGCGCAGCAAAGGCAGCGGCAGGTTCATCATGGCCAGGTCGATGACGTCGCGGCTGAATACACCGTCATCGGCTTGCCTGTCCGAGTTGGCCAGCAGTTTGGATGCAGCCAAATCCAAAGGCGTTAAGGTGGCTATGCCACAGATCAAATCCTTCGGTCCCGGTGGGTCCAGTGCGATCCGCGCTTCGCGCACGATCTCCAATTTGATGGCGTGTCCGTCCATTTGCACCTGCGTTCGGATGCCGTATTGGTCGATGCGAATGTCGTGCGATACGGTCAAAGGCAGCGCGCTGGAATGAACAATGGCGTTCAGACCGGCCGGGCCGCTCATCAAGTTTCTCAGCTCACGGTAGCCTGTTGCATCGGACACCAGAAAGTCGATATCGACCGACTCGCGGTATTCACCGTATCGAAGCGCTATGCAGGTGCCGCCGCCAAACCACACGCTGTGTTGACGCAGCAACGGGCCATTGATGGCGGTCAGCACGCGGGCAATGCGCTGGTGGTGTGGGCGTTCAAACATGGCTGTTTCGACCGAATGCGGTTCGCAGTGCGTTCAGCAAGGCTCGCTCTTTCTCGGACATGGCTTGCATATCCAGATGTCGGACGTTGCGTTCGTAAATGTCAAGGGCTTCAACCAAGGTGAGTGTCGGTATGCCGTGTACCTGCCAGGCCAGCGCTTTGAGCTGCGGGTAGTCGCTCAGCTGCACACACACGGGTAGCCAGTGGGCGGGGTTGTGGGTGGCTGGGTCGGGTGTCTGCGGCGTGTCGCCGGGCAAACGGGTCTGCCATTCCAGCCCCAAGGCCGCCAGTGTGTTGGCCCATGCACCGATGGTGACGGAAGGTTCGCCTTTTTCGATGCGGTGCAAGGTCACGCGTGAGATGCCAGCGGCTTCAGCGGTGGCCGTGGCGCTGGCGCCCAGTGATTTGCGCCGGGCGCGTATGTGATGGCCCAGCGCTTGAAGCGTGGGGCGGCTTGATGGGCTGGGTTGGGGGTTGGTGGCGGGCATTTGTTTCTTATTATTGACAAAATGGTCGATATGTCAATTTTAAGAAACGTTTTATGGCAAGTTGCTTAGCTTCCAGCGCCCCACGGGTTGAGAACCTCCACGCCCGGAACAATTGGGGTCAGATTCCAATTTCTAAACGTCAGCCACCGGTTGATTGTGATTTCTCCAGCATGGCGCGCGCAGCGTGCGCGAGGGGTTCAAGATGTTGATTGATAACAGAAGCCACCGTGGCCGGATCAATTTCGCCCAGATAGTTGTGAACCAGGATATTTCGAAAACCACTGATGGAGCGCGTAGGGCTGCCAAGGTTTGTTCATATTTCAACCGCTTCCTTGAATACTTATTCCCGAATATGCCGATTCAGTTCGTGCTCGGGCACCACCTCGACGGAGCGATGAAGCAGAAGGGCGAGTTCTTCGGTGAGGGGCAGGCGTTGCTGAAACAGATCGTAGCCGGGCGGGAAGTCCACCAAAAAGTCCACATCGCTGTCGGTCCGTTCCTGTCGCCGCGCCACAGAGCCAAACACGCGTATGCGGCGAGCGCCGAAGCGGCGCCCCAGTGTGTGTATGGCTTCGCGTTGAGCGCGCAATTGATCCAGCAGCATGGTTCGGCTTCTTGGTGGGGTGGTGAGCGGTGATTGTGCAGAGGTTTTTATAAAACGAGGGCATCCAGCGGGTTCAGCTTCCAACGCCCCAAGGGTTGAGAACCGCCACACCCGTGGGCGCGAAGTCGGCGGTGTTGCGGGTCACGACAGTCATGCCGTGCACCAAGGCTGTGGCCGCTATCAGGCCGTCACGTACCGGGTGGGGATCCGGGACGTGCAGTTGTGCACTGCGCAAGGCAATGGCCGTGTCCACCTGCAGCACGCGCCCGTCAAATGCAGGCATGACCTGGTGTTTGAACCATGTTCTCAAGACCGCACCCTGCACCGGATCGCGTCGCTCGGCCAGCAAGACGCCGATGGCGATTTCTTGCAGTGTAATGACGGAGAGATACAAATCACTGGCCTCGACGCTGTCTGCCCAGGCCGCCACTTGGGCATCTGCTTTGCCGGTGCGGACTTTGCGCAGCTCCGAAATGACGTTGGTGTCGAGCAGGTACATCAGCTGAGGTCGGCGGCTTGGGCGGGCTCGCGCATGGCCGGCATTTCAAAATCGGTGTCCTGTGCGCTGGGCATGGCCAGCAAGTCGGCGATCCGGGCGGGTTGGCGGGTGAGGAGTTTGTAGTTTTCAAATGTCAGCAACACATGCGCCGGTCGGCCTCGGTCGGTAATAATGACCGGCCCGGTTTGCGCCGCTCTCTTGGCCTTGCTGGCATCTTGGTTGAACTCTCGGCTGGATAGGGTGGTGAAGCTCATGGGTACCTCCTTGCACAGAAAATGTAGGTACGTTACCACGTAACTTCCTGCCATGGCCAGGTCTTGGCACCGTGTTGAACCATCTCAATGCGTTTGCCAGGGCGATAGCAGCACTCTGGCGTCTGCTGTGTCGATAGGCCGCCTATGACGCTGTTTTGTTCCTCACCATGGCGGAGTGCTATTGGGCTCGGATCATTACAAAGCAGCGCCACCCGCCGCCACAAAATGCCCGCTTTTACCACCCCGTTTCTCCATCAGCCGCAAGCCACTGATGGTCATGCCCCTGTCCACGGCTTTGCACATGTCGTAAACGGTGAGCAGGGCCACGCTGCAGGCGGTGAGGGCTTCCATTTCGACGCCGGTTTGGCCGGTGCATTCAGCGGTGGCGCGGCACAGCACGGTGTTTGACGCGGCATCCACCTCAAACTCCACCGCCACGCGGGTGAGGGCGAGGGGGTGGCACAGGGGGATGAGGTCGCTGGTTTTTTTGGCGCCTTGTATGCCGGCAATGCGGGCAATGCCCAGCACGTCGCCTTTTTTGGCGTTACCGCCCTGAATGAGTGCCAGCGTGGCGGGCTCCATGCCGATACGGCCTTCGGCCACCGCCACCCGGTGGGTGCTGGCTTTGGCGGCCACGTCCACCATGTGGGCCTGGCCTTGGGCGTCGAAGTGGGTGAGGGGGCTGTTGGGCAGAAGAGGGGTTGCGGTTGTTTCGTTCATGGCCGTGACTTTGCGCGTTCTTTACAGAAACCTGGTGGGGTTGGCGGCATCATACGGGGATGTTTTTCACCTTGAATCTGTTGGTATGGCCTGTGCACCGCTCACGCCGGGCGGCCTCTTGGCGCGTGATCGCCTTGGCGGGTGTGCTGAGCTGGGCGCCAGTGTCTTTGAGCATGGCGCAAAACCTGCCGCCCGCAGCCGATGGTGCCGCTCTGGTGTCGGGTGGCTTGCCGGGGTTGGGGGATGTGCAGGGCATGTCGATCGCGGCAGAGCGTCGGCTGGGGGACAGCATTGCCCGCAGCATTTACCGCGACCCGGATTACCTGGACGACCCGGTACTGGGCGACTATTTGCAGGCCATCTGGCAACCGTTGCTGGCGGCGGCGCAGGCGCGGGGCGATGTGCCGCCCGAGTTGTCGGAGCGCCTGGCCTGGGAGCTGATGATTTCCCGCGACCGGCGGGTAAATGCCTTTGCGCTGCCCGGCGGTTATCTGGGTGTGCACCTGGGGCTGATCGGCGTGACCGAGAACGCCGCTGAGCTGGCCTCGGTGATGGCGCACGAGTTGAGCCATGTGTCGCAACGCCACATTGCCCGGCTGGTGGCGAGGCAAGACCGGCTGGCGCCCTGGATGATGGGGGCGATGATTTTGAGCATGCTGGCCGCCCGCGCCAATACCGAGGTGGCCAGCGCGGCCATGGTGGGCAGCCAGGCGGTGGCGGCGCAAACGCAGCTGAATTTCTCGCGCGATATGGAGCGCGAGGCCGATCGCGTGGGTTTTGGCGTGCTCACCGGGGCGGGTTTTGACGGCGAGGGTTTTGTCGGTATGTTTGAGAAGCTGCAACAGGCTTCAAGGCTGAGCGACGACGGTTCGTTCCCCTATTTGCGCAGCCACCCGCTGAGCAGCGAGCGCATGGCCGACATGCGTGCGCGCCTGCCGCTGGAGCCGGCTCACCCAGCGGTGGGCCCGCTGCGCGATGCGCCAACACCTGTTGCTGCAGGTCTGATGTTGAGCTTGCCCGTTGCCAACGGTGCACCTGTGGTGCCCGAGTTGCACGCTCTCATGGCGGCGCGCGCGCGCGTGCTGGCCGAAAACGGTCCAGACCGTTTGCGGGCCTGGCTGCAAAGCGGCCAGGGGCCACAGGCGGGAACAGGGGAGTTGTATGCCGCGGCTTGGGCAGCGATGCGCCTGGGCCAGACCGACCGCGCGCTGGACCTGGCGCAACGCCTGCGCCTGCAGGTGGTACCGGCCGTGCGTTGGGCGGTGGACGCTTTGCTGCTGGAAGTGCTGTTGACTGCACCGCCCGGCACGGCCCCCTCTGCTTCGGAGCGGGCTGAGCGTTTGGTCGCGTTGCGTGACCAGGCATTGACAAGCGGTAGGCGCTCACTCACTTTGTTGGGCGCGCAAGCGGCGCAGACCACAGGCGAGCCCCAGCGTGCGGCAACGCACCTGCAAAGCTGGGTGGTGCAGCACCCACGCGATGCGCTGGCCTGGCAAACGCTGGCACGGGCCTACCAGGCGCAGGGTCAGACGCTGCGCGCCATTCGGGCCGAGGCCGAGTCGCGCGTGGCGCACCTTGATTACGCGGGCGCGGTGGAGCGGTTCAAAGCCGCGCAGGCTTTGCCAGCAGCGCAACGGGCCGCAGACCCGATGGAGCTGGCCATTGTGGACAGCCGCTTGCGTGAGGTGGTTGCGTTGCTGCGCGCGTCGGTGGCGGACGAGTAGCCCGCGCCACGCCACGCTTCACGGGCGTGGAAAAAGCGCCTTCAGCGCCGCGTCCACCACCAGCATCAGCACCGAATAAATGAGCGAGCCCAGCAGCGCAGCCCAAAAGCCATTCACGCCGAAGCCATCGAGCAAACTGGCGGCGGCCCAGAACATCAGGGCGTTGATGACGAACAGAAACAGGCCCAGGGTGACCACCGTGACTGGCAGCGTGAGCACCACCAGAATGGGCCGCAGCAGCGTGTTGAACAGGCCAATGAAGGCCGCCGCAATGAGCGCCGAGCCGTAGCTCTGGATTTGCACTCCGGTGTACAGGTAGGCCACCAGCAGCAGGGCACAGGCGGCAAACAGCCATTTAACGATGAGTTTCATGGGCCCCAGCATAGCAGTGCAGCGGCCACGGCCCAAGCAGAAACCCAAGCAGCACGGGTTACCTGGTGGTTCCGCCCCGGGTCAGCACCGGCTCATGGGCCGGCGGCTGGGTTTCTCAGGCTTCTTGCGGTGCGTTGCGAGCCAACCTTTTGCCCACGGTCAACACCAGCAGCGCACCTGCCACGGCCGCACCGTAACGCACCGCGTCGGTCTGCGGCAGTTTGAGCATCCAGCTCCACTGGTCGGGGTTGGCAAAGGCAGGGTCCGTGACCAGCATGCCACCAGCGATCCAGCCCAGCAGCATGCCGCCAGCGGTGATGATGATGGGAAACCGCGCCATGAGCTTGATGACGAGCTGGCTGCCCCAGACAATGATTGGGATCGAGATGAGCAGGCCCAGCACCACCAGCAACATCGAATGATCACCCGCGTTTTGCGCCGCACCGGCGATGGCAATCACGTTGTCCACGCTCATCACCAGGTCGGCCACGATGATGGTCTTGATGGCGGCCAGCAGCTTGTCACTGCCCACCACGTCGCCGTGGCCGTCTTCGTCGGGAGCCAGCAGCTTCACACCGATCCACACCAGCAGCAGCGCGCCCACCAACTTGAGGAACGGCACGTTGAGCAGCGTCATGGCAAACGCGATCAGAATCACCCGCAACACGATGGCGCCCGCCGTGCCCCAGATGATGCCTTTGGTGCGTTGTGCGGGAGGGAGCTTGCGGCAGGCCAGCGCGATCACCACCGCGTTGTCGCCACCCAGCAGAATGTCAATGATGATGATCTGGCCCAGTGCAACCCAGAATTCAGGTGAAATCAGGAAATCCATAAAGTCTCTTTATCGTGTTGATGGGCTGGCGCAAAAGCCTGTTCCGATCTTCGGTGCCGCAGGGCCCTTGAAAGGGCTTGCTTGACCCGGCAACACAGTCGCTTGGCTGCGAACGCCGGAACACCGAATCCAGGGGCTTCGTGTTGCTCAAGATCCCCATCTGGCCGGGCTTTTTTCGCCAAGGGCTGAGGGGCACAGCCCCTCATATTTGGGTGAAAAGATTGTATCGGTGGGTACCTGTCTGCAGCTGTCGAGCCGGTACGCAGTTTCCACACGCCGCACAAGGGGTGGCAGCGCTGGTTATCATGCGCCCCCATGGCAGGCATTCACATCACCGACATGGAAGCCGCGATCAATTTTTGGCGCGAACGCGCACCCTCGCCCGACGGTTTGTCGTTGGCCGTACCCCTGCGGGCGTTGGCTGAGGTGTATGCGCTGATGGTGTACTTTCACGAAACCGAAGCCGATGAATCCACCCTGCCGACCACAGCCCATGCGGCTTGGCTGGCCTGGTTTGACAGCACACCCGACACACCCTGCATAGCCATTTGCTCCACCAGCCAGGGCGACGCCGTGTGCAAAGGCTGCGGCCGCACCTTTGACGAAGTGCAGCGCTGGACCGAAATGTCACCCGGCGAGAAGCGGGCGAGCTGGCGGCGCATCACCCTTGAGGGCAACTCCTGGCGGTTCAACCGCTACGCCGAGCGCGCGCTGGAATCGTCAGCGCGTTAAGGCCATCCCAAGGCAGACCCACGACCCGCGCAGCAGCGGAGCGCCGGTTTGTACCAACCAAGCAACCGGACGCGGGAAGCGGCAGGGCCAGCCGCCGGGCCGCCCCAAGGCAGGCCCAGCCCCCTCGGGGGGCAGCGACCCGCGCAGCGGCGGAGCGTGGGGGCTATTCACGCAGGAACGGTGTAGTTGGCTTGCGTGAGGTGGTCTATGCCGCAGTCCACGGTGCCGATCCAGTCAATGAATTCCTTCACCGCTGGCCCGGCCAGGGGCGCGCCGTGTTGCGGCACGATCATGTGGATGGGCAGGGTGCGTGCCATGTTCGCCCACAGGCGCAGTATCTTGTTGGACACCATGTAGCGGCGGTGAAAGGCTTCCATTCTCGGGATGTGCTCGGCCAGCGATGTGATGGGTTTGGCCGCGTCGGCCGAAGTACCCAAGGACACCCCCAAGTCGCCCGAAAACAGGATGCGGCTGACCGGATCCCAGAACTGGAAGTTGCCTTCGGAGTGCATGAAATGCGCCGGCAGCGCCACGATTTCGCTGTTGCCCAGGGGAATGCGCATGCCGGGGTCAGCGATGCCCTTGATGCGGCCCTGCGTTTTGCCAGGTTTGCAAAAGTGCGGTGCAAAACGCTCCCACAGACGCGAAATGTAGAGCGTTGCCTGGGTGCTGGTCATCCAGCGGTCGAGCGAAGCAATGATGTCCGGGTCGGCGTGCGAGGCCAGGATCATGGACAGTTTTTGCGGCGAAAAAAATCGCCCTACGGTGAGCAGCAACTCGTTGTAGGCCATATTGCCGCCCGGATCGATGATGGCGCCGGTTTCGCCATGAATCACGAGAAACTGGTTGGCCTGTACGGCTTCGCCACCCTCGTCGCTGAGGTGGGCAAACATCAGGCACACATGGCCGTTTTGGTTGAACAGTTCAATCGCCATGGGCTGGCTTCTCCGGTCGGGTTGTGGGCGTTAGGCTCGGTGCTGGCAGGTATCAGGCGACGTTCTGAGCTGCGGGTGACTGCGGGTGCGGGCACTTCACGCCATTTTGCATCATCCCAAGCCCTTTAGGCCTGCGTTGAGCCAGGACAACCGCGGCTCGACGCCCTCCAACCTCGAGCACCGATAGGTGCCTACCGTCAGACGCGTTGCGCCAGCTCGGTGGCCTTGCCGATGTAGCTGCCCGGTGTCATGGCCAGCAGGCGGTCTTTTTCAGTTTGCGGAATCTCCAGACTGCGAATCAGCGCGTGCAGCGCCTCGGCCGTCACGGTCTTGCCGCGGGTGACTTCCTTGAGCCTTTCGTAGGCGCCTTGAACGCCAAAGCGGCGCATCACGGTCTGAATGGGCTCGGCCAGCACTTCCCACGAGGCGTCGAGGTCGGCCGCCAGGGCTTCTTCGTTGAGTTCCAGCTTGCCCAGACCCACGCTCAGCGAGTGGTAGGCCAGCACCGCGTAGCCCAGCGCCACCCCCATGTTGCGCAGCACGGTGGAGTCGGTCAGGTCGCGCTGCCAGCGCGAAATGGGCAGTTTTTCCGACAGGTGGCGCAGCACCGCGTTGGCCAGGCCCAGGTTGCCTTCGGCATTTTCAAAGTCGATCGGGTTGACTTTGTGCGGCATGGTGGACGAGCCGATTTCACCCGCCTTCAGGCGCTGCTTGAAATAGCCCAGGCTCACATAGCCCCAGATGTCGCGCGAGAGGTCGATCAGGATGGTGTTGGCGCGCGCCACCGCGTCGAACAGCTCGGCCATGTAGTCGTGCGGCTCGATCTGGATCGAATACGGCTGGAAGGTCAGGCCCAGGCCCAGCGGCTCGGGCGTTTCCACCACCTCGCGGCTGAAGGATTCCCAGTCAAAGTCGGGCCAGGCGCTCAGGTGGGCGTTGTAGTTGCCCACGGCGCCGTTCATCTTGGCCATGAGCTTCACACCAGCGATTGCAGCACGCGCCTTACTCAGGCGCACCACCACGTTGGCCAGTTCTTTGCCCACCGTGGTGGGGCTGGCGGTCTGACCGTGGGTGCGGCTGAGCATGGGCACGGCGGCAAAAGCGTGTGCCATGTCGCGCAGCTTGGCGATCACACCGTCCAGTGCGGGCAGCAACACCACATCGCGCCCGCCCTTGAGCTGCAGGGCGTGGCTGGTGTTGTTGATGTCTTCGCTGGTACACGCGAAGTGCACAAATTCGGCGGCCCGCTCCAGTTCAGGGCGGGCATCAAACTTCGATTTGATCCAGTACTCCACGGCTTTCACATCGTGGTTGGTGACTTTCTCGATGTCTTTGATGGCCACCGCGTCGGCTTCACTGAAATTTTTCACCAGCCCCAGCAGGTAGGTGCGGGCGCCGGGCGAAAGCGGCTTGAACTCGGCAAAGCCTGCGTCGGACAGGGCGATGAACCACGCCATTTCCACCTGCACGCGGCGGTGCATGTAACCCTGCTCGCTCATGAACGGGCGCAGGCTGGCCAGGCGGCCGGCGTAGCGCCCGTCCAGCGGCGACAAGGCCGAAACAGGGGACAGGGCCACAGGGGCCGAGGTGGAGGAAACGGTGGGGAGTGGGGTGGTCGGGCGCATGCACCGATTGTAGGAGGCGCCGTGTGGTCTTTCACGGTGCCGCCGGGCTGTGCTGGTCTTGAGTGACCGGCGTCAGCTCAGGTGCATGGTGGCATCGCTAAAATGGCCAACCCCAGGGAATCCTGTCACACGAATACAAGTCCATGAAACTCATCGGTGCCGTCACCAGCCCTTACGTGCGCAAAGTCCGCGTCGTCATGGCCGAAAAGAAGCTCGACTACCAGTTCGTGCCCGAAGACGTTTGGGCGGCCGACACCAAAATTGCCGCGTCCAACCCGCTGGGCAAGGTGCCCTGCCTCGTCATGGAAGGTGGCGAGGCGTTGTTTGACTCGCGCGTGATCGTTGAGTACCTCGACACCTTGTCGCCCGTGGGCAAACTGATTCCGGCGCAGGGCCGTGAACGCGCCGAAGTGAAAACCTGGGAAGCCTTGGCCGATGGCGTGTTGGACGCGGCCATTTTGGCCCGCCTGGAAGCCACTTGGCCGGGCCGCTCCGATGCCCAGCGCAGCGACGCCTGGATCGAGCGCCAGATGGGCAAAATTCACGCCTCGCTGGCGTCCATGAGCCGTGGGCTGGGCGACAAGGTGTTTTGCTCGGGTATTCACCTGAGCTTGTCGGACGTGGCCGTGGGCTGTGCGCTGGGTTACCTGGACTTCCGTTTCCCGTCCGTTGAGTGGCGCACGCCCTACCCCAACCTGGCCAAGCTCAGCGACAAACTGGCGCTGCGGCAGAGTTTTGCCGATACCCTGCCCAACTGATGGGGTGCTTCGTGGCGGCCACTCCCGCGAAGCCAGGAATCCAGAAAGCGTCGCGAAAAGGCAGGCAGACATGGCTTCCTGCCTTCGCAGGAATGACGGCACCGTTCGATGAAATCAGGCGCTGTTGGCCCGGCGTTTGAGCCAGCGCATCAAAGTCCCCACCCCGGGCAGTTTTTCATACAGCTCTTCGGCCGCGTCCCAGTAGTCGCGGTGCTCGTTGATGCGACCGTCGGGGGCCAGCACCAGGTGCGAGCCACCCCGTATCACCTGTTCGGTGGTGGTGTCAAAGCGTTTGAAGCGAAAGCGGAATTCCCACACCAGAAACACCTGCGCGCCGTCCACCACCTGTTGTGTGACCACGAAGCGCGGCTGGTGCAGGTTGTGGAACATGTGCTCAAAAATGCCCCGGATGGCGGGCACGCCGTGCACCTCGTTGAACGGGTCTTTGAAACGTGCGTTGGGCGTGTACAGCGTGCCGATGTCGGCCAGCGACGGCGGCGACAGGGCTTCAAAGTAGGCACGGATACGGGTGACGGCGGTACGGTAGTCGGTGGAATGCATAGGGTGCTCACAGCCCGGTGAAACGGCGCACGGCCGGGAAGTACAGGCGGTAGGGCAGCAGGCGCAGCAGCTTCATCCAGCGCGTGAAGCGCTTGGGGTAGTGGATGTCAAACGCGCCGCTGGCCCAGCCGCCGATCATGGCCTGCGCGGCCTGCTCGGGCGTGATCAGGGCGGGCATGGTGAAGGCGTTTTGGGCGGTCAGGGGCGTTTGCACAAAGCCGGGGTGGACCACGCTCACGCCCAGGCCCAGCGGCTCCAGATCCAGGTACAAGGTTTCAGCCAGGTGGGTGAGTGCGGCCTTGGTGGGGCCGTAGGCCAGGCTTTTGGGCAGGCCCCGAAAACCGGCCACGCTGCTGATGAGGCTGACATGGCCCTGGCCTCGGGCGATCAGGCCGGGCAGCACCGCATCGATCACATGCAGGGCGCCGGTGTAGTTGATGTCCAGGTGGCGCTTCAGGTCGGCCATGTCCATGTCGGTGGCGCGCATTTCGCGGTAATGCCCGGCGCAGTAGAGCACCAGGTCCAGCGGGCCTTGCTGCAAGAGGGCCTGGGCCGTTCGGGCCACGGCGGGTGCGTCGGTCACGTCCAGCGGCCAGGCTTGGGGCGTGAACCGGGTGCCGTCGGCTGCGCCGGTGTGTTGGGCCACAAAGGCATTCAGCGCGCTGGCGCTGCGCGCCGACACCAGCACCTGCGCACCCCGCGCGTGCAGCGCCGCTGCGGTGGCTGCGCCAATGCCGCTGGACGCACCCACCAGCCAGACGCGCAGGCCGCGCCAGTCGCGCAGCGGCGGGTTGAATGGCCGGGTCAGCCACCAGCCGCTGGGCCGTTGTGCCGCTGGCGTGGCTATCGGGCGGGGGGCGGCAGGTTCGACGAAGGCGCGGGGGGTGTTCATGGCGGTGTGGGTGGGGGACGGCGGTACGCAGGACCTGTTTGAGAAAAATTCGGGAGCGCCCCCACCCCAACCCTCCCCCAGCGGGGGAGGGAGCCCGACACAGCCGCTTGGAGGCGCTGCGCCGAAGGGGTGTCTTGCCCCTTCCCCCGCTGGGGGAAGGTGGGGATGGGGGCAGGCGTGGCCATGCGCTCAGCCGCGTTTTACAAAAGACAAGGTGACCTCGCCCAGGCGCACGCCGAACTTGCTCATGACCGCTTTGTTCAGCATCACACGCTCGTCCATGAGGTACATCCAGTCGTCAAACGTGACATTCCAGACCCGGCCATCGACCGGCAGGGCCAGGGTGTAGCCCCAGCGAAAGGCGTTGCCGCGGGTTTCGCCCTGGGCCTCGCCCACCACGTCGTCGGCGGTGCCGCTGTAGCGGCCATTGCCCAGGTGTTTCATGCGCCAAATGCGTTTGCCGGTGCTGCCGTCCGAGTACACAAAGTCTTCGTCCAACACGCCGTTGTCGCCGTCCCAGGTGCAGCGCATGAGCACGGTGAAGCGTTTGACCACCTGGCCCGAGCGGTCGGTGAACACGCCGTAGGCGTCGAGCGTGCCGTTGAAATAGCTGCGCAGGTCCAAGGCGGGTTTTTCGCTGGCGTAGTCGCTGATTTGTGGGCCAGCGCAGCCAGCCAGACTGGCGGCACCGGCGATGCTGGCGGTGAGCAAAAGGCGTCGTTGCATGGTGGGGCTTTCTCAAAGGGCGGGAAGGAGGGCGGCGCGCTGTTCGGGCCGAATGACCAGCCTGTACAAAGCGCCACCGGCGAGCAGCTTGAGCACGCAGGGCAGCACGCAATAGGCCAGCGTGAGGGTGTGCAGCGCTTCGGGCGTGCGTGCGCCGGGCGTGTAGCCCAACCAGGCCAACAGCGGCAGGGCCAGCCCGGCGGCCAGCGCCAGATTCAGCTTGGCGGCGAAGCTCCACCAGCCAAAATACGCGCCCTCGCGCTGACCGCGTTGGCCCAGCCGACCAATCAGCCCCGCCAGCAGGGCACTGGGCAAGGCCAAATCGGTGCCCAGCGCCAGGCCGGAGAGCGCGCAGACGATGAGAAACGCGGTGGTGTCGCCCACGCCCAGGGTGGCGGCCCAGATGAACACCGCCACCGACAAACCCATGCCCGCCAGCCAGGTGCGCGCCAAGCCCAGCCGCGCCACCAGCCGCACCCACAGCGGCATGGACAGCGCGGCGCACAAAAAGTAGGTGGCCAAAAATGCGGGCTCCAAGGCGGGCGGCGCTTGCAGTCGGTCTTGCACAAAAAACAGCACCAGCGTGGCGGGCACGGCGCTGGCCGTGCCGTTGAGCACAAACACCGCCAGCAGGCGCAAAAACGCGGGCTGGCGCAACGGCGAGACGGCGGGCACCGCGCCCGAAAGCGGCACAACAGCCGGTGCGGTGGGCACCAGCGAACGGCTCCAGGCCCAGCCGCCCAGCGCCAGCAGCACCGCAAACGCCGACACCGTGGCCCCCAGCCCCAGCGTGCCGGGCAACACCGCCGCCAGCAACACGCCCACCAACGCCAGCCCTTCGCGCCAGGCCACCACGCGGCTGCGCTGCGCTTCGCTGCCGCCCAGGCGCGCCCCCCAGGCCTGGTGCGCTACGCTGACCACGCTGAACGCGGTGTACGTGACCGCCATGACCGCGCCCGCCCAGCCCAGCAAAGCCGCCATGCCCGTGCTGCGCACCGCAGGCGGCGGAAACAGCAAACCCCACAAACCCAGCGCCAGCACCACGGCGGCCACGGCGGCAGCGCTCAGTACCGCGCGGGTGGAGCGGGCAAACAGCCGGTCGCACCAGCGGCCAATCCAGGGGTCCAGCACGGCGTCGATCAACCGCGCGCCCAGCAGCACCGCGCCGAGTGCGGCCAGCGGCGCGCCAAATTCGCGGGCGTAGTGGTTGGGCAAAATCACATACAGCGGCAGCGCCACAAAGGCCAGCGGCAGGCCCAGCAAGCCGTAGCCCAGGCCGTGGCGCCAGGCGCCGGGGCCGATGAAGCGGGCCGCTGGGTCGGTGGCCGCTGCGGTGGCGGGGCTCATGGTGTGCGCGGCGCGGCCACCGATTGCAGCAGCGTGGCGCGCATGGCCGGTTGCGAGGTGTTGGGCGAGAGCCAGATGCCGAAAAACAGGCGCGAAAAGGCATCGTCGGCCAGCTCGCCGCGCAGCCGGCCGTTCAAATAAAAGCGTGCGCCACTGCCGGGCACATGCACACCGGTGATGCGGTCGCCGCGCTGCACGTCCGGGAACAACGCGCTCATGGCCGCCAGCCAGCGCGTGGCCTGTTCGGGGGTGATGGGGGCAATACCGCGCATCTCTTCGATGGAACGTTCGGCAATGGCCCGGCCTTTCAAGCTGCGCAGGTAGCTCAGCTCCAGCCCAAAACGGTGTTGCTCGTAGCGCTGCGCGTCAAAACCGGGGCCGGCCCACAGGCTGGCGTCGTACACCTCAAAGCCCCAGACGCGCAGCCGCGCGTTGCCCTGCACCTGCTTGTCCTGCAGCGCGGCGCTGGCGGTGGCTTCGGGCGTGGCCCACACCGTGCTGGGCCACCAGGCGGCGGCAGTCACGGCGAGCAAAAAAGCAGCGGCTGGGGGCATGCGGCGCAGGCGCAGGGGGCGGGTGGTTGACGGCGTGGTGGGCATGGCGGGTCTTAGCCGGGTTTGCGCAGGGTGATCTGCACCACGTCCACGTTGGCGCCGGTAAAAGCGGCTTCGCAGTAGGCCAGGTAGAACTCCCAGATGCGCAGAAAACGCTGGTCAAAACCGAGCTGCAGCACGCGCTCTTGCTCGTGCAAAAACTGCTCGCGCCACAGTTGCAGGGTGCGGGCGTAGTCGGGGCCAAATGCGAACTCGTCCACCACCTCCAGCCCAGCCTGGGCCGCCTGGGCGCGCAGCTCGCGCGGACAGGGCAGGCAGCCGCCCGGGAAGATGTATTGCTGGATGAAGTCGGTGCCGGCGATGTAGCGCTCGAACAGGACGTCGTCGATCACGATGCTCTGGATGCAAGCCCGCCCGCCCGGTTTGAGCAGCTTGGCCACCGACTGAAAGTAGGTGGGCCAGTATTCGCGGCCCACCGCCTCCAGCATTTCGATGGAACAAATGGCGTCAAAGGGCGCATCGGCAATGTCTCGGTAGTCCTGCAAGCGCAGGTCGGCCTGGTCTTGCACGCCCAGCTTGTCCATGCGCTGCTGCGCAAACGCCAGCTGTTCGGTGGACAGCGTGACGCCGGTGACAGAGGCACCGAATTCGGTGGTGGCTTTTTCGGCCAGCGCGCCCCAGCCGCAGCCAATTTCCAGCACCCGGTCGCCCGGCTGCACGCCGGCCATGCGCAGGGCGCGGCGCACCTTGGCGTGCTGCGCGTCCACCATGCTTTGCTCGGGTGCCTCGAACAGGGCCGACGAATAGTTCATCGTGCCGTCGAGCCAGAGCTCGTAAAACGCGTTGCCCAGGTCGTAGTGGGCGTGGATGTTTTTGCGGCTGTTGGCTTTGGAATTGCGGTTGAGCAAGTGCCGCACCCGGTACGCCAGGCGGCCCAGCCACGAGCCGTAAATGGCGTCTTCCACCTCGCGCCGGTTGGCCACCATCAGGCCCAGCAGCGCGGTCAGGTTGGGCGTGGTCCAGTCGCCGGCCATGAAGCTTTCGGCAAAGCCGATGTCGCCGGACTTGAGCACCGCGCGGCACATGTTCCAGTTCACCATGCGCAGGCTGGCGTGCGGGCCTTCGGTGCTGCCAAAGCGCTGCACCGAGCCGTCGGGCAGTTGCAGCGTGAGGCTGCCGTGGCGCAGGCGCTGCAGCAGTTGCATGAGCGTGCGTGCGGCGGCCGGGGCGTTGCGCGGCAGGGCAAAGCCGGCGGGGTGGTTGGTGGCGGTGGTGCTGTTCATGGGCGGGCTGGGCAGCGTGGGCAAGGTGGGTGGGGAGCGTTCAACTCGGGCGTGTGTGGGCGGGCGCGTCGCCAGCGGTCACGAAGTCGCGTGGGGCGGCGGGCTGGCGAAAAAACGGGGTTTTTTTCAGCCACAGGCGCAGCGCCTGCCAGTGGATGCGGGCAACCACACCCAGCGTCATGGCCGGGTGCGCCCACAGGGCGCGGCGTTGGGTGGCGGCGGTCAGCGGCTCCAGCACGCCACTCACACTGGTGTTGATGAGCACCGGTTCGCCAGCGGCGTCAAAGTAGTCGATGCGGGCCACGGTGCGGTCCAGGCCCGCGTGCCGGGTGCGCATGAAGACAAAGCGGTACTGGCCACGCACGGGGCAAAACGGCGACACATGGAACACCTTGTCGGCCGTGCAGGGCACACCCAGGCGCGGTGCGTCCAACAGGTAGCAGTGGCGCTCGCCAAAGGTGTTGTTCACCTCGGCCAGCACGGCGCGCAAGCTGCCGTCGGCGCGGTGGCAATACCAAAAGCTCACCGGCTTGAAGCTGTAGCCCAGCACGCGCGGGTAGGTGTGCAGCCACACCTCGCCCTGCGCGTCGGTGATGCCGTGTTGCTGCAACAACTGGTCGAGCCAGGCCAGGCTGTCGGGGCCGCCGTCGCCGTGGTCGCTGTCGTGAAAGGCCAGCGCAGCGCGGCGGTTGCGCGCCAGCGCGCCGGAGCCGTGGGCGCGCAGGCTGCGCATGGGCAGCATCAAAAAATAGGTGGGGTAGGCGAAGGCGTTGCGCTGCGGGCGGTGGCGCATGTGGCGCACCTGGCCAAAACCAATCAGGGGGGTGTTGGCCCCTACGCTGGTCACTGCGTGTACTGCGCTGCCCCCCGAGGGGGCGCGAGCTTGCTTGGGGCGGCCCGGCGCGGCGCTCGGGTTGGCCCCCACGCTGGTCACCGCGTGTACTGCGCTGCCCCCCGAGGGGGCTGACCCGGCTTGGGGCGGCCCGGCGCACGGGTCTGTGGCCCCCACGCTGGTCACGGCGTGTACGGCGCTGCCCGGCGCAGTCATGCAAACACCCCGGGCAAGGCGGCGCGGCGGGTGTCGGCGGGGCTGGTGGTGGCGCTCAGGCCGTGGGCGTCCATCAGGGCGCGGGCGGCTTGCAGGCCCGCTTTCAGGCCGTCCTCGTGAAAGCCGTAGCCCATCCAGGCGCCGGCAAAAAACGTGTTTTGTTGGCCCTGAAGGGCGGGCACGCGGGCCTGCGCCTGAATGGCGGCGAGGTCGAACACGGGGTGCGCGTAGGTGTATTCGCCCACCACCTTGGCCGGGTCGATGGGCCCTTGTGGGTTCAACGACACCACCACCGGCTGCTGCACCGGCAGCGGCTGCAGCTGGTTGAGCAGGTAGTGCAGGCACACCTGGGCCGACTCCTGGCTCGGGTTGGGCGAGCGCTCGTAGTTCCAGGCGGCCCAGGCTTGCTTGCGCTGGGGCAGCACGGCCGTGTCGGTGTGCAGCACGGCGTGGTTGGGCTGGTAGTGGATGGCGCCCAGCACCGCCGTTTCTTCGGGTGTGGCCTGTTCGCCCAGCAGTGCCAGCGCCTGGTCGCTGTGGCAGGCGAATACCACCGCGTCGAAGCGCTCCACCCGGCCCTGGGTCACCACGCGCACGCCCTGTGCGTCGCGCAGCACCTGCAACACCGGGGTGTTCAGCCGGCGGTCGGGAATGCGGGCGGTGATCTTGTTCACATACTGGCGCGCGCCACCGGCTACCGTGTACCACTGCGGCCGGTTGGTGATTTGAATGAGGCCGTGGTTGTGGCAAAAGCGCACCATGGTGGCCACCGGGAAGGCCAACATCTGGTCGGTCGGGCAGCTCCAGATGCAGCCCATCATGGGCAAAAAGTACCAGTCGCGAAACTCGCTGGAAAAGCGCTGTTCGCACAGGAACTCGCCCAGCGGCTGCAGCAGCGGGCTGTTCGGCAGCAGGTCTTCGCCGCGCTGGGCCAGCTTCGTGGTGATGCGGTTGAAGCGCACGATGTCGGCCAACATGCGCCAAAAACGCGGGTTGGTCAGGTTGCCGCGCTGCGCAAACACGGTGGACAGGCTGGAGCCGCTCCATTCCAGTGTGCTGCCGTCGCGCGCCGCGCCGGGCGCCTGCACCGAAAACGACATGTCGGACTTGGCAATCGGCACGTCCAGCGCGACCAACAGCGCCAGCAGGTTGGGGTAGGTGCGTTCGTTGAGCACCAGAAAACCCGTGTCCACCCCAAAGGTGGTGGGCACGCCCTGCGCGTTGGGCAGGGTCATGTCCACGGTGTGGGTGTGGCCGCCAAAGTAGTCGCCGGCTTCAAACAGGGTGATGTCGGCCAGCCCCTGCAAGGTGTGGGCAGCGGCCAGGCCCGAAATGCCCGAGCCGACGATGGCCACCCGGGGCTGGCGTGGATTGTGGGGCGAGGGCGTGCGGGCGGCTGGGGCGCGGGGGTCTGAGTACATGGATCAGACTCCCCGACCGGCGTGCGCCAGCAGCGTGTGGCCGGTGGAATAGAAAATGCCTGCGAAGCGCCCCGGGACGAACAAGGGAGGGAGGGAGGAGGAGGAAAACCGCCTCGGGATTGCATCCAGACACACGCCTGGAAGGCTTCGCAGTGCAAAAACGGGTTGTGCGCAAATGTTGGCTGTCTTTGCCCACACGTTGAAGCATGTGAGCAAAGGTCGCTTGAAAAAGTTCCGCTGAATGTGGGCCATGGTTCCCTCCAGACCGTTTGTTGGGGCCTGCTTGCCGTCAATAAACAAGGGCTGCAGGCTCAAAATATACCGATTGGTTTTATTGTGACTGATTGGTCACTATTTGACCGATAGAAATCGCTCAATACCCTTGATCAGTTCAGGGTTATGGGGTTCGACAGCGCTGCCGAAGCTGCGCACGGTCTGGCCATCGCGCCCAATCAGGTACTTGTGGAAGTTCCACTGCGGTGTCTGCCCGGTGCGCGTGGCGAGCTGGCGGTACAGCGGGTTGGCCTCGCGCCCAACCACCGTGGTTTTGCTGAACATGGGAAATTTCACGCCAAAGGTGTTCTCGCAAAAGTCGGCAATCGCTTGGTTGTTGCCGGGTTCCTGGCGGCCAAAGTCGTTCGACGGAAAGCCCAGCACCACCAACCCGCGCGCCTGGTAGCGCGCATACAGCGCTTCCAGGCCCTGGTATTGGCTGGTGAAGCCGCAGAAGCTGGCGGTGTTGACCACCAGCACCACCCGGCCCGCGTACTGGCACAGCGACTGGGGCTTTTCGTCCTGCAGCCGGTCAAAGCGGTGTTGCAGCAAGGGGCTGCAGGTGGCGCTGGCGGTGGGTGCGGGCACCGTCTGGGCCTGTGCGGCGGGGCTCAAAGCCCAGCAGAACACCCAGCCACACAGCACAAGACCCTGCCCGGGTCGCCATCCTTCGGGTGCGGGCTTGCCATAGACAATGCGCTCGTTCATGCATAAAACTCCATAATGCGGTAAACCCATGAGTCATTTGTCCATGACAAGTTCAAGCCTCAGCGCCGCGACCCGGCACACCATTGCCGATGTCGAGCGCGACACCGGCCTGTCCAAAGACACGCTGCGGGTGTGGGAGCGGCGCTATGGCTTCCCCACGCCCGAGCGCGACGCACTGGGCGAACGCCAATACGACGACGCCCAACTGCTGCGGCTGCGCCACATTCGGCGCCTGCTCGACGCCGGCCACCGTCCGGGCGGCGTGGTGGCGCTGCCGTTGGAGAAATTGCTTGAGTTGGGTACGCAGGCACAGCGTGAACAGATTCAAACCCCACCTCGAAACCCGGCCGATGCGCTGCCCGCCGCGTGCCCGGCTCTGCCGGCCCGAGCCCGCCGCCGGTTACCGGCCGCCGACGCCGCACACGCCGTACCGGTGGAGCACTGGATGCAGCTGCTGCGCCAGCACCAGGCCCACGACCTGCGCCGCGCCATGAACCAGTACCTGCTGGCCCACGGCCTGGCGGCACTGATCCGCGACGGCGTGATTGCCATGAACGTGCGCGTGGGCCAGTCGTGGCTGGACGGCCAACTGGCTGTGTTTGAAGAACACCTGTACACCGAGGTGGTGCAAGCCCTGCTGCGTTCGGCCATGGCCCAGGTGGCCGCCAACCAGCCGCGCCAGCCACCCCGCGTGCTGCTGACCACCGTGCCCGGTGAACCCCACGCCCTGGGCCTGCTCATGGCCGAGAGCTTTATGGTGCTGGCGGGCTGTGACACCGTGGCCCTGGGCGTGCAAACCCCGCTGCCCGACATTGTGGCCGCCGCCAGCGCTTACCGTGTGGACGTGGTGGCCCTGAGCTTCACGGCGGTGCAAAACCCGCGCGACGTGTTGGCCGCCCTGGCCCAGTTGCGCGAGCGCCTGCCCGCTTCGGTCGAAATCTGGGCCGGTGGCCAGTGCCCCGCGCTCTACCGCCAGCCGCGCGGCCCGCGCGCCACGCAGGCTCCCGCGTTTTGGCCCATGGGCCAGCTCGACGACATCACCACCGGCGTGGCGCGCTGGCGCGCTGGCGCAGTGCCATTGCACGCGCAACCCGCGCCGGAGGCCGCATGAACGCTTTTCGCGGCAACAAAGCCAGCCTGCCCCAGAAACCCTGCGCCGCCTGCGGCCGGCCCATGACCTGGCGCAAAAAATGGGCGCGCACCTGGGAACAGGTGAAATATTGCAGCGACCGCTGCCGCGCCGCCAAAGACCGACCGGCATGACGCCGCGCCCAACCCCACAGCACGCCACCCCGTTGCGCCGCCTGGTGCTGGTGCTGGGCGACCAGCTCTGGCTGGGCAACCCCGCCCTGGCCAGCTTCGACCCGGCGCAAGACGCGGTGCTCATGATCGAAGCGCCCGGCGAAGCCACCCAGGTCTGGAACCACCAGGCCCGCATCGCCGTGTTTTTGTCGGCCATGCGGCACTTTGGGCAAACCCTGACCGACGCCGGGCTACCCTGCCACTACTTGGCACTGGACGACCCGGCGTTGGACGCCCTGCCCAGCTTGCCCGAGCGCCTGGCCCACGCGCTGGCCCGGTTCGCACCGCAAACGCTGTGGCTGTGCGAACCCGGCGAATGGCGCTTGCAGCAAGACATCGCCGCCGTGGCGCACAGCGCTGGCGTGCCCTTGCAGGTGCTGGAAGACACCCACTTTTTGTGCAGCCGCGCGCGCTTTGCACGCTGGGCCAGTGGGCGCAAAGAATGGCGCATGGAATACTTTTACCGCGAGATGCGCCGCGAACACGGTGTGCTCATGGACGGTAAAGCGCCGGTGGGCGGCCAGTGGAACTTTGACGCCGACAACCGCAAAAGCTACCCCAAAGCCGGACCGGGCTGGATTCCCGAGCCCACCCACTTCGCGCCCGACGCCACCACCCGCGAGGTGATCGCGCTGGTGCAGGCGCGCTTCCCCGACCACCCCGGTGAACTGGCGCACTTTGGCTGGCCGGTCACACCCGAGCAAGCGCAGCAAGCCTTGCAGCACTTTGTGGACGTGCGGCTGGCATGTTTCGGCGCCTACCAGGACGCGATGTGGACCGACACCCCGTTTGGCTGGCATTCACTGCTTTCGGTCTCGCTCAACCTGCACCTGATCGACCCGCGCGACGTGATCCGCGCCGCCGAAGCCGCGCACCACGAGCGCGGCCTGCCGCTGGCCAGCGTGGAAGGCTTCATCCGCCAGATACTGGGCTGGCGCGAATTCATTCGCGGCGTCTACTGGCTGGACATGCCGGGCATGAAAACCGCCAACCACTTTGGCCACCAGCGGGCGCTGCCGCGCTGGTACTGGACCGGCCAGACCCACATGGCCTGCATGCAAGACACCATCGGCCAGACCCTGAAACACGGCTACGCGCACCACATCCAGCGCCTCATGGTCACCGGCCAGTTTGCGCTGCTGGCCGAGCTGCAACCCCAGCAGGTGGCCGACTGGTATTTGGCGGTGTATGTGGACGCGGTGGAATGGGTGGAACTGCCCAACGTGGCGGGCATGGCGCTGTTTGCCAACGGCGGGCGCTTCACCAGCAAACCCTATGTGGCCAGCGGGCAATACATCTCGCGCATGAGCAACCACTGCCGGGGCTGCCGTTACCAGCCCGACCAGCGCACCGGCCCCAACGCCTGCCCCATGACCACGCTCTACTGGAACTTTCTGGACCGCCACGAGACCGAACTGGCTGCGAGCCCCCGCACCGCCCTGATGGTGCGCAACCTCACCCGTCTAAGCCCCGCCGAGCGCGAGGCCCTGCGCCAGCAGGCAGCACTTACCCTGGCCCACCTGGATGGTGTGTAAGCGCATTTACACCCCCCGTGCATAAAATCCAACGCTATCAGCCGATCGACCGAAAGCCCGCCATGCTCTACCCCGAACTCTTCAAGCAACTCGAATCCGTCCGCTGGGACATGGACAAGGACATTCCCTGGGACAGCTTCGACGCCAGCGCGCGGACCGACGAGCAGGCCCAGACCATCAAGATGAACGCCATCACCGAGTGGGCCGCGCTGCCCGCCACCGAAATGTTCTTGCGCGACAACCGCGACGACTCGGACTTCTCCGCTTTTATGTCGATCTGGTTTTTTGAAGAGCAAAAACACTCGCTGGTGCTCATGGAATACCTGCGCCGCTTCCGCCCCGAACTCGTGCCCACCGAACAGGAACTGCACGACATCCGCTTTGAATTCGACCCCGCGCCGCCGCTGGAAACGCTGATGCTGCACTTCTGCGGCGAGATCCGTTTGAACCACTGGTACCGCCGCGCCAGCGAATGGCACACCGAGCCGGTGATCAAACAGATTTACGCCACCCTGAGCCAGGACGAAGCCCGCCACGGCGGCGCCTACCTGCGCTACATGAAACGCGCCATTGGCAAGTTCGGCAGCGAAGCCAAGGTGGCGTTTGCCAAAGTGGGCGTGCTCATGGCCAGCGCCCGGCGCACCGCGCAGGCCCTGCACCCCACCAACCTGCACGTGAACAAGGCCATGTTCCCGAACGACACCATCCAGAGCAAACTGCCCAACCCCGAGTGGCTGGAGCACTGGCTGGACAAGCAGATCGACTTTGACGCCGTGTGGGAGACCAAGGTGGTGGACCGCATCCTGCACAACATGAGCCTGCTCATGGAACAGCCCTTCAAAACCGTGCAGGAACTCAACCGCTTCCGCAAATCGCTGGCGGCGCCTGCGGCGGCTTAAGAGAACTTATCCGCACATTGCCAAACTGCGCAAAACCCACCGCAACGACGAAGCAAGCATCCACCACCCACGCCGCTCACACCGGTGTGGCCTCGTAGCCCGCCTCTTGCAGCGCGGCGGCAATGTCTTCGGGGGCAATCATGCGGGTGTGGCTCACCCAGGCGGTGTGTTCGGGCAAGTTGACGTCGGCCTGGTTGACGCAGGGCAGGTCTTGTAGCTCAAACATCACGGCATCGGCGTCTTCCTGGGTTTGCAGGTTGGGTATGTGGAAGGTGGTTTCTGGCATGTCGGTGTCTTTCAGATCCAGGATGGTGCGAAAAAAATGGGCATGGGTTTGCAGAATATGATGCACCCTTGGCCAAAACCCGCTGGTGCTTGCCGGCCAACCCGTTTGCGCCACCGCAAATTGGCCCTGGGGCGGCCTGGAAAACCCGGTGGGTCACCGCAACCGATGGCCTGCAGTGGCCACTTGTCTCTTTTCACTTCTGTGTGGCGCTGACTCGCACAGGCCACCTGTGCGGTTGCGGCGCCCCTGTCTGTGTTGTGTGTTGCCCTGGGCAGGCACAACACCTGTTCCTGCGGTGTCTACTGGACGCCGCTTCTTCCTGCGCCGCCGGGCTTTTCCGGGTCACGGCGCCCTCTCTCTGAAAGGCTCTTTCATGAGCACCAAACTTTACGTGGGCAACCTGCCCTTCAACGCCGACGACAGCGCCCTGCGCCACAATTTTTCCGAGTACGGCGACGTCACATCGGCCAAGGTCATGATGGACCGCGACACGGGCCGCTCCAAAGGTTTCGGCTTTGTGGAAATGGGCACCAGCGAGCAAGCCGATGCGGCGATTCAAGCGCTCAATGGCATGTCGGTGGGTGGACGCTCCATTGTGGTCAACATATCGCGCCCGAAAGAAGCGAGCGCTGGCGGTTATGGCGGTGGCAACCGGGGCGGGCGCAGCGGGTACTGATTGCGTCTCGCCGCAAGTTTGAAAACCGGCCCTGGTGCCGGTTTTTTTGGGCCCGAAATTCGATGCGATGGCGATGGTGCGCATACCCGACTTCACCACAACGCGCTGACCACCGGGCACGCGGCAGGACCGGCGCGGCGCAGGTCCACTACCATACGAACCTTCGTTTGTTTTGGCCCACGCCTCCCATGCCCCACACTTTCCCAGCCTGCCCGCAATGCGGCCTTGAAAACACCTACGTGGACGGCGACAACGTCGTCTGCCCCGACTGCGCGCACGAGTGGCCCACGGCCAACACGGGCGCGCCCGACGAAGACACCGGCAGCGCAGCGGTGAAAGACGCCAACGGCAACCCGCTGGCCGATGGTGACGCGGTGATTTTGATCAAGGACCTGAAGGTCAAAGGCTCGTCTAGCGTGCTCAAGAAAGGCAGCAAAATCAAAAGCATCCGCCTGGTGGACGGCCACGATGGCCACAACGTGGACTGCAAAACCGAACTGGGCAGCATGCTGCTGAAGTCGGAATTCCTGAAAAAGGCCTGAGCGGCTGAGCGCCAGGCACCCTGACTGGGAAGTCTTCCATGTCCCGCATCGCCGTCATCGACTTTGAAACCACCGGCATCTCTCCGGGTCAAGGCGACCGTGCCACCGAGGTGGCCATCGTGTTGCTGGAGCGCGGCCAGGTGGTGGACCGCTTTCAGAGCCTGATGAACGCGGGCGTTCACATCCCGGCGTTCATCACCCAGCTCACCGGCATCACCAACGCCATGGTTCGAGCCGCCCCACCGGCTGCGGCCGTGATGGCCGACGCCGCGCACTTTGTCGGCGCCGCGCCCATGGTGGCGCACAACGCATCGTTTGACCGACGCTACTGGGTGGCCGAACTCGCGCACGCGGGCATGCCTGCGCCACAGCCGTTTGCCTGCACGGTGCTGCTCTCGCGCCGGCTCTACCCTGAAGCGCCAAGCCACAAGCTGGGCCACCTGGTGGACTTTTTTCACCTGCCTCGCACCGGTCGGGCGCACCGGGCACTGGCCGACGCTGAAATGGCCGCCGAACTGCTGCAACGCATACAGCACGACCTGCGCACGCGCCACGGTGTGGCCGAGCCCGACCACCGCTTTTTGTGCGCACTGCAAGCCTGCACGCGCGCCGCACTGCCGAAATTTCTGGCGCGCGCCACGGCCTCACCATCGGGATGGAGCGCAACAGCCTGCAAACCCACCGCAGCCCAGATAGGGGGGGCACCGTGAGGAACGATCCGCTGCGCTGGACCGCCATGCGCTGTGTTGTTTCAAGCCTTGCCCTGATGTTCGCCCTGCTGCTCACAGGCTGCGGCAGCACGCCGTCCGGGCCGGCGCGTCCGCTGCCTGCCGGACCGTCGAGTGACATCGCCATCCATGCGCTGGGCCTGGTGGGCACGCCCTACCGGTACGGCGGCAACACGCCCGACAGCGGGTTCGACTGCAGCGGCCTGATCGGCTATGTGTACAAAAGCCGCATCGGTGTGGCCCCTCCGCGCACCGTGGCGCAGCTGTCCGGTTTTGGACACCCGGTCAGCACCCACGAAAGGCGCACCGGTGACCTGGTGATTTTTGGTTCGGGTCGGCCCTTTCACGCCGGCATTTACGTGGGCGACGGCCGCTTTGTGCACGCACCATCCACCGGTGGCACCGTGCGATTGGACCGCCTGGACAACCGCTACTGGGCCAGCCAGCACACCGCTTTTCGCCGCCCCTGAGCACCGTGCTCACGCGGGTGGCCACCACCGGTCCACGGATGCCGCGCGACAATACCGGGCTATGACCCACGCCCAACGCACCTCCACCCCGCTGTCCACCCAGGACACCACCCGCATCGACGACCTGCGCATTGGCGCCGTGCGCCCGCTCATCACGCCCGCCCTGCTGCAGGAATGGCTGCCCACCCCGCCCGAAGCCCGGGCGCTGGTAGAAAGCAGCCGCAGCGCGCTCTCGCACGTGCTGCACGGGCAAGACGACCGGCTGATTGTGGTGGTGGGACCCTGCTCCATCCACGACCACGCGCAGGCCATGGACTACGCACAGCGGCTCAAAACGCAAGCCGACGCACTGGCCGGCGACCTGCTCGTGGTCATGCGGGTGTATTTTGAAAAACCCCGCACCACCGTGGGCTGGAAGGGCTACATCAACGACCCACACCTGGACGGCACCTTCGCCATCAACGAAGGTCTGGAGTTGGCCCGCCAGCTGTTGCTGGACGTGTTGGCGCTGGGGCTGCCGGTGGGCACCGAATTTCTGGATTTGTTGAGCCCTCAATTCATCAGCGACCTGGTGAGCTGGGGCGCCATCGGTGCGCGCACCACCGAAAGCCAAAGCCACCGCCAGCTCGCCAGCGGCCTGAGCTGCCCGGTGGGTTTCAAAAACGGCACCGATGGCGGTGTGAAAGTGGCCACCGACGCCATACAAGCCGCCCAGGCCGCACACGCCTTCATGGGTATGACCAAGATGGGCCAGGCGGCGATTTTTGAAACCCGAGGCAACCGCGACTGCCATGTGATTTTGCGCGGCGGCAAAGCACCCAACTACAGCGCCGCCGATGTGGACGCCGCCTGCCAACTGCTCAAGACCTCCGGCCTGCGCGAACAGGTGATGGTGGACGTATCGCACGCCAACAGCAGCAAGCAATACCGCAAACAAATCGGCGTGGCCGCCGACGTGGCGCAGCAAATTGCCGCAGGCGATGCGCGCATCACCGGCCTGATGATCGAGAGCCATCTGAACGAGGGACGGCAGGACATCGTGCCCGGCCAACCGCTGCAAGCGGGTGTGAGCGTCACCGACGCTTGCATCAGCTTCGAGCAGACCGTGCCGGTGCTCGAAGAACTGGCGGCCGCCGTGCGGGCGCGCCGAATGCGCCTCAAGTCAGGCAACTGACCGGAGGCACCCGTGCTCGGCAGCGCTCGCGCAGGCGCTACGAGGGCGATTTCAATGCCGGATCAGCGTGGCTTGCGCGGCACCATCGGGCCACGGCCTTCAATGTGGCGGAAATTGATGCGGCCCTTGCTCAGGTCGTAAGGCGACAGCTCCAGCGACACGCGGTCACCCGCCAGAATGCGGATGTGGTTCTTGCGCATCTTGCCTGCCGAATAGGCAATCAACTGGTGGCCGTTGTCCAGCGTCACGCGAAAACGCGTGTCGGGCAGCACCTCGTTGACGATACCCATCATGTCGATCAGATCTTCTTTGGCCATGTGAGGCTCCTTTTCAAATACAGATTTGGGGCGACGGCATCTGCGCCGCAACGGTTGGGCGCGCCTGGATGCGCAGCGTGTCATTCACCCAATCAATGCCTTGGGCAACAGCGTATTTTGCCGCAGCATCGTGGGTTGAGAAATCGTCAACAAAGCGCATCACACGGGCGGTGGAAGCGCTGCCGCGTCCACTGGCTATGGACACCTGTGCGGCGAAGCGCCCGCAAGGCAACGGGCGCGGGCAAGCCGCAATGCGGTATTTGCCCAAAGTGAGAGGAGAAAGACTCTTCGTTGTCGTGATCGTGGTCGTATGAATCATTAAAAACATCAGTGGGCAGTGGCCCGCAGCCACAGCTGCAAAACCGGAAAACGCCCGAAAAACAAAGTGGCAGCCCCAAGCGCCGGGGTGCCCAACTGAATCACCCGGAACCCGCACGGTGTTGGGAACACCAGGCCAGATCCGGTGCACGAGCCACGGCAGGGGCATCGGCAACAGGAGGGAAATATCGCAGCCGCGTCGTGAAAAAACGGGCATCGCTCGCGATGGTGGGGCAAGACAGGCAACCCCTCTGCCGGGGGCGGTGCGTCAAAACTTCAAAAATTTGACGCGGCCAGTCGCCCAAGGCGAACCCGGTAATGTAGCACGGGAAAGAAAAATACGCCCTTTTATTGGTTTTGAGCCCTGTCGCGTTCAGTGCTGAGGGCGTTTGGGTGTCCCGTTTTGGGGTGGCGAGCGGGCATGAACGAAAGACTCTCAGCCTCTCAGTCCCCGTCCCCCACATCGCGCCCTTTGCTGCTGCGCCAGATGGCACGCACCAGCCACAGCCCACCCACGAAGGCGCTGGCGAAGCCGATGAAGCCAAAGGCTGGCAAGCCGAACAGGGTGGGGCCGCCTTTGACGGTCATCACGATGGACGACCCGATGATGAGGGCGGCGATGACCAGCGCCATGGTGAGGCGGTTGGCCGCGCGGTCGATCTGGTCGCCCACACGCTTGAGGTGGGCCAGCTCGATGCCCACGTGCACGCGCCCGCGGCGTGCGTTGCGCAGCAGGCGCGACACGTCGTGCGGCAGTTGCTCGGCCACGGCGAGGGTGCGGCGCAGGGTCTGCCAGGCACGGTTGGCCACCACCTTGGGTTGGTAGCGGGCGCGCACCACCTGGCGCAGCAGCGGCAGGGCCTCGGTGGTCATGTGAAATTCGGGATCGAGCCCGCGGCCCATGCCTTCCAGGGTGATGAAGGCCTTGATGAGCAGCGCCATGTCGGACGGCAAGCCCAGGTGGTGCTCGCGCAAGATGGTGGTGACGTCGGCCAGCATCTGGCCCAGGTTGAGCTGGGCCAGCGGGGTGCCGTGGTACTGGTCGACGAAAGCCTCTATTTCGGTTTCCAGCACGGCCAGGTTGACGCCGTGTTCGTCGCCGGTCCAGTCAAGCAGCACATCGGCCACGGTTTGGGGGTTGCGCTCCACCAGCCCGAGCAGCAGGTTGAGCAGCTCGTCGCGGCGGCGCTGCGAGAGGCGCCCGACCATGCCGAAGTCGATGAAGGCGATGCGGTTGCCTGCCAAATAAAACACGTTGCCGGGGTGCGGGTCGGCGTGGAAAAACCCGTCTTGCACAATCATTTTCAACACCGCTTGGCTGCCACGTTGGGCCAGCAGATTGCGGTCAAAACCTTGGTGGTCGAGACCAGCCAGGTCGTTGCCGGCCACACCGCCCACAAAGTCCTGCACGTTGACGCGCTCGGTGGTGTGCTGCCAGTGGACCTTGGGCACCACGATCCAGGGCAGCGGCGCGAGGTTGGTGGCAATGCGCTCGGCGTTGCGGCATTCGCTGGCCAGGTCGAGCTCGCGCTTGAGCGAGCGCGCCAGTTCGCGCACCAGTTGCTGGGGCCGGTAGGGCTTGAGACTGGGTATCTCGGCTTCGGCCACGGCGGCGATGCGGGCGAGCAGGCGCAGGTCGGCTTCGATGGTGTCGGTGATACCGGGGCGGCGGATTTTGACGACGACTTCGGTGCCGTCTTTGAGCTGGGCACGGTGCACCTGTGCAATGGAGGCGGCAGCCAAGGGCTCGGGGTCGAAGCGTGCAAACACGTCTTCGGGCTCACCACCCAGGTCTTCGCGCAACTGGGGGCGCAGGATCTCCAGCGGCACGGCGGGCACGTGGCTGTGGAGTTTTTCAAATTCGGCGATGTATTCAGGGCCGAAGAGATCGGCACGGCCGGCCAAAATCTGGCCGAGCTTCACAAACGTGGGGCCAAGCTCTTCAATGGCCAGGCGCACCTGCACCGAGGGTTCGAGCCGGGCGAGATCGGCGGCGTGCCCCCATTTGAGGGCATGGCCGGCACGTTCGAGCCGGTCGGCCAGACCCAGGCGGCGCACGCTGTCGCCAAAACCATGGCGAATCAGTACACCCAGAATTTGATGGAGCCGCCCCATGTCTCGGGCAGCGCCCAGCGTTTCGATCAGCATGGCGGGATGATAGACGGGCGACCAGGAGCCTGTGTGTGAGAAGACGTGCCCGCAAAACACAGGGGGGGAATCCTGGTTGGGCCCGCTGCCTTGCTCGCGCGGCAACGCCATCACGCTGTAGTACGGCCGCCCCTGCGTCGGGCTTGTTGTTTGGCGGCGTGTTTTTGTCGGTGGTGGCCAGCACCACCACGCTGGTGCGTCACAACCCGCCGCCCGCGCAATGGGCCCCGGTGGCTTGGCGCTCGTGCTGGTGTTTTCGGCGCTGGCGCTGTGGAGGGGCGCGTTGTGAGGGGGTTGCTGTTTTCTCAGTGTCTCGGCTCAGCGTTCACCGTCTCACCACTATTCTCCGTCCAACAAGACGGCAAGGCTCTGCTCCAGTTGGGCGGCAAGTTGGCGGTCACCCCTGGCCAAGGCCAAATCGTACTGCGTCATCAGAAAGGTGCGGGCCTCGCTGCTGTGAAATTGTGTGCGATCCATCACCGGAACCAGCAGACTTTCGGCTTCTTCCAAATGGCCCTCTTTGGCCAGGGAACGCGCCAATCCGCAACGGGCAAACAGGTAGTCTGGCGCCAAGGCATGGGCTTGTTGGTAGAGGTCCTTGATGGCTTGCGGGTTGTGCTTCAGTGCTTCTTTGATGGACGCCATATTGGCCAGGGGCGATGGCTTTTCTGGGTACCTCTGGTGCAACTGGGTGAACAAATCGAATGCCAGCGTCAAATGCCCCTCGTGCATGGCGGTCAGGGCGCGCGCATTCAATTCGGTTCCCTCGGGCGGGAACGGACTGGGCAGGGGTTCACCCGAAATGGTCCATCCGCTGGACCGTATGGTTCTTATCTCCCCGTTGGTCCACACGTCCACGGGCGTACTTTTGCTGAGTATGTCTTCTTCGGTCATCCAGCGCAGCACATCCATGCGCATCGAATCGGACCCCGCAGGAGACTTCAGCAACGAGATCAAGGCCTCACGCACCGCTTCGCCTTGGTGTTTGGCGCGCTCTTTGAGCACCGAGAATGCCAGGTGCCGACCGATCTCGTCACCCATCTGAATCACGCGAACCAGGTAGTCGGTGTGCGCATCGCAGACCACCGCGAACGCCTGGTCCTGCTGCTCCAGCAGCGCGCTGTTCAGTACCTGGTGAGCCGCCAGGGCGTTGCGGTATGCGTCCAGCCATTTGCGCGGAAGCCACGCGGCACTGCGGCCCGGCCATGTGGCCAAAGGGTCCTGCAACCCCTGGAACACGGTGCGCTGGTCTCGGGTGGTGTGGGCCCAAAAAGCGGCACGATCGGCTTTGGCCCACGCCTGGGCGACGGCAGCTTCATCGCCCAGAAAGCGCAACCCCAGCACCTGTGCAATGGCATCTTCTGCACGCAGAGGCACGGCGTGCTGCAACGGCGCTTTGAGGTCCACGCTGGGGCTCATGCCCTTGAGCCAGCAACGCCAGCGAACGATATCGCCCAGCGCAAACAGGTTGTTGGGTTGGGCCTGCCAGTTGGCTTCGGCCACGGCCAGCGCCTGGCGCACATGGCCATCGGCGAACCAGGCCAGCGCCAGGTTGTTCTTGGCCGAGGGGTGGTCCACGCCCTGCAGCGTGGCAATGGCTGCTGCTGTGTTGTTGTCATCCAGGTGCATGCGCGACAGGTCCATGGCCAGGGCCTGTTCGGGTGTGAGCGTGCCCAGCGGGTTGTCGATGCTGGCGGGCAACGCCGTTCCCGCTTTTCCATCCATCTCGCTCAAGCGGTCAGCGGCGCGTGCGAACAGCATGAAAAAGCCCGCCAGGCGTGCGCTGTCGCAAACAGCCTCCACAGCCGCCCGGCTGTTGGGCGATGCCTGTTGCCATTCCAGCGCCCGTGCCGTGGCGCGCGCGGGCTCGTCACCCAGGTCTTCGATCTCCCAGGCCAGGCCCAGCAAGGGTTTGAAGCCGGGAAAGGACTTGCGCAAGGCGGCGAGGCGCCGCCGCGCCTGCTCAATATCGCCGTTTTCTGCCAAGCGGCGAATGGCGGCTACCTGTTCAGGATTGGGCGTGGGCTGCGCGGTGTGGCGCCGGGTGTTTTTGGACATAAGGGGGATATTTTAGAAACGGCGGGGACGCCCGGGCGGCGCTTGAGGACCGAATGCAACAGGTGGCAGCTGCCAAGGCATGCTGTCCAAGCCGGCATTTTCACACCCACGAAGACCCTGCCGACACCGCAGGCCTTGAGGTGGAAACAGCATGAACATGGCCATTGACCCCGTCTCCCCAGTCCACGCCGGCGGTTTTGCGCAAGCCCTGTCCCCATTGGCATCCAGAACCTTCGTGAACTGCGCGAGGAAGGGCATTACCATTCGGGCAAAAACGGGCTCAGCCAGTTGTACCGCGTGCTGATGGCCAACGACCTGTCCGCGCTCAAGCCGCTGCTCCACACCCTCTTTGCCACCACGCCCCACAACGGGTACCGCAACATCGTGGGCTTTGCTGTTGCAGCTGGATAAATGACGGCTCCTGCATACAACATACAAGCCACCACCATGTACCCCTGTTTCACCGAATCCCTTCAACTGCAAACCGTACCCGATCTGAAAAATCTGCTGCCGCATGTGCCAGGCGCCAACCATGCCACCCAGATCGGCAACAAAACCGCTCTGTTGAGCGCCATCGAGAGCGGTTTGCAGGGCGCGCACTTGCGCACCATGTGGGATGCCTTGGGGCCGGTGGAAAAAGATGCGGTGGCTGAGGCCGTTTACCACCCCGCTGGTGAATACGACGGTGTGGCGTTTGAGGCCAAGTACCAGGCCAGCCCCCTATTCGCGATCACGGCCAAACAACGGTACGGCACGCAAAAACCCACGGCCTTGTGCTTGCTCTTTTTCTATTCAAAAGAAACGCGCCGTTGGTACATTCCGCCGGATCTGCGCGCCCGCTTGGCCAGCTGGGTTGCCCAACCCGCCCGCATGGTCATGCCAGCTGCTCGGGATTTGCCCCCTGAAGACGAGGTAACCGTGCGCTGCACCGAGCGCGATGCTTTGCAAGATGTGCTGGTGTTGCTGCGCACGCTGGAGCAAACCCGCGTTCAGGTGAGCGACAAAACGGCGGTGGCCAGCGCAGCATCCCAGCGCCTGATCAGCGCCCAACTCGCCGGCGGCGATTTTTACCCCTGGATCGACAAGCAAAACAAATGGGACCAGCAGGTTGGTCCCATCAAGGCGTTTGCATGGCCGTTGTTGTTGCAAGTGGGCGGTCTGGCGGCCTGCGTTTCGGGTCGTCTCACGCCCACCCCGGCGGGCATCAAGGCCTTGAGCGCGCCCCCCGCCCAGACCCTGCGCAGCCTGTGGCGAAAGTGGCTCCAGACGGCGGCGTTTGACGAGTTCAGCCGCGTGGATGCCATCAAAGGTCAACAATCCGCTGGCCGGGTGATGACGGCCCTGGCGCCACGGCGCGAGGCCATTCATGCGGCTTTGCGCGAATGTCCGGTGGGCCAGTGGATGCAGGTCGACACCTTGGGGCGCTTCATGCGGGGCAATGGCTTCGACTTTGACGTGGCCCACAACACATGGAGCCTCTACATTGCCGACAAACAGTACGGCGCCTTGGGCTACAGCGGGTTCCACGACTGGAACATCGTGCAACTGCGCTACCTCATGGCGGTGTTGCTGGAATACACCGCCACCTTGGGTCTGGTGGACGTGATGTACAGCGAGCCGCAGGGTGCACGCACGGATTTTCAGAACAACTGGGGTACAGACGAGCTGGCGTTTTTGAGCCGGTACGACGGCCTGCAGTGCATCCGCATCAACCCCTTGGGGGCCTACGTGCTGGGTCTGAGCGAGGATTACCTGCCCACGGTGCAGGTCAGCGAGGCCCGTCTGCTGGTTTTGCCCAATCTGCAGGTGAAGGTGCTGCGGGGCACTCTGGAGCCCGAGTCGCAGCTGCTGCTGGCCATGTGGGCGGTTTCCGTGGATGCACGGACATGGCAGCTCACCCCATCCAAGGCCGTGGCCGCCATCGAAAAAAGCCACGATATCGACCTTCTGCGCCAGTTTCTGGCATCGCACAACGACGGTCCGCTGCCCGAGGAGGCGACCGCATTTCTGGAGCGCTGCGCGCAAGATGGCACCGCGCTCCAAGCCGTTGGCGCGGCCACCCTGGTGGAATGCCGGGACGAGGAAACCGCCGAAACCCTTGCCATCCACCCAGAAACCCGATCGCTGTGCTTGCGGGTGGGCCCTGCGCTGTTGGTGGTGCGCAATGCCCACCTGGACAAATTCCGGGAGCGCTTGCGCGGGTTGGGGTTTGGGATGGTGGATTGATCCCCCTCCAAAAGCGACGGACTCCATGCCGTTGGCAGGAGCATGAACCTCCGTACGTGGGCGCCCTCCCGGGCGTTTTTCAACCCTTGGTGTCCAGGGCAGCCTCCACCCGCTCGCACAGCAGGCGCAGCACCTCGATGCGGCTCCAGCGTTTGTCGTCGCTGGCCACGATGTGCCAGGGCGCGATGTCGGTGCTGGTGCGGTCCATCATGTCGTCCACAGCGTGGGCGTACAGCGGCCACTTGTCGCGGTTGCGCCAGTCATCGGGCGTGATCTTGTGGACCTTGTGCGGCGTGTTCTGCCGCGCTTCAAAGCGTTTGAGCTGTTCTTCCTGCGTGATGGACAACCAGAACTTGACCACCACCGTACCCGCCTGGGTGAGCTGTTCTTCAAAGGCGTTGATCTCGTCGTAGGCGCGGGTCCAGTCGGGTTCGCTGCAAAAGCCTTCCACCCGCTCCACCAGCACGCGGCCATACCAGGAGCGATCAAACATCGTGGTGTGGCCCCAGCGCGGCAGGTAACGCCAGAAGCGCCACAGGTAGGGTTGGGCCCGCTCGGCTTCGTTGGGGGCGGCCACCGGAATGACGCGGTAGTGCCGCGCATCCAGCGCCTGGGTGATGCGCCGGATGGTGCTGCCTTTCCCGGCCGCGTCCATGCCTTCGAACACCAGCACCAGCGAGCGCCGCTTCCACTCGGGCGCACGCAGTAGTTTGTTCAGCCGGCCTTGCAGGCGTTCGAGCTGGTCTTCGTAGGTGCTGCGCGCCAGCGTGCGGGTGTAGTCCTGGGTGGCCAGCAAGCTGCGCCCGTCCAGCGGCGGGGGCGGGGGCGGGGCCGCGTGCCCGATGCCCAAGGGGGCAAAGGGCTGCAGCGCGCGCAGCAGGTTGTCCAGAAGGTACTGGCCTGCGGTGATCGCGCGGTAGCCGGGGTCGCTGCCGTCGATCACCAGCCAAGGGGCTTCGCCGGTGCTGGTCTTGCGCAGCGCCTTGGCCGAGATGGGCACAAAACGGTCGTAGTGTTTCAGGCGCTCCCAGTCGTGGGCGGTGACACGCCAAGCGGTTTTGGGGTCTTTTTCCAGCGCCTTGAAGCGCTTGGCCACGCCTTCTTTGGTCATGTGGAACCAGAGCTTGACCAAGCACACGCCCTCGGCGCTGAGCATGCGCTCGAAGGCGCGGACCTCTGTCAGACGCTCGTCAAAGCGGGATTCTTTGTCGTGACCCAGCGCGTGCTGCACGATGGGGTCGGTGTACCAGTTGCCAAACAAAATGCCCACATGCCCCTTGGGCGGCAGCACCTGCCAGAAGCGCCACATGGCGGGGTGGCCCAGCGGGGCGTCTTCGCCACTGGCATCGGGGGTGGCGAAGGCCTCGGTGCGGATGTGGCGCGGGTCCATCCATTCGTTGAACAGGTTGACCGTCTCGCCCTTGCCCGCGCCGTCCACCCCGTTGACGAGCACGATGACCGCGCGTTGTTTGCTCTCAAGCAACTGGTATTGCGCTTCCAGCAGCGCCTGGCGCAGTTTCGCCTCAGCTTCCTTGTAGGCCTTGCGGCCAATCTGGTGGCCTATTTCGGCGGATTCAAACATGCACCGTCTCCACCTCAAAACCCACCACGTTGCGGCTGTCCTTGCTGAACTCCACGCCAATCAGGTGGATGGGCTCACCGCGTGCGCGGTATTTGTCGGCGTAGCCTTTGTCTTTGATCTGCTGCAGCGCCTTGCCCTGCGGTGTCAGCTCCACCACCTTGAATTCAAACAGCAGCACTTCGTTGTTGAACAACACAGCCATGTCGATACGCCCATGGTTGGTGGTGTCTTCCAGGCGAATGTCCAGCCCCAGCGCGGCGAAGTAGCTGTAAAAAATACTGGCGTAATAGCCTTCAAATTGGGCCAGCTGGTTTTTCCGGTACCAGTCGTTGGGGATGCCGGCGAACAGAGCGTGAAACAGGGGTTCGAGTCCGGCCAGGTTGCGGGTTTGCAGCAGCTCGATCAGCGCCAGCCGGGTGCCCAGAGCGTGTTGTTCGCTCAGGCCGTAGCCGGTGAGCAAGGCCATGTTCAGGCTGGATTCCACCTCGCGGTTGGGGTAACCCAGGGTGTAAACCCAGTTGCCCAACAGCGGCTCGCGGCTGTCGTGGATGGTCAGGTAGCCGGTCTGAAACAGCAGCGCCTCCGCAGGAATGTGGTCCACATCAAAGGTAGACAACAGCTTTTCGTGGGCGACCACCTGGCTCAGGTTGGGCGTGAAGAACTGCCGCTCGGCCAGCAGCTGGATGAGAAAGGTGGGCGTGCCGGTTTCAAACCAGTAGGGTTTGAATTTGCGGTTGCGAAACAGCAGCAGCAGGTCAAACGGGTTGTAAACGCTGGTGCCCAGCCAGTTGTAACCGTTGTACCAGCGGCGCACTTCTTCGCGGTCCAGCCCGGGCAGTTCGGGGGCGAACACGGTATCCACATCTTCGTCGGTGTAGCCACAGATGGCGCTGTATTCGGGCATCAGCGTGAGGTCTTGCAGGTTGTTCAGGCCTGAAAACAAACTGACCTTGCTGAACTTGGAGACGCCGGTAAGGAAGACGAACTTCAGGTGTTCGTCAGCGCCTTTCAATACGGAGTAGAGATTTTTGAGCCCCTCGCGCATGGCCGTGGCGGTGGGTGCGTCGGTGATGTTGTCGAGAATGGGTTTGTCGTATTCGTCGATCAGCACCACGGCCCGCTGACCGGTGCTGCGGTGGGCTTGGGCAATGAGGTGGGAGAGGTTACCGGCCGTGTCCACCTCGGGCCAGTCGGCGGGCCGGGGAAGGCCCAGCGTCTCGCGGTTGGTGCGCAAAATGGCCTGTATGCGCTGCTCCAGCTCAGCCCGGCTTTGCAGCACCCCATCGCCCAAGCTGATGCGGATGACCGGGTACTTTTTCGTCCAGTCCCACTGGGTTTCGGCGGCCAGCCCTTGGAACAGCTCGCGGTTGCCCTCGAACAATTCTTTGAGCGTGTCCAGAAACAAACTTTTGCCAAAACGGCGCGGGCGGCTCAAGAAATAATGACCGCCCTCCCGAATCAGACGCAGCGCGTAGGGGGTTTTGTCCACGTAATAACA